>CAWABC010000001.1:0-25803 GCA_963780105.1 uncultured Acidobacteriaceae bacterium
TGTCGTACCTCGTTCAGTTACGTCCACGGCGACCACATGCTCCAGCACCGCGATGGCGTCCTTGTTCGGCCCGGCATCATGAGGCAGCGCCAGGCTATGCAGGTAGAGATCGTAAGCCTCCGCGTTCTTCGGACGTGTGCCGGTATCGAGAAAATCGCCGGCCGCGCCCAGCGCCGGCAACAATCCCTGGCGTATCTGGGCAGCCATCTGCGCTTGCAAAGCGATCAGGTCCTGGGCCGGCGCGGTCACGTTCGACTGCCACACCAGCCGGTTCCCATCCACCTGAATCGCCTCCAGCGTAATCAAAACGCGGTCGCCTTGCTTGAGGAAGTGTCCGGTAATAACGTTGGCAACATGCACTTCGCGGCCAGCGCGCTGCGGATCGACGTCGTTGCCGGAAAATTTTCGCGTGATCGAAGATGGACGAACGTCCAGTGTCCGAGTATAGGTAAGCGTGTTGGCGATTTCATCGGCCAGCGCGAAGCGGAGAAACTCCACGCTGATGTCGCCATTCATGTTCTGCAACGGCAGCACCGCAATGGTGTTCTTGGGCGCGCCCCCGCCCGCCTGACGCTGTTTGAACCACCACGCTCCTACCGCGACCAAAACCGTGAGCAACAGCCCACTGACTCCCAGTAGAAGATACGTTGAAAACTTGCTTGTGGTCTGAAAGGTGGTCGTGGCCAGGCGATACGGCAAGACTGGCCGACGCGTCCCGGTCCGGCTTAAGCTTGAGTCCGTTTCCCTCCTCAACGACTGCAGGTCGCCCTTCAACGCCAGCGCGTTCGGGTAGCGGTGTCCGCGGTCTTTTTCCATGGCCCGGCCGAGGATGCCTTCGAGATCGGGGGGGAGTTTGGGATTGAGATGAAGAGGAGAGACGGGTTTCTGGTTCAGGACCGCGTCCAGCGTGGTGATCACGTTGCCGGTGGCAAAAGGCTTCTTGCCGGTCGCCATTTCGTAAAGCACGACTCCGAGCGAGAATAAGTCGCTCCGCTGATCCAGTTCTTCGCCCCGCGCCTGCTCCGGAGACATATAAACCGCCGTTCCCGGAATCACGCCCATCGCGGTCAACGAGTCTTCCATGGCGGCATCGCTCGTTCCCGATTCGTGCGCCGACTTGGCCAATCCGAAATCCAGGATCTTGGTCTGACCGTTTTGCCCCACAAAGATATTGGCCGGCTTGATGTCGCGATGAATGATCCCCTTGGCGTGCGAAGCCGCCAAAGCATCGGCCACCTGGATGCCAATGTCGAGGACTTCGTCAACCCCCATCGGCTTCTCCCGTATGCGCTCCTTCAGGCTCACCCCTTCCAGTTTCTCCATAACAATGAAAGGATGTCCGCCGTTGTCCTCGATATCGTGGATGGTACAGATGCCGGGATGGTTCAGTTGGGAAGCGGCGCGGGCTTCGCGCACGAAGCGGTCGAGCGACTTGCGGTCGTGGACCATCTCCGCCGGGATGAACTTGAGGGCAACGTGACGGGCCAGGCGCGTGTCTTCGGCCTCATACACCACGCCCATGCCGCCGCCACCGAGCTTTCCCACAATTTGATAGTGGGAGACCGTCTGGCCGATCATTCGGAGGGCCTCAGTGCCATCGGCCGCTATGTTAGGCCGCTGGCGAAGCTCGGGTCAACCCGCTCAGGCTGTTCACAAACCAGAACCTCACCACGGAGTCACGGAGAAAGGCGAGTTCCTGATTTCGTTCCTAGCGAAGCAATTGTTGCGACACGACCATGAGCCTATGAAAAAGCCTCCCTCCGCGTCTCTGTGTCTCCGTGGTGGGTGTTGCTCGAGTCGACCGGGCCGCTGGGGTGGGTCTCGGCGCCTAAAGTGGGCTTCCAAGTCCGGCGCCTGCCTGCTAAAGCCTCGGCCCCGGTTTGCCGATTCTTCAAGACGTATCTCCGGATACACGGGCCAGCCATTTGCCAGCCCCCCAATCAGCCTCTTGGTCATATGATGGTCGGAGTCGGGTTTCATGGGTTACTTCCTGCCAGGGAGGTCTGAATGGACGGCTGTTCGTTGTTCGGCACAGCGGAGGTCGGAGGTTCAAGATTCATGCAGGCCCTGGTGGTCGACGATTCCGCTGTCTACCGCAAGCTGATCGGCGATCATTTACGAAGCTGGGGTTTTGGCGTAACCCTCGCTGAGACCGGCTCTGGGGCGTGGCGAATCCTGCAGCAACCGGATGCCCCCAAGCTCGTGTTGCTCGATTGGGTGCTGCCCGATCTGGATGGCATTGAGCTGTGCAAGCGCATCCGGCAAGCTGGATCGTCCGGTGCTTACGTCTACGTCATCCTGCTGACCAGCAAAGAGGGCCGCCAGAACATGCTCCACGCCATGGAGGCCGGGGCCGACGACTATCTAGTCAAACCGTTTGATGAGTTGGAAATGAAGGCGCGCCTGCTGGTCGGTAAGCGGATTCTCGACCTGCAGGAGGAACTGGTTTCCGCGCGCGAGTCCATGCGCCACGCCGCCACCCACGATTCGCTCACGGGATTGCTGCATCGCGGAGAGATCATTGGCATGCTCCAGCGGGAATTGGAGCGGGCGCGCCGTGAGCACAATCCGGTGGGAGTGATCCTTGGCGACGTCGACCATTTCAAGAACGTGAACGACAGCTGCGGCCATCTTTTTGGCGATGAGGCGCTGCGGGAAATCGGCCGCCGCCTGTGTGCGCAAGTCCGCGTCTACGACGGGGTTGGCCGATATGGCGGAGAAGAATTCCTGGTGGTTCTGCCCAACTGTGATTTGCCGGGCGCTTTGCTGCGCGCCAATGAGCTGCGCGCGATGGTTGCCGGCACACCCGTGGTTTGTTCTGGCGTAGAGAGGCTCATCACCATGAGTATGGGAGTCGCCGTTTCTAATCGTGGTGGAAAAGACGAACTGGAAGCGCTGTTGAATCAGGCCGACGCCGGCCTTTACGCCGCCAAGGACAAGGGCCGGAACCGGGTCGAGCACTTCACTCCCGTCATCAAGAAAGCGGCCGCCGGCCGCGCGCGAAAGAGCTGAGCGCCCTTTCACAATGAACCGAACATAAACTAATGAACCGAACATAAACTGAAGATAGACGGTCGTGACCTCAATTACGCTCACGACTCAGTCGTCAACCAGCGCAATGGCGATGTTTCGACAATCACCTTGGTTGAAAGGTTCAAACTGCAGCACCAGCCATAACACCAACGATCAGCACGGCACCAACACTAGCTCCACGATGCATATCAGCCACTTAGGAGCCCCACGCACGCCCGCGACAATGCCGAGAATCATGCCTATAGGAGCAAGCAAAAACAACCGGCCAAGACTCCGCTCATCTCAATCCTTCAAGAAGCCGAGCCTGGACGATACCGCAGACTCGGACACACTGCTAAAGCACAGCGAAATCCGCCATCGTCTCGCCTGCGCGCGCTCTTAATTCATGTTGGCGGGGCAGCTCGCGCCGATCCACCTGCCCGTGTATGACGAATGGCCATTCATCGTTTGGCCGTTGCCGGTCAAAGTAACTGCGAACGATCCTGTGCCGTTTTCCGAATCCAGGACGTGGATTTTTCCGTGAACCTCCGCCGTCATGCCATAATTTTTACCCAGATCGCACGACGTTCCCCGTACCTCCATATCGGTGCCGGTAGAGTTCAGAACGGTCCAAACACACTTTTCTCCAGATCCGTTTACCCACGGATTGGTATTCAAGTCCTTGGTCTTCACACACGATTTGTACTTTATGGTCTGCCCATTAGTCATCATGGACGCCAATTGCGGTGGAAGCCCGGTCCATGTGACCGTCTCGGTCATTTGCCAAAGGCCCGTCTTCACGTTCAGGGGCTGCACGTTTCCCGGGGCCGTATAAGCCAGAGAGGCCGCCAAACAAAACACTGCCGCTGCGATTGCCTTTTTCATCTCATCCTCCTTGAAGGTTTTGATCGGAATTCGCCCCAACTCCGAAAAAGTGTCGCCTAATATAGCGCAGAGACTGCGTGCCGTCAAAGGAAGTGTGACCGATCTGCGAGTGACCACCTAAGTTGCGCTGGATCAGTCGCCTGCAGCCGTAAATGACCGACAATAACCATCCACGAAAGCATGCAGGCAAGGGGTTACGCTTACCGGTCATCGTGGCCCGCGTAAGTTATTTGGCTGACGATTGTTTCGGGATCGTCTTTCTCGTCGCTGGTCTATTCCGACTGAAGACTGACCGAGAGTTTGGCCCGCTCGTTGACGTAATCAGCGATGGCACTCACAACCCGGTCAATGAGTGCACCGGCGATTTCTCAACCGTCATTCTGCGATTGGAAAGCCACGAAGCTTCGTATCTCCCAATTGCATGGGGCGCTACGAGACGTAGAACGGTTACGCTCCGCATGACCCCTTTGCTGCCAGCCACCTTGCGCGGGAAAATCCCAGTGTCAAAAGCGGCTCCGCGCCCAGTTGGCGATGCTTCGGGTTTGGGGTTCCGGATGCTGGTGAGCGGCGCGGTCAACCGCCTCGACGGCTTCCGGCGAACAGGCCGCGGCGGGTTGTCCGATTCGACCCAAAGCCCAGAAAACACCCTGTTCGATGGGTCCGGTTTGAACGCACTCAGGGTCATAGGCCAGCGAGCAAAGCAACGGTAGGAATTCTGCCTGGAATTCGGGCCGGGCCACCAGCACTTCGCCGAAAGCTTCGGGGACGCCGAAGGGCACATTACCCGATTCGTCGCTGAGCAACCACAGGAAGCGCCGCAGCAGCCCACGAATGCGATCCTCGCTCATCCCCTCGCGGTCCCCGGCAACGGCAGCCAGGGCCCGGACCGCCTTCCATTTCAACGGCGCATCGGCAGAACAGAGGCGGCTGGTGAGATAACGAAGAGTCCTCGCAGGTTCTCGCCTTGCAAGTTGAACCAGGCCCGTCCCGTCCTCGTTGTTCACCAAATCGTCGATATTTGTTTTCCACTGCCCGCTGGGCATGACCCAACCTCGACCAATAACTATATTTGCTGGTCGGCGCGGCGTCGAATCTCTTCTTTGAATCCAGACCAACGAAGCCCCTGCAGAGTACCCGAAGCTACAGAATGGCGTGATCGATCCATCGGCGATCTAAGCTCAAAGGCCTTTGACTTACGATCGCCCGATGACCCGATTAGCCGCTGAACTCGGGCCGTTTCGTTCCCAACCCCGCAGATGGTAGCCTCTTGGAGGATGTGAGGCTTCCCGCGACCGAATTCGCCGCGAGCCATTACCCACTTGTTCTCCGACCTTCCAACCCGCATCAAGCAGTGCGCGCGCGACGCCGGATTCGATCTCTGCGGTATTGCGCCGGTCCGCGCCTTCGGCGAGTTGAAGGTCCTTCCCGCTTGGATCGCAGATGGGAAACACGGCGAAATGAAGTACATGGAAGCACGCGATGAGACGGGAGAACTCAAGCGCGCGTCGCTCGACCGAGTCGCTCCCTGGGCGCGCAGCGTGGTCGTGTGCGCCATCAACTACAACACCGCGTATCCCTACTCGATCCAGGTGCAGAAGAAAGAAGATGCAAGCCGAGGCTGGATTTCCCGCTATGCCTGGAGCCGCGAGGATTACCACGAAGCCGTCCTACGCCGTCTGAAGCAAGTAGAAGATGAATTGCGCCGACTGCTTGAAGCAACTGGGCACTGGGTACCGGGTACTGGGTACTTGCGTTCTTACGTCGATACCGGTCCGCTCATCGAGCGCGTGTACGCCAAGTACGCGGGCATTGGTTGGATCGGCAAGAACACCTGCCTCATCAACCAGAGGCTGGGATCGTGGCTGTTCTTAGGAGTGATCCTAACCTCGCTCGATCTCACGGACAATCAGCGAACAGCCGAATTTCCCGCGCCGGATCGTTGCGGAACTTGCACGCGGTGTATAACAGCCTGCCCAACCCAGGCGATCATTGCGCCCGGCGAATTGGATGCGCGGCTATGCATTTCGTATCTGACCATCGAAAAGCGGGGCGAGATTCCGGTCCACCTGCGCTCGGGCATGGGACGCAACGTCTTCGGATGCGACATCTGTCAGGACGTTTGCCCGTGGAACCGCAAAGCGCCGGTGACTTCCGCCGCGGAGTTCGAGCCGCGCGAAGGCCTGGTCAATCCGGCGCTCGGCTGGCTGGCCGAAATGCAGCCGGAGGAGTTCCGGACGATCTTTCGAGGATCTCCAGTCCGGCGCGCCAAGCTTTCGGGCCTGCGGAGGAATGCGGTGATCGCCATGGGGAACAGCGGCGACAAGAAATTTCTCCCGACGCTAAAGAGGCTCTGCCAGGATTCGGACCCGGTAGTAGCGAAACACGCGCGCTGGGCGGTGGCGGCACTCGAACCGGCACCTGTCCAGATCCAAGCTTGAGGGTGGAGAGTCGGGCGTCCTCGCCCGGCGGCGGGACGGGCGGGGACGCCCGTCGCTCCACCAGCAGACTTGTCCATTTACAATCGTCGGTTCATTTCAATGAAGGAGATTCGTCATGTTCCAGAAAGATCTACTACAGCGAAAGCGCATCCTGATCACCGGCGGCGGCACCGGTCTGGGCAAAGCCGCAGCACAACGGTTTCTGGAACTGGGCGCGGAACTTTACATCTGCGGGCGCCGCCAGGAAGTCCTCACTGCAACCGAGCATGAGCTGCGTCAGCGCACAGGTGGCAAGATCCACTCCCGTCCCTGCGACGTGCGCGACGCCGCCGCGGTCGAGGAGATGATTGCAGCCATCTGGGCCGAAGGTCCGCTCGATGTGCTCATGAACAACGCCGCTGGAAATTTCCTGGCGCGCACCGAAGAACTTTCCCTGGGAGCATTTCAATCGGTGATTGGCATCGTCCTGATGGGCACGCTGCACACGACCATGGCCTGCGGGCGCCGCTGGCTGGCGGCGGGCCGCGGAGGCGTGGTGCTGAACGTATCCACGACCTACACGACCACGGGCTCGGCCTATGTGGTGCCATCGGCGGTGGCGAAAGCAGGCATGCAGGCGCTGACCCGCAGCCTGGCCGTCGAGTGGGGCGATCGCGGAATTCGTATGAACGCCATCGCGCCGGGGCCGATTCCGACCGAGGGTGCGTTCTCGCGCCTGCTGCCGCGTCCGGAACTGGAGGTGGCGGCGAAGAAACGAAATCCTCTCGGACGCTTTGGCACGACGCAGGAGTTTGCCAACCTGGCCGCATTTCTGGTTAGCGACGGCGCAGGCTATGTCAACGGAGAAGTCGTGACCATGGATGGCGGCGAATGGCTGCAAGGGGCAAGCGAGTTCGCGGCGCTCGGACGGGAACTGACGGAGAAGGAGTGGGAGAGGATGAGGCCGAAAAAGCCCGCGCCGAAGGCGTAAGGATGAAAACGCCCGAAACTGGTAGGCCCGGCAGGAATCGAACCTGCAACCCTCGGATTAGAAATCCGATGCTCTATCCGCTTGAGCTACGGGCCCTCGCCAAAAACGTATTCTGACTACCGATTATAGGGGAAGCGCGAGGAGTGACAGCCGGTGTTCTTAGGAACTGAGTTCCAGAAGGTAAACAGTCCATGGGCTATCGAACTCTGTGGCTGAGCCCGCCGGCACACGCAAATGGCCTGTCTAGAGCAATTCTCGAATTGCTGAATGCGGAAGGCAAAGACGGGTAGGGCACGGCTTTCAGCCGTGCCGCTAGGGATTAGAACGGGCTCCGGCTTCAGCCGCTGAGGACGAACACTCTACACCGTACGAGGCAGCTCTAATCCTTCAGCGGCACCATGGTCTGATCGCCACGGCAAAACGTTGCAACCTTCGACAGCCCTCCGCGCGGCAGAGGCATGGTCATAACCGGCCCGTAGCAATAGACGGCGTGTCCGGTTGCGGCGAAGTACCATTGCCCTCCCTTTTTCTTTACCGGCTGCTGGCTGGGGGTGGGAGAGAGCTGAGCCGGCGGTGCCAACTTGGGGACGGGAAGTGACAAGACTAGGGCTAGGGCCAGGGTCTTCATGATTGGGTCTCGCTTCCATCACGGCCCCCACAGAAGGGCCGCGTTTTCACAGAACCGTTTTTCTTCTTGAAAACAGGATCGCTTTTCGATCCGTACCACGCACGCCGGTACACCCGTTAGATCACTCCAGTGGAGCGCCGCACATCCGTCAGATCCGCGGCCGGCTTCCCGGGAGCTTCCTTCGTGGAGCGGGCCGATTTACTGGGTCGTTTCGTTTCCTTGTCCAATCCTCGTGCGTCCGATCCTTTTGCTCCGGCCGCAGGATTGCCTGCCGCAGGGTTGCCTGCCGCCGGCCTGCCGGAATCCGCGTCTTTGCGCTCCGCCTGCGCTGGCGGCCCGCTCTGCAGGCGCTTGCTGTCGTCACGAGCCAGCTTGCCTTTCAGCGAAGCCAGTTGGGTGCTGTCCTTCAACATCTCGCGAATTAAACTGCGCTGCGATTCGATAGTCCGGCCCTGCTCGAAAACCAGCATGGTCAGTAAGCCATAGGAGACGATAAACAAAATCACCAGCAGGGGCAGCATGGTTGCCGATCGCGACGTGGTTCGAGGATCTGTTCGAGGAGTTACGCACTCTGCGCTGTAAACGACGGTCAAAATGCCCCCAAGATCGCCCCATACGCTCCGGGCTTCATGGAGGAAGAGTGCACCTGTGAAACCACATGGGATGGATGGTCTAAGTGTTTGTTGCAAAAGGAGTTAATGGGAAGAGACGGGATCGGACCGCACCGGCTGGTGCAAGCATCTGCACTTAATGAGTAACGAACCCTGCGTTACCACGGTAAGGTCGCCTGGAACCATCGCCCGGAAACCCGCGTCTGCTCTTAGCCTTTAGCCTTCAGCTTTTGGCCTTTAGCTAAGAGCCAAAAGCTAAAAGCCAAGAGCGCCTTTCTTCGTGGCTAATCCGCTTTCACCACTACATACTTCCGCCCGGCGTACAGCCGGTAGCGCGCGCCGTCTTTTTCAATTTTCAGGGGAACGGGGTGTTGGAGTTGATCGTCGTTCTGGCTGGCGATCGAGAGCACGTCCGTTCCCGCCACGTTCATCACGGTGAACTTGCCGTCCTTGAAGCCGAATCCATAGGCTCCCGGATCGAGCGTGGCTCCGTCAAAGCTGAGCTTGATTTCGGTGATCAGGAAACCCTGGTATTTCTCCGCCATGGAGGTGGCATATCCCGATGTATCCACCAACCCCGCCAGCACCAGCTTGCCGGCCGAGTTCTTCAGCCCGGCCGTATTCCGCAACTGCGCGGTCGCATTCTGCCCGGCAAAGAAAAACGACGTCGGAGCAGCTTTTTTCACTTGATCGGCGGTAAGCACTTGCGCGCTGGCCGCAGTCAACGCGAGCGCCACCAGCGCCACCAGCCCCATCATCTTGCGCTTGCAGTTCAGATTGCAGTTCATGGAAGGTCCTCTCAAATTATCGTTTGACCGCAACATTCGGATAGTCCACGCGGCGCGACTGCCCTATGTTACATCCATGGCCACCAATGCGATACTCTCACCGGAAGCAATGAAGACAACTCCAACCCGAACCGCTGAACCGATCGCCGACCGGATCAACGCCCAGATCGACGCCCACCGCTGGCAAGCCGTCGTCGATCGCGACGGTGCACGCGACGGCACCTTCGTTTTCGGCGTGTCGAGCACGGGCATCTTCTGCCGTCCTTCGTGTCCGGCAAAACACGCGCGCCGCGAGAACGTCAGCTTCTTCGATCACGCCCTCCAAGCCGAACAAGCCGGATATCGCGCCTGCCTGCGCTGCCGTCCCAAAGCGGTGGACGGAAATCCGCAATCCGCGCTGGTTCGGGCGATGTGCCGCTACATCGAGCAGCACATTGAAGACCGCCTGACGCTCAGCCTGCTGGCCAGAGAATTTCGCCGCAGTCCCTTCCACTTGCAGCGGACTTTCAAGTCGGTGCTGGGAGTCTCGCCCAAGGCCTACATCGACGCCTGCCGCCTGCGCCAGGTGAAACAGAATTTACAGGCCGGACACTCCGTGACCACCGCGCTCTACGCCGCCGGATACGGCTCTAGCAGCCGTCTCTACGAGCGCACCGCCACCCAGCTAGGCATGACCCCGGAGAAGTACCGCCGCGGCGCCGTAGCCGCTGTAGTCCGCTACACCATAGCCAGTTCGCCTCTAGGACGCATGTTGATCGCCGCCACCGACAAGGGCATCTGCGCCATTCAGTTCGCCGACGACGATGGACAACTCCAGCAAGGCCTGATGCGCGAGTTCCCCTTCGCCACCCGCCGCCGCGACGATGAAGCCATGGCGCAATGGCGAGAGAGTCTCTCGCGCCTCATTCAAGGACAAGCGACCAATCCCTCGCTCCCGCTAGACATAAGGGCCACTGCCTTTCAGCGCCGAGTCTGGGAAGCTCTGCAAAGAATTCCCCGAGGAGAAACCCGCTCCTACAGCGCCGTAGCCAAGAAGATCGGAATGCCAAAAGCCACCAGAGCCGTAGCCCGAGCCTGCGCCACCAACCCCGTAGCGGTCGCAATTCCCTGCCACCGCGTAGTGCGCCAAGACGGCGAACCAGGCGGCTACCGCTGGGGCATCGAGCGCAAAGAGCGGTTGCTGGCATTAGAGAAACAACGGTAGAGATGGGGCTTGCCCCGTCCTCAGCTGCGGAAAGACTCTGATTCGACCGGATTGGGAAGGGCACGACTCTACAGCTTGCGGAAAAACTAGGTGTTGTACTTGCTCTTGGGTGGCGCAGCGCTTCAGTCTGTGCGTGAGCACTCGTTTTCGACAGTCTGGTGGAACCAAGCACAGAAGAATGCGACCCCGGAGGGGCATCTGCCAATAGCCCGGCGCTTCAGCGCCAGAAAAAGTGGGAGATATAAGCGAGTCCCGGAGGGACGACTGAAGTTCTCACGCACACTCTTCAGCGCTGCGATAACTGCATTGTTTTGAATGCCGCTTTAGCCGCTGAGGGCACGGGTCCTGCTCGGGAACGAGTTTTTCCGCAGCCTCTCTGGTCGCGCCGCTAAACCGTTGCAAATGTGTCCGCGCTTCAGCACCCAAGATGTGCTTCTTGCGCTCGCGATGAGTCTTCCCGCAGCTTGTGAGCGCGTCGTTAGTGTAATGGCGATGTTACGTCAATTAGAGGGAATCGCCTCAGTAGCTTGCGTTCGTCGCATACATCTCGTGGACGGGGCAGCCCATGATTCCTCCAAAGTCGCGCGACTTCAAGTACGGGCAACGCGCGACATTGTCCGTGACCGTCTCGCATGGTGTCAGCGACGGATTCGACGACCAGGGCTTCGCCAACAGGTTGTGGTATCTCCCGGTCAAGATCGTACCGCGGGTGTCTCGGTGTAAAGGCGGCCCGTTTCCAATCGGCGACGAGAACTGAACCGCCGACACCGTAATGGAGCCGAAGATGTACAGTTCGTTCGGAGTGCTCGTCACCAGGTTCAGGTTGAGTGTGATAACGTTGCCGTTCGGGTGCTTGCCGAGCTTTGGCGCAGCGCCCTACAGAACTCGGTGGACCGGTCATGCTATTCACAGCCAGTCGGCCGGATTTACGCGGCGAAAAAGCGATAAGCGGCATATCGCCCTCACGCCCGCTGTCGTACCTGTAATGGTAGCTGCCGAAGCCGATGATGGATGGCCCCCACATCTGCGGCTTTTCGCCTACCGCGCTTTGCATCAACCGGACGAGCGCCTTGGCGTCTGCGCGCATGGTCGGGTCCGTGAGGCCGTCAATAAACGCTGCCACACTTGATTTGCTGGGCTTGGTTTTGTTGTCCGCCATTCCTCCCGCCTTTCGCAAGGTGCCGCCTACTCCGCCTGCTTGGTGATATTGAGCAGCACGCCAACGCACATCAGGGTCACAAACAGCGACGATCCGCCGTAAGAAACAAACGGCAGCGGAATCCCTTTGGTAGGCATCAGGCCGAGCACGACGCTGATGTTGATGAAAGCCTGGAGCACGATCATGCTGGTGATTCCAACAGCCAGGAAGCGTCCAAAGTTATCCTGAGTGCGCAAAGCCGCTCGCGTTCCGCGCCAGAGGAAAATCGCAAACAGAATAATGACGGCAAGCGCTCCGACCAGACCCAACTCTTCGGCAGTGACGGCGAATATGAAATCGGTATGCGGCTCCGGAAGATAAAACAATTTCTGCTTCCCTTCCATCAGGCCAAGTCCGGTGACGCCTCCGGTCGCGACGGCAATGAGCGACTGAATAATGTGGAAGCCAAATCCCTTCGGGTCGGCGTACGGATTCAAGAAAGCCAGGATGCGGTCTTTCCGGTACGCCACGTGAAAGATCAGGAAATAGAGCGGCACGAGCGCAGCCACGAAGGCGTATCCAAAGTAGCGCAGGCGAATCCCGGCGATGAACAGAACGCAAGCCGTAATGCCTGCGCAGGCGATGGCGGTGCCGAGGTCGGGCTGAAAAACAATTAGCCCGAGAAAGACCACAGTAGGCGTCACGGCGGGGATCAGCGTATTGCGCCAGTCGTCCATGACCATGGCCTTGGTTTTGTTTTCAAGAAACCAGGCGAGAAACAGGATGAGCGCGGGTTTCGCCAGTTCCGAAGGCTGCACCGAAACTGGACCCACGTGAAACCAGCGATGCGTGCCGTGCGCGCGATCCAGGAAAAAAACGGAGATAAGCAGAAGCGTGGTTAAGCCCAGAAACGAGAAAACCAGCGCCGGATGCTGCAGGCGCTTGTAGTCCACCTTCATCGCCAACACCATCGCCACGAGCCCCGCGACCGCCCATACCAGTTGCTTCAGCAGGAATTCGTAGGCCGAGCCAAAGCGTTCCTTGGCCATCACGGCGGAGGCGCTGAAGATCATGACCAGTCCGACAAAAACCAGGATCGTGGTCACGGTGAACATCCAGCGATCGACGCTAACCCGCTTGGCCATACAGAATCATTTCACCACGGAGTCACGGCGACACGGAGGAGTTTCGGCTGTGGATTTCGAGCCAAAGATAACTGAGTTGGTTCCAGCGCAGGCTGTTAGCGGAGAACCGGGCGTCCTCGCCCGGCCGCGATACTGCCGGACGGGCGAGACGCCCGTCTCTCCACACGCGCTACGTCGATCGAGCCATCGCCAACGAATGCACGATCTCTTTGAACAATCTGCCGCGATGTTCGTAGCTCTGAAACTGATCGAAGCTGGCGCAGGCCGGAGCCAGCAGAATAACGTCGCCCGGCACAGCCGACTCGCTGGCGCGGCGAACGGCGTTTTCCAGAGTTTCGGCATGATCGACTTCGGCAGCGCCCTGAATCTGCGATTCGATCTTGGCGGCTGCGGCCCCTATCGTGTAGACGCGCTTGACGCGCTGCCGCAGCAAGTCGTTGAGCACTGTGTAGTCGCTGCCCTTATCCTTGCCCCCGAGGATCAGGTGAATGTTTGCCCGGAAAGATTCCAGTGCCTTGATGGTAGCGTCCACGTTCGTGGCCTTGGAGTCGTTGTAGTAATCCACGCCTGCAACTTTGGCGACGAATTCCAGCCGGTGTTCGACGGCTTTGAAATTCCGAACGGCGTGGCGGACTTGTTCGGGCTGACAGCCCGGCGAGCATGCCGATCGACACTCCCGCGAGCACGTTCTCCAGGTTGTGCGCGCCCTTCAGCGGCATTTCCGCCAGCGGCATGATCTCGCGTTCGCTGTGGCCGTCGCGGAAGTAGAGATGCGCTCCGCGAGCAAAAGCTCCTTTTTCAATTTCCTTTTTTCGACTGAACCAGAACAACTGCGCGCGGGTGCGGTCCGACAATCCAGCGGTCGTAGGATCATCGGCGTTCAGGACGGTGAAGTCATCCTGCCGCTGGTTCTCGAAGACGCGCGCTTTGGCGTTGACGTAATTCGCAAATGTCTTGTGGCGATCGAGATGGTCGGGCGTGATGTTGAGAATCACCGCGATCCGCGGACGAAACTCGACGATGGTTTCCAGCTGAAAGCTCGACACTTCGAGCACGATCCAAGTCGCGGGCCCGGCCTGATCCACAAAACTGATGGCTGGCGTGCCGATATTGCCGCCCACCAGAGTAGGGAACTTTCCGGCGGCAATAATCTCGCCGGCCAGCGAAGTGGTCGTGGTTTTGCCGTTGGCCCCGGTAATGGCAACCATCGGACCGGTCAGAAACTGCGCCGCAAGTTCGATTTCGCCGATCACCGGCTCTCCCAGGTTGCGCGCCTGCACCAGTTGCGGCGCATCGACCGGCATGCCCGGGCTCACGACGATCAAGTCCTGTCCGCGAAAGGTGCGGTCGCCGTGGCCGCCGGTTTCGACCGTGATCCCATGCTCTAACAGGAGCAGAATTTCATTGCGCAGCTCGGCTTCCGGCTTGGAATCCGACACCGTAACGCGGGCGCCGCGCGCCTTGAGAAAAAGAGCGGAGGCCACGCCGGATTTGCCGAGACCGACGACCAGGACGCGTTTGTTATTGAGGTCCATAAAATCATTTCACCACGGAGGCACGGAGAACAATCTCAGCCGTGCATCCGTGTGGCATCCACGTCCCCATACGTGGCCACGACAAGGCCTGTTAAGACAATTACGACGAACAACACGATCATTAGATAGCCGCAAACTCGGCTCAGCCGAGGCAGAATGCTGTCGGGGTTTCGCTCTTCATACATCCTGTTCACCCTTCGATAACTCATGGGCCATCGCGGCAGCTGTCGATCCTGAGAAAGCTGATCATTAAGGTGCGACTTCATGTAGGACGTGATGCGGCCGGCTGCTAGCCCGACCAGTATGAAGCAACCCAGTAATACGAGAAGCACTTCTCTCCTCCGTGCCTCCGTGGTAGATTCTCTACCTCAATTTTAGCGTCGTCAGCGCAAACAGCGCGAATACCAGCGACGCGATCCAGAAGCGCACAATCACCTTCGACTCCGACCAGCCCAGTAGTTCGAAGTGATGGTGGATCGGCGCCATCTTGAAAATGCGTTTCTTCCGCAGCTTGTAGGAACCCACCTGCAGGATCACCGAGAGCCCTTCGATCACGAAGATCCCTCCAATGAACGGCAGCAACAGTTCCTGTTTGATCATAACGGCTACCGTGCCGATCGCGCCGCCCAGCGCCAGTGAGCCAACGTCGCCCATAAACACTTCCGCCGGATGGGCGTTGTACCAGAGAAATCCAATGGAGGAGCCGACCATGGCTCCGCAAAAGATGGTGAGCTCGCCAATCTGCGGCATGCGCTGCAGTTCGAGGTAGGTGGCAAACGTAGCGTGGCCGCTCAGGTAGGTGAGAACCGCGAGCGCTCCGGCGGCGATCACCGTACAGCCAATGGCGAGCCCGTCGAGGCCGTCGGTAAGATTCACGGCGTTGCTCGAAAAGACAATCACCAGTACAACGAAGACCACAAACGGCAGAAAAGCCAACGGCCAGAGGTGGGGATGAACCGCCCATCTTTGGATGACCAGGTTCGGGTGGAACTGCTTGAAGAATGGAACCAGCAGCATGGTGGAGTATTCTCCACGGTGTTGCAAAACGATCAGCGCGACCGCAATCAGGATGCTCGCCACAGTTTGATAGCCCAGCTTGGCGCGCGCGGTGAGCCCAAGATTGCGGCGATGAATGACTTTAAGGTAATCGTCGGCAAACCCGATCGCCGCGAAGGCCAGCGTGGCAAACACAGCGATCCAGACGAACGGATTGCTCAGGTCGGCCCAGAGCAAGGTCGGCACCAGGATGGCGATCGCGATCAGCAAGCCGCCCATGGTCGGCGTGCCCGCTTTTTTCTGATGAGCCTGCGGACCTTCTTCGCGGATGTACTGCCCAATCTGAAAATCGCGCAGGCGCTGAATCACGATCGGCCCCACGATCAGGCCGGTGAAAAGAGCGGTCAGGCTGGCGAAGGCGGTGCGAAAAGTCAGGTAGCGAAAAATACGGAATGGCGGAAAGTAATGGAAGAGCTTCAGATAGAGCAGCCAGTAGAGCAATCCGCCTCCGACAGCAGCTGTCAGCTCTCAGCTGTCAGCTCTCAGTTATTAGTTCCCTACGCCTGGGGCGTAGAGAATACCGCGTTTTCTCTGCCACGTCTCCAACGCTTTTTCCAGCTTCACGCCGCGGGACGCTTTCAGCAATACGACATCGTCTTCGCGAGTCTCGCGCGCGAGCCACTCGCCGGCATCTTCTGGCGTCGCGACGAATTCCGCTTTCACTCCCGCTTCGACAGCCGCTTCCACCATCGCCTTCGCCAAGCCCCGCACGCCGAGCAAGAGGTCAAGTTTACTTCCCGCCATGTAACGGCCGCACTCGCGATGCAGTTGCTCGCCGGTCGAGCCGAGTTCCAGCATTTCGCCGGCTACAGCAATCCGGCGCCGGGCGGGCATGGCGGCCAGAGTATCGACGGCAGCCATAAGCGCCTTCGGACTTGAATTGTAGCAATCGTACAGCACCGTGATGTTACCCACTTGGACGACCTGTCCGCGTTTGTCGGCGGGCTGAAGCGGACGGCAGCGCTTCGGCGATCTCTGACGGCGTGATACCGTGCTCAAGCGCAACCGCGGCCGCGGCGAGCACGTTGTAGACGTTGTGCTTGCCGAGCAGCGGACTGCGCACCGGCTGCCGCATTTCGCGGCTGACGAGATCGAAGCGCGCGCCTTCGGATCCCAGCACTTCTATGTTCTCCGCGCGCACATCGGCCGTCGGCTTCAGTCCGAACATCACTACCTTGCCCTTCAAATCGCGGCCGAACTGGCAGACATATTCATCGTCGGCGTTCAAGATGGCCGTGCCACCGTGCGGCAGAGCTTCAATTAGCTCGTATTTCGCGCGCGCGATGCCGGCGATGGAGTCGAATCTCTCCAGATGCACGGGGGCCACGTTGGTGATCACGGCCTGGTTCGGCAAGGCGATGCGAGCCAGGGCGGAGATTTCGCCGGTGTGCGACATCCCCATCTCAACCACCGCAACATCGTATTCCGGCTCGAGGGTCAGCAGCCCTAACGGCAGACCAAAATGATTATTGAAATTTCCTTTGGTGCGATGCACGCGGTACTTGATCGCGAGCAGATGGGCCATGGCCTCTTTGGTGGTGGTTTTGCCCATCGAACCGGTAATGCCGATGGCAGTCTTGCCCCACATTTTTCGCACCGCCGTCGCCAGCGTCTGGAGCGCGACCAGAGTGTCGTCGACGGCAAGCAGGCCGGCGGGGTTGGAATAGCGCGCCAGTTGCCCTTTCTCGACGACCGCGCCAATCGCGCCCCGGCTCAGTGCCTGCTCGACGAAATCGTGACCGTCGAGGCGCTCCCCTTTGACCGCGAAGAACAGTTCGCCGGGTTGCACGGTGCGGGAGTCGATCGAATATCCCTCAGCTTGGCCGGTCGGGGCCCGGTCAGTCGGAGCCTGGTCGTTCGGAGCAATGAATTCAGCGATGCGGGAGAGAAGAAGTTTCATGCGGTCGTCCCCGCTGTGCCCGCCTTTGCGTCACTCTGGCAGTCATAGCTCAGGGCCTTCAGGTTCTCACGCGCGACGTCCACATCGTCGAAAGGAATCGCTCCATCCCTTGCGATCTGCACTTTTTCGTGTCCCTTGCCCGCGAGCAGCACGATGTCGCCGGGGACTGCCTGTTGCAGAGCGAACGCGATGGCCTTGCGGCGGTCGGGCTCCATGGTGTATTTTGCGCCCGACTTCTGCAGTCCGACTAGCGCATCGTTCATGATGGCCAACGGATCTTCGGAACGCGGGTTGTCGGAAGTGAGCACGACGAAATCGCTGCCCGCGCCCGCGGCCTCGCCCATCAGCGGACGCTTGGCGCGATCGCGATCGCCGCCGCAGCCGAAAAGCGTGATGACCTTGCCTTTGAGCCCGGCGCGGCTTACAAAATCGCGAGCGAGGGCGGTGAGGTTGCGGAGCGCATCGTCAGTGTGTGCATAATCCACGACCACCGTGAAGGGTTGGCCGCAATCCACTCGCTCGAAACGACCGGGAACGCTGGCGAGGTCGAAGATTCCTTTAGCGATCGCCTCCGCGGAACACTCGCGCGCGTATCCGGCGGCAGAAGCTGCGAGCACGTTGTACACATTTACATTGCCGATCAGCGGAGACCACATGGCGATCTTTCCCGAAGGCGTCACCATTTGAAAACGAGTTCCGCGCGGCGTGATTTCGACGGACTCGGCATGAAAGTCGCCGGACGCGAGACCGTAGGAGAAAACCAGCGCGCTCTTATTCTTGCAGAGCTTGAATAGCTGGCGGCCATATTCGTCGTCGACGTTTAGAACGGCGGCGCGCGGCGCCTCCGTTCCGCAGCCTTCGAAAAGTATCTGCTTGGCGCGGAAGTACGCTTCCATCGTGACGTGGTAATCGAGATGGTCGCGCGTGAGATTCGTGAACACGGCCACATCAAAAGGAATTCCGAAAACGCGCTGCTGCTCGAGTGCGTGCGAGGACACTTCCATCACCGCTTCGGTGACTCCCAGTCCCAGGCCCTCCGACAAAAGCCGGTTCAGTTCGAGCGCTTCCGGCGTGGTGTGCGGAGCTGGGAGAGTCCTGTCTGCGACATGATATTCGATGGTTCCGACCAGCGCAGTCTTGCGTCCGGCCGCTTGGAATATGGATTCGACCAGGAACGCAGTCGTGCTTTTTCCGTTGGTGCCGGTGATTCCCGTGTTCGCGATCCGCTCGGCGGGACGCTTGTAGAAATTCGCGCTCAGGCGGGCCAGCGCGCGGCGTCCGTGGAGAACCTGCGCCCAGGCAACCGCGGGGCGCGGCGTTTCGGCCGGCGAGTCGGTGACGATGGCAATCGCTCCGGCGGCGATGGCTTGATCAATGAAACGATTACCGTCGCTGGTCTCACCCTTCATGGCGACAAAAACCGTGCCGGGGCGCACCCGCCGGGAATCGTATTCCACACCGGCAACCCCCGGGTTTCCGCTCTGAGAGAGGACCTCGGCGCCCTGCAGGAGTTGTTGGAAGGTCATTGCAGTGATTATAAATAGCCGGCATTAGGTTTCCTTTGTGAACCTCTGTGTCCCCTGTGGTTCAAGCGTTCTTTCTCAACCACGGGGTACACAGAGTTACACAGGGGAAACCTTATCTCCCGAAACGCACTGTGATGCGCGATCCCGCCGCAACGTGCGCACCGGGCAAAGGCGATTGTTCGCGGGCGATCCCGCTGCCGACAGCGTCGAGGTCGAGCCCTACATCTTGCGCCGCCTCAATCGCAACCCGCAGATTCTTGCCGAGGAACGACGGCACCTCGATCCCTCCTTCTTCCACGTCGAGGACCACCGTCCCGCCGGCGGGCAATTTCTGCGCGGGTGAATCTTCGGATTGAGTAAGCGTAACAGCAGAACTGGTAGCAGCCGAACTCGCAGCCGCAGTCATCGGCGTGGTCTGTGCCGCCGCAACAACCTGAGCGCCAATTGTGCCCGGCTTAGCCGCGGCTGGAACGGCGGGCGTTTCATTGGCGTCGGCCATATCCAGCGCGGCACCCAGGTGATCGGGCGAGCTTTCTTCCAGACTTGCGTCGGGAACATCGCGGCGAGCGAGCAGGACCTGGCGGCTGGGCGGAAGCTGCACGTCATGCGGAACATGCAGATACTCGAGCGCCTGTTGCGTGATTCGCTGGAAGACTGGTGCCGAAACCTGGCCTCCCTGGTGCAGGCCGACAGCGGAGTCGAGAATTACCACGACTGCGATTTGCGGATCGTTGATCGGAGCAAACCCGGCAAACGACGCGACATACTTCGTCTTCGAATAAGCTCCCGTGGCCGGGTCCACCTTTTGGGCCGTGCCGGTCTTGCCCGCCGAACTGTAGCCCTCGAGAAGCGCTCTTCGTCCGGTGCCGTGCAGCACCACTCCCTGCAACATCTGGCGCATCTCGGCCGCCGTCAGAGATGAAAGCACCCGCGTCCCTTGGGCGGGCTGAAAGGTGATGGTTTGCGGAGTATTCTGCGGCTCGATTGTGCCCGCCACGACGCGCGGCGGGACGTGTACACCGTCGTTGGCAATCGTCGAGATCAGGGAAACCAGTTGCAGGGCTGAGATGCCGATCTCCTGGCCCATGGAAATCGCCGCGATCGAGACCTTCGACCAGCGCTCCACCGGCTTGGTCAGGCCGCGGGTTTCGCCGGGGAGTTCGATGCCGGTTTGCTGGCCGAAGCCGAAAGCGCGAATGTATTTGTAGAGGCGCTCGTCGCCGAGTCGCAGCGCAACCTTGATGGCGCCGACGTCGCTCGACTCGGCGATAATGTCCGCCACCGACAACATGCCGTGTGGCTTGCTGTCTCGGATACGCATTCGGTTGATGACGATCGAGCCCATCTGGCAGTCGAACATTTCGTCGGGACGCGTGATCTTCTCTTCCAGGCCGGCGGAGATGGTCACCATCTTAAAGGTCGAGCCGGGCTCGTAAATGTCGCTCACCGCGCGGTCTTTGAGGGCCTCGTTGGTGATTTCCTTCCGGAGATTGGGATTGAACGTGGGCCGGTTGGTGAGTGCCAGAATCTCGCCGGTGCGTGGATTTTCCACGATTGCCGTACCGGCAATGGCGTGCGTTTCTTCCATCCCGCGCTCAAGTTCGCGCTCGGCGATGTACTGGATGTTCTGATCGATGGTGAGGACGAGGCTGTTGCCGGCTTCGGGCTCCTTTTCAACGCTGGCAAACCAGCGCTTGCGCGCGTCGACCGAAATCATCAGCTTGCCGGGCTTGCCCTGCAGTTGCTGGTTGAATTGCCGCTCCAGGCCGCTCAAACCCTGATCGTCGGTGCCAACGTAGCCCAGGATTTGCGCCGCCAGTTCGCGTTTTGGATAAAAGCGCTTGGGTTCTTTCTGAAAGTGGATGCCTTGCAGGTTCAGCGCGCGGATGCGGTCAATTACTTCAGCGTCGGCCTTGCGCGCCACCCAGCAGAAAGTCTTGTGGGCGCGGCAGTCGGCCAGCACCACGCGGGGATCGTCTTTCGTGATGCGGGTAATCAGGCTAATCGTATTGGGCAGATCGGGAGCTTCCGAGGGCACCGCAAAAGCCGAGTCCACCTGGATGGACATCGCCAGTTCGCGCCCGGCGCGATCGTAGATGACGCCGCGTTTCGGCGAGAGATCGAAGCTGCGCTGTTGCTGGTGTTGGGCGCGGCGCTCGAAATCGCCGTAACAGAAGACTTGCAGATAGACCAGCCGCAGACAGATCGCCAGCAGCCACAGGCACAACAATCCAGATAAGGCGTAGAGCCTGAATCTTGCGCCGTTCGAAGAGGTACTCGCCACCACTTCCAGCCCTCAGAAACTTTCGGCGGCCCCGGAGAGCCGCCGCGAAAAACTGTGGCGCGGACATTCTCGTGTGGGGACGGGGCCATGACCCGTCCAGACGGACCAATGGCCCGTCACCACACAATCTGTGTCACTATCGCGCCGACACCACCGCAACCGGAGTCACGCTAGCCATTACCGGCGTAGCGGCATCGGTGGCAACGTCCATGCGAAGGACCTGCCCGGGCTGCGGCGATTGCAGGCCCAGCTTGCGCGCCATCGCGTCAATTCGTTCCGGATCGCGCAGCGATGCCTCCTCCAGGCGCAGGGCCCGGTTCATTTCCGTAAGATCGGCGCGCTCGGACCGCAACGACTCGATCTGGTAGCCGTATTCAATCGCGCGAAAATGCTGCAGCGCGTATCCCATGACCAGCAGGAACAGGCAACAGAGCGCCAGTCCGAAGTACTTCATCTCGCGCTCGCGGCGCGGGTCTTCGACCTTCACCAGGCGCGAATTATCGATGGTCTTGCGGAAATAGATTTCCGGCGTCCCCAGCCAGCAGGACCTGCGCCGGCTGGAAACAATTGCGCTTTGCATGGCCACGGCGCTCATGAGTTATGCCACTCCAATAAATTTTGGGTCGTAGTCTCGGTTTTTCTGAACGGAAGCGAACCATGTTCCGACGAACAATGATTCGACGAACAATGGTTCGACGGGCAATGATTCGACAAGCATCGGTTCAACGAGCAATGACTCAGCCATCAGGGGCTCTGCGCGCAATGCTCCGTCCGACTCGGCCGTCCGCTCAGCCCGCTCGACCGCTGCGATCAGATCTTCAATCATGGTGCCGGTGAAATTCATTTCGAACGTTCCAGTTTTTCTTCTCCGGACACGGCCTTGTTCTGTTTTCTCTTGGCCGCTCCGGGAAAACTCCACCACAGAGTTACTTTCAAAATCTTTACCCGGCACGTCTTACTATCACCGCACCGGGAGCCCGGCAGTTTCTCCGGAGCAACTCAAACTTGGACCAAATCAAACTTTTTCGGCCGCCCGCATCTTGGCGCTGCGCGACCGCGGATTGCGATCTATCTCTTCTTCGCTGGCCGTCACCGGCTTCTTGGTCAGCAGCCGGTACCAGCCTTGCTTGGCGCCGTCCCGCAGTGCATCCTTGACGATCCTGTCTTCGAGCGAGTGAAAGCTGATCACCACCAGCCTTCCGCCCGGCTTCAGCACTCTGGGCGCCGCCTCCAGCAGTGCTTTCAGATCGTCCAGTTCATGGTTTACGAAGATTCGGAGAGCCTGAAAGGTCCGGGTCGCAGGATGAATTCGAATTCGCTCATGTTTCCAGTTCATTGACCGGGCCGCGGCTGATACGACTGCGACAAGTTGCTGCGTCGTGCGTATCGGCCGCGACCGGACAATGGCTCTGGCGATTCTCCGCGACCTCCTTTCCTCACCGAATTCGTAAATCACATCGGCTAGCTCGCGCTCGTCGATGTGGTTTACCACTTGTTCGGCGGTCTCGCCGGACATCGGGTTCATTCGCATGTCCAGCGGTCCTTCCGCCTGAAAACTAAATCCGCGCGCCGGGTCGCCGAGCTGTAAACTGCTCACGCCCAGATCCGCCAACAAACCGTCGATGGTCGCCGGTCGCTGGTCGTTTGCTAGATCTGCAAACGATCCATGCATCAGCGTGATCTGCGGCCAGTCGCCAGTGGAGTGACGGGCGTCCTCGCCCGTCTGCTGCAATCTGCCGCGCGCAACCTCTAGCGCCGCGGGATCCTTATCGAAGCCAATCAAATGTCCCGGTGCGCCGAGGCGTTTTGCGATTTCGTAACTGTGCCCGCCCAAGCCCACCGTGGCATCCAGATAAGTTCCGCCACGCTTTACGGCTAGAAAATCGATCGCTTCTTTTAAAAGAACCGGGACATGGCCACCCGCTCCATGCCCACCCCGCTCGGGGGTGTCTATTGAATCCGTGTCCACTAGATGCCCAATTCGTCGAGCGTCTTGGTGTCGTCATCCGTGATGCTCGGTGGACTCACTCGCGCCGACGGAGGCAGCGTCGTCCTCGATGGAGACGACCTGGCATCGCTCTCCGACGCCGAACGCACTCGTATGCGCAAGCGCAAGATTGGGTTCGATGTTCCAGGAGTGATCTGTGCTGCCTACGCTGCATCAACTCGTTCCAACATTCTGATGGCGCAAGAGATCTCGGGAAATGGCGGCCATGATCCAGCTCATTTCAATCGAATTACCGACCTTCTGGGTCTGAGCAAGCGGCTTCGGCACAGACCTTCAGAACTCTCCGGCGGAGAGCAGCAGCGCGTAGCGTTGGCGCGCGCGCTCATCAATAAGCCTACAGTCGTGCTGGCAGACGAACCAACAGTTAATCTGGATTCGAAGAAACTCCGGACATCGTGCTCAGCATGCTGCGGAAGTCCAACCAGGAACTGGGTGGGACGCGTACTGATGATCACTCACAACCCGGAGGCAGCAAAGTACGGCGACCGCATCATTCACATGCGCGACGGCCAGATCGTGAAGCCGGAAGAAGATCCCCAGTGGGCACGACAATAAATTTCGCGATATCCTGATAATCTGATCCCGCAACGAGGGCTGTTCCTTTCATGTCTGATCCAGCAACCACCAATACACCAAATCCAGAAACTCAAAGTGCCGACAGCACCGAGTCCTTCGGCGAGATTTTCTCCGCATATCAGAAGAGCCATTCGCACAAGACCGAGGGCGGCAAACAACTGGAAGGCACAGTCATTGCGGTGATTGCCGAGTCCGTGTTCTTCGACATCGGATAGAAATCCGGAAGGGATTCTTCCGCTGGCCGCTCTGCAAGGTGAGACGCCAAGCCTGGCGACAAGGCTTTGGTGACGGTCAAAGGCCGCGATCTGGATGGCTACTACGAGCTTTCTCGCTTCAAAGTCGAGCGGCCGATGGATTGGACGGCGCTCGAAAAGTCCTTTGCCGACAAAGCAGCCGTGCTGGGCACGGTCACGGCGGTTGTGAAAGGCGGATTCAGCGTTGACGTCGGCGTGCGAGCGTTCATGCCGGCCTCGCGCAGCGGTGTGCGCGATGCCGCTGAGATGGAGAAGTTGGTAGGGCAGGAGATCCGCTGCCGCATCATGAGCTGAACGTCACGGACGAAGATGTTGTTGTCGACCGGCGAGTCGTAGCGGAAGAGGAAGAGCGCTCCGCCAGGGAGAAACTCTACGGGCAAATTAAGGAAGGCGATACGTTAAGCGGTACCGTGCGCAGCCTGACCGATTACGGAGCGTTCGTCGATCTCGGCGGAGTGGACGCTTTGCTGCACGTGGGCGACATCTGTGGGGACGGGTAAACAAGCCGGCCGATGTGCTCTCGGTGGGGCAAGTAGTGGAAGTGAGAGTCCTGAAACTATCGTCTGAGGGTGACAAGCATCGCATTTCTGTTGGCCTGAAGCAGCTTCAGCCGCATCCTTGGGACGCCGTAGCGCAGAAATATAGAGCTGGCGATCGCATGCGCGGCACCGTGACTCGCCTGATGGACTTCGGAGCGTTCGTCGAGCTTGAACCCGGTATTGAAGGCCTGATTCACATTTCGGAAATGTCGTGGGCCAAGGGGAAGATCAGAAAGGCCGGCGACGTGGTCAAGCAAGGCGAGACCGTTGAGGCCGTGATCCTGGGAGTAAATGCCGCCGAACGCCGAATCTCGCTTGGACTCAAGCAGGCCCTCGGTGATCCCTGGGCCGATGTGGCGCAGCGTTTTGCGGTTGGATCGCAGGTCGAAGGGCCGGTCGCCAATCTGACGAAGTTCGGCGCCTTCGTGCAGCTCTCAGAAGGAATCGAAGCAATGATCCACGTCAGCGACATCGGTGCCGAAAAGCGGATTAATCATCCCGCGGACATGCTTCGCGTCGGGCAGTTGGTCAAGGCGCAAGTGCTCGCCATTGACCTTGAGAAGCGGCAGATGCGGCTTGGAATGAAGCAACTTGTGCCGACAGGGCTGGACGAATATGTCGCCGAGCACTGCTTTAAAATCTCATTTAGAAAGATGGTTAGAAAAAATAATAGATGTTTCTAAATTAACAAATAAGCTTGAATAAACTTAGTTTAATCCTTCAGCACAACAATATTATTCATTCCTCTGCGTTTCCTCTCAATTAATTGCTTTGCTTCAAGCTTGTCTAAAAGCCTTGTGATGCCTACTTTGCCGATGTTTAGCTTTTCCATTAATGTTCTTTGGAAAACCGCTCCATTTTCCTTTTGTATGTAACTAATAACTTCTTTTTCCTGCTCGTTTAATCCAGTTAAATCTAAGATTTTCTTTTTTTCTTTTTTGAATTTAACAATTATTTTTTCTTTTGGCTTTGAAAAGAATAAGAAAATGCCTATTGCAAAAACAATTGCAATAATTAAGAAACTAACACCTGTTTGAATTGTAATTGATTTATACATTGAGCATTCTGTTCCCATTGAACAGCTTTGGCTTGTTATTTCCTTTAATGTGAAATTGAAGATTAAGACAATAACACTCATTAAGACAGCAAGTCCAATAATTAATAAGCCGACTTTTTTATCTCTCATTTTTTTTCCCTTTTTTCTCCTTATAATTTTCAATAGCTTTGCCTAAAGCTTCCTGCGCCATCATAGAACAATGGATTTTTACTTTAGGCAAACCACCAAGTTCAGTCACGCCCTCGACCA
>CAWABC010000002.1:0-9635 GCA_963780105.1 uncultured Acidobacteriaceae bacterium
ACAACTGGTGCCTGCTTCCACTGCCTCGTTGCAGGGTCGTCCGGCCAGGTCTCGCGCAGTTGCCAGCAAGTGCGCCCGCTGCCAAATCCGCCCTGCGCGCAGACAGTGTTCCCGGTCATAACGATCGTGTACCGCAATGATGCCAATTAGGGGTGCGCTCAGCATGAGCTTCGAATATCCATCCTTCGGAGCTCGTGACGCAGCCCAGCGCAGCATCCACAAAGGCATCATCTTGGCGATCCCAGTCGCGATTGGGGGCTCCCCGGAGGCATCAATCGTAAGGCCATCGCGAAATTTCTGAATCGAACTCCAGCGGGTCCGAATCCATCGCTCGCTGCCGCGCTGAACCTCTGGGTCGGAGTAGATTTCGTGGTTTGCCGCGGAGCTAATTTCCACGATCTTTTTTCGGTCTGCATCCGCCGTGAAGAGAAAAATCCTGACGTCGGGTTCGTCGCTGGCCAAACGACTCAGAGCGTCGATGAACTCGGGCGGGATCGGTTTCTGTGGAAAGTAGGCACTGCGATTCGTGTGGCGTCGCGGGATCGCATCGTATAGTTCACTTTCGTCGCGTTTGCCCGTGGCTAGATCTACGCGCGCCAGAAGTTCCGGTTTGGGCTCGGCGGCAATCGGCCCCAGCTTTCCGGGGAGTACCGCTACAGTGGCTTCGTAACCATTGGCAGCCGCAGCCAGCATCAGGTTCTCAAGAGCGCAGCCCATACCAATGTGCTCTTCTCGTAGATAGGGGTCGAGTGCCCCGACGTTCCTCTGGGTGTCGATATACAACTCAATCGATGAATTCGTCACTTTGAACAGCCAAGGTTGGGTGTTGTGCGGGCTCGCCGCTAGAATCGCAGCGCGCACCAGCGCAAGGGCTCCACCGTTTGAATCCTTGCTCCAGTCTGTCCAAGGTTCGTAAGCCGGCCCTTCACCAACACTGAAGAGGCCCTGATCGTAGGCGCGCCAGACTCCTCCTCCCACAACTGCGACGGTAACGATCCCCGCTCCCTTCAGAAATGATCTGCGTCGCGTAGAGCACCTCTCGCCTGTGTCTTGTCCCGCGAAGCCCGCAACTGCACTGCAACTATACTCTTGCCGACTCTGCGGACCTTATAGATTCTATGTCGCCCTCAAAGGTCGTCGATAAACCTATCGATGTGCCGACGCCTGAAACGGTGGGACCGTCCCTAGTGACGGGCAAACCGAGAGTCAACTGTCGCAAACAGGCGTGGGTGTTGAAAAACTCCCTACTGCAAAATTCGCGAAAATAAAATTGCGTCAGGATGCCCTACAATCGATTTTCTCGGGTTGCCTAGGCATTTTCTATCCACCAAATTCTAGGTGTTTGGGGCGAAAAGGGAGTTTTTCAACACCCACAGGCGATTACACTCATCGACCTCACCCCGTCCCCACACTTGCTCATTCCGCGGAACTCGTGTCACGATCTAGCCGTGAAAATCCTGACCCTGCTAGCCATTCCGCTAGCGCTTACCTTGTCCGCGCCCGCCGCCGACTGCCCCAAGAATCAGCCGAAGACCGAAGCCGCGCTGATCGAACTGGAACAGAACTGGGCCGCCGCCCTTAGCCGCAAAGACGCCGACGCCGTCGCCTGCATGATGGCTGACGAATTCGAAGACGCCGACGTCGATGGCTCGCTGCATACTCGCAGCCAGACGCTGGAGCATATTCCGCATCGCAAGCCCGGCGTGAATCATCTCTCGGAAATCCGCGCGCACGTCGAGGGCAACTCCGGATTCACGCGCGGACTCGCCACTTTGGTGGACGCTTCGGGAAAGGTCGTGGCCCGCGTCCGCTTCACCGACGTCTTCACTTACCGCGATGGCCGCTGGCAAGCGCTCGCCGGACACGAGACGCTTCTCGGCGAGGCGAGCCGCTAAATGCGCGCCGTGGTGCAGCGCGTGAGCAGGGCTAAAGTTACAGTTGACGGCGAGATCACGGGCGAGGTCGGCCTCGGCTTGCTGGTGCTCGCTCGGAGTAGGCGCGGGAGATACGCGCGCTGACGCCGACTACCTTGCCGAGAAGACCATCGGCCTGCGCATTTTTGAAGATGCCGGCGGCAAAATGAATCTGTCCGTTGCCGACGTGGGCGGCGCGCTGCTGGTGGTCTCGCAGTTCACTCTCTACGGAGACGCGCGCCGCGGCAAGCGTCCATCGTTCGACGCGGCCGCTCCGCCGGAGCAGGCGCGCGAACTCTACGAATATTTTGTGGAGAAAATCCGCGCCGCCGGCCTCCGCTGCGGAGACCGGACGCTTCCAGGAAACGATGCAGGTCGAACTAGTCAACGAAGGGCCGGTCACGATCCTGCTGGATTCCGCGAAAGCGTTCTGAAAGTAGAACTGAGTCTTCCGGTGTTGCATGAGCCTGGGGCGCAGCGGTTCACCGACCGCGAACTGCCTCGTTTCAAGTCTGCTTTAGTCCCTGGGGTGAGCCTCTGTGCACCTTCGAGTACCCCGTGGTTCAAGGTTTTCGATGCGTACTAAATCGGAGTTTCCCAAGAATTCGCGTTTGACTTTGTATCGGGACGCCCGGTAGATTGGCTGGGCTGCGGTTTTTGTTCTTTCTCAAAATTAGGTTCGCGCATGATCGTAGGCCAGCGACACGCTGGACTATGGGAAGCGGGTGCAAATCCCGCGCTGCCGCGCAACTGTAAGCGAGGACATCGCGACTGGCCACTGGGGAAATCTTAAAAGGACAACCTGGGAAGGCCAGTTGTAGCACGCGGATGTTGGGCTAGAGCTCATTCGAGCCAATGCTCACATCCTGACTCGCAAGCCAGGAGACCGGCGTGAACCATCCCCACCCACCCTTTCGCGTGATAAAGGAGACGTGACATGCGCTGTTCTCGTACTTTCACCAATATCTTTTTTCTGCTCGCCACTTTTTCGTCAGTTGTCTTCCTGTCAACCAACGCTTCCGCCGAAATCAAAATCAAAGTTGTCGACCCTTCAGATGCCGCCATCGCAGGCGCAGAGGTGCAATTGCTCAAGCTGGGGAAACCCGTGGCCGTGCAAAACACATCCGCCGAAGGCCTCGTGATTTTTCGCGAGACGGCATCCAGTTCTCATCGTGTGCACGTGTTGGCTCCAGGCTTCGCGGCAGAAACGGTGAACCTTTCCTCCGCTGCTACTGCTGAAGTCGTCACCATCAAACTCCGTCTGGCGACGGCTGCGGAAACGGTGGTGGTAACCGCAACGCGCACGCCCCTGCCTGAGCAGGAGACAGGCTCCAGCATTTCGCTCCTGAGCGGAGGAACCCTCGAGACCATGCGGCCGACGTCCGGCGCCGATACGCTGCGCTTCCTGCCGGGAGCTGTTGTGAACACCTCCGGGCAGCGCGGCGGGATCTCCTCGCTGTTTGTTCGTGGCGGCGACTCTGCTTACAACAAAATGATTGTCGATGGGGTGGTCATCAATGAACCGGGCGGCACCTTTGACTTTGGCACGCTGCCCATGGCGCAAGCGGATCGCATGGAATTCATGCGGGGCGCGCAGAGCACTCTCTATGGCACCGATGCCATGTCCAGTGTGATCCAAGTGTGGTCGCGCTCGGGAAGCACGCGAGTCCCTGAACTCCGCTTCGGCGCCGATGGAGGAAATTTCGGAACTGCCACCGGCTACGCATCTCTGGTGGGGGCTCGCGGACGCTTCGACTATAACTTTTTTGGAAATCAGTTCAATACTGACGGTCAAGGCATTAATAACCATTATTCGGACTCGCTCGCAGGCGCGAACGTCGGCATGGCGATCAACGACGAAGTTGCACTGCGAGTGCGGGTGCGCCACTCCAACAGCCATACTGGTGTGCCCGGGGAATGGGATTTTAACGGCGATCCGCTCCAGCCTCCCGATCCCAGCGAGTGGTCGCAACTAAACAACATCCTGGGAAGCGCGGAACTCAGCATCAACGCGCCTTCCGGCTGGCAACACCGTCTTACTGGCTTCGACTACCTCTACCGCTACAACGAACTGAACCTAACTGGAGATCCGGCTCGCATCTTTGACGGTCCATCGCATGAGGTCGACCACATTAATCGCGCGGGAATCGAATACCAAGGCGACTATTCCGAGCGAACTTGGAGCCACAGCACTTTCGGTTACCGCGTCGAGAATGAAAACGGATTTGTTGGGGATGTGAGCTCCAATCCTCTAGGGCAGACTCACGGGCAGCGCCTGAATCAGGACGTATATGGCCAGCAACTGTTCACCTTCGGGAGGTTGTCGCTGATTGGCGGCGCGCGCTTGTTGCACAGTAGCGCTTTCGGCAACGCCGCCGCGCCGCGCTTCGCCGCAACCTTCTTGGCGTTCCGCGGGGAGAGATATTCTCGGGAACACGTCTGCATTTCTCCTACTCCGGCGGATTCAAAGAGCCGCGGCTGGAAGAAACCTTTGCGGGGCCGCCATTTTCCACGCCCAATCTTGGTTTAAAACCCGAGCGAGCCCGCTTCTTCGAGACTGGGATCCAGCAGAATCTATGGGGCGGCAAGTATGTCCTCAGCGCCACGTACTTTCACAATCTCTTCTATGACCGCATCGACTACTCGGTCGATCCCGCCACTTTCGTCGGCCAGTACGTAAACGTGGATAAGTCCTTTGCGCAAGGGGCCGAGTTTGAGTTCCAGGGAAAAATCCGGTCGAAGTTGTCTTTGAACGCGGCGTACACCTACACCTCGGCGAAAATATTAGAAGCTCCGTTTTGTACACCCGCCAACTTCTGCGATCCCGAGTTAGCTGCGGGACAACCGCTTTTGCGCCGCCCCAAGCATTCGGCGACAACCCTCTTCACCTATCTCGGAACCCGCTGGGGCGCGAACTTGGGCGGAAGCTTCGTCGGCCGTCGTCCGGACGACGATTTTCTGGGTTTCGGTGTCGATCACGCGGCCGGTTATGCGCGCGTCGATCTGGGCGGCTGGTATGCGATCAATTCGCGAATTACGGCGTACGCCAACGTCGAGAACGCCCTCAACGATCATTACAACGAAGTGGTGGGATATCCGGCGCTGACGGCGAACTTCCGTGCCGGCCTAAGGTTTCGCATCGGAGGCGAGTAAAGGCGCCACATCCTAGCTGGTGGAGCGCCGGGCGTCCTCGCCCGGCTGGACGGGCGAGACGCCCGTCCCTCCACCGTACAACTCATCTCAAGGTCACCGTGCCAGGTTGTCCGACGGGCACACTAACGTTGATCCACGCCTGTGCCGATAGATACTCCAGAAGGCTGGGCCTCGTCCGGCCTTCTTTCCTCATGCCCAAGATTCTGATCGCCGACGACTCTCGCTTCCAACGGCAGTTGCTGGCCTCGTTCTTCAGTCCGAGCGAGTTTGAGCCGGTCTTTGCCGGCGATGCGCTTCAGGCATGGATGGGTGCCCTGCGTTCCGCTCCGCAGTTGATTCTGCTCGATATCAACATGCCCGGAGGCACCGGGATCGAGGTACTGAAGCGGCTGAGGATGTCCAGCAAAACGCAGCACATTCCCGTGATCGTGGTCAGCAGCGAAGAAGATCCTGCGACCGAAACCACGGCGCGGAGTCTCGGAGCGGTGGCCTTTCTGCACAAACCCGTGGAACGGGAACAGGTTTGCGCGGCCGTGGATCTCGCGCTGCACCCCGCGCGTCGTACCGGCTAGCCCCGGCTGTCGGCCGTTTCTCTGGGCTCGGGTTCCGAGCGGAGGTCGTCGCCCTCAACCGACATTTTCGCCTGCGCCTGCTTGGGGCCTCCGTTATAGCGGTCGCGCACCGCCGCCAGCTTTTCTACTTCCTTTTCGCCGAGCGGCTGTTCGTGACCCAGCAGGTGAGTCACCAGCGCGATCTTGGCGAAGTGCTCCACCGTTTCCATCTTCATGTAGGCATTTTCGAGCGACGACCCAAACGTCACCACCCCATGATTCGCCATCAGAATCGCGTCATGGTGCGGAATGAGGGGCTGGAGAGCGTCGGTCAGTTCGGGCGTGCCCGGGGTGCCGTAGCGGGCGAGCGGAATCGAGCCCAGGCCAACCACCACTTCGCACACCAGCGGCCGGCTCAGACCGTAACCGGAGGCGGCAAATCCGGTAGCGGTTGGCGGGTGCGCGTGGACGATGCCCTGCACGTCCGGGCGCAGGCGATAAATCAGCAGGTGCATGCCGATCTCGCTCGAAACTCTGCGCTTGCCCGCGAGCCGTCTTCCTTCCATGTCCACAATCACCAAGTCGGAGGCGAGCATCCTGCCCTTGCTGATGCAGGTGGGCGTCACCAACAGCCGCCTTTCGTCGAGACGGACGGAGAGGTTCCCGTCGGTGGCCGCAACAAATCCATTTTCGTGCAGCATGTGGCCGAACTGCACAATCTCGCGACGATGCTGGCGGTCAATTACCATGGAGGACCATTGAGGACCATGAAAAACCACGAAAACCCTGCGCGTCATGGTACCGCACGTCTCGGAATCCTTACAACCATTCGCTGGTTAAAATATGTAAAAGCTGGTGGAGGGCCGGGCGTCCCCGCCCGGCAGGACGGGCGAGACGCCCGTCGCTCCTCCAAACCCTATAATCTCCTCGATGCTGGTTTCGGACTTCCACTATGATCTGCCGCCCGAACGCATAGCGCAGCAGCCGTCGCCGGATCGCTCGGCCTCGCGCCTGCTGCACCTTAATCGGCGGGGCCATTATCGCCTCCCCGGAAGTGGGCCGGATCCGAGTATTGACGATTGGAGTTCCAGCGATCGTAGGTTTCAGGAACTCCCCGGCTTGCTGCGGTCCGACGACCTGCTGGTGGTGAACAATACGCGCGTGTTCCCGGCACGGCTCTACGGCCGCCGCAGCGGGCAGCGGGCCCAGCCCCCAAGCCCGCACAACCCGGCGGCACGAGATTTTCTCCGCGGACGTGTCGAAGTTCTGCTGACCCGCCAGACCACCGACGATCCGAATGAGTGGGAGTGCCTGGTCCGGCCCGGCCACAAGATCGGGGTCGGGGAAAAACTCTACTTTGGTGATTCACCCGCCGCTCCAACCGAAGAAGGTCCGACAGAATTGGAAGCTGAAGTCACGGAACGCGGCAGTTTCGGGGAGCGGCGCATCCGCTTCGCGCCCGTCGCTGACTTCTTTGCCCGCATCGAGCGCATTGGACACGTGCCCCTTCCGCCGTATATCGACCGCGACGACGGGGCAGCGGACCGCGATCGCTACCAGACCGTCTACGCGCAGGCCCGGGGATCTGTGGCCGCGCCCACCGCCGGATTGCACTTCACGCCCGAGATCCTGGAGCAGATTCGTGGACGCGGCGTTGCAATCGCCGAGATCACCTTGCACGTCGGACTAGGCACTTTTCAGCCCGTACGAGTAGAAAAAGTGGAAGATCACAAACTGCATCGAGAATGGTACGAGATTCCGGCGGACACGGCGCGGGCAATCAACCGGGCGAAAGCCGAGGGGCGGCGCGTCGTGGCCGTGGGCACAACCACGGTCCGCACCTTGGAATATGCGGCGGAGCACGCGGCGAGTCGTGCTGAGCAGCTTTCCGGGAAACGATCGGGTGGAGAGCGGGTGGAAGCCGGTCGCGGCGAGGCGGACGTGTTTATCTATCCCGGCTATCGGTTTCGTATCGTGGACGCGCTGCTGACGAATTTTCATCTGCCGCAATCCACCCTGCTGATGCTGGTGTGCGCGTTCGGCGGAAAGGATCTCATAATGGCCGCTTACCAGCACGCGGTCGAAGCGGAGTACAGGTTCTACTCCTATGGCGATTGCATGTTCATCGAGTAACGAGCAACGAGTAGCGGTTCCTCGAGCACCTGCCGCGCAATCGGAAACGAATGTAAACTCGTTTTACGACACCTTCCATGAATCGTCATCCTGTCATGAATTGTCATCCTGAGCGAAGCGAAGGACCTGCTTTTTGCTGCGAACTGCAGATCCCTCGCTTCCTTCGCCTCGCTGCAATTGCAGCCGTAGCCCTGTGTCTAAGTCCCATGGCGCAAGCGCAAAGCAAGACGGCGCACGCCGCCAAGCCACCCACCCAGCCCTCCGCCAGCACCGAAGACGCCCAGCTTTACCGCAATGCCACTTTCGCATTCCGCTATCGAATTCCCTACGGCTGGGTCGATCGCACCCAGGAGATGCAGCCGGGAAATGAACCTGGCAAAGCCGAAGTCCTGCTTGCGGTTTTCGAGCGTCCTCCCGAGGCCACCGGAGACACCATCAACTCCGCCGTCGTCATCGCCTCCGAGAGCGCGGCGTCCTATCCCGGCCTCAAGCGAGCCGAAGACTACCTCGGCCCGCTCACCGAACTCGCCACCTCCAAAGGCCTTAAGCCCGAAGGAGAACCGTACGCGCTGGAAGTGGAGTCGCGGCGACTGCTGCGCGCCGATTTCAGCAAGCCGCTCGAAGTTAAGACAGCCAACCAAAAACTCACCATGCGCCAGTGCACGCTCGTCCTGCTTGCCAAGGGTCAAATCGTCTCGTTCACTTTCATCGCCGGCAGCGAAGAGGAACTCGACGACCTGATGGACGGCCTCCATTTCGCCGCCGCAAAATCAACCGCACACTAGGGGAATTAGTTGTAGCGCCGGCATCTTGCCGGCTGTCCTGAGGGCGTCTCGCCCTCGGCGCGGCGGGCGAGACGCCCGCCGAACAGCCGCCGAGGACGGCGGCGCTACGGTCGTGGTTCTTAGGAAGGGCACGGCTGCACAGGCCGCTAATGAACTCGGGTTTCGTGCCAGGATAGCGCTTTAAGCGATACCGAAGATCTATGTCCCACAAAGTCGAGGCATAAATAGAAACTCGAATTTCCGCGACACCACACTAGCTGGCTTTCTTCCCTAAGCGCTCCACCAAAGCATGCAGGGCATGTTGCGTTTGAGGTCTCCACCAAGCTTCAATGACGGCCTCGAGTTCCGGTTCAAGATTCTCGAAGAGGCCGACCAAGTCGGCGCGGGCATTTCTGCGCGTCACCGCCATTGCTTCAGCCGGAAGCGCCAGCAGCGCTTCGCACCACTCCAGGGCGCGGCTCACAACGCGCTCGGCGGGAACCAATTCGTCCACCACGCCGACGTCCAAGGCCTGTTGCGGCGAGATCAGCATTCCCGTAACCGCCAGCCGTTCTGCCTGACGCGGGCCCACCTGGCGTCGCAGGGCAGACAGAATGATCGGAGGCAAAACAATCCCCACTTGCACCTCGCTCAGCCCGAGCTTGAAGTCTCCTTGCGCTCCCACTCGCCAATCGCAGAACAAAGGCAGGACCGTCCCGCCCGCTGGGGCATGACCCGTGATGGCGGCAACAATCGGAATTGGCGAACGGGCAAGCGCCTTCAGCAGAGCATAAAATTCACGCCAAAGCGCAGCGATGGCGGTGCGATCCAAACCGAGGAGAACCGGCACATCCAGACCTGCGGAAAACCTGCCCGGAGCACCCGAAAGAACCAAAGCCCGGACGCCGTCGTGTGGGGCCGCTTCTACTGCCTGCCGCAGGGCCGCGATCAGTTCCAGGTTAAGTGCATTCACCGGTGGACGATTGAGCCGCAACTCCCGGATCGCCTCGTGGTTGGTGGCCAGAATCATGGCGGTGGCTTACAACTTTTCGGTTGGGGAGCGTTGGCTGTCGAGGGGAAGAACCGAGCGCCCTCACTTCCGCGCCGCGCACTCCCCGCAA
>CAWABC010000003.1:0-64538 GCA_963780105.1 uncultured Acidobacteriaceae bacterium
CCATCGAGGCCCAGGCCTGCTGCTGCTGCCGCCGTCGACCACCAGCACCTGGCCCGTCATGTACGACGAGGCGTCGCTGGCGAGGAAGACCGCGGTCCGGCCATCTCCTCCGCCCGGCCCAGCGCTGCATCGGCACGTTCCCGATCTGGTGCGCGGACCCGCCTGCGGGTCCTCCCAGAGGTTCCGGTTCAGCTCGGTCGCGGTCCAGCCCGGGCACAGGGCATTGACCGGGACTCCCCTGCTGCCCCACTCCACGGCCAGCGTCTTGGACAGCGAGATCAGAGCGGCCTTCGCCGCGCCGTACGGCGAGATGAGCGGTGCCGAGGCCACCCCGGCCACCGACGCGACGTTGATGATCGAGCGGCCCCGGTCCAGCAGGTGACCGGCGAACGCGTGGCACACTTCAGACCGCCGAGTTCAGGTTGAGCTGTATCAGCTTGTCCGGCCACAGCGGCGCAGGTCCGCGAGCCGACCATGAAGTCGGAGCTGCCGCGTTGTTGACCACGATGTCCACGTAGCCGAGCTGGTCGATGGCCAGGCCCACCGCGCCGGCCAGCCTGCTCCTGGCGGGCGACGTCGCCGGGGATGACGAACGCCTTGCGGCCCACCGCCTCGACCTGCGAGGCGGTCTGCGCCAGCCCGTCTGCGCTGCGCGCGACGAGCGCGACATCCGCGCCGGCCTCGGCGAAGGCCACGGCGATGACCTGGCCGATGCCCCGGGAGGCCCCCGTCACGAACGCCTTCTTGCCGGGGCGCTGACAGGCTCATGGTCAGTCCTTCCATTCGGTAGGCAGGGCCAACGCCGCCCGGATTGACCCGGCGCGCAGATCGTCATTCAGGCGACCGGACGTAGCGTCCCCCCACCCACAGGTGCTTCGCGCCCGCCGCCGCCACGACCTCGGCCGGCGAACAGGGCGAACCGCGCCCGCGCCTCGTCCGGGCGCAGGTAATCGTCGAACTCCGGGACCAGCGCCACCAGCGGCTTGCCGAGGCGGCCCAGCCATCCAGGTCGGCGTCCCGGCCCACCGCAGCGGCGGCGACAGCAGGATCGCGCCGTCGACGGACCGGCCGGATGGCGCCGTGTCCGACATGAGGGCCAGCTCGGTGCCGAACGACCAGCCCACCAGCCACCGGGCCGGCAGGTCGCGCTCCACGGCGTAGGCGATCGCGGCGGCGACGTCGTAACGCTCGGATTCGCCGTGCCCGAACTCGCCCTCGCTGGTCCGCGGTCGGAGGAGGTTCCCGGGTGTTGAACCCAGTACGGCGAGGTCGGCCAGGGCCGGGCAGCCGGTAGGACGCCTTGCGCAGGATGTGGCTGTCCATCATGCCGCCGGCCGTCGGGAGCGGATGCAGGCAGATCAGCGTCGCCACCGGCGGCCGGTCGGCGGGCAGCGGCCAGCTCGCCGACGAGGGCCACGCCGTCGGCCGCCGGTGCGTGATCGGCTCCCGGCGCGCGGGCAGGACCGTGCTGGCGGTGATCTGGCTCATGGGCTCCTCAGCGATGCGCTGCGCCGCCCGGGCCGGTGGCGCGGGCGGCGCTGCCAGCACGAATTGCGCCAGTGCCGCCTGGTCCTGCGCCCCATTGGCCTGCTCCGGCCAGGCGACCACGTGCGCGACACCGGGCAGGACCTCCTGGTCACAGCCGGGCAGCGGTACATCTTCGAGGTCGCGGCCCCGGGTACCTGGCGGACCACCCCGATGCACCGTCCGGCCAGGACTGGACCTGCGGCGGCCCCAGCCGGATCACCGGCTCGCCGCCGCCGGGTCCGCGGCCGTCGCCGCCGCCGGGTCCGCGGCCGTCCGCGCTCCCCCGGCTGGCCCCGCGCCTGGGACGGCGCGGCAGCTCGGCTGGGAGGCGGCGGGCCTTGCGCGGACTCACGGATGCCACCGTATGTGGTCAGGCGCCATTCGCGATGCTGGTGACCAGGTCGGCTGCGCAGTCGCGGAGCTTGCGGTGGCTGCTCTGCGAGAGCCGGGTGAGGAACTCGAAGGCACGTTCGGGGGTGCAGTGCTGCTGGGCGATGACGATCCCCTTGGCCTGCTCGATGACGGCGCGGGTCTCCATGGCCCGCCGCATGTCCTCCGCGAACGTCGCAGTGCTCTGGTAAAGGCGGGCATTGACGATCGCGACAGCGGCGTACCCGGCGAAGGTCTGGGCTAGCTCGATGGCGTGCTGGTCGAAGCCGCCGGGCTGCGTCGGCATAGATGTTGAGCGCGCCGACGACGGCCTCTTGCAGAGGCGCGCTACCGACAGGCTGGAACGCACCCCCGCGGCGAGCGCCCGGTGGGCAAAGGCAGGCCAGCGGGTCTCGGCGGCCATGTCAGGCACGAGGATGATCCCGGACGACTGGGTGACCTCCAGGCAGGGCCCGAAGCCCTGCTCATACTGCGTCTCGTCGAAGCTCCAGGGTCAGCTGGCCGGTCGAACGCCGCGGTGTAGGCACGGTCCGACTCGACCAGCGTGACCGAGGCGTCGGCGGCACCGGGCAGGCTCTGCCGGGCCAGCTCCGCGACTTCGCCCGAGGACGTCCTGCAGATCGCCCTCGTTCAGCCTGATCTGACCGAGTTCGGCGAAGGCCACATGGGGTTCTAGCGGAATCTCAGCGATGACAGGCTCCAGCGCGCAGGGTCGGGCACCCAGCCGGGCGGTACTGCAGGCTCGCTGCGGTGCGGCCCGGGACCCGCGCCGCGGCGTCGGGCGCTGGCTCGCTGCCGCCAGGAGGCGGCAGCCACAGGCCTCGATTCTATCCACGCGGACCCGCTGCGATTATCCTTAATAGTGGGCCAGCAGCGCGCCCGGCCATCCTGGCATGGCTGAAAGGGGCGCTATGACTGGTGCCGCGCGTCCAGACGCTGGGCGCACAGTATCGGCCCAGCCTGCGGTTTCGGACTGGGCCGTTATCTCGGCCGGACTGACCCCGGTTCTGCTGGCCGCGGCCTGGCTGGCCGCGGGCGCGCTCCAGCCGGCTTCCTACAGCCCCGTCCGGCAGACGGTTAGCGTGCTTGCTGGTTACGGCGGAACCGACCGGTGGATCGTGACCCGCGCCCTGTTCCTGGCGGGCGGATTTTATTTCGTGACTGCCGCGGGCCTGTCCGGCGTCGGGGGTCCCGGCGCGCCTCTTGCTCGTCGTCGCGGGCCTGTCCAGTATCGGCATCGCCGCATCTCCGGAGCCCGCGGGCGGCTCCACTCCGCAGCATGTCGCCTGGGCCGTGCTCGGCGCGGTCACCATCGCGATCTGGCCCGCGTTTGTCGGCCGGCGCTCGCCGTCACGGCCGCTGATCCTGAGTGTCTACGACACCGCCCTGGCGACGGCCCTGTTCGTGGCCCTGCTCGGCTGGCTCGTCATCGAAACCCAGGGCGGCAGCGTCCTGGCCTGGCCGAGCGCCTGACCTCGGGGATCCAGACTTCGTGGCCGTTCATCGTGGCCATCGCCCTGCGGCGCGCCACGTCCCCGGGCGCGCCCGCCGCGGCGGAGGCCATCTCCCTGACGAAGAATAACGCCAGGCGCCGCGCCCGCGCCGGCGGCTGACTCCGTTCTGCGTGCGGCCGGCCGGGTTACGCAGCCGCCTGGCTTCGAGCCGGCATCGAGCGGTCCAACGACGTTACAGTTGGCTTCCGTGCGTATCGTCATCGCCCGGTGCAGCGTGGACTACGCGGGCAGGCTCTCGGCTCATCTTCCGCTCGCGAACCGGCTGCTCATCGTCAAGGCAGACTCCTCGGTGCTGGTGCACTCCGACGGCGGCAGCTATAAGCCGCTGAACTGGATGTCGCCGCCGTGCCGGCTGGCCGAGGAGCCGGGCCGCTGGGTCGTGACGGGAAAATCGGGCGAGACGCTGACGATCGAGATTGAGCAGATCGTCAGCGATACCTCGTTCGACCTGGGAGTCGATCCCGGCCTGGTCAAGGATGGCGTCGAGGCGCATCTGCAGGAACTGCTGGCGGCGCAGATGCACGTGCTCGGCGAAGGATGGCGGCTGGTCCGCCGGGAGTTCCCGACCCCGATCGGGCCGGTGGACCTGATGTGCCGGGACGCCGCGGGCGGCTCAGTGTCCGATCGAGATCAAGCGGCGCGGCGACATCGACGGGGCCAATGCTACCGAAGGTACCGCTTCGCGGGGGAGGTGCCCACGTGGCGGTGGAGATCAAGCGCCACGCCGGAATTGATGCAGTCGAACAGTTGACCAGGTATCTGGAGCTGCTGAACCGAGATTCGCTTCTAGCCCCGGTTAAGGGCGTTCTAGCTGCGCAAACAATCAAACCTCAGGCACGCACCTTGGCGGAAGGCCGCGGCATCCGGTGCGTGGTATTGGATTACGACGCCATGCGCGGCATCGAACGTGAGGGCACGCTGTTTTGACTTACCGGGTTCGGTAGACGTCCGCGCGGTGATCAATACGTACGACGTGGACGATCCGTCCGGGCTCATCGGTGCGGTAGATCACCCGGTAAGCGCCACGGCGTGCGGAGTGATAGCCGCCCAGTTCGCGGGTGAGAGGCTTGCCGGCCCGGCGCGGGTTGTCCAGTAGCGGACCGGTCAGGAACTCGGTGACCGCTGCCGCGACCGCTAGCGGCAGACCGCGAGGCGGCCCTTCAACGAGGACGCGACGAGCAGCGGACGCCAGCGACAGCGTGTACGCCTCGTCGCTCACTCGCCGCCCTGCTCGGCTCGCATGCGCTGCTCCATCAGCCGCCGAAGCTCATCGGCGCCGACTGCTTCGCCGCAGGCGATCTCGGCCTCCGCCGCACGGATCTCATCCAGCGCACCCGGCGTGGACAGCAGATCGAGGGTCTCCTCCAGCGCCTCCAGATCCGACACGGACATGATCACCGCCTCGGGGCGGCCATTGCGGGTGATCACCACCCGGTCATGGGTGTCCCGCACCTCATCCAGCACGGCGGACAGGCGGGCTTTCGCGTCCACCAACGGAATCGTCGTCATGACCTGAATTATAGTCATCAGAAACACGGCTGCGTCAAGTCTGCGAAGTGGCCGCCGCCTCCCACTTCGACCGGGGCATCCGCTGCCTGGTGCTCGACTATGAGGCCATGCGCGGCACCGACGACGGCGCCCTGCGCCTGGCTCGCAGGCAGATCAGCGCTCGTGCACCCCCCTTTTGGAGCGTCCGAAAGGTCACGATGTCATTTCTCGCCCGTATGTTTCCGGCTAGGCTGGGCATTATCAGGACGAGGTGATCGGAGCACCGATTGCCATCCGCGTGTTCTAGGGCCGCGCGACGGAGCACCCGGTGCGGTGCCCCTCCCGCCTGGCCTGCTGGTGCCTTCGAATGTGAGTTTCGAAGATGCCGCGATGACCGAGCCGCTGGCCTGCGTTCTCCGGGGCTTGCATGAAACTGGAGTCGAGATCGGCGACACCGTGGCCGTGATTGGCGGCGGACCCATCGGTCTGATGTTTGTGCAGGTCGCGAAAGCCATCGGGTGCAATGTGATTGCCGTCGTCAAGCGTGATTCGCAGGTCTCTCTGGCGCGCAAGAAAGGCGCGCACGAGGTGGTGCAGATCACCAAGGTGAAAGATCCAGTCGAGGCGGTGCGCGAGTTGAGCCCCGAAAGGCGCGGCGCCGATGTCGCCATCGAAGCCGTCGGCCGCCCGGAAGCCTGGGAGTGGGCCGTGCAGATGGTGCGCAAGGGCGGCACGGTGAATTTCTTCGGCGGGTGCGCTTCGGGAACCAGGGTGGAGTTAGACACCAACCGCCTGCATTACTCGGAAATTACCTTGAAGGCGACTTTTCATCACACCCCGGAGACGGTGCGCCGGGCCTTCGGTTTGATAGCCGAGAAGAAGGTTTGCGGCAACGACTACATTACCGGCGAAGCGCCGCTGTCGCGTTTGCAAGAGGTGCTCCGCCACATGCTGAACCGCAACGGGGATATCAAGACCGCGATTATCCCGGGCCACTAGTTCCGTGATGTAGCGCCGGCATCTTGCCGGCTGTCCCGAGGGCGTCTCGCCCTCGGCGCGGCGGGCGAAGACGCCCGCCGGACAGCCGCCGGGACGGCGGCGCTACTCTCAGCTTATTCATGGCAATTGCGACGAGCCATCCCCCGACTGCGCCGCTCGCCTCCGCCTGGAGTGCGCTGCCGCCGGAGTACGCCATCCCCGACCAGGCGCCTTCCGCAGCCGAGGCGCGCGAATATTGCCGCCGCTTGGCGCGCTCGCATTATGAGAATTTTTCGGTCGCGTCCTGGTTTCTTCCGGAGCGGCTGCGCCAGCACTTCTTCAACGTCTACGCCTATTGCCGCATCTCGGACGATCTGGGCGACGAAGTGGGCGACACGGCGACATCGCTACAGTTACTCGACGAATGGGAGACGGAGCTCAACGCGTGCTACGAAGGCGATCATAGTCGGCAGCCGCGGCATCCCGTGTTTGTCGCGCTCGCCGAGACCGTGCGCAAGTTCGAAATTCCGAAACATGAATTCTCGGATTTGCTGACCGCTTTCCGGCAAGACCAAAGTATCCGCCGCTACGAAACGTTCAACGATTTGCTTGGCTACTGCAAGTATTCGGCGAACCCAGTCGGACACCTGGTGCTGTACCTCTGCGGATATCATGATTCCGATCGCCAACAGCTTTCCGACTACACCTGCACCGCGCTGCAGCTCGCGAACTTCTGGCAAGACGTGAGCGCGGACTTTGCCAAGGGACGAATTTATCTTCCCCTCGAAGACCTGCGCCGCTTCGACGTGAGCGAAGAGATGATCCGCGATGGCGAAAACACTTCCGCGTTCCGCGAGATGATGAAGTTTGAGGTCGAGCGCGCGCGGGAATGGTTTCGACAAGGCCTGCCGCTGATCTCAAAAGTTAGCCGCGAACTGGCCACCGACATCGGACTGTTCAGTTGCGGCGGGCAGGAAATCCTGAACGCAATCGAGCGCCAACATTACGCGGTGCTGGGCAGGCGCCCCGCAATTTCCAAGACCCGTAAGCTGGCCCTGGTTGCTCGCGCCGCGTTGGGGAAACTGCTGGGAGAAAAGGGATGAGCACCGTGGCGGGAAATGCACCCGTGCAATTTGCTCCGACCGCTTCCCAGCTCGATATGGCGTACTCCGTCTGCCGGAGCATCGCCCGCTCCGCCGCGAAGAATTTCTACTACGGGTTTGCGGTGCTTCCGCGACGGAAACGGAATGCGTTGAGCGCGGTGTACGCCTTCATGCGGCGCTGCGACGACATTGCCGACGATGCCACGCTGAGTCCCTTTGATCGGCACAACAAACTGCTGGACTGGCTGGATAAAGTTCACCGCGCTTTAGCGGCACAGCCAACCGACGATCCGGTGTTGCTGGGGCTGACCGATGCGCAGCGCACTTACCAGATTCCAATTGGGCTTCTCGACCAGCTCGCCTATGGCACGGCTGCCGATCTCGATCACGTCCAGCCAGCGCCCTCCGGCGGCGCGCCGCTGGTTGCGCGTTACCAGACGTTCGAAGAGTTGCGCCAGTATTGCTACGGCGTAGCGTCGGTGGTTGGATTAGTGTGCATCAAGATTTTCGGGTATCGCGATCCCGCCGCCGAGGCGCTGGCCGAACGCTGCGGCCTCGCTTTTCAGCTTACGAACATCATTCGCGATGTCAAAGAAGACGTGGCCATGGGCCGGGTTTATTTTCCGCAGGAAGATCTGGCGCAGTGCGGTCTTTCTGCCGCCGATCTAGCCGCGCCGCAAGTTGACGTTGCCCGCATCCGTCCTCTGCTGGCCATGGAGGCCGACCGGGCTCGCGACGGCTACCGCTCCGGGGAAGAGCTGATCCCGCTGGTGAATGAAGATAGTCAGCCGGCACTCTGGGTATTGATCGCGATCTATCGCAGGTTGCTCGAAAAGATCGCCGCGAACCAGTACGATGTCTTCAGCGAGCGCGTCCGACTAACGGTTCCCGAAAAGCTCACTGTCCTCGGACAAGGAATCCTGAAGCGTCTGCTGTGATGCCGCCCTCGATGCATCCTGATACGACCAATCCTTCCACTGTCGCGATCGCTGGAGGCGGGCTGGCCGGCCTGGCCGCCGGGTGCGCCCTGGCGGAAGCCGGTTTTCGCGTCACACTGTTTGAGCGCCGCCCCTATCTCGGGGGGCGCGCGTCTTCTTATCAGCATCCCGGCACTGGCGAAATTGTCGACAATTGCCAGCATGTATTGCTCGGCTGCTGCACCAACCTGCTCGATTTCTATCGTCGCGCGGGCGTTCAGGACAAGATTCGCTGGTATGAGAAGCTGACGTTCCTCGAGCCCGGAGGACGCGCCTCCGTAATTGCCCCGTCGCCGCTGCCGGCCCCGCTGCACACCGCGCTGGCATTTCTAAGGGCGGACTGTTTGACCTTTCGTGACAAGATGGCCATCGGCCGAGCCATGGTGGCGCTCGCTCCTTCCATCCCAGCGGATCGGGGTGAGACGTTCCTCGACTGGTTGAAACGCCACGGGCAAACCGCGCAAGCCATCGAGCGTTTCTGGAAGACCATCTTGGTCAGCGCCTTGAACGAAGATCTCGACCGAGTTTCCGTCCCATACGCGGCCCAGGTGGTACGCGAGTCGTTTCTAAAATCGGCCGCAGCCGGGCGCATGGGAATTCCGACCGTCCCACTCACCGAACTGTATGGAACGGCTGGAGACTACATCCGCGCCCGGGGCGGAGAAATCCAGTTTCGCGCCAGCGTGGAGTCGTTTCAGACAGTGCCCTTCGCTGTGAACGTGACGACGAACGGGCAGGAACAGAAATTCGACTATCTGGTTCTGGCTGTTCCTTTCGATGGGCTGGAGCGCATATTGCCCGACACCCCGGCGGCTGCGCCGTTAGCCGCGGCACTCGCCCAGTTCGCGACGTCGCCGATCACCGGCATTCATCTCTGGTTCGATCGCCAAATCAGCGACCTCGATCACGCCGTCCTGCTCGATCGCACGATTCAGTGGATGTTTCACAAGTCGCGGATCATTGAATCTCGAGTGAAGGAAGCCCGCGAAAACGAAGCCGCGGAGAACGCGAATGGCAGCTACATTGAGCTGGTCGTAAGTTGCTCCCGCAGCCTGGTGGATAAGTCAAAGGCGGAGATCGTCGATCTGGCGGTGAGAGAAGCGCAAGAATTTTTCCGCGACGCCCCCGACGCTCAACTGCTGAAGTCAACCGTGATCAAGGAAGTGCACGCGACCTATTCACCGCGTCCGGGAATCGACCAGTACCGGTCCAAGCCCGACACGGCATGGCCGAGAGTCTTTCTGGCCGGCGATTGGACCGCGACCGGCTGGCCCGCCACCATGGAGGGCGCCGTTCGCAGCGGTTATCTGGCGGCGGAAGCAGTGACGCGATTTGCCAGCGGCAAGCGCACCACCTTTCTCGTCTCCGATTTGGCGCCGACCGGTTTCATGAGGCTATTTGGATGAACGTTACTTCGACGACTTGAGTTACTTCGGTTTCCAACCCTGCGTTACTCCGATGCCATTCTCAAGCCTTCCCGTCCGGCGCACGATCTTATAAAGATGCCTGAGCACACTGGCGCCAACGACGATCGCCGCCGTGACACACGCTTTAGTTGCGGCGGCTACGCGACGATCAGTTGCCTCCCCTCAGACGGTATTCTTCTTCTGGGACAAATCCGCGACCTGAGCCTCGGCGGATGCTGCGTCAATACCGCTCTGCCGATTGGTTGCGGCGTGCGGGCCGAACTCGTCGTGCGTGTCAACGCGGCTTCGTTCCGGGCCCTGGGCGAGGTGAGGGCAATTCGGGGACGCTCCGGGGCTTGCATGGAGTTTGTTCGGTTGAGTCCCGGGGGAAAAGACATGCTCTCGGACCTGATCAAGGAACTGGCGAGAGCGCAGGCGGTCGTGGACCGGCTAAAATCTGCCCGCCGCGACTTGGATGCGGAGTCGTTCCGAAAACAATTGGAGGAAGGAACACTTCAAGCGCAGAGGTTGAGCAAGCGGTTTCCGTTGCTGGGGACGATTCTGCCGGCAGAATTTTCGGGAGAAGGTTTGGAACCGGACCAGAGCGCATCGGACGGGAAGGATCGGATCGCGGAAACGCCGCCCCTTGTAGTTCCCGTGGATTTATTCGGTTAGTGCCGCGACCGCGTGAGGATTACAACCATTCGTTCGAGATTGCCGGTGGAGACCCCGGGGCGTCCCCACTTCGGCTGGACAGACGAGGACGCCCGTCGCTCCACCGTATGACTTATCGCGACGTCACGGTACCAGGTGCGATTCAAACCGCCATCAGCACCACGCCACCCGCTACCAGCAAGGCCGCAATCCAACGCCGGCGCCCCACGCGTTCATGCAGGAATATACTTGCGGCGAGCGCATTCGCCACAAAGGTGAGCGAGGCCGAAGCGGGTACGACCAGGCTGAGGTTTCCCCAGGAAAGGCCAAAGAGCAAGCTGTAGAACGCGACCCCCATCGCCATCAAGCCCAGAGCAAAGGTGGGTGTCCGGAGCACGCGCCCAATCACTGCCAGCACCCCACGCCGTTGCCAGAGTTCACCAACGTCGCCAACTCGCTTCATGGAGTAGGACAGCAGCACGTCTCCGGTGGTCGAGGCCAGAATGATGAGGCCAATCGCCGCCCAGGCATAGATCTCTTTCATGACTCCACCTCATGGGAAACGGTATCGCTGGAAATCTCCACTGAATTCTCGCGGTGGTGGTCGGGCGTGACCGACGGTCCAGCGGCCACAAAGCCCACGCCCGCGGCGATCAGCGCGATGCCCAGCCAGCGGGTTGGAGAAATCTCTTCATGCAGACGAAAGTGACCGACCAGAGCGACGAGGACGTATGCGAGGGACGTGGCAGGCAGCACATAGGTGAGGTCAGCCCATGAGAGTGCGGACATGTAACAGGCGAAAAAGGTCAGCAGGAAGAGGATTCCCAGCGCGACCCAGGGATTGAGGATGGCCAGCAACAGAGCGGAAAGATTGTGCAGCGAGACATTTACATTGCCGAGATCCTTCATGCCGCGAGCCAGCAGGGAATCGCCCGCGGTGCTGAACACGGTGATTCCCGCCAGAACAAGGTATTTTCGAAATGTCACTTATGATCCAACTCCCGTGAAGGGCCGGGCGTCCCCGCCCGCCTGGACGGCTGTGGGACGGGCGAGACGCCCGTCTCTCCATCACGCCTTGGCCGGTTCCGGCGTGGGCGCTTCTTCCTTGCGGTTTTCCTTGACCCACTTGTGGCGCTGGGCGCGCAGTTTCAGGAAGGTCCGCGCTTCCTTGTACAAGCGCTTGCGGTCGGAGCTGTCGAACATGGCTTTCCTCAAAATGCGGTAAGCGGCCTTGGGACGGAAATAATACGCATCGTAGAAGTGATGGACGGCTTCAAGAATTTCCGCGGCGGGCAGTCCCGGATACTCGATCTGCACCATTTGGTGGCCGCCATCGTCCACCATTTTCGTGTCGCTGGTCATGAAGCCATTCTTGATCGCGAATTCGTGCAGTTCCGTTCCAGGGTAAGCATGCGCCACCGAAACCTGGATCGTCTCCACGTCGAGTTCCTTGGCGAAGTTAATCGTGTTCTTGATGGTTTCGCGAGTTTCGCCCGGCAGGCCGAGAATGAAATCTCCGTGCACCACCAGGCCCAGCTTGTGGCAATCCTTGGTAAACTGGCGGGCGCGTTCGACGGTCGCGCCTTTCTTGATGTTCTTCAGAATCTGCTGATCGCCGGATTCGTAGCCCACGATCAGGAGCCGGCATCCCGCCTCTTTCATCGCTTTGAGCGTTTCGTAGTCGGTGGTAACTCGCGAGGTGCACGACCAAGTCAAGCCTATGGGTTTCAACTTAGCGCACAGTTCGATGGTGCGGGCCTTTTGTAAGTTGAAAGTATCGTCGTCGAAGAAAAATTCCTTCACGTACGGCCAGTAATCTTTTGCCTTGGCCATTTCACGCGCCACGTCGTCGGTGGAGCGTTTGCGCCACGGATGTCCGCTGAGCGTCTGGGGCCAGAGACAGAAGGTGCACTGCGCCGGACATCCGCGCGTCGTGTACAAAGCCACAAAGGGATTGAGCAGGAAAGGCACGTTGTAGCGGCGGACATCCAGGTCGCGCCGGTAAACGTCAGTCACGTGCGGCAGGGCGTCCAAGTCCTCAATTGTGGGCCGGTCGGGATTATGCACGACATGCCCGTTCTTCCTGTAAGAAACTCCAAGAATGTCTTCGATCGGCTTGCCTTGCGCGTATTCGACGATGGAGTAGTCGAATTCCTTGCGGAAGGCTACGTCGATCACCTTCGCGTCCATCAAAGATTTCTCGGGCAGCACGCTGACGTGAGGTCCGACGAAGGCAATCTTGATGTGAGGATGGCTGTCTTTGATGGCCTCGGCGATGCGCACGTCGCCCGCAAACCCTGGAGTGCTGGTGAACAGGACAAGCAGTTCGTAGTCCTTGCAGGTGCGGATCGTCTCCTCCGCCGTGATGTGGTGAGGCGGAGCGTCCAGCAAGCGCGCGCCTTCGAGCATTCCTGTCGGATAGGCGAGCCAGACCGGATACCAGTACGATTCAATCTCACGCGTAGCGGGCCAGCGCGAGCCTGCGCCCCCATCGAAATTCTCAAACGAAGGCGGATTCAAAAACAGTGTTTTCAAGGGCATAGTGTGAGTCTCTATTTTAGCATTGTTGCGCGCGCAGACACCCCGGCCGTCGCTACCATCCAGGTACATCCCGAACCGCGTCGAAAGCGTGGAAACCGTTGTCTAAGTGTGCCTTAGCGGGGCTCAGAGGGCAAAAGAACCTCGCCGAACGTCGTTTTGGCGCATTGAGACGCGAGAATCGGGTACCGGCTGGTGGAGCTGTTTTGTAATCGTTTGAACTCGACCTGGCGTACAGCGTTGGCAAGGCTCCATTTGTCGGATAGAGGCAATATTCTGCCCCACCCGCCAGCACCCCCGTTTTGTCCGACGCGCGAAGTGACGATGGAGTTGGGGGTTCTGAGCGTTATCGAGATGTTACGCCAGCTGACCTTTCCGTGACCAGCATCACGGAGTTTGCTGATCTGCGTGAAGTCTGAAATTGGGGGCTGCCCGTAATTCTGGACAGCCCTTTGGTTTATTTGCCGGGACACGATTTGCCGCGATGTACGCTCCTGGATAGAGGATGTCCATAGAGGCTGTGTTCCTTCAAGTCCTTGGTGATCTCGTCAAACTTGCTTGAGAAGTTGGGATCGTCTGGACGCAGGTTTGTCAGTTGTTTGATTTTGGAGTCCCTTACAAGGCATTTCAGCATTGCTGATGAGTCCTTTCAATTGAAATAAAGAAGGCCCAACCGTTCAAAGGTTATGGGCCTTGTGGCGAGTCCGAATCTGGCGGGGCGTCTAGCTTGGTGTCGCCTTACCGCACAACGGTGCCGAATCTGAGTTTACACCCGAAGATCATTTGCTTGGGCCGACTTTCTTCTCTGTGATAGGGGTTTGAAGGCACCTCCTCAGCAAATCTTCTTCGGCTTCAATCTGCGGCTTCAAGATGATGAAAATCTTCGCCGCCGCTGTCTGGGCCTTGCTGCCAGCTCCAGCCAGATCGTCAACCAGCGAACCTCTTTCAGTCACCTTAGCTATATCGAGTGTATCGGGGTCTTGAAAGTTGGTGGCGGCGTCACTTAGATTATCCAACTCAATTCCGACGTTCTGAACGTCGTACATGATGACGAGCAGTTCAGCGGATGTAGGCCGCCGTCCGCCATCGAATTTTGCCAGCATTGTCTTCGCTTCGCTTACATACATAGCTTTAGTGACCTCCAGGGCTTCCTGTTCGCGCCCGACAACAGGCCCCGGCGCTTTCCAGCGAGTGAAGTCAATGCGAGCGGTCACTTCATCGAATCGCGTCAAGGCATACACGGCGTCTTTGAGCGCTTCTCTTTGTGTAGGTATTGACTGAGCCAATCCCGAAAACGTCAAGCAGAAAACAGCCGACATTAGAGCAAGTACTCTCATAATCGCCTCCCTCGAATTATGCCAGCAGTGTCAACCGTAACCAGGCGATAGCGCTCAAAACCCTTGCCAAGATTCTGCCCGACGGTGTGACCCCGTCCGACAGCACGGTGTGAAAGGTCAAGTCTTGGCGCTTAAGCTGTTTTGCGCGTCATTTAGAAGCGGGACCCGGCAGCGCCCACTGCTCCAAATCTCCGGTGGCCCGCAGCAAGTTCATGCGGACGCGCTGGTACTCAAAATCGGCATCCTGGAAAAGCAGATAGCGTTCGGCTGCTTGCGCTCGCGCATCGGCCAATTCGTGCAAGGTGCCAGTCTTGGCGTCGATGCGGGTTTGCGCCGCTTCCAGGCCAGACTGTGCCAGCTGATACTCCAATTGTGCAACTTCGCGCGCAGCCTCAAGTTGCTCGGCGGCGCGCTGGAGTTTCAGCGTTTCCTCGCCCACCTGATTGCGAGTCGCCTCGGCTTGCTTCTTCGCCTTGAGGGCTTCGGCCTCCGCCGCATCGACTCGAGCGCGCTGGCTGGCGTTGAAGAGCGGGATGCGGAGGGCAAATCCGATCGTGGCATTGTCGCGCTGGAACGTGCCCGCCGGAAAGTACCTGGTGTAGTTATTGAAGGTAGAAAACCTCGCATACTGGGCGGAGAAATCGATGGACGGCAATAATGAGCGATGCTCGCCCGATGCCCGCATGGCTTCCGCCAAAGAGTGCTGATCGGCAATCTTAACCGTAGGGCTGGTGGCAATCGCCTTTTCCGAGAGGTCCTGCTCGGCAGCGACCGGCGGCAAGGCTGGAATAGTTTCGGGTGCGATTTCGATGGAGGAAACCGGCAAACCGGTCAGCGTCGAGAGATGCCTCCGAAGTACATCGGCGGAGCCTCGCGCCTCGGCCTGATGAAGGCGCACGCGGGCAGCGACCAGTTTTGCCTTGTTCAAGTCCACCGCGCTGTCCACGCCTTCCTGCAGGCGTTCGACCACTGCTTGTTCCATCTGTTGCGCCTGGGCGTCGTCCTGCTGCAGACGCGCGAGTCGCGCTTCCCACTTCGCCAGCTCCGCATAGGTCAAGGCGACATCTTGTATGACCGCATTCCGCTGGTCTTTGTCCTGAAGCTCGGATGTATGCCAGTCAAGCTTTGCCGCACCCAGGAATTGCCGCTGCGCCGGATTGAAGACGGAACTTTGCGCGACGACGGTTGCCAGCGCCGGCGCCGACCCTTCGATGCTGAGGGGATACCCATAGGTCCACCCCAGGCCTGAACCGAGGGTGAGCTGCGGGATGTAGTTGTTGCGAAGTTCGCGGTAGGAGGCAAAGGCGCGCTGCACGTCGGCGTTCGCGATCGCCGAAGTCGTACTGTGCGCGAGCGCCAGCCGGATCGCGCGCTCGAGAGGCAGCGGTTCAGCCTGGCCGCGCGCTGCCATGGTCAGCACAGCCGCAAGCAAGGCGAGCAGATTTGTGCAGCGCAACCACTGCGGCAATCGGAGTTTCATCTTGTCACCTTCATCTCTTCACTTCCGCACCGTCACGCACAAATTGTAGTGCGCCGCAAGCGAGACGGGCAGTAACTTCGCCGGGGCTGAACTCATAAAATGGGTTGACCCAATTTGCCGTTGATTTTGGGTGGCGCAGCGTTTCAGCGCTGCGATTACCGGCTAATCTTGGACACCGGCTTCAGCCGCCGAGGTACGGTTTCGGAAGGCGTGTCCCTCGGGGGTTAAAGCGCACGTTCTTCTAGCTCGTGAACGGCACGGCTGAAGCCATGCCCTACCCAAAACCGATCTAGGAAACACCCTCTAGTGCGCAGTTCGATTCAGCGCCTGCTGAGCGGTGCCGAAGTTTCGGACCAATGCCAGGGAAGCACGATATTCGCGCGCCGCTCCTGCCTTGTCTCCTTGTTTTTCCAGCAACATGCCCAGAAGGTAGTGGGCCCTGAACGCAGGTGCCTTTTCTACCGGACCCGAGGCCAGATACCGGTTCAGCAGCTCCGTGGCCAAAGGATAGTTACGGCCAGCGCGATACAGCATGTCGGACGCTTCCCACAGAACATCGGGCTCGGGCTTGGGCGCCTGGCCGAGCTTGACGATGGCTTGCTCCATTTCCTCGAAGCGTTTCTGGCGGCGGAGAAAAAGAGCAAGGTTGAGCCACGCTTCGGCGTCGCCCTGGCTGAGGTCGATGTACTGGTGATACTCCCGTTCGGCGTTGGCGGCGTCTTTTTTCTGTTCGGCGATGCGCGCGTATACCCAATGCTCACGGGCGGGGTTCACGGTGGCAATGGCCCGCGCTTGCTCGCGGGCCTTGCGTTCGCCGCCGCCGACGATGCCGGGCGCCGAAAGATAGAACTCCGCCAGGTCGAGCCGGGCCTCCACGTCTTTCGGGTTCAGTTGTACCGCGCGCTCGAACTCTCCGCGAACCTTTCCGGCCAGGCTCGCCGCCGCCAGGAAATTTGCCCGATCCGCCTTTTCGCCATACACGCGCCCCAGCCAAAGATGGAACCGGCTGTTGCCCGGATCGAGCGATACGGCCTTTCTGCAGGAAGACTCTGCGTGGTCCCAATCTTCGAGCGTGAAGTAAGCGCGGCAGAGCAAGTTGAACGATTCCGCGTCCGCCGGCGCCGAAGAGAGACGGCCATTCAATTCCGCGACGACCTCATCGATGCGACCGGCGGCCAGCATGTCCTTGGCGGAGTCCGCCACGCTGGCGGTCAACGAGGCAATGAGCGCGAGTACAACGAGGAAGACTCTGGGAGTGCGCGTGATCATCTAAAACTTGACCTGCGTCCGGTCGCCAATCGGTTTGCCGTTCAATGCGTTGATCGCGATCACGTCCTGGGCGGCGAGGCCGCTGGCGATTTCGACCTGCGTGAGATTGGAAAGGGAAGTCTCCACATTCCGGCGCTGGAGTTCGTGACCGGCCACCAGCAAGACATAAGGCTTGGAGTCGTCCATGCGCACTGCCTCTCGCGGTACCAGCAGCACGCTATCGTGCTCGGCGACGACGATCGTCACTCCGACGTTGATATTCGGCAACAGTTTCAAATCCTTGTTATCTACGATGCTGGTGGTCTCGCCGACGTTGCGCGCGCCGCGCAACTTAACCGTCGATGGAATGCTGGTCACAGCGGCCCGCCACACGCGCCCAGGGACGGCGTCCCAGGTAATTTCAATCGGATCTCCGGGAGCCAGTCTGGCCACGTCGGGCTCATCGACGAAAGCGCGGACCCTCACGTTTCGCAGATCGGCCACTTGCAGCAGAAGATCTCCGGCCGCGACGAAGCCGCCTTGCTTGGCGGGCAGAGAGTACACGATGCCCGCAAAAGGAGCGCGGACGTTCGATTTTGCGAGCACGTCCTGCGCGGCATCGTAGGCCGCCTGCGCTTCGGCCTGTTGCGCTGCGACGCGCGCTAACTCCGCGTTCGAATATCGTTTCGTCTGCTTTTGCCGGAGAAATGTGAGTTGGGCATCGGCGCGAGCCAGGGCGTTTTCCGCTTCTCGCACTTCTCCCGCCGAGGCCGCGCCCTGCGGTTCCAGTTTGTTTAGGGCGTCCAAATTGCGTTGCGCTGATTCCCGGTCGGTGCGGGCTTTCACAAGCTGGGCTTCGAGGCTCAGCACTTCTTCCTGGCTCCCGCCTCGCTCCGCCGCGCCTCGTTCGGCCTTCGCTGCTCTCAATTGTGTCTGGGCGCGAGCCGCTTGGGCGCGCGCTTCGGCGTCATCCAGAACGACGAGCAATTGACCCTTCTTGACGGAATCGCCTTCTTTGACAAAAACGCGCCGCACACTGGTCGGGACCGGAGCGTGCGCTTCGAAGTTGTTCACGGGCTCAATTTTTCCGTTGGTGGAAACCAGGCTGCGGATCGCGCCTTGCTCGACGACGGCGGTTCGCACTGGCACCGCGTCGCCGCGCCGGAAAACAAAAGCTGCCAGTATGATCACCGCCCCGAGGATCGCGAGCGCCGTTACCCACCAACGCCGCGGCTGGCGTCCCGACTTATTTCCATTCGATGGCATGAAAAAAGAGCGCAAGCTTCAATGTACATCATCCACGCGCTACGGAGAGCAGGTAAGTATACGCTTCGGCCTTGCCTGTTTGGATGCGCTGCGCCAGCCGTTTGCGCCGGTTGGACCGTGGAATTTTGCGGCCTCCAAGCGCGGCTCTCGCTACAATCAGGCCATGCCGAAACCGCGTCGCTACACTGACGAGCACGCCAGCGCCGGACTCGATCACAACTTTCCCGAAATCGAAACCTGGCCGAACCAGTTTCCAGCGTCTGGTCAAGCAGGATACGAGATTGTTGTTGACGATCCCGAATTCACCTCCGTTTGTCCGAAGACGGGCCTGCCGGACTTTGGCAACCTCGTCATCCGCTACGTGCCCGACCGCCGGTGCCTGGAATTGAAGTCGCTAAAGGAATATCTCCAGGCGTACCGCAACCTCGGCATTTTCCAGGAGAACGTTGTCAATCAGGTGCTGGAGGATGTGGTCCGCTGGGCCAAACCGGTGTGGGCCGAAGTGAAAGGCGAGTTCCGTCCGCGCGGCGGGATTTCGACGGTGGTGATTGCGCGGTGGCCGCGCAAGAGAGGTCAGAGGTAAGAGGTCAGATTGCAGAGGTACAACCGATGTGGTGCTCTTTAGGTTTTTACTTCTGCAATCTGACCTCTTCCCTCTGCAATCTGCTCCCGTGCTATATTCTCTCGACCTGTGCCCCCAACCAAACTCTATCCGCGCACGGCGCTGGCGCTTCTGACGGCGCTGAACCTGCTCAACTACATCGACCGCTCCGTGTTGTTCGCGGTACAGGACCTGGTCAAAGCCGAGTTCCATCGCAGCGACCTGGCGTTCGGCCTGCTCACGACCGTCTTCTTCATCTTTTACATGTGCGCGGCGCCTTTCATGGGGCCGCTTTCGCTGCGTTTCTCGCGCAAGCGCGTCATCGTCACTGGAGCCCTGGTGTGGAGCGGGGCCACTCTCCTCACCGCCTTCACCAGCAACTTCAATGAACTGCTCATTCGTCACACCCTGGTGGGTATCGGCGAAGCCAGTTTTGTCATTCTTTCGCCGACCTTTGTCGCGGACATGTTTCCCCCCGAAAAGCGAGGGCGGGTGATGGGAGTGTTTTATCTCGCGATCCCGGTCGGAACCGCGCTGGGGTATCTGTTGGGCGGCGTCATGGGTCCAAAGTACGGCTGGCGCGCCCCATTTTACATGGGAGCCGCACCCGGAGTTCTGCTGGCCTTGCTGCTGCTGTTGATTCCTGAGCCGGCCCTCGGCCAATTCGATCCCCCGGAAAGCCGGCTCCCAGAGCGCGACACGCTGAAGAGCTTGCTCCGCAATCCCGCATTCCTCACCGCAACCCTGGGCATGGCGATGATGACATTCGCGCTCGGAGGACTCCAGGTCTGGGAGCCAACGTTTCTGCACCGCGCCCGAGGCTATAGCCTGTTGGATGCAAACATTATCTTTGGCTTGAGCACTATCGTTACCGGCCTGACTGCGTCACTGGCGGGCGGCTGGATCTCCGATCGGCTGTTACGGCGCACTAAATCGGCCCATTACCTGGTGTCCGCCGTCAGTCTCGGGTTGGGCATTCCGGCCATGTGCATCGCCTTGTTTTCGAGCGGCAGGCCCATGGTAGTGGGTATTTTCGTGGCCGAGTTTTTGCTGCTGCTGAACACCGGCCCGCTCAACGCCGCCGTGATCAATTCGGTCGGACCGCATGTGCGTGCGGCCGCCTTGGCAGCAAACATCTTTGTCTTCCACCTACTCGGCGATATGCCATCGGCTGCTCTTATCGGCTACATGTCGGACAAGTATTCCCTACAGCTCGCCTTTGTGGGTCCGGTGATCGCGATCGCGCTGTCTTCTGCCATACTGTTTTACGGGATGCGATTTGCGCCGCCTTTGCGGTTCAATGAAGAATCGGCGCCGTTACACCGTCCCTCAGGAGCATCTTCCTAAGCAGAATGCATTGGCAAACCGTTCACTGGGGCACCGTTCATTGGATTGCAGGCGGCATCCTCGCACTGGCTTGGTTTTCGCGCATCGTAGAAGCGGCCATCGGCATGCCGCGCATCGCCGACATCGCCCGCCCCGAATGGGACCGCAAAGCAGCGACCCCGAACGGCGAGCCCAGAGTCAGCATTGTCGTTCCGGCGCGCAACGAAGAGGAACATATCCGCGAGACGCTGACCCGGTTGCTGGCTCTGGAGTACTCCAACTACGAAATCATTGCCGTCAACGACCGCTCGACGGACCACACCGGCCAGATCATGGATGAGGTTGCGGCGAGTCCCCAGGCGCACGGCCGGCTGAAGACGATCCACATTGCGGAACTGCCCGCCGGCTGGTTAGGTAAAACGCACGCTATGTGGACGGCCGGCCAGCAGGCGAGTGGGGACTGGTTGCTGTTCACCGATGCCGATGTGCTCTTCAAGCCCGATTCGGTGCGGCGCGCCGTGACTTATGCCGAAGCGGAGCGAGCCGACCACGTCGTTCTTTTTCCGCGCATGATCATGAAGCAGGCGGGCGAGAGAATGATGATCGCCTTCTTCCAGGCACTTTTCGTTTTTGGACACCGCCCCTGGAAAGTCGCCGATCCCAAAGCGCCGGACCACATGGGTGTGGGAGCTTTCAACCTGGTCCGCCGCTCGGTCTATGACGCGGTCGGCACCTATCGAGCCTTGCGCATGGAAGTGCTCGACGACATGAAGCTCGGCAAGGTGGTCAAGAACGCGGGATTCGCCCAGCGCAATGTGTTTGGCGAAGACTTGATTTCCCTGCGCTGGGCCAAGGGCGCTTTCGGCATCGTCAACAATCTCACCAAGAACTTCTTTGCCGTGCTTTCTTTTCAGTGGCCGCGAACCGTGGCTTGCATCGTGGGCCTGGGCTTTTTGAATCTCGGGCCCTTTCTTGGCGTCTGGATGGCCCACGGATGGGCGCGAGTTCCTTACGCCATCGCGCTGGGTTCGCTGTTTGCCATTTATTACGGTATGTCGTCCAGGTCGGCGGTTCCGGCCTACTACTTCTTTCTGCATCCGGTCAGCACCAGCCTGTTCATGTACACGCTGCTGCGCTCCATGGTTCACACCTTCTGGAACGATGGCATTGTATGGCGGGGGACGAAATATCCACTGGACGAGTTGCGCAAGGGCTTGGTGTGAGGTAGGTCACAAGTAATTGTGACGAAGTCCGCGTATCTCTAGACATAACAATAATATCTGCAGGTCAATGTTCTCATGTAACCCTCTTGATATTGCATTTTTCTCGATGCCAGTCTCTACTACAAGGTGCGCTGCAAAATGCATTTCATATCCGAAACGGGCGCACCTGGTAAGACTCACGTTGCCTGGGCATATAAGAGGCAACCGCCTGAGTTCAATTTCACAAAAGGAGAAAGTATGCGAAAGTTTCTGGTATTAGTTGTTCTTCTGGGTTTCTTCTCGCTTCCGTTGATGGCGCAAGACACTCCCAAAGCGGAAGTGTTCGGCGGGTATATGTACCAGTACCTGGGCGGCGATTTCGCAACCCTCAACGGAGGGTCAGGCGTCAATGCCAACGGCTGGGACGCTTCTGCAACCGGCAACATTAACAAGCACTTTGGTGTGACCGGGGATTTCAGCGGCGCCTACAAATCGATCAGCGGGGTCTCCGGTCACCTTTACACGTATGGCGGTGGGCCGGTGCTGGCTGCGGATTTCGGCGCCAAGATCAACCCGTTCGTCCATGTGATTTTAGGTGGGTTTACCTTCGGCGCGGGGAACGGATCCGGGAGTATATCCACCAACGGTTTTATGATGAAGTTTGGTGGCGGCGTGGACTTTGCTGTTAGCAAGGCAATCGCGATTCGGCTCGCTCAATTTGACTGGGATTATTATCGTGTCCAGGGGACCAGTGAAGACAAGAACGTGAACATATCAACCGGTATCGTGTTCCGCTTCTAGTTTGAAACAACTGAAAACTACCGGAGGGCTGCTTGAGGCTACCGTGCTTAAAGCGGCCCTTTCTTATTGCGGCTCTCCTGGATCTTCGATCGAAATCGGCTGGCCCTGCTTGGTGTGTTTCTTCTTGGCTTTGTGGCGGGTGGCCCTCCCGGCACTGTAGTGGCCCCGGCGCTCGACATCGTATTCTGTGGGCACCGGAGGAACCACCACGTAAGCGCTTTCGCCGAGTTGTTGGGTGTGGCGCAAAATCATCCCTGCGCGTCCGTCGTGGTCCGCGATCGTGCCCTTGATTTCAATCTGCCGGCCTTCGAGTTCGCGGAGATCGCCCACCTTCTTGAGATCGTCCGGGAGCACGATCACGGTAAAGGGACAGGTTTTGTCTTTGCAGAAGTTGAGGAAGGTGACGCCGTTGCTGCCATCCTCCACGTGCACCACGGTTCCGCTGACGCACTGGGTTGTGCCTACATGTTTTGTCGCTTCAGTGAAGGAGACGCAATCATGTTTGGAGGTATCGCGCGCCAAGCCAACGCCGCTCATTGCGATAACGGCAGCAAGAACGGTCCCGGCCAGGAAAGTCGGAATTCGAAAACACATGGCGACTGAGACGCTGAAGAGTGCGTCCTCAGCTTCATTCTAGGCGTGGAGGAGGGGACCTACGCTACGCAGAGCGAAAAATTTCGTGGCAACTTCCCGAAAAAGGAACGGCAGCACCGGGGTCTGCAGCACACCGGATCCCATGCCCGGTTTTGGCGTGATGGGGTGGCACGCCGGGGTATGAGCCCGGCGTGCCGTGGTGCCCGCGCTTTACTTGCCGAAAGACTTCACGCCGGCTGCTTCGTCGTCTTTCACATCGAAGACGGTATAGAGCTTGGTGATTTGCAGCAGGTCGTGCACTTTCTTGGTGAGGTTGAGCAGCTTGAGTTCGCCGCTCTGGTTCTTGCAAGTCGTGTAGGCGCTGACGAGTTCGCCGATACCTGAGCTGTCGATGTAGTTCACGTCGGCCAGATTCAGTAGAATTTTTTTCTGCCCCTTGGAAAGCAAATCGCGCACCGTATCGCGCAGAACCACGCTGCCTTCGCCGAGGGTGATCCGGCCGCTGAGATCGACAATCGTGACGCCATCCACCTGACGAGTACTGGACTTCATGCTCACTGTAGAGCCTCCTTGGAATCCGCGGGGTTGCCGTGGACATGCTTGATCATTCTAAGTTCGGTGCCCGCCTGGGAAGGGTGGATTTCCACCACATCCATAAACGAGCGCATCAGAAAAATACCTCTACCCGATGTCTTCAACAGGTTGTCCGGCGCTAAAGGGTCCGGAATCCTGCTCGTGTCAAGGCCCTTGCCTTGATCTCGGATTACGATCACAAGGTCGTGGGCGGTACGCTCAAACGCGAGTGTAACTTTCTTACTTGGGTCGTAGGCATTGCCGTGCAAGACTGCGTTCACGGCGGCTTCTCGCACCGCCATGGAGATCTGCATGACCTCCTCGTCGTCGAATCCGGCCTCGGCCGCCATGCGGCCAGCCGTCTCTTCAGCGTTGTTCACCGTCTCCAACGTCGAATCGAGCGTATAGGAGACGCGGTCTGCGGACATAGAGCGAACCGTTTCTGAGTCGGACCTTCGCCGCGCTTGCGACCCTGACGCCGGGTTCATCGTGCTGGCCCGAGATGCGGTGGGCGGGCGAATTGAGAGTTTGCCTGTAGGGCCCGCAAAAGTCAACGCGATACCCTCCTTATTGTCATACCACACTTGAAACGTCCCCGTCTTGAGCACAATAGAAATGTCCCCCGGTTTTGGTTTCACACGCCGCCGATGAAGCGCGCGCTTTCATGCCCGGCAAGCTCGATAGAGGCAGAACCTGAACTCCGCGTTCCGGAATGTCTTTTCCATGAAGCCGGAGGAAGCGAACAGTTGTTCTTGTTCTGGGGTCGGAGCGACGTACGCGATGTACAGCGGACGGGGGTGTGAGATCAAGGAGCGGCAAATTCCGGCCACGACCCTTGACAATACACGCGTACGGCAGGGATGGAAGAAAAACAGAACCGAAGCTTCGGGAGGAAGTGCATAGTCCGCGAAGTCCACGTTCAAAGACTGGGTGTCTCGGCACCTCTGCGTTGCGGAACGGTATCGCCGGATGTTTTCTTCAGCAGTAAGGTGCAGTTCCGGTGAGAATTCCAGCCCCAGTATCCGCTTAAACGGGTACTCGGACGCCAGCAGCAAAGCGCGTCCCTTCCCGGATCCAAAATCGATGAAAGTAAAGTCCTCGAATGCAAGATCGAAGCTGGCAAGCACGCGTTGGAAGCGTTCGGGTTCGATGGCCGCATAGTCGTTCCCGTCAATCCAGTTCGAACTCGGAATATCGAGATCGCTAAGATAGGTCCATCCTTCGAATCTGCCATCAGTGTCAACGCCATATTTCCGGTCAAATTCGCTGGCGCGGCCATCCGGACGGAGCGCCTTCGCGGCACGGTACTCCCTAAAAAGGTGAACCGGCAAAAGAAGGCTCCGGCGAAGGCTGATCACGAGACCGCGTTCCCGCAAAGATTTCTTGATTCTGGGGATCATCGTCCTCATAACTCTTGGCATCGACTGTCTTTCCCTCTCTAGAAACGTCTCGTTACCGCCGCGAAGAACCGCTTCAGATTGGCCGCATCCAACTTGCCTTCCGTGCGTACGCCGGAGCACACATCGAGCCCGAACGGGCCCACCTCTGCAATGGCCTGACCAACGTTCTCCGGTGTGAGCCCACCGGCCAGAAACAGCGGGACGCCGATGCGTTCGCGGATTGCCCGACTGAGAGTCCAATCGTGCGTTCTGCCCGTGCCGCCCAATTCCTTGACCGCGAGTCGCTGGTTGCCGGAATCGAGCAGGACCGCATCCACATGCGGTGCGACTTGCGCGGCCTCTTCGACGGACTCGGGACCGGTTATGTGAACGACCTGAACCAGGGAAATCCCCGGCAAAGCGTCCTTCAGTTCGCGGTGCGTGCCCTGAGTGAGATGATCGCAGATCTGGATCGTGTTCGTGCGGCAGAAACGCTGTTGCCGGACGATGTCGGCAACATTTTGCCGCGACGTCAGCAGAAATGTCCCGATGGCAGGCGGAACCGTCGCGGCAATCTCTGCGATCTGCTCGTCGCTGATGACGCCCGGACCGCTCGGCATGTGTGAAACCAGGCCCAGCGCAGAGGCTCCATGCTCGACCGCCAGGGACGCTTCGTCAACACTGGCAATGCAGCAGATCTTTACTCGCGGTGTACGCGTAGCGTTCATTTGTAATTGGCAATTTGTAATTTGCCATTTGGCTTAGCGATTGCAGGTTTCAAATTGCAAATTACAAATTGGAAATTACAAATGCTTTCCTCCTACTCACCGTAAGGAACCCAAATGTTCTTCACCTGGGTAGCGTGCTCAAGAAACCAGCGGCCTTCGGCCAGCTTCGGGTTAAACCAATCGATGGCGCGGCCTTCGTTCGTCCATACCTGCTTCAGATTGCCGACCGACATGGCCTTGGCCGCCGCGGCGCTGGCTTCATCGCCAAAGCACCAGATGGCATCGACGTCGTCATGTTCGGCGAGCGTCTTCAGAAGTTGCGAAGTGTATCCGGTCACAATATTCAGCGCGCCGCCGGGCAGATCGCTGGTGTCGAACAGTTGGTACAGATCGCTCGTGATCAGCGGATAGGTTTCCGAAGGAACCGCGATCACCGTGTTTCCCACCGCGAGAGCGGGCATCACGAGAGAAAGAAAACCGAGCAGCGGCGCCTCCCGCGGGCAGATGACGCCGAGCGTCCCAATCGCCTCGTTCATCGCGACCGCGACATTGCGGAACGGAGGATTGTGCACTGCGCCGTCAAACTTATCGGCCCACGCCGCATAGGAGAAGATGCGCTCGATACTGAGATTCACTTCCGCGGCCGCCTGCTTTTCGCCGGCTACGGCGGCCAGGCGACGCGCAATCTCATCGCGCCTCTGGGAAAGATTCTCGGCGCAGTAGTAAAGAACCTGAGCTCGATTGTGCGCGGTAGCCTTTGCCCAGGCGGCCGCCTTTCGCGCAGCCTCGACTGCGTTGCGAATGTCTTTGCGATTGCCTAGCGGCGCTTCACCCAGCAGACTCCCGTCGGCCGCGCGCACTTCCATGCTGTAGCCGGAGTCGGGACGCGCCTGCTTGCCCCCGATGTAGAGCTTGACGGTGCGGTCAATTGCAGGAGTGCTCGCTTGTTGGTGGAGCGCCGGGCGTCCCCGCCCGGCTTCGTCATCATGAACGGGCGAGGACGCCCGTCGCTCCATTCTTGAAGTGTCGGGATCGGGTTCCAACTCCGCTTCGGTCAGCGCAGCTTGCTTCTCTGCTCGAAGCATCGGGGCGTCCTTGAACCATGCTGGCTCCATATACTCGAGCAGGCCTTCGCGTCCGCCCTCGCGTCCGTAGCCGCTCTCGCGGTAGCCGCCAAAACCGCAGGAGGCGTCGAACAGGTTCGTGCAGTTGACCCAGACCACTCCCGCTTTAAGTTGCGCAGCCACCTGCAGCGCAACGTTGACGCTCTCACTCCAGACGCAGGCGGCCAAACCGTAAACCGTATTGTTCGCCAGCTCGACAGCTTCCACCGGTGTGCGGAACGTCATCGCCGCCAGCACGGGTCCGAAAATTTCCTGCTGCGCAACAATCGACGTCGGATGCACGTTGCTGAGCAGCGTCGGCGGATAGTAGAACCCGCGTGCCGGCAACGCGACCTGCGGCTGCCAGCAGGTCGCGCCGTCGGCCACACCCTGGTCCACCAGCTTGCGAATGCGGTCAAGTTGCACCTTGGCGACAATGGCGCCAATATCGATCGCTTTGTCGAGCGGCGCGCCGATGCGCAGGGTGCTCATGCGATCTTGCACTTTGGCAATCAGAGCTTCGGCAATGCTCTCCTGCATCAGCAGCCTAGAGCCCGCGCAACATACCTGCCCCTGATTGAACCAGATTCCGTCCACCAGGCCTTCCACGGTGCTGTCGAGGTCGGCATCTTCAAAGACGATGAACGGAGATTTGCCGCCAAGCTCCAGCGAAAGGCGCTTGTGGCTCGTCGCCGTGGCGGCGCGAATCGCGCGTCCGACCTCGGTCGATCCGGTGAAGGCGATCTTGTCTACGTCCGGATGCTTGACCAACGCCTCGCCGGTTGAACCGTCTCCGGTGACGATGTTGACAACTCCGGCGGGCAAGCCAGCTTCCTGGCAGATTCCGGCGAAGGCGAGCGCGGTGAGAGGCGTGAATTCCGCCGGCTTCAACACGACGGTATTTCCTGTCGCCAGCGCCGGAGCAATCTTCCACGCCAGCATCAGGAGCGGGAAATTCCAGGGAATAATCTGACCGACAACTCCGCAGGGCACGTACTCGGGGAATTCGTGCTGCAGAAGTTGCGCCCAACCGGCATGGTGATAGAAATGTCGCGCCACCAGCGGGATATCGATGTCGCGACTCTCGCGGATGGGCTTGCCATTGTCCATCGTCTCGAGCACCGAGAGCAGCCGCGAATGCTTTTGCACTAGCCGCGCGATGGCATACAGGTAGCGCGCGCGGGCATGAGGAGTGAGCGCGCGCCATCCGGAGGACGCGGCCCACGCGGCTTTGACCGCGGCGTCAACGTCCACCGCGGATCCTTGCGCGACCGACGCGAGTTTCTCGCCGTTCGAAGGATCGACGGTGTCGAAATACTCTCCCGCCGCGGGCGCCTGCCAACCGCCTCCGATGAAATGTTGGAAGCGGAAGGCGTGGCGTTCCAGCCAGGCGACTGCTTCCTTCGAATCTTCCGGGGCCGGGCCGTATTCCATACTCACGAACTTCTCAGCAATGCTCATCTTGATCACTTTCTGGGACAGCCCCAACGCCGCCGGACGGGTGTAAGACCCACATAACAACAGCACTCGGAGCGAAGATCATCAGGACGATAATGAATGATGCCACGGCAGGCAAAATGAAACGGCCCCCGAGAATCACCTCAGCATATCCTCCGACCAAAAAACCCAACGGGTAGCCGATTGCCAACACCACTGGGGCAGAAACCGCAAACGCAGTGGCGGCGCGCCGAGCATCATCACGTGAGCGGTTTGACCGGACTCGTCGAAAGATCCACCAGGCGGCAAGGGCGTCGGGAATGATGACAATTAGAATTGCGCCGATTGTCGCATCATGACTTGAGATTGGTCCATCGAGAATTGTCCGCCGAAGAAGCCAGACCGCAAGCACAAAGGCCAATGAAGCGACTGTGAACACAATCGAACCCGCGCCAACGGTCATAAACAACTTACGTGTGGCACTCATGCGTTTGCCTTCGCCATAAATCACGCCATCGGATGCCGATAGTCCGCCGAATAGCGCCCAGTTGCAAAATGCTCGAGTTGCCGCTCGATGTCGCCAAGCAAGCCGCTGGCTCCGAAGCGGAACATCTCCGCCCGCAGCCAGGACGGGCCAAGTTCCTCTTTGATCATCGCCAACCAGTCGATGGACTGTTTTGCCGTGCGGATGCCTCCCGCCGGCTTGAAACCCACCGCCATCCCGGTCTGCTGCGCGTATTCGCGGATGGCGCGCGTCATCACCAAGCCCACCGGCAATGTCGCGTTCGTCGGCTCTTTACCGGTGGAAGTCTTGATGAAGTCCGCGCCCGCCATCATGGCAACCACACTCGCGCGGGCCACATTGCGCAGCGTCAGCAAGTCCCCAGTTCCAAGGATCACCTTCATGTGCGCCGATCCGCAAGCTTGCTTGAACGCCGCCACTTCGTCGTAGAGCACTTGCCAGCGTCCGCCGAAAACATGGGCGCGGGTGATGACTACATCGATCTCATGCGCGCCCGCCTCCACCGATCGGCGAATCTCGTTGACCCGCTCGGCCAGCGGCGATAGACCCGCGGGGAAGCCAGTGGACACGGCCGCGACATGTACCCCGCTGCCCTCGAGCGCGTGCAGAGCCGTTTCCACAAATGTGTGATACACGCAAATGGCCGCGACCTTGATTTGCAACTCCTCGATCCCCAGTTTCTGTTCCATTTCCTGCGAAATGGGGTGCCGTCCTTTCGCGCACAAGCGGCGCACGCGTTCGTCGGTATCATCGCCGGAAAGCGTGGTCAGATCCATGCAAGTAATCGCGCGCAGAAGCCATGCCGCCTGCCACTCTTTCTTCACCGTTCGCCGCGCGACCTGGGATTGAGCACGGCGCTCGACCGCGCTGGTATTCACCCGTACTTCCCGCACCCAATCCAGGTTGAGAGGAATGCCGGTATTCCGGAGCAAAGGTTCCCCGGAGAGAATCGCAATCGCGTCGCCCTGCGGCTCGGGACGCGCGATGCTCCGAAAGTCATTATGTTCGACCGGCATCCAATGCTCTCCGCGGCTATCCTTCGCCGTGTAATTGTACGGCAGATACGTTGAAAGATGAATTTGCGTTTCGCCTTGACACTGCAACGCTGCGCGGCTACGCTACGGCCCGATTCATACCTCGCGATTCTCGCCTAAGGAGAAGCGATGTTTACACCCCACAATCTGGGTACTGCGTTGTTCATGATGATCACGAGCGCCATTTGCTGGGGCTCCTGGGCCAATACTTACAAAGGCGTCAAGAAGTATCGTTTCGAGCTGTTTTACTGGGATTATGCCGTCGGCATTTTCCTGATCTCGCTCATCCTCGGACACACGATGGGTAGCACCGGCCACGACGCGTCCAGCTTAGTCGCCAACATCCACGCTGCCAACACGAACGACGTCATCTTTGCCATGGTCGGGGGCGCCATCTTCAATCTCGCGAACTTATTGCTGGTCGCGGCCATCGATATGGCTGGTCTCGCGATTGCGTTTCCAGTTTCGATCGGAATTGCGCTCGTGGTGGGCGTCATTACCAGCTATGCCCAGAACCCGCAAGGCAACGCCGGATTGCTGGCAGCGGGCGTGCTGTGCGCCCTCATCGCTGTGGTCTTGGACGGACGGGCCTATAGCAGCCTTGCCGCTGCGAGTAGCTCGACCTCGAAGAAGAGCATCATCACCTGCATCGTCTCCGGAGTCCTGATGGGCCTCTGGGCTCCCTTTATGACTCGAGCCATGCCCCACGAGGTGAACGGCGTCATGCTCGGCACACTCGGCCCCTACGCTGCCGCCATCTTTCTCACGCTGGGCGCGCTGCTCTCGTGCGCGATCTGGAACGTCTATTTCATGAGGCACCCTCTAGTCGGCGAACCCGTAAGTTTCTCCGGCTACTTCAGCGGACCGATTTCCGGCCACGCCCTCGGACTGCTCGGCGGATTCATCTGGGGCACCGGCATGGTTTTTAATCTAGTCGCCGCCCACTTCACCGGCGTGGCCATCTCCTACGCGATCGGGCAATCCGCGCCGATGGTCGCCGCTCTGTGGGGCGTTCTCGCCTGGAAAGAATTTGCCGGTGCGCCCGGGAAAGCCAAGCTGTACCTGGCCCTCATGTTCGTCTTCTACGGTCTGGGGATCTTACTGGTGGCCCGGGCCAACGGCTGATGTCAGGTGGAGCGCCGGGCGTCCCCTCCCTGCGGGACGGGCGAGACGCCCGTCGCTCCACCGGCGCGCCCAGAGCCGGCTGCGGGTTGTAAGATTCTCCCTGATAAGATTTTTCCTGGGACACGGACTCATGAATTGCAGGCTCGTAGCAGTTGTTGTGGCACTGTGGATACCCACCCTTTCACTCGCAACTGCTCAACCGCATTCCACGCCCGCCGCGCCTCCGCCCACTGCTCCAAGAGTCAACTTCGTCGACATCGCAGAACGCGCCGGCCTGACCGCCAAAACTGAAGATGGAGGCGACAAGACCAAGCGTTACATCATAGAGACCACCGGCAGTGGCGCCGCTTTCTTCGACTTCGACAACGACGGCTGGCCCGACATCTTCCTAGTCAACGGCAGCCGCCTCGAAGGTTTTCCCAAGGGACAAGAGCCGACCAGCCATCTCTACCGCAACCAACGCGACGGCACCTTCGCAGATGTCACCCAAAAAGCCGGCGTCGGCCTGGTCGGTTGGGGCCAGGGAGTCTGCGCCGGCGATTACGACAACGACGGGTTCGTGGACCTGTTCGTCACCTTCTGGGGACACGACGTTCTCCTGCACAACAACGGCGACGGCACTTTCACCGACGTCACGCGCAAGGCCGGTCTCTGGCACGACGACGCCCGCTGGTCCACCGGCTGCTCCTTTCTGGACTATGACCGCGACGGCCGTCTCGACCTCTTCATCGCCCACTACGTCGACTTCGATCCGCAGCACACGCCCGAGCCCGGCAGCGGCGCCGCTTGCCTGTGGAAGGGGATGCCGGTAATGTGCGGTCCGCGCGGCCTGAAGGGAACGCACAGCGAGCTCTACCACAACAACGGCGACGGCACTTTCACCGACGTCAGTCGAGCTTCCGGAGTGGCGAAGACCGATTCGTATTACTGCTTGACCGCTCTGACCGGCGACTTCGACAACGACGGCTGGCCTGACATCTACGTCGCCTGCGATTCCACTCCCAGCCTGCTCTTTCACAACAACCACGACGGCACCTTCACCGAGACCGCCGTCGAGGCCGGCGTAGCCTTCAACGACGGAGGTCGTGAGCAGGCCGGCATGGGTGCCGATGCCGTGGACTACGATGGCGAGGGCTGGCTCGACATCGTCAAAACCAGTTTCTCCGACGACACCGCCACGCTCTATCACAACAACCATGACGGAACGTTCTCCGACGTCACCTCCGCCGCCGGTCTGGCCAAGAATTCGCAATTCCTGGGATGGGGCACGCTCTTCGTCGACGTCGACAACGACGGCTGGCCCGACCTGTTCATGGCAAACGGTCACATCTATCCCGAAGTCGACAACAAAGGCGTCAACAACACATTCCGCGAGCGCAAGATTCTCTACTGGAACCAGCGCAACGGCAGATTTCGCGACATCTCGCTCGATGCCGGCCCGGGCATCACCACTCCGTTCAACAGCCACGGCGTCGCCGCTGCCGATTTCGACAATGACGGAGCCGTCGGAATTCTGGTGAACAACAGTCATGATCGCCCCAGCCTGCTAAAAAATCTTGGCGAGCGCGGGAACTGGATTCTATTGAAATTGGAAGGCGCGAAGTCGAATCGCGACGCCATCGGAGCCAGGGTCACCGTTCGCGTGGGCGATCATCAGCAGACGCAGGAGGTACGCAGCGGCGGCGGATATATTTCGCAAAGCGACTTCCGCCTGCATTTTGGGCTGGGCAAAGCCACCAAGGCCGATGCCATCGAGATTCGCTGGCCGAGCGGCCAGGTGCAACGTCTGGAAAATGTCGCCGCTAACCAGATCGTAAAAATCCGTGAAAGCGTAGTTACGAAAAACGACGGTATGAAAAATTGAATCCCCGATCCCGTCGCCCCATTCGCGAAGCGGTACAAAACCTCTTGACTTTGAATATCTAATCTATTTAGATGACCCATTGCAAAAAAAGGGGGCGTCCCCACGTCTCAGCCGCGAGTGATCGCCGCTCCGTTAGCTCGCGAAGAGAAGAGTGGCCGCCAAGGGGAAACCGATGCTGAAAAGAAAAATGCTGGTCGCAGCGGTTCTGTGTTCCGTGTTCTCCCTCTGTTCACTTATGTACGGCCAGGCGAACGGGAGTCTTTCGGGAACGGTTGCCGATAAAACCGGCTCCGTCATCGCTGGGGCGACGGTCAAGATCACCGCGCAGGAGACAGGCGCCACGCGCGAAACGAAGACCGACGGCTCAGGTCACTACCTCGCACCGCTGCTGCCGGTAGCGCATTACACCATTCGAGTGGAGTCCCAGGGCTTCCAGACTGCCGAGCAAAAAGATATCCGTCTGCAAGTTGACGAGCAGCGTGAAATCGATTTCGCGCTCAACCCCGCGTCGGTGAGCCAAACGGTGGAAGTCAGCGCTACCGAAGTGGCTGTCGAGACCACGAATCCAACGCTCGGCCAGGTAATCACCTCCGAGCAGGTGGCCGATCTCCCGCTCAACGGACGCGACTTTGTGCAGTTGGCTACTCTGACTCCGGGCACCACCCAGCAGACCAGCCCGAACAGCTTTTTCACCCAGGCGTCAAGCAGCGAAGTGGCGACGCGCGGCGCCTTCTCGCTCTCCGTCGGCGGTTCGCGCGAGCAGAGTACAAGCTGGCTGCTCGATAACAACGACAACTCCGAACTCACGTCTGGTGGTATCTCGATCCTACCGACGATTGACTCCATTCAGGAGTTCAAGGTTCTTACCTACAACTACTCCGCTGAGTACGGTACGCGCGCGGGTCCGACCGTGCTGATCACCACCAAGTCCGGCACCAACGCTTGGCACGGCAACCTGTACGAATATTTCCGCAACACCAGCCTCGATGCCAAGAGTTATTTCGCCGCTTTCAAAGAGAAGTTCAATCTGAATCAGTTCGGCGGATCGTTCGGCGGGCCGATTCAGAAAGACAAGACGTTCTTCTTCGTAAACTATGAGGCCAAGCGCCAGCGTCACGGCATTCCCTTTCTGGGGACGGTGCCGACGGATGCAGAAAAAGGTCTCGTCAATCCGGCGTACGCTGACTTCAGCAACGATCCGTTTGCCGGAAGCCTTACGAATCCCTACGCACCCTTGATCCCGCTGAGTACTACGCAGCATTATCCGTTTCAGTGCGACGCTTCCGGGAACCCCACTACGGTGAACCCCGATGGCAGCCAGGTGCTTGGTGTCAACCCCACAGTCGGATGCAACAAGATTCCAATTACTCATGGACCGACGGGGCTTGGACTGGCAGATCCCATTGGTCTTGCGATGATCAATCTCTATCCTCATGGGGGTGACACCTACGCCAACGGAATCAACTATTCCAACGTTCCCGTCCGGCAACTGAACGAGGGCAACGGAACAATCCGGCTCGATCACAATTTTTCCAGTAACGACTCCGCCTTTGCTCGCTTCAGCTATGATCAGGCGAACTCCTACGTGCCTGGTGGCTCTCCGAGTTGGGCTGAGCAAAATCCATTCGGCAGCAATCAGTTGATTGCCAACCACGCGCGCAACGTCGTGATTTCTGAGACGCACGTCGTCAACTCCAGAAACATCAACCAGGCTTACTTCGGCTTCAACCGGATCTTCGACTACATCACTTCGTACGGCGAGTTCGGCGGCCAGCTCTGCTATTCCGACAGGCTCGGCATCGTCGGTGCCGACCTCAACAGCAAGTGCGCGAACGCGCCCCCGGGGTTAACGCAATATACGAAGGCGTGTTTGAGTTGCGGCCTGAGCTCAACCCAGCTTAGTACCTATTGGTCCCTTGGCGATCGTGGTTTCGCTCCCTTCACCGGCGGAACGAACGTTTATTCGTTCAGCGATACATTCGACATGATTCGCGGAAACCATGACATCCGTGTCGGCATTGGCGTTCGTTTGAACCAGATGAACGTGATGACCAATGGCTTCCAGGATGGCTATTTTCTGCTTGGCGGGACCGCAACCGGCGACAGCGCTGCCGATCTGCTCATTGGCCAGCCGTTCGGCGCGATCCACGATCAGACGTTCAATGGAGCTATGACCGGGCGTCGCTGGAAGATGTTCCGTCCGTTCGTTCAGGACGACTGGCGTGTGACCCACGACCTCACCCTGAACTTGGGCGTGGCCTGGGCACTCGTGACGCCCATTACCGAAGCCCTCAACAAACAGGCGAACTTTGACTGGGCAACGAAACAATATCTGATCGCAGGAAATGTGCCATTTAGTGGTTGCACGAACTGCGTTCGCACGGGCTCAAATGTCGGAGTCAATTTCGACAAGACGGCCATCGAGCCACGTATCGGACTGGCTTGGAAGCCCTTCGGGCTTCAGAAAACCGTGGTTCGTGCCGGTTACTCCATCTACCACGATTCGGGCTGGAGCCAGGGCGCGCAGGGACTCTGGCAGAACCCGCCCTACTACGCCGAGGTCGACCAGTTCAGTTACGGTTACCCGGGCGATGCGTGCCCGTTCGGCAACGCCTTCGCTGGCGCTTCTGCGGTAAACTGCGGTCTAAAGTATGGCTTCTTGCAGTCGAATCTTCAGCCATTCACCGCGCCCCCGAACCCGGACACCTTTACTGGCACTTCGCTCTCGCAAAACTCGAATTTCAAACAAGGAATGGTGCAGCAGTTCAACCTCAACATTGAGCGTGAACTGCCCGGCAATGTCGTTCTGACCGCTGGTTATGCCGGTACCCGAAGCACCCACATCCTGTTCTACGGCTTGAACATGAACGTGAACGCACCTTCAGCCTGCGCGGGAGGGCCCTCTCCAGTTGCGGGTTACACGCTCGGCTGCGGACCCGGAGGACAGTGGTTTAATGCTCCATACCAGGGGAACCAGTTCATCAACATTGCCAACATCACCGACGGTGCCAAGGCTCGATACGACGGTCTTCTCATCAAGGCGGAAACAAAGAGCGCGCGTCACGGCCTGTACGCCCTCGTCAGCTATACCTGGTCTCGGACCTTCGACTCCGGTATGGCTGATGGCGACGGCACGACCCCGGGAGCTACGTTCTGGCCACTGCCGAACACGCAGCGGACGGATTGGGGCCTGTCACAGCTCAATCTGAATGATCAGCTTTCTGCCAGCGTTCTCTATGAGCTGCCTTTTGGTAAGGGCAAGAAATATGGTTCAGAGTGGAACGGAGCGGAGAATGCAATCCTTGGCGGTTGGCAGATGAACGTGATCGAAAAGGCAACTTCCGGTTTCCCGCTGTTCTTGGTCGATAGCCTCAACCAATCCGGTGTCAACTTCCAGTGGAACGGGACCCCAATGAACCGTCCGATACAGATTTCTAATCCGGAGACGCCGGGCGTGGTCGCGAGTAATTCAAATATCCGATGCCAGTACGCTCTCGGCCAGCCGATTCCGGGGACGAGTTTGTTTGGAATTGCTCCACCCGCCGTCCACAACAATCAATACTGGTTCAACCCTTGCGCTTTTGACCACGCTCCGGCCGGTGAACTCGGGAATATCTCCCGGGCTCCGCTTTCCGGCCCTCGCTTCGTGAATACGGACTTCTCGATCTTCAAGAATTTCCGCCTTAGCGAAGCATATACGTTGAAGTTCAGAGCCGAATTCTTCAATTTGTTCAACCATGCACAATTCGGTCTGACCGGCAACGGTGTGTTCATGCAGGACGTCAACAGTCTGTCCACGCTCGGTGCCGTCAACGAAACCGTCAACAACCCACGCGTCATCCAGTTTGCTCTAAGGCTTGATTTCTGAGCCTGCGGCCCGTGCAAGACAGCGAATGAAATTCGGGACGAGCTTCGGCTCGTCCTATTTTCTTGAGGTCGCCGATTCGAGATCGCACCCCAATGGCATAGACATCTGCCTGGCGCCAGTTCTACTCTTGATTCGCATCATTGCAACCGACAATGTTTTTCCGAACTCATTTTATGAAACCCAGAAACCCTTTGTTTGCACTTTCCGTTCTAGGCCTACTCTTATTGTCAAGCGCTCTGTCGTCAGGAGATGAATGGAAGGCGCAACACGACCTTGTTTCCCACACCGGAGTCATGAATTTGACGGAGATTCCGCCGCCCAGCGAAGTCTTCTTTTCCGGACCCGCCAGTCCCTCCGACCAACCCGCATGGCTCCAAGGTCTCAAAGCCTGGCGCAACCATCGCCGCACTCTCCTGCGTTACAACCGTTCGCAGTACGAACGTCCTGATCTGCAATGGGCGCAACACATCTTCTCCCAGGTTCAGTTGCTCATCTGGGACCGGAGTTTTTACGATCCCGACAAAGGCGAGTACACCGTCAACCGCTTCCTCTCCGAAACCGAAAGCCACATCGGCCCCATCGACGCTGTTCTTATCTGGCATGTGTATCCGAACCTGGGTGTGGACGACCGCAATCAATTTGATATGCTCCGCGATCTTCCCGGTGGCATTCCTGGCGTGCGGCGCATGGTGGAGCAATTTCACAGCCGCGGCGTGAAGGTATTCTTCCCGCTTCTTGCCTGGGACCTGGGGACCCGAGACGAAGGCGCGGCGCCAGCGACGCCCATGTCGCAACTCCTCAAAGAAGTCGACGCCGATGGCATCAACTTCGATACGCTGGAGAGCGTCCCGCCCGGCTTTCGCGAAGCCTCAGACGCGATCGGCCATCCGCTCGCACTGGAGCCCCAATTTCAACCGCGCGACGCTTCGCTCGCCTGGACTAACCTCAGCTGGAACGATTGGGTGGCCTGGGAAGGGAAGCCGTATCCTTTCATTCCGATGGTCAGCAAGAACAAGTGGATGGAGCCGCGCCACACCGTGAATGTTACCGACCGTTTCACCCGCGATAAGACCGACAGTTTGCAGCACGCCTTTTTCAATGGCCAGGGCTATGCCACCCTCGAAAACCTCTGGGGATTCTGGTACGAAAATAATCCGCGTGATGCCGAGGCCCTGTTGCGCTTCACCCGCATCGAACGCGCCATGGCCGATTACCTGTCCAGCGACGACTGGGAACCGCATACGCCAGTCTTGCAGGCGGGCGTGTTCGCCAGCCGTTTCCCGGCGGCGAAAGGAACATTGTGGACGATCATCAACCGTAACGAATACGACGTCGCTGGATCTCAGCTCGAGGTGCCGGAACGAACCGGCGTGCACTACTACGATTTGTGGCACGGGAACGAATTGACGCCCGCGATTGCGAACGGCAAAGCGATCCTAAGCTTCGATCTCGAAGGCCTCGGTTACGGAGCCGTTCTGGCCACGACCGAGAAAGCGGACGGAAGTGTTCAGAACCTCCTGTCTTTTATGGCGGACCGTTCTAAACGTCCTCTTGGGAGCTATTCGCGGGAGTGGAAAGCCGTGCCCCAGACTCTGCTTGAAATCCCAGCAACCGCCACGTCGCAGTCACCGCCGGAGGGAATGGTGCGCATTCCCGACGGTGACTTCGACTTTCAGGTGAGCGGCATTGAAATCGAGGGGGGCAATGATCCCGGGGCAGATGTGCAGTATCCGTGGGAAGATGCGCCGCGCCGTTTCCATCGCCATCGAATGCAGGTTCATAGTTTCTATATCGATAGGACGCCAGTGACGAATGCTGAGTTCAAGCGATTCTTGAACTCGACGCACTATCATCCAAAAGACGATCACAATTTCTTGCGCTCCTGGAAGAATGGCAGCTATCCGGAGGGCTGGGATAACAAGCCTGTTACTTGGGTTTCAATCGAGGATGCCCGCGCGTACGCAGCCTGGAGCCGGAAACGCCTTCCTCACGAGTGGGAGTGGCAATACGCAGCGCAATCTACCAGCGGTCGTGCGTATCCTTGGGGGAACGACTGGGACTCCCAAGTTCTTCCCCCAGTGGATTCTGGGCCTGCTTTGCGTCCACCCGCCGACGTAACTGCTTTCCCGAAGGGAGCAAGTCCATTCGGTGTTCTCGATTTGGTCGGCAACGTGTCTCAGTGGACCGACGAATATCGGGATCCGCATACGCGCGCGGCGATCATTCGCGGCGGCGCCTCCTATCAACCAAACGGTTCGATCTGGTACTTTCCGCAAACTTATCGGCTGGATCAACACCAGAAGTATCTGTTGATGTCTCCTGGGCACGACCGGTCGGGAACGGTTGGCTTTCGCTGTGTGGTCGATGCGCCGTGAGGAACGGATCTTCGGAGTGATTCCCAGTCGACTCGCGACCGGTTCAGTGCTGCGGCTGCGATCCGGAATTCTCGTCGCGCAGCGAGATCACAAACTGCTGAATCTCGCGCCGCTTACGCTCAGCATCTTCTTTTGTTTTCTTAGCTAACTGACGATGGAGTTCAAGTTCCTCTTGAGCTTTTGCTTTGTCGCCAGTCCGCAGGTAGGCCTGAGCCAGTCGATAATGCGCCTCTTCGAGAGTCTGATCGAACTGCGAACCAACTTCTTCCGGACTGACTTCGACTGCCCTTTGATACGCCGAAATTGCCCGCGAAAAATCCGCGCGCTGCCCATAGAGAATCCCCAGTTGCAGATACGCAGCGCCGAGCTTCGGATCGAGATGCACTGCCTTCTGCAACAGTGCTTCCACGCGCGTAGAACGCTCAGCGTTACTGTCCCCGGAACTATCCGGCTGTTTCCACAGACTGACGGCGTAGTAATAGTTCGCGAGTGCGTTGTCCGGTTGCAGCTGCGCGAATCGCGCCAATCTTTCGACCGATCCTTCTAACGCGGTCGTCTCGACAGTCTGCATCCTTCCCAGAAATAAATACGGAGTCGGGTTGTCAGGGTCGAGATCGGATGCGCTCACCAGACTCTCCGCAGCTCGATCGCAGGATCCGCGAGCGTACCAGGCTACGCCGAGCGCGACCAGCATCCGCGCCGACTTTGGAAACAGGCGATTGCCTTTTGTGAAAACCTCGGTGGCCGGTTCCAGCGCGCGATGGGTGAGGAGTTCGGCTCCCCAATCGAGCAGGTGCGGTTCGCTGGGGTCAAGTTCCGCGGCGAGCTGATACTCGCGAACCGCCTCCAGTGGCTTGCCAAGACCCTCTTCGACTTCGCCCAGCTGGTGACGAAGTTCAGCATCTTTGGGATTAAACGCCAGCGCATCGCGCAGGGAACTTTCGGTCGCGGCGGAGGTCGCCGCCCTGGAGCTCGCGGCCGGCTCCTTACTCAACGAAACCGTTGCTCTGGCGAGCGCTTCGGTGGTTCGCAGCACTATATCGGAACCGTGTCCCCCGGAATTCGTGGCTTGGGTTACTCCTGCCACCGTGAATTGAGGTTCATCGAAGAACTCAGGTGCTGGTGCGGCCGTTCCGGACGCTTTGCTGGGCACGAGAGCGAGATCGATCTTCTTCGTCTCGTTCGGACCGAGAATCATCGGACCGACGATGGTGCGACCATATCCGTTCATCTCGGCGCGCAGCATGTAAGAGCCGTCTGGAAGCGCCGAAAAGCGATAAGCACCCGCCGAATCCGCATGTGTGGTCTGGATCTTTGCGGAGGGAACCTCGGTTCCAATCCCGGGCTGCAAGAAAACAGTCGCATTCGCCAGCGGCCGGCCGGCTGAATCGCGCACACAGCCTAGCACGGTCCCTTGTAACGACCCTTGCAACGTGGCGTTACGAGCTGAATCTTGAGACCGTGCGAGAGACGACGTCACCGCCAAAACGCAAGCGGCAACGTAAATTCCAGTTTTTGCGAAGCGGCCGGAGGTCACGCGGATTGGCTCCTAGGAAATGGGCTTTACAAATGGCCCGCCTTCCATGCGATCCTACATCAAGTGCGAATGAATGAGGTGCATGAATGAAACTAGGGCGATTCCTGGGTTGTACCGCGGTCGCATGTGTAATGCTGATGACCTGTCTTATGTCCCAAAGCCAGGATCGGGATAAGGACAAGCGCAAGGTCATCATCGATCAGGATGCGGCTGGACCCGCGGGCACTGACCAGCAAGCGATCCTGCTGCTTATCCAGTCTCCGCAGACGGAAGTCCTGGGCATTACCGTGGTGACGGGCGATGCGTGGCTGACCGAAGAAGTTGCACACACCCTGCGCATGCTTGAACTGATCGGACGAACCGACATTCCCGTTGTGCCCGGAGCCGAGTATCCGCTGGTCAGAACCAAAGAAGAGACAGAGGAGTCGGAGCGGCGCTATGGCTTCGTGGATTGGCTGGGGGCGTGGACTCCGAGCGTGTATCACGCGCCCCGCGACTTGGGAGCAATGCCGGAAGGGAAGCCCGCCACCAGGGCTGCCGACGAAGACGCTGCCCATTTCCTGATTCGCATGGTTCATAAGTATCCGCATGAAGTCACCATCTATGAGGGCGGGCCCATGACCAACCTGGCGCTCGCCATCTCCATCGACCCGGAATTTCCGAGGCTGGCCAAAGAGTTGGTGTTCATGGGAGCGAGTCTGAATCCGCAGACCGACGATCCCGAGTTCGCCAACATGCCCCGCCACGAATTCAATCTCTGGTTCGATCCGGAAGCGGCCCACATTGTGCTGCGGGCTCCGTGGAAAACAATTGTCTGTACCACGGTGGATATTTCCGTGAAGACTAGAATGACCAATGATCTGATCGACAAGATCAAGGCCGGCAACACGCCATCCGCGCAATATATTGGTAAGTATGCGCGTGTGCGGGGCTCTTACAACTATCTATGGGACGAACTCGCGTCGGCGGCGTGGCTTGACCCATCGCTGATTACCAAGAAAGAAAACCGCTACATGGATGTGAATCTTGATCGCGGCCCCGGCTACGGAGACACACTTACCTGGACGGATCGGGATAAACCCAAACGCGATGTGCAGTCGGTGGAGGTGCAGTTCGACTTGGATACCGAGAAATTCTACAAGTTGTTTGTGGACCTGCTGAAAGCACCGACACCGCAGCCGGCAAACCAGTAGCGCCTCAGCGAGGCCGTGCCAATTGCGCTTCACTTTGTAAGTTGTCATCCTTCGCTTCGCTCAAAATGACAACCCTTACTTAAGTGGGGAATGCGGGACACGCTGCTACGGCCATAGCTGCTCCAGCATCTTCTGCGCCTGCGCGTGCTCTGGATGCTGCTTCAGCAATTCGAGTAACACGGATCGAGCTTTGTCTGGCGCACCCTCAATGGCGTAGACGCGGGCCAGATTCAGGTAGGACTGATCGAACGCAGGTGCCACGCGGATGCACTCGTTGAAGCTCGCCACGGCCTCATCCCGCCGCTCGGTGCGCAGATAAAGAATCCCTAGGTTGTTCAGCGCTTCAGGGTAAGCCGGACGCAGTTTCAGCGCTTTCTGTAGAAAATCGAACGCTCGCTCGGTGTCGTCATTTTGTGCAAACACCATTCCCATACCGTAGTTCGCCTCGGCATCGTTGGGGCGAAGATCCAGGGCGCGCTCGTAAGTTCTGCGAGCATGCTCCCATTGTTTTCGTTGGCGATAGGCGCTGCCCAGGTTATCGAGCGCAATGATGTGATCCGGACTCAGCTTGAGCGCCTCTTGAAAGTAGCCGACTGCTTCGACAGCGCGCCCATTGCGCGCGGCCAGCAAGCCGAGGTTGTTCCAGGAATTTGCCATGGTATCGGGATAACTCGCATGAAGTTTGAGCGCGCGTTCAAAGCTGTCACGGGCTTCGGCGGTCTTCTGCTGGTCTAGATACACGCTTCCAATGCCATAAAGAGCCTCGGCGCTGGAAGGATCGTCGCGCAGGGCAATCCGAAATGAAGCTTCGGCCTGATCCATATAGGCGCGCTGAAAAAACACCGAACCATAGGAGAGATAGTTGCGTCCAAACTCGATCGCGTCGGTCACGCCCGGAAAGGGAAGTGCCCGGGCTAATCGGTCCGCGCCGGTTTGCGGGATGTGGCGGAAGTCCCACTCGACGTGCTCCGGGTCGACCGGCCCCTGATAAACCTTGACGATCTCACCTTTGGCGTCGATCAGGAACGACGCTGGAAGGGTGAGATCGCGATGCCGGTCAAACAGGTACCGAAAAACGATGTTGTAGATGGCGGCCACGTCCTCGGAGCCGCGCAACATCGGGAACGAAAGACGATGCGCCCGCACCGCAGCTTGAACACTCTCCGCATCGTTGGGGCCGTCGAGATTCACCGCAAGCAATAGGAGACCCCGGTCTGCCCAAGCGGCGTGGCGCTGATTGAAAGCGATCCAATCTTCCTGGCATCGCTCCGCTCCGGCGGCCCAAAAGTTAAGCAGAACCGGCTTTCCGCGCAGCGAAGATAGAGTTTGTACCCGCCCAGCGAAATCGGGCAGAGAAAAATCTGGCGTCTCGACCGGTGCAAGCAGCCAGGACTCAGTGGTCGTGGGCAGGGTTTCGATTTCCTGCGGCTTCGCGTTTCCTGGATTAATCTCAGCGAGCCTGCCTCGCGCCGCCGGCGTTGTGAAAGTCTCGATTCGAGATGGTTCGGAGCCTTCTTCAACCCACACCCGATGGTTGAGCGGCAGATCGCGGAGTTCCTGCACGAGTCCGCTCGGCCAGCGAATCGAGGCGCGCACCGGCCCCGTCGCCGCTCCCAGGCCGAAAAAGACATCTTTGCTGTGCTGCGAAAGAAATCCCGATCCAGCTTGTAGCGAGCGGATCTGGCGGCCCAGTGCAGTTTCCACCGTGAGGACCGCGCCGATGGCGTCACGATTGCTTTTTGTTCCGCGCAGGCGGAAGGCGATCGATGGAGGCAGGTTCTCCATGACGTTCTTCAAGATCCGCAACTGCGGACCGTTACGATTCTTCAGAAACAATTCCTGACGGCCATCCTGATTGAAATCGGCGAGTGCAAACGCGCGGCCGTCTTCCAGAAAATCCAGCCCAACCACGGCCGAAATATCGGAGAAGGTTCCATCGCCGTTGTTGGCGTAGAAAATATTTCGCTCGTAGCCGCTCCACGTGCCATCGGCGCGGATCAGTTCGTTAATCGCGCTCCATCCCTGTTCGTAGTCGTGAGACGGCTTGGGTTCGCCGGGGGAATAGGCAACCACCTGGCGCCAGAAAAAGCTGTTCAGGTCTTCGTCTTTGCGCGAGGGACCGGTCACCATGCCGTTGGCGATGTAGAGGTCGGGAAAACCGTCATGATCGAAATCCCAGGCGTCGCTCGACCACGCCCAGCGCCCGATTCCAACGCCGGCGGTGCGGGTCATATCCTCGAAAGCGCCGCCGCCGTTGCGCAGCGGATTTCGAAATAGCGAGTTGCCCATGGCGTGCTTGTGGTAGAGCGATCGCGTCTCCTCGGGCGCGTTTTGCTGGAACATGTCCTGCATGGTGATGCGTTCGCCAGCCGCTGTCCACATGTTTGCCACGTAGAGGTCTTCCGCGCCGTCGTTGTAGAAGTCGGACCAGCAAACGGCCATGCCCGCTCCGACATCTTCCACTCCCGCTTGCGCAGCAATGTCGGTAAACGTTCCATTGCCGTTGTTGCGATACAGATTCTTGCGTCCGAAATCATTTACCACGTAGAGGTCGGGCCAGCCGTCCCGGTTGAAGTCGCTCCACCCGCAGGCAAAGCTGTAGCGCGTGTTGTTCTGGTTGAGTCCCGTCTCCGCAGTTACGTCGCGAAACGTGCCATCCCGTTGGTTGCGCATCATGAAATTGGGAGGACCGTTGTTGGCGTCATAGTAAGGAGACGGATACTTATACTGGTCCGTGCCCTGGTAATAGACGTAGAGGCAGAAGTAGATGTCGAGCCAGCCGTCGCGGTCATAATCCGCGACCGCTGCTCCCGTGAAAGTGCCTTGCGGCGGATTCGCAAATTGAAAGGCGTCCGCCTTCTGGCGAAACTTGCCGTCGCCTTGGTTCAGGAACAACATCGGCCCGGTTGCCCGCACCACGATCAAATCCTGCCGCCCGTCATTGTCGACGTCGACAATCAGAGCACAAGCTGTGTTTTCGATAACGCCGACTCCCGATGCTTCCGTGATGTCCTCGAAGGTTCCATCGCCCCGATTCCGATAAAGGCGGTTCGGAAGTCCGCTCGGCTGGCAGACATAGAGGTCGTCAAATCCATCGCCATCCATGTCGCCGATGGAAACACCGTTGTGCCCGTAGATATCGATGCCGCAAGCGCCGTCGAGCACGGTCCGCCAATAATCGGTTCCGTGGATAAGTTGCGAGGAGTAAGACGCATTGCCGCCAAGCGCTGCTGCCGTGATGTCGAGATAGCAGGGGCCGCCGGAACCCACGGACCGGCTCTGCGCTTCATCCAGCGCCTGCCAAATCCGCACTCGAAACTCGCCCGACGCAGACCGTTCCCAGGTAAGCTGCCAGTACCCCACACGTTGTTCACGGTAGAAGCCGTGGCCTGTCCCGACCAGTTCATATCGGATGCGAGTCTGCAGTTGGCCGGGAGATAGCGCCGTACCTGGCATGGAACCTGCGTCAATGCCAGTCACCTGAAATTCCGCCGTAAGAAGTTGCGAAAAGCGGCTCATGGTGGAGCGCAGTTCCTGCAGAAATGCTTCCCGCGTAAGCGTGGTTTCATGCTGGAATGAATTGTGCCGGACTTCGATTGCCGGGCCCGGGCGTACGACTCGGGATGCAACCGGCTGCGAAGAATATCCCGAAAAGGCCGGCAGAAGAACTTCTTCGATCGCTCTCACATTTTGCGGAGACTGCAGCAGGCCGGAACTCCACTGCGCAAGGATGGCGGCGATCTGGGCAGCATATTGTTCAGTGACAAAATCGTCGAGACCAGCCTGCGTCTTGAGGAGTAAGGCATCGAGGGGCCTGGGCATCCGATAGTGAGGATGAAGGTGGAATTCATGGCTTGATGGATTCTTGCCTGCAGAGTCGAAACCGTAGAGAGAGGGCCAGCCGAGGCCGCGCAGGCCAGCGGGAATGAGCGCCGCCGAAGCTCCCTGGCAGCACTGAATTAGAAACTTGCGCCGGCGAAGGTCCACAGGGTTCGGGGCGGGCAAACTCCGCGTCTTCTCTGGCCGCCTCAGATCGATGTCTCCCGGATACGCACTTGTGGCCCGAAATTAACACCTGCACACACGCCGGTCAAGATTCGACCGCAACTGACCACGCAAACGCTCACGAAAATCTCTACTGCGCGACGACGCTCAGGCGTTACAATGGCCCACTCTTGTTCTTCAGTAAAATCGATTTGGATATGCGAAAGCCAAAGGTCCCAGCTGCCACGCGCGAACGCCTGCTCAGTTCGGCGCGCAAGGTGATGAAGAACGCCTACGCGCCCTTTTCCAACTTCAGAGTGGGCTCGGCCATCCTCACCTCGAAAGGCCAAGTGTTCGTGGGATGCAACGTCGAGAACTCTTCTTACGGAATGACCAACTGCGCCGAGCGCACCGCGATCTTTTCCGCTATCGCCAGGGTCGGTCCTGGACTCGAGATTTCCGCCGTTGCCGTCACTAACGACCACGGGGTTCCATGTTCGCCCTGCGGCGCCTGCCGCCAGGTTATCTATGAATTCGGGCCACGCGCCGTCGTCTTTTACCAGGGCGCAAAAGGTCCGAAGCAAAGTCTCATCACCGATCTTCTGCCGGAGGGTTTCCGCCTCAAGTGAGCCAGCCGAGTGTTTCCGAATCCCCGTTTCGCGTCATCGATCTCATTCGCAAGAAGCGCGATGGAGGAGCATTATCCGCCGCTGAAATCGAATATCTGGTTGTTGGCTGCACTAAGGATGACGGCAGCATTCCCGATTACCAACTGGCCGCGTGGCTCATGGCTGTCGTGTTGCGCGGAATGACTCGCGAGGAAACGGCAGCGCTCACGCACGCCATGCTGCATTCCGGCGAAGTCCTCGATCTCAGCTTTCTTCCCGCAAGAAAGGTGGACAAGCACTCCACCGGCGGCGTCGGCGACAAGACCTCGCTCGTGCTAGCTCCGCTGGTTGCTGCCGGCGGCCTCTTCGTCCCCATGATTAGCGGCCGTGGATTGGGTCACACCGGAGGCACGCTCGATAAGCTCGAATCCATCCCGGGATTTCGCGTAGGTCTCACCGTGCCCGAGTTCCATCGGGTTCTCAAAGCCTGCGGATGCTCGATGATTGGGCAGACCGAAAAGGTTGCTCCGGCTGATCGCAAGTTGTACGCATTGCGCGACGTTACCGGCACGGTCGAAAGTCCGTACCTCATCTGCGCTTCGATCATGAGCAAGAAACTGGCGGAGGGCACCGACGCGCTCGTGCTCGATGTGAAGACTGGTTCCGGCGCGTTCATGAAGAAAGGAGAAGACGCTGTCTTCCTCGCGGAACTTATGGTCGAGACTGGCGAACGCATGGGCAAGCAGATGGTCGCACTTATCACCGACATGAACCAGCCGCTCGGCCGGATGGTGGGCAACGCGCTCGAAGTGCAGGAGTGCATCGAGGTACTCCACGGCGGCGGTCCGGAGGATCTGCGCCAGCTCTGCCTTGAACTCGCAGCCTGGATGTTCTTTCTCGGGGGCGTGTCCAAGACGGTCTCGCATGGTAAGCAACTCTCCGCGCAGATCATCGCGTCAGGCCAAGCCTTCGAGCGATTCCGCCAGATGGTCGAGTTGCAGGGAGGCGACATCGGCACGATCGACGATCCGACGCGTCTCCCGAGCGCCGAGCACCTCGTTGACGTGCCCAGTCCCCGAGCGGGATATGTGATTGCGGTCCAGTGCGAACAGGTCGGTACCGCCTGCGTCATTCTCGGCGGAGGCCGCGAACGCAAAGAAGATTCCGTCGATCCTTCGGTCGGTGTCGAGGTTCATAAAAAGCATGGCGACAAAGTTTCCATCGGCGAATCGCTCTGCACCATTCACTGCCACTCCGACCAACAGGCCGCGCGCGCAAAAACGTTGCTGCAAGAGAGCTATCAAATCGCCGGCGCCGCGCCCGCGCACAAACCGTCCTTGGTTCATCGCGCCATCTATAAAGGGGAACATTAGAGTGTGTTTCATAAATACCTTTCAGCTCGGAGAGTTCCTCCCTCAGGGGCTAAAGCCCACATTTCTTTAGACCCGAAACGGCACGGCTAAAGCCATGCCCTACCCACAACCGATTTTTGAAACACGTTATTTAAAAAGGGGATAAAGATGGGACGCTTTACTGGCATTCTCGGTTTGCTTACGATGTTAGGCCTCGCCTACACCTTTTCCACCAACCGCCGTGCGATCAACAAGAAAACGGTTGTTTGGGGCCTGGGTCTGCAAGTGGTGTTCGCCATCTTCGTCCTGAAGATTGAAGTTGGACGCCTGCTTTTCCAGAAGGCCGGAGATGCCGTCAATCGCTTGCTGAGCTATGCCTTCGAGGGATCTTCATTTGTTTTCGGCGCGCTCGGTGCCAAAGGCTCGTCGATGGGCTTCTTCTTCGCCTTCCAGGTGCTGCCGACCGTTATTTTTATCGCCGCCTTTTTCGCCGTGCTCTATCACTACGGCATCATGCAATTCATCATCAAACTGGCCGCTAAGGTGATGACGCGTTTCATGGGCGCCAGCGGCGCTGAGTCGCTGGATGTGGCGGCGAGTATTTTCATGGGCCAGACCGAAGCTCCCCTCACCATCCGCCCGTTTCTTCCCGACCTCACTCGTTCTGAGTTGATGACCGTGATGACCAGCGGCATGGCCCACGTCTCCGGCGGCATCATGGCGGCTTATATTGCCTTCGGCATCGAACCCAAACATCTTCTGAGTGCGGTCATCATGACCGCGCCCGGCACCATCCTGATGTCGAAGATGCTGGTGCCTGAGACGGAGATCCCGAAGACCGCCGGCCGTGTTGTGATGAGCGAGGAAGAAGTGGGCGCCGAGAAAAGCGAGAATCTACTGGGTGCGATCGCGCGCGGCACCACCGATGGTCTGCATCTCGCACTCAACATCGCCGCCATGCTGATTTCCTTCCTGGCGCTAATCGCACTGGCTAACGGCTTGTTGGGCGGCATTCATAACTCGCTCGGAATTGCATGGTTTCCTTCCAGCCTGCAACAGATATTCGGAGTATTATTTGCCCCGGTCGCGTGGGTCATTGGAATTCCATGGCGTGACTGCACCGCCATCGGCAATCTTCTCGGCACGCGCATGGTGTTGAACGAGCTGGTAGCATTTTCGATGCTTGGGCCGCAGAAGGCCATGCTCGACCCGCGGTCGTTTACCATCGCGACCTTCGCGCTTTGCGGTTTCGCGAATCTTAGCTCGATCGGAATTCAGTTAGGCGGGATCGGAGCACTCGCTCCCAATAAACGAGGAGAACTGGCGAAGCTGGGCATTCGAGCCATGCTCGCCGGCACCATGGCGAATTTGATGTCGGCTTCGATCGCGGGCATGCTGCTGTGACGGATGGCTGGGCGCGGCGTCTCCGCCTAAGGGGACGGGCGAGGACGCCCGTCGCTCCACTTTATGACCCGTTACTGGGTGACGGTACTGAGTCGTTCCAGAATTTCCTTAGTGGTGACCAGCCTTGCTCCCAGACTCTGCAATTCACTCAGCGTTTTGTTTCCGGCTTCCGGCGCCAGGGTTTCAATCGCGTCGCGGACTATAGCTACCCTCCGCTTTCGCTTCAGCAACCCCTTCACGGCGCAACTTACGCAGTATTCGGTCACGACTCCAAACACCACGAATTCTGCGGCATTCCCCAAACGTTCCACCAGATGGCTGGCGTGGTGAGTTTCAAAAATGTCGAGCGTTTGTTTCTCCAAAATGATCTGCTGGTACTTCGAAAGATCTCCCGGCAACTTCGCGTTAGCATCGTTCTCTACCCGGACAAAATTGCCCGTCAGCGCTTCCGGAACCAACTCGGCCCCAGCCGTTCCCTTCAGGCAGTGCGGCGGAAACTGCTGGAACTCAGGATCATTGGCGGGATGAAAGTCTCTATGTGATACCAGGAACACTTCGCCGCGCCGCGCCGCGTCGGTCAACTTCCGGATGTTGGGCAGTAGTTTCTCGGCTCCGGGAACGTAGAGCCTGCCGCCGGGCAGCATAAAATCGGCTTGCACATCCACTTCCCAAAAAATGTAATCGCGCGACTGCATTCCACTCTCCGTCGTTTCGTTGCTTGTAACAGCGCTTGCAGCGACTGTTGGCCCAGTTCACTTACCTCCAAGAACGGCTGGCAACGCACCCTTCCGGCAACCATCCTCCCCTAGAATTAGTTTGCTCCGCAAGTTGCGGTGTGTAATGCTGTTCAGCGCAACAAAATCAGATAGCACCAGGAGAGTGCTGATGCGAAACAAGCTTCTTCTTGCTCCAATTGTTCTTTGCTCGCTGACCTTTTGGGCCGCCGACAATATCACGCCCCTCAACGTAAAGGAGGGTCTGTGGGAGGTAACCGTGACTCATTCTACAACTGGGATGCCCGCCGTTCCCAACATCCCTCCCGACGCGCTCGCCAAGATGCCTCCCGAGCAGCGCGCTCGCATTGAAGCCATGATGAAGGGTACGCCTACCACCGATGTGCGCAAAGAGTGCGTCACTAAAGAGAAACTTGAAAAGAATTTGGCTTTCAGCAACAACCGCGGGGACTGCTCTCGGACCGTTCTCACTTCGACGGGCCACAAACTGGAAATGAAGATTCATTGCGAAGAAAAGCAATCGTCGACCGACGCACAGTTCTTGATCGAGGCCATCGGTTCGGATACCGTCAAGGGAACGAACCACATGGTCAGCAACAGCAGCAGCGGTCACACCATGACGATGGACTTCACCTTCAGCTCCAGATACCTTGGGCCGGCTTGCGGAGACGTCAAGTAGAGTCCCCGGCGCGCCTCGGACTCGCGACCAAGTTAAGAAGCCCGTGCTTGTTCATGCCTGTGCCGCTCACTGGTCCAGGCCGAGCACGGGGCGCAGTGGGGCGCTCAATCCGCGCATCACACGCTCGAACTGTGGAATATCGAGAGACTGGGGCCCGTCGGAAAGCGCTCGTTCCGGACAGGGATGCACCTCGATGATGAGGCCGTCTGCTCCGACGGCGACGGCAGCGCGCGAAACCGCCGCAATCAGGCTCTGCTTGCCGGTGCCATGCGAGGGGTCGGCCACCACCGGCAGGTGCGAGAGTTCTTTGGCGAGAGCTACGGCAGCCAGGTCAAACGTGTTGCGCGTGGCGGTTTCGAACGTCTTAATTCCGCGCTCGCAAAGGACGACCTGGTCATTTCCTCCGGAAAGCAGGTATTCCGCCGCTAGCAGCCACTCTTTCACCGTGGCCGAAGGGCCGCGCTTGAGAAGAATTGGCTTGTTGACGGTTGCGAGCCTGCGCAGCAGCGCGAAATTTTGCATGTTGCGTGCGCCGACCTGGAGCATATCGGCGTACTCGCAGATCAAGTCCACGTCTTCGGTACTCATGACCTCGGTGACGACCGGCAGGCCGGTGAGTTCACGAGCTTCGCGCAAGATCTTCAGCGCTTCGATTCCCAGGCCCTGGAACTCATACGGCGAGGTGCGGGGTTTGTAGGCGCCTCCGCGCAGCATGGTCGCGCCCGCACGCTTCACCCCTTGAGCAGTCTCCAGGAGTTGCTCGCGCGACTCGACCGAACAGGGGCCGGCAATCACGACGACTCCGGGCCCCCCAATCTTTACACCGCCAGTCTTTCCTACGCCAACGCTGACCACCGATGGCTGTGGCCGCGTTTGACGGCTGACGAGCTTGAAAGGTTGGGCGATCGCGACCACGTTGTCAACCCCGGGCGCGACCGAGAGAGCTTCGATTTCATGGCGGCGCCCGCCGCTTCCGACCGCGGCAACGATGGTGCGCTCGGTACCACGGGTGACGTGAGGCTGGAATCCGGCCTCGCGGATGCGTTGAATGATGTGGTCGATCTGTTCCTCGGTGGCGCTGTCGGACATGTTCACTATCATGGCGATGACCTTTCGATTTGCCGCCAAAAACAAAAGCCGCGATTCTATCGCGGCTTGGGCGGGATCTTTTGAGCTATCTTTCTTACCCTGGTGAATGGCTCCGATCCTGCACCTCCGCCGCGAATGGAAACCAAAAGCGGCTAAACAGGTTAAAGGTGCTAAATCGAGTCATAAAGAATCCTAAACCGTAACCTTCGAAATACTGACGCCTTCTAAACCACTGGAACCCGGATTACTGTGTTCCCAGAGAACTGGCAACGCTGGAGAAAGCGTTGTTGGCATTGCTTCCGATCAGACGCACAGTTCCGATTACCAATACCAGGATGACAGCGAGCATCACCGCATATTCAGCGATGTCCTGCCCTTCTTCGTCCCTGCACATACTGCGGAACAACTGAGCCATAAATCCTCCGGGCCTACCCGGGATCAATTTCCGGGCAAACTTGTGTAGCTAATGATGCCGACTCGGACGGCGATTGTCAATGACAACGGCAGCCGTTTGTTTCCACTGCCGAGGCTCAGGGTTCGTGTGAAAACCCACGCCACGAGCGAAGTTCGAAGCTGGTCACCAATCAATCGGCGCGGACGCCAGCAGCCGCACGCGCTATCTACCGGTCTGCCTCGAGGGAACGCCACGAAGCAGTGGGAGCTTTGACGTGCACAAGTTGCCGGGCGGAACGGGCGCTGTAATCGAGTACGCGTCCGGGCAGCACTCCGAGGTAAAGCGTCGCCAGCACGCAAACTGCAATGGCGAGCGATGCCGCAGCGGGCACGGGAGTAACGGGAACCGCGCCCCGCGGCTCCCGCATGTACATCATCACGATAATCCGCAGATAGTAATAAGCGCCTACAGCGCTGTTCAGAACCAGAATGATCGCCAAGCCAACCAAGTTCGACTTCAACGCTGCACTTAGAACGTAGAACTTCGCGAAGAAGCCGCCAGTGATCGGAATGCCGATCAAAGACATCAGGAAAAATGTTAAGGTCGCGGCCAGCACGGGAGACCGCCTGCCCAAGCCAGCATAATCTTCGATCGCGACGTACTTTTCGCCCGTGTTTGCGAAATGGCTGACCACGGCAAACGCTCCCACGTTCATTGCGGCATAGGCGGCGGTGTAGAACATGGCCGCGGACGCGCCCAGTTCTGGCTGGGCGGCAAATGCGGCAAGCAAGTATCCGGCGTGGGCGATCGAAGAATACGCTAGCAGGCGCTTGACGTTGTTCTGCACCAACGCACCCAGATTCCCCAGGGTCATGGAAAGCGCGGCCGAGACCCAGATCAGCCAGAAGCGTCCGGGTGCGTTCGCTTCGAACATAACCCGCAGCAGAACGGCGAATGCCGCCGCCTTGGGGCCGGTCGACATCAGTCCGACGATCGGAGCCGGGGCGCCTTCATAGACGTCGGGTGTCCATACGTGGAACGGCACGGAGGCGACCTTGAAGCCCAAGCCCACAAACATGAGCGCCGTCGCGACATAGGCTAGAACCGGAACGTTGCCGGAACGCAATACATGGCTGATCGCGTCAATGTTGGTGGATCCGGTCGCGCCGAACATGAGCGCAACGCCGTAGAGGAAGAATGCGGTGGCAAACGATCCCAGCAAAAAGTACTTTAGCGAGGATTCGGCACTTGAGGCGTCGCGCCGCCGGAAGCCGGCCAGCACGTAGGTCGAAATCGACGAAATTTCCAGTGCGATGAAAATAAGGACGAGTTCAATGGCGGACGACATCAGGCACATGCCGACCGTGCCAAACAGGATCAGCCCGTAGTACTCCCCGGCGCGGATGCGCTGCACCTTCAAATACTCGAAAGAACTGAGGATTACCACCGCCGCGATGGCGATGACGAGGACGTGAAAGAAGACGCTGAAGCCTTCCACCCGAACCATGTTCCAGAAAGCAGTGCCGGGATACTGCGCCATCCAGAACGTCGATGCCAGCGCGGCCAGGGTGCCGACCAGCGCGATCGCGCCGAGCGATTGGTGGCTGCTTTCCTCGTCGAGCAGCGGATCGATGACCATGATCAGCATCCCGAAGAGGGTGAGTACCAACTCCGGTAGAATGCGGATGTAGTCGGCAGTTTGGGGCAGCGAAGTTTGCAGATTCGACAGGAGAGCCGGCATGGAGTGCGAGAACGCCGTCGCCATGATCGTTGTCGTTGCCACCATCATTGGCCCACCACCCTGCTGGCCAACTGTGCGAAGGGAGCGAGAGCGTATCGTTGCACCGTCGGGTCAATCGCGCTGAGCCACACCAGGGGCGCGACGCCCATCACCAGAGCCGCCACCGCAATCGGCCAAAGTGCAGCCTTCTCGCGCAGGTTCAGGTCGGACAGCGTGTTATTGACATCGTGCTTCACCTTGCCAAAAAAGACCCGCTGGTACATCCACAGCAGGTAGCAGGCGCTCCAGATCACACCGGTCGCGGCGAGGATTCCATAGATCGGACGTGCCTGGAATGCTCCGCTGAGAACAAGAAACTCGCCGATGAAACCGTTCAGCAGCGGCAATCCTACCGAAGCCAGTACGGTGACCAGAAAGAGGGTGGCGTATTTGGGCATGGGTGTTGCGAGCCCACCAAAATCGGCAATCTCGTATGTGTGACGCCGTTCGTAGAGGATGCCCGCCAGCATGAAGAGCCCGCCCGTGGCGACTCCGTGTGCCAGCATGACGAAGACAGCTCCATTCAGGCCAGCCGCGGTAAAGCTGAAAATGCCAAGGACGACGAAGCCGAGGTGGCTGACCGACGAATAGGCGATCAGCTTCTTCAGGTTCGGCTGTACGAGTGAAACCAGAGCGCCGTAGATGATGCCGATCAGCGCCAGCACCATGATCCAGGGGGCGTTGCGGTGCGCCTGCTCGGGAAACAGGCCGACATCGAAACGCAGCAGGCCGTAGGTGCCCATCTTCAGCAGAACACCGGCCAGCAGCACCGATCCGGCGGTGGGCGCCTCCACATGGGCGTCAGGCAGCCAGGTGTGGAGAGGGAAGAGTGGGACCTTTACCGCGAAGGCGATGAAGAAGCCGAGGAAGAGCCACAGCGATGCGTTTTCGAAACCGGGCACGCTTCCGCTGCGAATCGCGTTCTGAATGACGGCAAAATCGAAACTGCCTGTCTTCGCATACAACCACAGAATTGCCGCCAGCATGAACATCGAGCCGATGATGGTAAACAGGAAATACTTCACTGCGGCGTAGACCCGGCGTCCGTGGCCGTACATGCCGATCAGCAGCGCCATCGGGATCAGCGTCGCTTCCCAGAAGAAGTAGAACAGGAACAAATCGAGCGAGGTGAAAACGCCGATCAGGGCCGTCTCAAGAAGCAACAGCAGGATGAAGAATTCTTTTACCCGCTCGTGAATCGACGTCCACGAAATCAGCACGCACAACGGCGTGAGGAACGTGGTCAGCACGACCAGCCAGACGGAAATCCCGTCGATGCCCATGTGGTAATGAATGTTGGGAGTCGTGATCCAGACTTTGTCGATCTCGAACTTGAAGAGGTTGGGATCGCGATGCAGGTGTACCGGCAGATGCAGCGAAGCCACAAACGCCAGGATGGAGACGACCAGCGCAAACAGCTTGATATCGCGATCACGGCGGGGGATCAGCAGAATCAGCAGCCCGCCCGCGGCCGGGATGAAGGTCACCAGCGACAGAATGATGGGACCGAGGCTGTCCATATTCATCGGACTCATATTCACCGAACCCATATTCATCGCACTCCCATCCAGACCATGTAGGCGATCACGACCGCCGCTCCGGCGGCGACCCAGCCCGCGTACGAGCGCAGATTGCCCGATTGCATGTGGCGGACGTTGTCAGATACATGGCGCGCGGCTGTTGCGGAGTTATTGACCGTGGCGTCGATCACTCCCTGGTCGACGCCGTGCCAGAGAATTGTGGTCGAGCCATCGATCAACGGTTTGATAAACAGCACGGCATAAAGCTCGTCGATGTAGTACTTGCCGGCGACTGCCCGGTAGAGCCCGCCGAGGCTGGCGGCGATGCGTGCCGGCAGTTGTGGACGGCGGCTGTAAAGCAGATAGGCCAGCAGCCATCCCAGTCCAGCCACACCAATGGAAACGCCCATGAGCAGATGTTCGAGCATGCCGTCACCGGCTTCGCGGGAGGTTTCTTGCGCAACTCCCACGGTCGCTCCGTGAAAAGCGGGAGCCAGGAAATGTTCGAACCGGTCTCCGTACCCGCCGATATATCCTCCAACCACCGACAATAGGGCAAGAACCACCAGTGGCCCCAGCATCACCCAAGGGCTCTCATGCGGCTCGCCGTGCCCGTGGCCCTGTCCATGACCGTGATCGTCGTGACTATGAGCATCATGGCCGTGCGCTTCCGGCGCGACAGCGCCGCGGTACTCGCCGCCGAATGTCATGTACATCAGCCGGAACATATAGAAAGACGTGATAAAGGCGGTAATCACGCCGATCAGCCAATACACCGGGCTTGCGCCATAGGCTTTCCAAAGAATCTCGTCTTTCGACCAGAAGCCGGCGAACGGCGGGATGCCCGCGATGGCGAGAGTGGCAATGCCCATGGTCGCGAATGTCCACGGCATGTACACCCGCAGCCCGCCCATCTTTCGCATGTCCTGCTCGCCGCCAATGCCGTGAATGACCGAGCCGGCCGCCAGGAACAACAGGCCCTTGAAGAAGGCGTGCGTCATCAGGTGGAAGATGCCAGCGGAGAACGCGCCCACGCCGCACGCCATGAACATATAACCAAGCTGCGAGACGGTGGAGTAGGCCAGCACCTTCTTAATGTCGGTCTGCGCAATGCCGATGGTTGCGGCAAACAGAGCGGTGAGCGTTCCGATGATTGCGACGACAGTCATCGCCATCGGCGCGCGCGCGAAGATCGTGGACGACCGCGCCACCATATAAACGCCCGCCGTCACCATCGTCGCCGCGTGGATTAAAGCTGAAACAGGAGTGGGGCCTTCCATGGCATCCGGCAGCCAGACATAAAGTGGAATCTGCGCCGACTTGCCGGCTGCGCCGACCATCAACAAAACTCCGATTGCGGTGAGCAGCCCGGCGCCAGCGTTTTCGGCAGGCAGCGACTGCACTGTCGCAAAGACGTGCGTGAAGTCGAGCGAGTGAAAATGCTTGATGATCAGGAAGAGCGCGATCAAGAATCCAAAGTCGCCGATCCGGTTGACGATGAATGCCTTCTTGCCGGCCGCCGCCGCCGAATCTTTGGTGAACCAGTAGCCGATCAGTAGATACGACGCCAGGCCCACGCCCTCCCAGCCGATGAACATGACCAGGTAGTTCTTGGCCAACACCAGCGTCAGCATGAAGAACATGAACAGGTTCATGTACGACATGAAGCGGTAGTACCCGTCGTCGTCCCACATGTAGCCGACTGAGTAGACGTGAATGAGGAAGCCGACGCCGGTGACTACAAGCAGCATCACCAGAGAAAGCTGATCGAGGTAGAAATCGAAATCAACGCTAAAGCTCCCCGCGCGGATCCAGTGAGCCACAGGGTCGGAGTATGGAGCTAATGCGGATGAGAAGCCGGCAGCAATCCACAACGCCATCGCGAAAGCCGCGCCGCAAAACACCAGCGCGACCGCCGAAATCGTCTTCTTCGACGATTTCCGCCCGAAGAAACCGTTGATCGCCGCACCGGCCAGCGGAAGAATCGGAACCATCCAGAGTAACGGATTGAGAGTCGGCGGCGTCATAGCTTGAGCAGGTTCACCCGATCCACATTCAAAGTTTCACGCGTGCGATAGACGGCAATGATGATGGCGAGGCCAACCGCGGCTTCAGCGGCGGCCACGACCATCACGAAGAAGACGAAGACCTGTCCGCTGAGCGCGTGCCAATGCGCGGCGAAGGCGACGAACGAAAGGTTCACGCCGTTCAGCATCAGCTCGATCGACATGAAAATGGTGATGATGTTGCGCTTGATCAGGAACCCGAGCACTCCACAGACGAAGAGGATTCCGCTCAACACGAGATAGTAAGAAAGAGGGACCATCTTTACCCTTGGTCCTTTCTCGCGCCGCGGGCTTCGGCTTCGGGCCGGCTGGCGAGCACGACTGCACCCATGATGGCGATCAGGATCAGCACCGACGTGACTTCAAAGGGCAGCAGAAAATCGTGGAACAGGAGCCGGGCAATATCCTTGGGAGCGCCCCATAATGCGCCGATCGACACGGACTGCGTTGTGGACGACCGCCCTACCAACGTCCAGGCCACGAGCACGGCCCCGATCAGCACTCCGGGAACGCCGAGCAGGATTGCAACGCGGCTGCCCTGGGTGCGCTCTTCCTTGCCGGCGTTCAGCAACATGATGGTTATCACGAACAACACCATGATCGCTCCGGCATAGACGATTACCTGTACAGCGGCCAAAAATTCCGCGCCCAACAAAAGATATTCGGCAGCGAGCGAGCCCATCACCACGATCAGCGACAGCGCGCTGTTAATGGGATGGCTCTGCGCCAGCAGGTTGATGGCTCCTGCCACGCAGATCGTGCCGAAGAAGAGAAATAGAATTAGATGAAGCATTTCGCTTAGTTCTCAGCAAATCTCAGAATATTCCTGGGTACTGAGCTCTCAGCGCCACTACCAGCGCTGTATAGACAATGTTCGCAACCGCCAGGGGAAGCAGCACCTTCCACCCGAACGCCATGAGTTGGTCATAGCGAAAGCGGGGCAAGGTCCAGCGCACCCAGACGTACAGAAACATGAAAAAGAAAACCTTCAGGCAGAACCAACCGACCGGCATCACCGCCTGCAAAATGGGCGGACCAAAGATGGGCCCATGCCATCCGCCCAGAAACAGCAGCGTGGCCAGGCAGGCTACCGTCACCATGTTGGCGTACTCGGCCATGAAAAACATCGCAAACTTCATGGCGCTGTACTCGGTGTGATATCCGGCCACTAGTTCCGACTCGGCTTCGGGCAAATCAAACGGCGTGCGGTTGGTTTCCGCATAGGCGGAAATCAGGTAGATGAAAAACGCCAGGGTCTGCCCGTGAAAAATATTCCAGCGTGGAATGAAATGCCAGAACACTCCGCCCTGCGCATCCACGATGTCGCGCAGGCTGAGGCTTCCCGCCATGATCAGCACTCCCACCAGCGAGAGGCCGAGTGAAACTTCATAACTGATCATCTGGGCGCTGGCGCGCAGTCCGCCGAGCAGCGAGTACTTGCTGTTCGAGGACCATCCGGCAAGCGCCACGCCGTACACGCCCATCGACGTAATGCCGAGAACCACCAGCAGTCCGATGTTCAAGTCCGTAATCTGCAGGTACGTGCCCCAGGGGCCGACTTCGACCCAGTTGCCGAACGGGATCACCGAAATGGAGGTGATGGCGAAGACCAGCGCGATCATCGGCGCCGCGATGTAAAGCGGCTTGTAGACATGCGGCTGGGTCAAATCTTCCTTGAAGATGAATTTGGCGCCGTCGGCCAGAGGTTGCAGCAGACCGAAAGGCCCGACCCGCGTAGGCCCCCAGCGGTTCTGGATGCGCGCCGACACCTTGCGCTCCAGCCAGACGCTGTAAGCCACGGCTGTCAGCAAAACACCAACCACGGCCAGCGACTTGACGATCGAAATGATGAGGAACGTCGTTATGCTCAACGAAATGTCTTTCGTATTCTCGTGTGGCGCGGGCGCCCTCGCCCGCGCGGTTTCGATCTTATTTCGTAGTACGCCGTAATTAGTCCTACTTAGTCCGCCGCAACCTCTGAGTCTGCAGACTTGTTCTTGTTCTCGAAAACCGAATTCAAAGTCTTTGAATATTTTCCGAGCGTGCCCGAGCTGAACAAATCATCGTTGGCCGGGACAATCAGCTCCGGGTTCTGGATCGCGCTCGCGCCGCTTTCGGCGATCTCCAGATGCTGATCGTTTCCGGCCAGCAGATTGACCCGTGAAACCGCGTACCCGGCAACCACGCGCTGGACTTCGTCGAGAATCGCCATCGGGTCGAACGGCGTCATTTTCGGTTCCAGGTTGTGGGATTCGAGCCACACCGCATGACGATCCGCTTCGCCCGATTGCGCGCCGCGGGTCTGGCCCATGTCGGAGTGCGTTCCGCTCCCAAACGGCACCAGGCTGCGCACGTCGAAGCCCATGGCGTCGGCGATGCGGACGATCATTTCAAAGTCGGGCTTGGTGTTCGTGACTTCGCCCGCCTTTTTCACCAGTTGCAGATCGCCGCAGGTGTTCGTGTAAGTTCCCGTTTTTTCGTACGCGTTGGCTGCGGGCAGAACCACGTCGGCGAGGTTCGCAGTTTCCGTCAGGAACATGTCCTGAACCACCACAAAGCTTTTCGAGAACACAAAAGGATCAACGCCCAAGCGACCAATGGGATTGGAGCCCACGACATAAAGCGCCTTGAGTTTGCCGGCCGTCGCCGCTTCCACCATCTCAGGAAGGCTCAGGCCTTTCGCGGCCGGCACCTTGGCCCATTCTTGTTGGAATTTGGCTGCGCCTGTGACCGGCTCGTATCCCGGTAGAAGATCGGGATAAAGTCCCATTTCGCTGGCTCCGCGGGAATTCGCATAATCGCCCAGACAGATCAGCTTGGCGCCGGTTAAGGTCGAAGCAAAACTCACCAACTTCTCGATGTCACGGCCGCGCAGTTCAGAACCGAAGGCGATGACCATGTTCTGCTCAGCGCGGATCTTCTCGCGCAGGGCGATCCAGGCATCGCGGCTGGTACTGTCGCTGGTTTTGGAATCGCCCAGCGAATCGAGTTGGGAATCGTCGCCGCCGAGGAAGGCGACCGCTTTCGCCTCGGCGCCGGCCGGAAGCAAGCCGAACCCCGCCACCTGACGGCGCAACTTGATGGGCGCGGAGTTGATGACGTAGAGCTTCGCGCGCCGCAGCCGGACGTTCGTCCGGATCTGCCACGCCAGCAGGGGATGCCGATTCGTTGGGTCGTTGCCGATCAGTAGAATCGCGGGCGCGGTTGACACGTCGCGCATCGACGCTGTTCTTCCGGGCTTGCCGTGCAGAGCCGATGCGAGGGCAGGGAAGTCGGCTGTCCGATGATGATCGACGTTATTGGTCTGGAGCACGGCCCGGGCAAATTTCGAAAGAAGATAATTCTCTTCGTTAGTGGTGCGATTGGAACCGATGACGCCGATCGTGCTCCCACCATCCTGATCGCGAACGTCTCGAAATTGTTTGCCGATCAGTTCGAAAGCTTCTTCCCAAGTCGCCGGCGTCAGCTTGCCGTTCTTGCGAATCAGCGGCTCGGTGAGGCGGTCTTTGTGATGCGCGAAGTCGAAAGCGTAGCGGCCCTTGATGCAGAGAAAATCGTTGTTGATCCCGCTCTTGTCGCGGTTGTCGCCGCGGACGATTTCCATGCCAGTGTCGCAACGGCGCACGCCCAGCGTAGTCTTGCATCCGTCTCCGCAGTGCGTGCAGATCGTGCCCACGTGGTTCATTTCCCACGGACGCGTTTTGTAGCGGTACGCGCCCGAGGTGAGCGCGCCGACCGGGCAGATGTCGATGCACATGCCGCACTCTTCGCAGTCGAGATGGTCGGCATGGTTGGGTGCGATGATCGAACTGACGCCGCGGTTTTGCACGCCTAGCGCCCAAACGTCCATGCCTTCGCCGCAGACGCGCACGCAGCGGTAGCACAGGATGCAGCGCGGGCGGTCGAAATACACCACCGGTGACCACTGCTGTTCTTCGCGGTGGTTCTTCGCCTCCATGAATTTCGATTCGGCGGCGCCGTAGGAGAACGTCATGTCCTGCAATTCGCATTCGCCGCCGGCGTCGCACACCGGGCAATCCAGAGGATGGTTGCCGAGCACCAACTCGAGCATCGCTTTTCGGGCCTGGCGCACTTCATCGCTGTCGGTTGCTACGATCATGCCCTCGGTCACCGTCGTGGTGCAGGCGGTTTGCAGCTTGGGCATCTTCTCGACCTTCACGACGCACATGCGGCAAGCGCCCTGCAACGAAAGTCCCGGATAATAGCAAAACGAAGGAATTTCAATGCCCACGTTCTTGCAGGCCTCGATCAGCAGCGAGCCCGCGGGGGCCGTGATCTTCTTGCCGTCGACAGTGAGATTTACGTCAGCCATGATTTCCGTAGCGCCGGCGTCTCGCCGGCTGTCCGGTGGGCGTCTTCGCCCACCGACTTCCTCAACCTTCGCAGCCGTTGCGATCTAAACGGCTGTATATCCGGCGGCCGTCGCCCGCCTATCGGGCCGGCGAGACGGCGGCGCTACACCAGTACGGCCGCTCCCGCTTTCTCAAACGGGCACGGCTTACCTTCCAAATGGTCCTCAAATTCTTTTCTGAACTTCTTCACGAATGCCATCGTCGGCATCGCCGCCGCATCGCCGAGCGGACAGAAAGTCTTGCCCAGCATGTTTTCCGCGAGGTAGTAGATGTTGTCGATGTCTTTCCTTAGGCCCGCGCCCGCATGGAAGCGCGTGAGCGTCTTCTTCAGCCAGTCGGTGCCCTCGCGGCACGGGATGCACCAGCCGCAACTTTCATGCTGGTAGAACTTGATGGTGCGCAGAGCGAACTTCACGATGCAGGTCGTGTCGTCGAGCACTACAACCCCGCCGGAGCCTAGCATCGATCCGGCTTTGGCCACCGAGTCGAAATCCATGGCGATGTCAATTTCCCCGGGCAGCAATACCGGCGTGGACGATCCGCCCGGGACCACGGCTTTCAAACTGCGCCCGTTGGGAATTCCGCCGCCGACCTCATAGATCATCTTCTTGAGGTTGTAACCCATGGGAAGTTCGTAGACGCCAGGCTTATTGAGATGTCCGGAGAGGCAGAACAAGCGGGTTCCACCATTTTTCGGTGTGCCAAGTTTCGCGTACCAATCCGCGCCACCCAGAATGATGTGCGGTACCGCAGCCAGGGTCTCCGCGTTATTAATGACCGTCGGCCCGCCCCAGAGCCCCACGACGGCAGGGAAGGGAGGCCGGATGCGGGGAACGCCGCGCTTGCCTTCGAGCGATTCCATCAACGCCGACTCTTCTCCAACTTCGTACGCACCCGCGCCACCGTGCCAGTAAATGTCGAGATCGTATCCGCTGCCGAAAATGTTCTTGCCCAGGAAGCCTTTCGCATAGGCATCTTTGATCGCCTTCTGCATGATCACCGACAGATAGCGATACTCGCCGCGGATGTAGATGTATCCGGTATGGGAGCCGACTGCTAGAGCGCCGATCATGACGCCCTCGATGACCGAGTGCGGATCGTGTTCGAAAATCAGGCGGTCTTTGCAGGTGCCGGGCTCGCTCTCATCGCCATTGCAGAGCACGTATTTCGGCTTGACCGATTGCTTGGGGACAAACGACCACTTCATCCCGGTGCTGAATCCGGCGCCGCCGCGTCCGCGCAAGCCGGAGTTCTTCACCTCGGCGATGATGGCGTCGGGTTGCAGGGCGAGCGCCTTCTGCACGGCTTTGTAGCCGTCCAGTTGGAGATAGCGCTCGATATCCGCCGCGCCCTGGCCAAAGCGTTTCGAGATCACGCGTACCTCGTCGGGATGGGAAACGAGAGATGCCATTGAGCGATTTTGTCATTGAGTCATCGAATCATTGAAAAGCGCCCCGAATGATTCAATGACTCAATCTTTCAATGATTCAATTGTTTTACTGTGTTCCCTTCTTCTTATAGTCGTCCAAAACCTCGTCCATCTTCCCGTTGGTCAGGTTCTCATGAAAGTCGTAATTCACCTGCACTGCCGGAGCCCAGCTGCACGCGCCGATGCATTCCACTTCTTCCAGCGAGAACAAGCCGTCTTCGGTCGTGCCCTTGTGGCCGATGCCTAGCTTTTTCTTGCAGTGGTGAAGAATTTCCTCGCCGCCGCGCAACATGCAGGCGATGTTGGTGCACACCTGCACGTTGTACTTGCCGCGCGGTTTGGTGGTCAGCATGGAGTAATAACTGATCACGTTGCGCACTTCGAGTTCGGTCAGTTCCAGCCGCCCGGCCAGTTCCGCGATCACCTCGTCGTTCAGACTACCGATCTCGTCCTGCGCGTAGAGCAGCGTCGGCACAAGCGCCGAGCGCCGGGTTGGATAGTGCGTCAGCATCTCGGTGAAACGGGCTTCGAATTCTTCGGAGAAACGCATTAGCGATCAATGTCCCCCAGCACTACATCAATGCTTCCGATCGCGGCGACCACGTCGGCAATCAGTTGGCCCTCGCACATCTTGGCGAGCGTTTGCAGGTTCGCATAGGACGGGCCGCGCATGTGCACGCGATACGGTTTCGCGGTTCCGTCGCTGACGATGTAGTAACCCATCTCGCCGCGCGGCGATTCTATGGCTTGGTAGACCTCGCCCGCCGGAACCGTGAAGCCCTCGGTGATGATCTTAAAGTGGTAGATGAGGGCTTCCATCTGGGTTTTCATCTTCTCGCGGTCGGGCAGCACGACCTTGGGCGCGTCGGCTTTGATTGGGCCCTCGGGCATTCCCGCTAGCGCTTGCTGCACCATGCCAATCGATTCGCGCAATTCCTCGACACGGCAAAGGTATCGCGCGAACACGTCGCCTTCGGTCCGGACTGGCACCTTGAACTTGAAATTTTCGTAGCCCGTGTAAGGACATCGAAAACACGCCGTCGGTGATAATCAGCCGGTGCCGCTTGTCCTGATGCTCCTGCAACTTCTCTTCGAGGTGTCCCATGTCCGAATGCTTGAACGTATCCTGCATGGCTTTGCAGAGGCGCATGCCGTCCACGATGGAGGCGTGTACGAGACGATCCGAAATCATCACATCCTGGTCGCTGAGGACGGCTTCGAACACTCCCGCGTTCGCGTCCATGCACGAGGGAAACAGCAACGTATCTTCGGTGCCCAGGAATTCGGTCAGCTTGTTCTTCGAGTTCACGGTGGATGTCCTGAGTGCCGCAGATGAAGCGCACCGACGACATGCCGTAGCCCCGCGTGCCCAGGCCGTCACGGGCCGCCTGCACGACGTCGGGATGACTCGAGAGACCGAGGTAATTGTTGGCGCACAGGTTGATGACCTTCTTGACGGAGGAGCCAACCGGATACTCCACTTCGATATCGGCGTTTTGCGGTGAATGAATATAGCGTTCTTCCTTGAAGAGACCGGCTTCCTTGATTCCGGCGATCTCCTTCTGGTACGTTTCCCGTACCGAATTCACGTAGGCCATGAAATCTCCTGAGTGTGTTTAGGTCAGCGTCTCATCCGGCGAAACTTACTTCGGGTAGCCGACCGTTTGCGCGAGAATGATCTTCTGGTCGGTGCGCAGGTTGAGAGTCTTGGAAAGCGTTTCACGATCTACCGAGCCGCGAACGACACAGGCCAGACCTTCCGAAGCGCAGAACAGGTAGACGTTCTGCGCGATGAAGCCGACGTCGGCACCCGCGTACAGGGTCTTGTCGCCCGCGGATCCGCCGTCGCCCATTTTCGCGTAGTCGGACACGTACACCAGGTCCAGAGCGGCATCTTTGGGGAAATCCTGCGTCCCGGTGTCGCCGCGATGGTCGCCCTTCAGCACCGGCTTGAGTC
>CAWABC010000004.1:0-10857 GCA_963780105.1 uncultured Acidobacteriaceae bacterium
CGGCGCGGATCCCTTCCCCAAAAGACTGCCAACCGGTTGATGTGGGTTGTCTTGTCGCTGGTCGTTCTCGCAATTCTGGGCGCTGTCGGCGCGGGCGTCTACGGCTACGGGAAACACTCGTGGCGTTTTCGTATCGATTCCAGCGATCAGATTGAAGTCAGCGGCGCCGAGCACGTGGCGCATGCGCAAATCATGGAAGTGATGGGCGGAGATATCGGCCGCAACATTTTTTTCGTCCCGCTGGCGCAACGCAAACTGCAACTGGAGCAGATTCCGTGGGTGGAATCGGCGAGCGTGATGCGCTTTGTGCCAAATCGCCTGCGCATCGAGATTCATGAGCGGACACCGGTTGCCTTTGCTCGCATCGGCTCGCACATTTCGCTGATCGACGCCGGAGGCACGCTGATAGAACTGGCTCCGGGCGGCAAGCACAAGTATTCGTTTGCCGTGATTGCGGGCATGAATGCCGGCGAGCCGCTCTCCACCCGCGCGGCGCGGATGAAAAATTACAACGAACTGGTTCGCGAACTCGATTCCGGCGGCGCCCACTATTCCCAGGAACTGAGCGAAGTGGATCTCACCGACCCCGAGGACGTGAAAGTGCTGGCCGCCGATTCGAACGGCGAAGTGCTGGTGCATCTCGGCTCGGGCAACTACTTACAGCGCTACAAAACCTACGTTACGCATGTGCAGCAGTGGCGGCAGCAGTTCGACAAGCTCGAATCGGTGGACTTGCGCTACGACGGCCAGATTATCGTGAATCCCGATCTCAACGGGATGGCTCGACAGCCGGCCCTGACTCCAACTGCAGCCAAAGCGGCGATGGCGGCGGGAGTAAAAACGGCGGCGATCGTGAACTACGAAAAGTATGTAACGCGCCCCATTCCTCCGGCTCCGACGAAGAGGGAGGCGAAGCCTAAGACGAAAGGCGGGCCGAAAACAGCCGTTCATCGCGCTCCCGCCAGTCACGCTGCCGTTAAACCAGCGACTGTTAAACAAGCGCCCGTTACTCAAGCCGCGCTGAAGACCACGCTGAAAGCGCCGCCGGCCGCAGTTGCTAAAAGTACCGCGGCGACGCATCCGGCTGCGGCCCTACCGGCCGCCGCCGTTCCCACCGGGCAGAAGAAACCAAGCGCTGGAATTCCGAAGGAGACTCCGCAAAACTAGCGACATCGAAACCATGTCCAATCACGAGCCCAATTTCATCACCGCGATTGACGTAGGCAGCGCCAAGACTTCCGTGTTGGTTGCCGAACTGAGCGAGAACGGATTGCGCTATCGCGGCCACGGCATCAGCGAATCGCGCGGCCTGCGCAAGGGCGTGATCACCGAACTCGACAAGGCGGTCAGCAGCATTCAAAAAGCGGTGGAGCATGCGGAAGACGTGGCCGGCATTCCGGTCGAGCACGCGCTGGTGGGCATTGCGGGCGCGCACATCCGCGGGATCAACAGCCACGGCGGCATCACGTTCGGGACGCGGTCACGCGAGATTGGCCGCGAGGAAATCCGCCAAGCGGTGGACAAAGCCCGTACCCTGCCCTTGCCCGCCGATCGCGAAATTCTCCATTTGCTGCCGCAGGAGTTCATTCTCGACGATCAGCCCGGGGTGCAGGAGCCGACGGGCATGATGGCCATGCGACTCGAAGTACGCGTACACATTGTGACCGCCTCTTCGAGCGCAACGCAGAACCTGGTGACGGCGGTGAACCGGGCTGGTGTCCACGTGGACGACACTATCTTTGAGCCGCTGGCTTGCGCGGACTCCGTATTGCGGTCCGACGAGCGTGAACTCGGCATTTGCCTTGCCGACCTCGGCGCTGGGTCGTGCGACTTGATCGTCTTTCAGCAGGGTGCGGTCGCGCATACGGCCGTTATCCCCATCGGCGGCGACCACTTCACCAGCGATCTTTCGGTCGGCATGTGCACCGGGCTGGCGGACGCGGAGGCGCTCAAGAAAAATTTTGGCAACGCGGTGCCTACGCTCATCCCCGAGGGCAACCAAGTCGAGGTGCCGTCGGTCGGAGACCGGCCCTCGCGCATGATGCCGCAACGTATGGCGGGCGAGATTCTGGAGCCACGAGCCCGCGAACTTTTCGAACTGCTGCGCGACAACCTACGCCACGCAGGCGTTTTGGAGCACTGCATTGCGGGATTCGTGCTGAGCGGCGGAGCTTCGCGCCTTCCCGGCATTCTCGACGTGGCGGAATCGGTGCTGCGGAAAGCCGCGCGTCTGGCCTGGCCAACGCCGATGGCGAAGATGCCGTCGTTCTTATCCGAACCCGAGTTTGCGACTGTGCTGGGCATGGCGTATTACGGGCACCGTGCCCGCCTTGCTCGCGGCTTGCAGGAGCCGGGCTTCGGATCGCGCATGAAGGCGTTGTTTGCGAGAAAGGGTGCGTAAGCATCGGCAGCAGAATTGGGATGAACATAAATAGGTTGTCATCCTGAGCGAAGCGAAGGACCTGCTTTTCGTTGCGAACTGCAAGATCGAAGGGTTGGGTTCTTACTGGCAACTGAGAACTGATTTACGAGGTGACGTATGACTGAAGACAACGGACTCCGCATCTGTTTCAACGAAGAAGCGCGCAACGACGCTCGCATCAAGGTCATCGGTGTCGGCGGCGGCGGCAACAACGCGGTCAACCGCATGATTGATGCGGGCATGGAACACATCGAATTCATCGTCGCCAACACCGACTTGCAGGCGCTGCGGATGTCGCGCGCCGCTACCAAGATTCAGCTCGGAGTGAAGCTGACCAACGGGCTGGGCGCCGGCGCCAATCCCGAGATCGGCCGCAAAGCCGCGCTCGAAGATTCGGACAAGATCATCGAAGTCCTCGAAGGCGCGGACATGGTCTTCGTCACCGCCGGACTCGGCGGCGGCACCGGCACGGGTGCGGCGCCGATTATCGCCTCGCTGGCCAGCGAAATGGGCGCGCTCACCGTCGCCGTCGTGACTAAGCCTTTTGCTTTTGAAGGCAAACGACGGATGCAGCAGGCGGAGCGCGGGATTTCCGAACTCATGGAATCGGTCGATACCACTATCGTGATCCCCAACGAAAAACTGCTGGCCGTCGCCGAGAACGCGGGATTCTTCGAATCCTTCCGCATCGCCGACGATATTCTTCGTCAAGGGGTGCAGGGGATTTCGGACATCATCACCATTCCGGGCATCATCAACCGCGACTTTGCCGACGTGAAGGCGATCATGGCGGGAATGGGCTATGCGGTGATGGGCACGGCCACGGCTGCCGGCGAGCATCGGACAGTGGAAGCCGCTCAACGTGCCATCGCCTCGCCGCTGCTGGAGGCGGGCGCGATCGATGGAGCGCGCGGCATTCTCATCAACATCACAGGCTCGAATTCGCTGAAGCTGGCCGAAGTGCAGCAAGCTTGCACGATTATTCAGGGCGCGGCACACGAGGATGCCAACATCATCTTCGGCGCGGTACTGGACGAGAAGATGAAGGATGCGGTCAAGATCACCGTGATCGCGACCGGCTTCAAAGAGGCCGGGATGCGTCGTACGCGCCACCGCGAAACTTACGACCCGGTGATCGTTTCGCGAGAAGTTTCGCGCCAGCGCGATCCCTTCCGCGAGCCCGAGCTGGTGGCCGAACCGGAGCCTGTTTTTGTACCGGAACCGTCCTTCGAGCCCGATCCCGCTCCGGTAGCCTTTCAGGAACTGGCGACGGCCGGCGCGCCGCACGCCGAGGTGATTCCGCTCGATGCGATGCGGTCGGCCCCTCCTAGCTACCAAGTGGACGATCTCGACGTACCCGCATTCCTGAGGAAACGCAGCGAAGTGATGTAGGGGACGATTCCAGAGATTCGTTCTCGTAGAGACGCGGCTTGCCGCGTCTCCTGCTGCGGAGTGAGACGGGGCCAGCCCCGTCTCTACTTTTGGGCGGCGATCCAGGCGTTGATCTTCGCTTCCAACAGATCCAGCGGCAGCGGGCCCTGGTCGAGCACCGCGTCGTGAAAGGCGCGCAGGTCGAATTTCGCTCCCAGGTCCTTCTGTGCCCGCGCTCGTAGTTCCAGTATCTTCATCTGTCCCATCTTGTAGGAAAGCGCCTGCGCTGGCCACGCAATGTAACGATCTACTTCAGTATTGATGTTCTCGTCGTCCATGGCGGTGTGTTCGTGGAAGTAGTCGATCATCTGCTGGCGCGTCCAGTGCTGGGAGTGCACACCGGTATCCACCACCCAGCGCACGGCACGCCACATCTCGTTCTGCAATCGGCCATAGTCGCTGTACGGGTCCTGGTAAAAGCCCACCTCTTTTCCCAGGCGCTCGGAGTAGAACGCCCAGCCTTCGGTATACGCATTCAGATCGAGGTTGTACTTGCGGAACGGCGGCAGCCCCGTGAGTTCCTGAGCGATGGAGAATTGCAAGTGATGTCCCGGGACGCCTTCATGGTAGGCGATCGCTTCCACGTTCAGCAGCAATCGCTTCTCGGGCGCGTACTCGTTGACGTTGATGCGCCCGGGTCGCGAGCCATCTCCGGCGCCAATCGAGTAATCAGCGGGTGGAGCAGACGCGCTGCGGAACGACTCCATCGGCACCACGTCGAGTTTGTTCTTCGGCAGCCGTCCGAATAGCTCGGGAAGCTTCCCATACATCTGGTCGCGGTAGTGTGTGTAGAGATCGAACAATTGCTGACCTGACTTGGCGTGTAGTTTTGCATCCTGCTGGATGTGATCGTTGAATGATCTCAGATCGCTGAATCCCTGTGCCCGGGCGATGGCGAGCATCTGGGTTTCAATTTCCGCCACGCTCTTCATACCGAGTTGGTGAATTTGATCGGCGGTGAAATCGGTGGTGGTCTGGTGGCGCACCGCGAAGCGATAGCGGGCTTCTCCGTCGGGCAAGGCCCACACGCCCGGATCGAGGCGGCCGTGAGGCGCATAATCCTCGCGCACGAATTTGGCGAATTTCGCATACGCGGGCGCGACCGCATTCTTTACCGCGCTTTCGATCGTTTCGCGCAGCTGCTTCCGGTCTTTTTCGGAAATGGAATCCGGAAATTTGCGCAGCGGCTCGGTAAATGGACTTTTGTCGAGCGAATCGTCGGCAATCTGCTGCGCCTGACTGGAAACTTTTTCGAGCAAATACTTCGGGGGAATGCGGTGGTCACGCAGTCCGTCGCGCATGTGTCCCATGGCCTGGTCGAGCACGCGTGGAATCTGGCGCAGGCGGGACAGGTAGTCTTCGTAATCTTTCACGTTGCGGAAGGGGGAATCGAAAGCGAGCGAAGCGTATCCGAGGTGAATGCCGCCAAACTGCGTCGCGGGCATCTCCCAGTCCTTGAATTGCGCGGCGTCGAGCGCCTCGCGCAAGCTGCGCATCATCAGTGCGTGGTTGAGTTTTTCCTGTTCCGGAAATCCGGTGACGTCGATGGCTTCAAAACGCGCCAGCGCCTGACGGGTGTGTTCGAGATCGTCGGCAATCGCCTTGTCCGAAAAATCGCTCAGCCGATCGTTGTAGCGGTTGTCCCCAACCTGGGTGGCTAGTTCAGGCTGGGTGCGCAGCGTGTATTCCCACTCATCGGCGAGCAGACGATTGAGCTCGGCTCGCCGGGCTTCGAGGGTTTGCCCGGTCGCTTGGGCGAAGACAGGGACGGCTAGGGTTCCGGCGAAAGAGAAGTTCACAAGAAATAGCATGAGCGCTGTTCGCAAGGTGCAGACCTCCGCAAGCGTCTATCAGGATACGCCGTCCGAAAGTATCGGAAAACGCCGCTGCCAGGGTGCTTCGCAGCCACAATGTGTCAGCCTGGCGGATTGAGGTCCCCCGACCTCTTTGCCCGGCTCCGGCGCGGATGTGCAAACTGCTGCAAGGTGTGAGTACCTTTCAAGGTAACAAGTCGATCTGGTTACCAAGGTGCCGGTACTTCCACGAAAATCTATCTAAATGCAATTGTGTCATATAGTTACAACGGATATTCAGCGAGTACCAGCTTGATACTTTGCCATTGCGCCGTACCGCGTAAATCGCCTACTATCGGACAGTTGCGGGAAATGCGCCAGCGGGTGGGGTGGTTTGGCGAGACTCTTGCATCTATTGAACTAGGCCGACAGATGAACTAAGCGCTAGATTGGCCGAGTACGACCGGGGATGGTGAAGTGAAAGTTAGGGCCTGGTTTCTTCGTCTCGCATTTTTCGTTGGATTAGCAATGTTGCTGGAAGCGAGTAGCATCGCGGCCAGCGTTAGCCCGCGCGCGATCACGCCACACCGGAAGGCTCGCGCGGTCACCGAAAATCAACATGCGAAGAAGCGCATGCGAACCCTGGCGCGGAGTCGCACCCCGCACTCTTCCTACGCCGCGCGTTCTGCCGGCACCCATCGCCGCCATCGTTATTACGAGCGTTTCTCCACCAGTTCGTTCGCCTCCGATATCACCGAAGGTGACGTGACCGCCGGCGAAGATCCCGTGGTTCGTCAGGCCGCAATCGACGCGTTGGGCAACATGAATGGGACCGTGGTAGCGATCGAACCGACCAGCGGACGCGTTCTCGCCATGGTCAATCAGAAGCTGGCGCTTTCAAGCGGCGCGCAGCCGTGCTCGACCATCAAGCTTTCCGTGGCTCTGGCTGCACTGAGCGAAGGCGTGATCGACGAGGGAACTGAAGTCAAGCTCGGAAGCCGTTACCGCATGAATCTCACGCAAGCCCTGGCGCACTCGAACAACGCCTACTTCGAAGCCGTCGGACGCAAGCTCGGGTTCGAGAAGGTGCAGTACTATGCGCACCAGTTCGGGCTCGGCGAACTTGCTGGCTATCACATCCCGGGCGAACAGTTGGGCACTTATCCAGAAACAGAAATCCCCGCCAAGCTCGGCGGCGTGGGCAAGATGTGCTCGTTTGGCGAGGGCATCTCGATGACTCCGCTGCAACTGGGCGCGCTGGTGACGGCAATCTCGAACGGCGGCACGCTCTACTACCTGCAACATCCCAACAGCCCCGATGACGTCGCCGGCTTCCAGCCTCGCGTCAAGCGCCATCTCGATATCGAGCCCGTGATTCCCGAACTCTCCGACGGCATGGCGGGAGCGGTCGAATACGGCACCGCCCGCCGAGTCGGTTTGAACTTTAACGAGGAATCGATCTTAGGCAAGACCGGAACCTGCTCGCGCGCCGGCACGCGCTTCGGATGGTTCGCCTCCTACGCCAACACCGACATTGGACGTATTGTGGTAGTTGTTTTCCTGCAAGGCGGGCGTCCCACCTTCGGACCCAAAGCGGCGGAGATTGCCGGACGCATGTACCGCAATCTTTACGACCACAATTTCTTCGTGGCGGGAGCCACCGGAATCCTTCCGGACGCAACCGTCCAGAAGGCGAGCGGCGTGAGAACGCAGCAGGAATAATTCCTCGGCAGGCACCATGCTCTCGCACACTTGCAACGCCCTGCGGCGCAGCCGCCAGCGTGTTTCTCACAGCCTACTCGAACCGCATTTGCCGGGGCGCGTGAAGCGCTTCCCTTTACTTTTTCGGATGCGAGACGCTCAACGGGTACGAGGCGACGAAGAATTTCCCCAGGTCGCTATCGATTGGGTCGAGATCGAATAGAACCTGGTCTCTACCGCCAAACGCCCTGGTTCGAAAGTAATAGACTTTGCCGGCCTCGGCAGTGAAGTGGACCAGACCAACTAACCGGGAAAGGAATGCGAAGTCCGATTGCCAGTTGGCGCAGAGGTGGCGCTCGCCGGGATCTACCGCGAAAGAGAAATAGGAATTGTGATGATTCGCGCCGACCCACGCGCCGTCGAGAGCGACCCTCGTGGTGACGCAGCCTCCAAGGCAATGCACGGTTCCGATATCCTGAACCACATAAACCAGCGCCTTGCCCGCTTCGGGCCGGCCGACGGTGTGCTGGGATTTGTCTCTTTTTGCGTTGAAGTTCACGCCCTTGGGGCCACAGGCAGCTTCAGCGGCAGAGACTAAGGCGGGATCCTGAGCAATGGCGGCGGTCGTAAGAAGGGTCAAAAGAATTAGAGCGAGAGCGGTACGCATGACCTCCCTCCAGCCTGGATACTCAGGTGAAACAAGAATACGCTCTTGCGCCCCGGGTCGCGATTCTCTTTGCCAGGATGGCCTGGACAGCCGAGGGCGGCTGTCGCTACGTGAGTTCTCTACCGCTTCTGTTCGTCCTTGGCAACCACGCCGTCCCTGATGTGGACAATGCGGTGGGCGTATTCGGCAATGTCGTGTTCGTGCGTGACAAGCACGATGGTATTGCCTTCGGCGTGCAAGCGATCGAACAACGCCATGATCTCGTTGCCGGTTTGCGAATCGAGGTTGCCGGTCGGTTCGTCGGCGAGGATGATGGCCGGCTTATTGACCAGAGCGCGGGCGATGGCCACGCGCTGGCGCTGTCCGCCGGAGAGTTCGTTGGGCTTGTGGCTCATGCGGGATTCCATGCCGACCGAAGTCAGCGCGGCCTTGGCGCGCTCGGCGCGCTCTTCGGAGGGAATTCCGGCATAGATCAGCGGCAGCTCCACGTTGTGCAGGGAAGTGGCGCGGGCCAACAGATTGAAAGTCTGGAAAACGAAGCCGATTTCTTTATTGCGGATGCGCGCCAGTTCGTCGTCGTCGAGTTCGCTGACCAGTTGTTGATTGAGCCAGTATTGGCCTTTGGAAGGCGAGTCGAGGCAGCCGATCAAGTTCATCAGTGTGGACTTGCCGGAGCCGGACGGGCCCATGATGGCGACGTATTCGTTGCGCTGGATGCGCAGGTTGATGCCGCGCAGCGCATGCACCTGTTCCGAACCCATATCGTAGGTCTTCCACAGATCCTCGGTTGAGATCATGTAGGAGTTGGGCGCAGTGCCACTTGCAAGCTTATCGAATGGCAAAATCTCGGCGGTCGCCATCTTGTTCTCCTTCTCCGAATCGGGCTCGAGCACGCACGCTCCTATGGCCGGTCTATGTTAGACGTTCTAGCTCATTAGAAGTTAGTGGAGCGCCAGGCGTCCCCGCCCGGCCGCCACACCGCTGGACGGGCGAGACGCCCGTTGCTGCACTAGCTGCTTTCTTCTTCTTTTTTCGGGGCCGAGTTATCTATTTTCACACTCGTTCCCGGCTTCAGGGTACGCAAAACCTTATAGCTGCCGGTGATCACTTCGTCACCTTCTTGCAAGCCTTTGGTAACCTCGATGTCCGTGGTGCCGCTGATGCCGGTATCCACCGGAACGAATTCTGCTTTCTTCTTGCGGATCACGAACACGCCCTGTATTTCTTCCTTCTGCTTCGAAGCGTCGACCGGAGCGCTGGCGGCCTGCACATTATGATTGCCCTTGCCTGCATCCTTGGGCAGGAGATCTGCCTGGGTGCGGACGGTGAGCGCCTGAATTGGAATGCTGAGCACGCTGCGGCGGGTCGCGGTCGTGATCTTCGCGGTCGAGGAGAGGCCTGGACGCAGGTCGGCCGGCGGATCCGTGAGCGTCACGACGACTTTGAAGTCTTTGGCTTCCTCGCTGGTCGAGGTGGCCTGCGAGGTTGCGACGCCGGTCGAGCGCACGATGGCGTTGTCGCCAATTTCGCTGACGACGCCGTGGAAGGCCTTGTGCGGAATGGCGTCGATGGTCACGTCCGCGGGCTGGCCGAGATGCACGTTGACGATGTCGGTTTCGTCCACCTTGACTTCGGAGGTGATCACCGACATGTCGGCAAGCGTCATCAGCGTGCTGCCAGGGGAATTCTGAATTCCGATGACTACGGTCTCGCCTTCGCGCACGGGAAGATTCGTGATCACGCCGTCAAAGGGTGCTTCGTAAGTGGTTTTTTGCAGCACGTCGGTAAACCGGGTCAGATTGGCCTGATTCTGGGTGATGTGCTTGTCCGCCGAATCTTTCTGCGCCTTGGCTTGGGCGACGCGAGCCTCGGCTTGGGCTAGTCCAGCATCGGCGGACTCCCACGCAGCTTTTTTGACGTCGTAATCCTGCTTGGCGATGAGGGCGGCGCCGTACAGACCCTCGGCACGGTCCCAATCCAGTTTGGCGTGGACGGCGTCGGACTTGGCGCGATTCAGGTCGGCGAGCGACGTGTTCAGGGCGGCATCGGCGGCCACGGCATCGGTTTGAGCCGCCTGCACCGACGCGCGCGTGGCATTGACATCGGCCGACGACTGCACGTTCTCGAGCTGTGCCAGTAACTGCCCCTTCCTGACGCGATCGCCTTCCTTGACGTGCAACTTGATGATCTTGCCGAAGGCGTTGGCTCCGATGTTTACGTAGGTCTTGGGCTTGATTTCACCCGATGCACTAACCACCGAGGCCAGGTTCTGCCTTTGCGCTCTTCCGGTTTGTACCGTCACCAGGTCTTTCTGGCTCTCGTAAACGGATATAGCGACGAGGATGCCGAGCACCAGCGCCGCGCTCACTCCGATCAACACTTTCTTCCAGGTCTTCATGACTGAGTCTTTGCGACCGTCCTGCCGAGCCCGCCGCCACGTCCGCAGACGGCTCTAAATTCCCGGCTTCCCTCGTTGCTGGTTGAACTTTCCAACTTACCCCCGGGTTCTGGCCATAGAACCGCGAAAACGCACCGTGATTGCGCATGAGCAGCTACGTTCAGACGACGGAGAAAGTTCCCAAGTTCCGCGAAGCAAGCCTCTCCCCCAAGTCACTCCGGCCGGGTTACGGAGGGGAGACCCACGGCGCAATTCATTATAACGTGCCCAGTTCCGGGTATCAGGCTTGCGAAGCGGCCCTTGCCTGACAGCGGCTCGACCGCAAGACACGGATTCTTAAGGGTTTTAGAAGAGGCGCTCCGGGCAGGAAATCTTTTCTCGACAGGCCACTTCTTCTTGCCATGTTGTATCCAATGAACATAGAATTAGGCAACTGCCGTTTCTA
>CAWABC010000005.1:0-23243 GCA_963780105.1 uncultured Acidobacteriaceae bacterium
GACGAGCTGGTGTTCGACCTGGGCGGCATGGTCAAGTTCGTCGGCCTGGAGCTGCCCGAGGAGCTGCTCACCCGGCCCAGCGAGCTGCGTCGGGAGTACCTGGCCGCCGTGGGCCGATTCGGCGACGAGCTGGAGGCGATCTGCTACCGCAACCGCATCGAGCGGGTCCTGGTCGACACCAGCCGCGACATCGGGCAGGTGCTCAGCGACTACCTCCACCAGCGGAGCCGGCGGCATCGCGGCCGGTGAGAAAGACAGAAGACAGGAGTCAGGAGAAAGAAGACAGGAGACAGAAGGAAAGTCTCCTGGATTCCGTCGCGGGTCTTCGGTATATTCTGTCTCCTACTTCTGTCTCCTGTCTCCTGTCTTCTAGCTGAGTTTGGCGGTTTCTCTGAGGATACCGTATGCCCACAACGGAGGTCGTGGTCACAGGAGTGGGCATAGTCAGCCCCATCGGTATTGGCAAGGAGCGGTTCGCGGAAGCGCCTTATGCCGGACGGAGCGGGATCCGCCCGTTTACGCTGTTTGACCCAGCCGGTCTGACGGTCCGGATAGGGGGGAAGCCGGTGCTCCCACGGAGCGAATTTCCCCACTCGGACCAACTGGGCGCCGCGCGCGGGCTTCGCGTGGGACCCGCGCGGCAATGGCAAAACCAGCATCCGCGGCGGATTCGGAATGTTTTACGACATCCTCAAAGCCGAAGACAATTTGCAGTTCAACGGCCAGCCGCCTTTCTTCTCCAGTGTAGGGTTGACCTTTCCAACATTTATCGGGGGTGGCGCCTCGCCCTATTTCTCAGACCCGTTTGGCCCCAATTCCGCCAACGTCCCTGATCCGTTTCCGTCGCGCCCGCCACCTTCGAATCTCGATTTTAGCGCGGCGGGATTCCTGCCCATCAATAGCGGCGGGAGCGTGTACTTCGTGGACCCGCATTTGAAAACGCCGATCACGTATCAGTACAACCTGAGCGTGCAGCAGGAGGTGGCTCCGAATACCGCGCTGGAACTAAGCTATGTGGGCAACATCTCGCATGGATTGACCTCGTTGATTGACGTCAACCCATTCGCGCTGGGCACCACGGACCGTGTTCTTAATCTCGGAGCAGGGGACAGTTCGTGTGCGGATGCGTCGGGATTCAGCTCGTCCAACAATTATGGGACCTGCAGCTTTGGTAACGCGCCGGAATTCAAAAATATCAGCAATGCCAACTACAACAGCCTGCAAGCAAGTCTGAACCGGCAGATGGTCGACTCGCGTTACCTGGGGCGCACCTACTTTACGCTCGCCTATACCTGGGCGCATAGCATCGACAATGCCTCGGGATTCCAGCAGAGAAACAGCACCGTGCCGTCTTATCAACCCAACCTGTTCCGGGCCTCGAGCGATCAGGACGTTCGCCAACGCATCACCTTCAGCGGCGGCTGGGACTTGCCCTTCGACCACCTGTCCGGGCCCAAGCGCCTGACGCACGGCTGGAGCCTTTTCCCAATCGTGACCTGGCGCACCGGCTTGCCCTTCGATGTGTTCGCGAACCTTGGGGAGCGCTATACGTATAACGCGGAAGGTCCGTCCGGCGCGGGTGACCCCACCAACATCCACGCCAACGTTGTCGGGCCGCTTAATACCCTCAATCCGCGTACTACCCAGAGCATTAACGGCATTACCGGCCAGTACTACTTCAATCCGAATAGCCTCAGCAATGCCCAATGCGGCGATCCGACGTGCGTACCGGGGCCGGGAATGTTTCCGGCGGATTCCCAAGTGCAGGCGAATCCCGTGCTCGCAACCTATGGGACTTTGCCACGCAATTACTTCCGCGGGCCGGGTTACATCAATTTTGACATGGCGTTTTCGAAAACCACCGCCATTACCGAGCGTGTGAAACTCGAATTTCGCGCGGAGTTTTTCAACATCTTCAACCACGCGAATTTCACAAATCCCGGCATTATCAACTATGGCAATGGAACCTTTAGCGGCGGCGCCGGCGGCACCAACCCGAATAGTGGACAATTCGGCCAAATTACCTCAACCTACGATCCGCGGATTATCCAGCTTGCCGCGCGCTTTTCCTTCTGATGTCGGCCGTCGAGACCATTCAGCGCCGGGAAGGACGACCTTCCCGGACGCCCGGGAAACGAGAAGTGCTCGCCCTCTTGCTCAGAGTTCCAGCTAGCCGAGCGGCGAGTCGGTCATGCGGAAACGCGTGCGGACGTGTTCGGAGAGCAGTTCGATGGCCCCACGATTGGACACGGGATCGGCCTGCGCCAAGTATTTCATCGCTTCCACCAGCATCTTCTGGCCGTCCACGTAGCGGGGGTCGGCCCTGCGCTCACGCCTCTTGCGAGACAAGTCCGGAGGAACGGTGATGGTAAACACTTTGGCCATGCAATCTCCACCTTCGGCGGGTTTTGTGCAGTATATCGCCCCGGCCCGTCTTTTTCAGCTTGTTTCTGTTGGTGCGGATTTTAGCCTCAGCCGGGCGGCTGGTTTCTTGATCCGAATTCCTGTAGAGACGCGGCTTGCCGCGTCTCCGCTGCGACCAAAGACGGGGCAACCCCCGTTCTACGGGAAGAAAATCGGCATCCCCCACCTACCCTTGGGGCGAGACGAACTTGGTTTTCTTGGTGGTCTTCAGCTTAAACACGTCCTCCGGAAGCTTCTGCTTGATCTTGATCTCGGAATACTTTGCCAGGCGGTAATCGCCGTCCGATCCGCCTTTTGAGTCGGGCTCAAATAATTGCTGCTGCACCGAAATCCCGCGCGCCGGGTCGATCCAAAGCAGGATGCGCGCGATATTGTTCCGAAAACGGTCGGACTTCGGAATCAACTCCAGTTTCTCGGTTGCGACGCCGTCGACGGTCTCCGGCCCCAGAAACTTCACTTCGTAAGACTTGAGCAAATCGTGTCCGCCGCCGCCGAAGCCCAGTACCAGGAAGCTGTCCACATCGCTGCGATTCTTGCCGGGATTGTATACGTTGACCTGATCGATTTTGGGCTGGTACACCTGAACTTTGCCACCGCTGTAGACAACATACTTCCGGTCTGGTTCGAAGAAGTCGGCAGCCATCTGAATTTCGCCGCCTTCGCGCCGGAAATAAATCTTGCCTTTCTCCGTCTCGGTTTCGTTGACGACCTTCTGGTATTGATCCCAGACAACACTGGCTTCGACGGTCTTGAAATTTCGAGCGGCGTCATCCATCTGTTTGAGAACGCGCTCCAGCCCCGAAGATTCGCTCTGCGCCCACGCGGCCGCCATCAACAGGCCAGCAATCGCCAGTATCTTGAGCACAACTCTCATTGATGAACCTTGAAACTTTGAAACCTTGAAACCTTGAAACTTTGAAACCTTGCTCTTCTACTCTTTCTTCACCCAGACTTTGTAACTCTGCAGATGTCCGGAGGCGTCTTTGACCGTTTCGATATTGGTAATGCTGACGGCTCCGGAGATCGGTTCAATGATCTGCTCCAACTGCCGGCGCACGTCGCCACCGGCGGCGGCATTCACCGCCGAGGCCTGGATCTGATAGATCAGCTCGCCCTTCACGCCGGGAACCACAACCACGCCGGTAAGATGCGGGATGCGCTCGACCGCTTTGTCCTTGAAGTTGATGAAGTGCGGCGAAACAAAGACGAAGAGAAGAATCAGCGTGACCATGATGTCGTAGTGCAGGCTGCCCCGCTCATACGACCACAGAATGTATCCGCGGATTGTGCGCCAGATCGCGCCCATGGGAGAGACGGCGTTTTCAAGCGCCGTTGACGTGGTTTCGGGTCGTTGCCAGTGTATTTGGGAATTCATGAGATATCAAATCGACGTCGGTTTTATGATTCGGGTTCGTATGAGACCACCGCTTTTAGCGGTACCTAAAATTCTCGAAATCAAATGCTCCTTTAGGGGCCGGGGAGCGAGAACTGACATTCTTGCCTCGCTTCAACCTTTCTTTGCCGTAATGCGGTCGGTGCCCATGTATGGCTGCAGTGCCTCCGGAATCAGCACGCTGCCGTCCGCTTGCTGATAGTTCTCCACGATGGCAACCCAGGTACGTCCTACGGCCAAAGCGCTGCCATTCAACGTGTGCACAAATTCCGTCTTGCTCTTGCCCTCTGGCCGGAAGCGAATATTCGCCCGCCGTGCCTGGAAACTTTCGAAGTTCGAGCATGAAGAAATCTCGCGGAACAAGTTCTGTCCCGGCAGCCATACTTCAATATCGTATGTCTTGGCCGATGAGAATCCCATATCGGCGGTGCACAAGGTGACCACGCGATAGTGCAGGCCGAGTTTCTGCAAGACGGTCTCGGCGTTGTTGGTCAGCTTCTCCAGTTCATCGTACGAACTCTCCGGACGCGAGAACTTCACCAGTTCCACCTTTTGAAACTGGTGCTGACGGATAATTCCGCGCACATCCTTGCCGTACGATCCGGCCTCGCTGCGAAAGCACGGTGTGTACGCGGTCAGGCAGACTGGCAAGCGCGCCGCGTCCAGCACTTCGTCGCGATAGAGATTCGTCACCGGCACTTCCGCCGTCGGAATCAGCCAGAGATCACGTCGGTACCACAGGCTGTCCCACGATTGGGTTTCCTGAACGTGGCTCACTTCTTCAGGTAGGAGGCTGAGAACGACGGTGCGATTCTTTATGTCGACTGACTTAACTCGCCAACGGTTGCCTTCTCCAACGTAAACCGTTTCGCCGACGATTGGGATGCGGCGCGGATTTTTCTCCAACTCACCGGTTGGAACGTTGAACAGGTCCTGCGCAAACTTCGGAAGCTGGCCCGTGCCATACATCGACTCGGAGTTCACCAGGTACGGTGGAAGGACTTCGGTGTATCCGTGCTCGCGCGTGTGCAGGTCGAGCATGAAGTTGGCGAGAGCCCGTTCCAATCGCGCACCCAGCGCCCAGTACACGGCGAAACGAGCGCCGGACAACTTGGCGGCGCGCTCCAGGTCGAGCACTCCCAGTTGTTCGCCCAGTTCCCAGTGCGGCCTGGGCTTGAAATCGAAATGCGGCGGCGCACCCCAGCGGCGCGCTTCGACGTTGTCTTCGGCGCTCTTCCCAACCGGCACGGTGTCATGGGGAAGGTTTGGGATCGAAGTCAGAATCTCGCGCAGACGCGTTTCCTGTTCGGCTGCCTTTCTTTCGGAACCCGCAATCTGCTCGCGCAGTTCTTTGGTTTCCCGAATCTGTGCCGCGGCGTCCTGCCCGCTCTTCTTGAGCTTGGCAATCTCCTCGGAAGCGCGGTTGCGGCGCGCCTGCAGACTTTCCGCCGCGGTGATGGCCTGCCTGCGCTCGCCATCAATGGTGCGAAAATCCTTCAAAACTTCCGCCGGATTCATTCCGCGCTGCCGCAGCTTTTCTTCCACCAGCGCCAGGTTGTCACGAACAAAATTCAGATCGAGCATTGTGCATTAACTTTAGCTGAAAACCGCGATTTCGTGCACGCCGGCGGAAAAGTCTTGAACCGCAGAGTTCGCTGAGATCGCAGAGAACAAATGGCAGAAAAGCTCAGCGGTCTCTGCGTCCTCTGCGGTTAAAGTCTTTTCTACGGTAAACTAGCTCGCGATGAGAATCTCCCGTTTCCTGCTCGTAGCGCTGACCTTGTTCTGCTCGTTCCCCGCTGCGTTGGCGTCAGCCTACAACGCCCGTCCCAAGCTCGTTGTCGTGATCGTGATTGACCAGTTCCGCGGCGACTACCTGGAGCGCTATCGCGATCAGTTTGGCGACGGCGGTTTCCGCGTGTTTCTCGATCGCGGCGCCTATTTCAGCGAATGCAGCTACGACTACGCCAACACCCGCACCGCTCCCGGACACGCCACTCTCTTCACCGGAAGCTACACCAGCGGACACGGAATTGTCGCCAACGAATGGTGGGATCCGCAGAAAAAGAAGCGCGTAACCTCGGTCGAGGACGACAACACGAAACTGGTTGGCGGCACCAAGACTGGGCCGGGCGCATCGCCCCACAACCTCATGAGCGATACGCTCGGCGACGAATTGAAGCTGGCCACGTCCGGCAAATCACGCGTATTCGCCGTTTCGCTGAAAGATCGTGCAGCCGTCCTGCCTGCGGGATTCTCCGGAGATGCCGCCTACTGGATCGATCCCAAAAGCGGCGACTGGATCACCTCGACCTACTACCGTCCGGATCTTCCCGAGTGGGTGCGCAATTTCAACCGCAGCCATCGCGCGGAGAAATACTGGAACCGAGAATGGAAAGGCAGCGACGGAACCGTGCTCGGCTCGACCGCGCCGCGGAACGGTAAAGACGGCGCGCCCGCCGGCTTCTACGAAGTCGTCGGCTCCACTCCCTTCGCCAACGATTACCAGCTGGAATTTGCCAAAGAACTCGTTTTGTACGAGAAGCTGGGTGCAGGCCCGGCGACCGACCTGCTCGTGATCAGCCTTTCGGCCAACGACATTCTCGGACACAAGGTTGGTCCCGACTCGCCGCAAATGCGCAGCATGGCGCTCCAACTCGACCGCAGTTTGGCGGAGTTCTTCAACTTCCTCGGTCATCAGATTGGACTGGCCAACTTGTGGATGGCGCTTTCCGCCGATCACGGCATCGCACCTCTGCCTGAATTCGCAAGAACTCTTCGCCTGCCCGCCGCCAATCTCGATGGGAAAGCCTTGCGCGAACAGATTAATTCCCTGCTCTCAAAAAAATACCGGCAAAGTGCCGACTACGTGCTCGATCTCGACTACCCGCTCGCCTGGCTGAACGAAGGCGCGTTCGCCGGAGTCCTCTCCGGGCACACTGCCGCCCAAAAAGAAGCCGATGCCGAAGCCGACGTGGGCGAAGCCATGAAGCAAGTGGGATTGGCCGGATACTTCACGAAATCGCAGCTGGCGCGTGGAGAAACTCCTGCCACGGAAATCGGGCGCCGTTACGCCCACAGCTACTCGCCCGAAGGCGGATGGTATGTGATGGGCATCCCCCTTCCATTTAACGTCGGATATACCAAGGGCACCGACCACGCCACGCCTTTCTCCTACGATACCCATGTGCCGCTCGCTTTCTATGGCCTCGCCTTCCAGCCCGGAATCTACCGGACGCACGCCGAGCCGGTTGATCTCGCGGTAACCCTGGCCTCACTACTGGGAATCAACGCACCCGCACAAGCCACGGGAAGAGTGCTGACCGAGGCGCTGGCCCCGCCGCATCATGCGAATGCACCGCTCGCGACACCGCTCACCGCGCCGTCGCCCTTACAACCTTCCCCAGCGCCCGCCGGAGGAGTGCAATGACGCCTGTCGGCAATCCGGATTTGAGCGTAAGCTTCGCCGGCATCGACTTGAAGAATCCAATCATCGCCGCTTCCGGCACCTTCGGCTACGGCATCGAATTCGAAGACATCGTGCATCTCGACCGGCTCGGCGGATTAGTCGTCAAAGGCCTTTCCAAGGAACCGATGACCGGAAATCCCCCGCCGCGCCTGTATGAGACTGCTGCCGGAATGCTGAATGCCATCGGCCTGCAAAACATCGGCGCACCCGCGTTCCTCGCCGAAAAACTTCCGGCGTTGCGCGAGAAGAAAAATGTCGTCGTGTTCGCCAATGTCTTCGGCTACACCCGCACCGATTACGAGCAGACGATTGAGATCCTCAATCAGGGACAGGGGATTGCAGCGTACGAAATCAACGTGTCATGTCCGAACACGGCGCAAGGCGGCATTCAGTTCGGCAGCGATCCGCTTTTGCTCGACGAAGTGGTGCGGACGGCAAAGCGCGTGGCCGTCCGGCCCATCATCGTCAAACTCTCGCCCAACGTCACCTCGATCGCGCAGATGGCGTACGTCGCCCAGGAAGCGGGCGCCGACGCTGTCTCCCTGGTGAACACGTTTCTGGCCATGGCAATCGATCCGGAAACACGCCGCCCCAGAATTGCCAATGTAACCGCCGGCCTCTCCGGTCCGGCCATCAAGCCGATCGCGCTGCGCATGGTTTACGACGCCGCGCACGCCGTGAAAATTCCAGTGATCGGCATGGGAGGAATCACCACGCCCGCGGACGTAGTGGAATTCATGCTGGCAGGAGCCAGCGCCGTGCAAGTGGGAACCGCGAGTTACTTCGATCCGGTGGCCACCGAAAAGCTGGTCGAGGAACTAACCACTTACTGCCGCGAACATCGCATCGAGCGCCTCAGAGAGCTCACCGGCGGCCTGCTGACCGACTGAGGCTCCGCTCAGCTTCAGCGCTGCTTTGTCGCAAGTTGCGGCTAGGCAGACACCCCACGCCGAATAGGATTGTGACTGCCTGCTACGCCTACTCGACAGTACGATGCGTCGGCCCGGACATTAACACCAGATTGGCAGTCTTGGCTGCTTCAGGCCAAACCACCTGTTTCGCCAGTTTGCCGGATTTGTCCTTCTGCCACTGTGCCAACACCATGTTGTGCATTACTTGAAGGCCGTGCTGGCCCGTCGCGGTGGCAAACCGGGTGCGGCCGAAAAACGTAGTGATATCGGTGGCATCCAATGCTCTTGCCACCTTGGCAGTGTCAGTTGACTTGCAATGCTCGATCGCCTGCTGCAACACCAGCCCGGTGGCGTACCCGCCCGCCGATTCATAGCTTGGAATCGCGCTGTACTTCGCCTGAAAGGCCTTGACAAAACCCGCGCCCGTTGGCCCGATCTGTTGCTTGAAAGCCGATTGTGGTTCCCATTGGGACGGCACCATCACCCCATAGGCCGCCTCTCCTAACTTGGAAAACTCCGGGCTGTCGGGAGCGACAAGCAGCACAATGGACCTCAGGTTTGCCTTGCCATCGTGCAATTGCCGGGCCAGGGCCTCTCCATCCTCGTAATGCCCGCCCCCGATCAAGGCGGTAGCCCCGCTTGATCGAAGAGCATTGATGACGGGACCAAAGTCCTTGGTGCCCGCAGGATAAGCCCGATCTAACACCACTTTGATTCCGGCCATTTCAGCACGGGGTCTACCGTCCTTGGCAACCAGAGTGGAGAAGGAGTCGTCGGAGTAGACAAATGCCACGTTGTTCACTCCTGTGGCTTTGAAGGCGCTCAATGTGCTGCTCAGGTATTCCGTGGCCGGAGTAAACATCTGGTAGAGATACTTGTTGCCCTGCTTGTACGTATTGTCATCCGCCGCGCCGGTCGTGATCATGATCTTGCCAAGTTGCTCAGTTACGGCTGCGGCACTTGCGGTTAAGCCGGAAGAGTACGGGCTGAAGAGGAACTCCACGGCGTCAGTCTGGATCAGACGGGTGTAAGACTGTTGCACCCGCTCGGGGTTCGATTCGTCATCGTAGGTGATGAACCGGATCTGGTGCCTCCGTTCGCCAGCCTTAATGCCACCGGCCGCGTTCACCTGGTCCCGCCAGAGTTCGAAGCCCCTGAGCTGTTCCTCCGAATCCACCTTCAGTTTCCCAGTGTGTGAAACTGTAAACCCGATGGTGATGGTTTGGGCTCCCACTGAGACAAGCAACAGAAAGACAACTCCGATGAGCTCCATCGCTACTGCCATGCACGCTGCTCTTGTCTTCATCCGCATAACGACCTCCCATTGCGTTTATACGCCAGAAATCGCCTGCCCCGTGAGAGAAGACTCGCCGGAACCATGAAAAACAATGGATCGCTGGATTGGGATTTTCCCCGGGGCTGCTATCGTCCGCTAGAATGCCAGATCGAACCTGGCGACTGGTAGTTCATTCCTTCGCCCCAGACTACGTGCGTATCTCCGTGGTTGTCGATGGTGAGCCCAAAATAGTCGCCGAATGGAAAACGGAAACCTTCCTTACCGATGTACCGATAGCCCGGCACGTAGCCCGAGACGCGAATCTCGTCTCCCCAGGTAGCTCCGCCGTTGCTCGAACTCCGATAGTAAGTGTTCCAATATGGAGACTTAGGAGAAGAGTTGCGCGAATCCATCCACGCGATGCGCACGTCGCCCGTGTTCCCGGCCACGACCGCCGGGAAAGCATGTTCCACACCCGGCCCAGCGTAGGAAACGTTGACCCGAGGCAGCCAGTTTTCGCCGCCGCTGGTCGACGACGAGAAATAGATGCGCTGCGGCCCCCGGGTCGCGCTGCCGGCGCTCCAGAGCGCGTAAAGAGTTCCGGCGGCATCCGACGTTAGAGCGATCTGCGCGCCCAGATAGGCCTCGCCACATTCCTCGTCCTTGCAGTCGGGCGCCGCCGAGGAAACGTCGAGCAGAGTTGCACTCCAGACCTTGCCCGCATCGGCCGACTTCGCCACATACAGGTTCACCGCGCCCCGCGCGCCTCCCGCCTTGGAGTAAGAAGCCCAGGCCAGGTACACGCTGCCCGCGGGATCGACCGTGGCCGCTCCCAGCAGCGACCATCCCGGACGGCTTTCAGCATTCACGCGCGTCGGTGTGAAGCTGCGCCCTCCATCCTGCGAGCCCGCCACCCACACTTCTTCTTCATGATTGAAGGCCACGTAAACGCTCGGGCCGCGCACCGCCAACGCCGGCTTATCCAGTTCCACGTCGCTGCGGACCGCCATCGTGAAAGTCCACGTGGCCCCCGAATCCACCGACTTGGCGAGCATGACCGCGCGTTTCCCGTTCTGCAGCCACGCCGCATACACGGTCCGCCGGTCGGCCGGGTCCACGGCAATCTGGGCGTCAAACTGGCCCGCACCCGTTTCGAGCATCACGTGCGGAGTCTGCCAGGTCTTGCCGTTGTCGTTGCTGCCCACGAGCAACATCGTGGGCACGCGGCAGTCCTCGCAATCGGGTACGCGCCCGTAGTGCGGATAAAGAACGTAGATTCGTCCCCAACCGTCGGCCGCCACCGCCGGTTCCCACTGGTCGCCGCTGGTCAGGCCGACCCGCTTCTGCCCCGAAAACTGCGGCGGCGCCGCCCACGCCAAGCTGGCCAAGGCACACAAAATGGTCGCGACTTTGGAAAAGGCGGCGCGCATGTAAACCAGAGTATGCAACCCAGGGCGGGGGGCAAAACGGAACCCTGGCTCTTCAAACTTTATCCCGAAGCCGGTCGCTGGTCAACCGTGGCGACGCTAACCAACGGTCCGCCAGATGGGCGTGCCGAAAGTCACCGCCAAGATGGCCGAATCATTTACACTGAGCCTCGAACCGCCGAGATCAGCTTTCGGTTTCCACTCACGTTCAAATTTAGGAGAAGCTATGTGGAGAATCACCCGAGTAGGGATCTTCCTTGTCACCTCTGCGATCGCGCTGCTAACCGTCCCAATCGCGGAGGCGAAGAAAGCGCCAGAACCGGCCCCGGCCCCGATACCCACACCAATCCTCACGGGCAAGAAAGTATTTATCTCCTATATGGAAAGCGATGCAGATCCGGGAGCCCCCAACCTGACTTACAACGAGTTCTACGCCCTCATGAAGAGTTGGGGGAAATATGAACTGGTGCCGGCTCCCGCTGACGCTGATTTGGTTTTCGAAATCCGTTTCGGGAGTGGTATTTCGGACTCCCAGCTTCGCATGTCGATCACGGATCCGAAGACTCACGTTGTGTTATGGCCGTTCATCCAACATGTGCAACCCTCATCCCGTGAAACGGCCCGTCGCAAAAGCTTTGATGAAGCAATGGCCGATCTGGTGGACGACGTGAGAAAGCTGACGACTCCGCCCGCCGCTCCATAGGCGGTTATGCCTTTCTCCGCGCCCTCGGCGTCTCGGCGGTGAAATATGCCTAATGCGCGTGAGAGCTCAAAGCTGGGCGAACTCTCAGGAAAATCTGAAACGACACCGGATTTTCCCCGTAGGCGGAGTCGAGTGCCGCGGGCGTCGAGTAGAACGTAAGGTCTGCGCCCAAAGCTAATTGCCAGAGCCGGCTTTGGACGAGGTCGCGCGCCCCGCCAACAGTGTAGGCTCCAATGCGAAAGCTTGGAAGCAATGGATTGTTGGGAAACAACTCGTCTTTATCCACGAGTTCCACCCTTGAGAACGCATAATTGCGCGACTTGAAGTTGGCTGTCGTTTCCAGTAGGTAACTGTTCAGATTGCGGTTCTCAACTTCCTTGTGCACACGCCCCCAGACCACCGACGTTGCCCACGAACCGTGCGCGAACGGGCGCACATATTCGACGGAAGCCGTCTGGCGGCGCTGGCTGCCGGGTTCCAACGCCTCGGGACGCTCCAGCCGCCCGTAGCTGTACTGTGCCGTCCAGCTCCGCGACACCGCCGCGCTCAAGCGCGCCGACCAGGAATCGAGCGGCGCGAATTGGATGCTGTAACGCTTCTCGTCCGGCTCGCGGCCATTGAACACCGAGCCTTCGACCTTGAATCGGTCCACTACCAGCCCCGTGGTAATCACTCCGAAGCTGATATGAGTGGAATCCTGCAAATGATGAGACAACGGCGCCATAGGTAACTCCGACGCGGAGGCGCGGTGCATGAAGGCCACCGGACCGAGCGCAGGTTCACCCGCCGCCGCGCCATACAACAACCAGGAAACCTTCTTGGCGATGGGCGCCGTGTAATCGATCGCAAGTTCGGAGAATACGTTGTGCGGATGCTGGTGATCGACCAGCGGCTGACCGTGATACGTTTCGCCCGTCTGAAAGAGTTCGGGAAATCCAGGATGGGGCGCAGTCAGCGACTCGGCGGAAAACATCTCGCGAAACAAAATGCTGCCACGGCCCAGTTTGTGCTGCTCCATCAGCATCAGCCAATTCACCGATTCCGCCTTGCCTGCGCCGCGCGGCCCGCCCTGCTGGTTGTAATCCGCAAAGATCACGCCGTGCGCCATCACTTCCCACGCTCCCATCGATTTCATCCACGCATGCCCAGCCGTCGCCGCCGGTTGCCATCCCGTGCCTGAACTGACATGAGGCGAAGGCGTCCAATCCGGCGCGGACTGCGACATATTCATCCACGGCATGTCCGGCATATCCATCTTTTGTTCTGTCGGAACTTGCTTGGGCTGGGTCTGCGGATCTCGCCCCTGAACTTCTGGGACGACGTCCTGCGCTCCTCCAAGAGATACCCCCACGGTGATCATGAAGAAACCGAAGATTAACGCCCGCATGTCACACTCCTATTCGCGAGAATCCGTCAGAGGGAACCGGCACAGCCCCGACAGGGGCGGCCGAACTTAGCCCAGCGCTTTAGCGGTGGAAAGGTCGAAGAAATGGTCCAAGTCCCGGAGGGACGGCCCAGACCTTGGTCGCGTAGGAGACTAGATTCGCAGCGGAGGGGAACCCGGCAGGTTCGCGGAGAGAACCGCCCAGACTTCCAACCCGTCCAAGCAGCGCGACGTTGGGCCTGCGTCGATTTGAAGCGAGACGCGGGTGCCCCGACTACAGACTTGCAGGAAATGCGAAGCCTGCACTACCGCCGCGTCATGACCAGTCAGACAGCATTGGTAGCTCATTGGCGCTGGCCGCGGAGAATGGGGGAGCTGTGAATCAGGAAGGGTCTTGCCACCGTGCGCGTGGCAGCCTGCCGGGCTCTGAGGGGGCGCTGACAATCGGCCGCCGGGCGGCGATGACGCGTGCTCCGATTCTGCCAAAGCACCTGTGGACGACATCAACGCTGCCACCGATACCAGCACTGCGATCAGCAGAAGCCCCAGAATTTTACGCCCGAAGTTCATTGCTTTTGAACCCGAACTGCAGCGGCTGCGCCCTTACGACCCCGTGAGCTTCACCCGTATTTCTTCCGGCAGGCGCTCGCGGATCTCCGCCGGCAGCCGGTCATGCACATGTCGCGCTCCCAGCTTGGCCGCATCCACCACCGCCATGGGTGCTGGAGTTGCCACGGCCACGACCAGCCAGATCAGAGCCGACAGCGCAAAGCCCGCGAGCGCACCCACCTCCAGCCAGACCGCATGGCGCGGCCCAAAATACCGGATCAGCGCAAACGCCAGCAAAAACGCGACGGCCGACGCCGACGCCAAGACGATCAGAGAAATATCGATGATGCGGTGCAGTTTCTGCCGGCTCCGGCAGTGTTCGCAATCGGCGAAATGCAGCTCGTAGTCCCCGCGCATCTCCGGAGCCAGGCCGGAAATATCGTAGCGCCATCCGGCAAGGATTTTCCCTACGATCGGTTCCACACATTCGCTCATAAAAGGCTAAACCGGAGGCTACAACCGGATCGCTTCCAGAACTTCCGTCTGACAGGCCAGCAGCACACGGTTGTGCCACAGCCCCGGACGGCCGCCGAGCGCCTGTTCTGCCGCTGCCCGCGCGATTTCGGGATGGTTATTCTGTTCCGACAAATGCGCCAAAACTACGTATTCGGCTCCCCCATCATAATCGCTGGAGAAAAATTCCGCGAGCGCCTCATTCGACAGATGCCCCACCCGGCTCATCACCCGCTGTTTCACCGACCACGGATACGACCCCGAACGCAGCATCTCCGCATCGTGATTCGATTCGATCACCAGAACGCTACAGCCCCGCAGATGGTCGCGCACGCTCGCCGGCACGTAGCCGAGGTCTGTGGCAAAACCAACCTTGACGCCTTCCGCACGAAACGTGAAGCCCACCGGATCGGCAGCATCGTGCGGAATCGTGAAGGGCATGACCTCGATATCGCCCACCCGAAAACCCCGCCCGGCAGAGAAATGTTCCGATTTCGGCAGCTCCGGAATCGCCCCCCCTTGGTCGCGCACCGCCCGGCTCCAGGCATGATGCGTCGGCGCGGTCAAAAAAACTGGCACGCGCAGTTTTGTCGCCAGCCGCTGCAAGCCCGCAACATGGTCCGAGTGTTCGTGCGTAATCAGGATCGCGGAAATTTCCTCGGCGCGCTCACCCAGCGCGCGCAGCCGCTTGAAGGTTTCGCGGCCCGACAGACCGGCATCCACCAGAATGCGCGTTGCACTGCTAGCCACCAACGCGCAGTTCCCACGGCTGCCGCTAGCCAGCACCGAGACCGACACTCCCATAGCCGTAGCTTACCCCTAGCGGCTGTGGAAACGGGAACAGTTTTTCAGGAGCCGGTACCTTTGATGGAACTGCCTGGCAGGTCGTGTAGAGACGGAGCTTGCCCCGTCTCCCGCTTCCAGTCGGTGGGCATGCGGGCGGAGACGCGGCAAGCCGCGTCTCTACCAGAATGCTGGTGCTCACTTCCCCGCAAACAAATTATCCATTACGCCGCGCCCCATCGCTCCTCCGTACGCGCCCGCAATTCCTGGGACGAACGCCAGAAACGATTCATACACCTGTGCCCGCTCCGGCTTCTGCGTAAGAAAGAAATACGCCAGCCACTCCACCACTGGCACTAATACTCCGACCAGCAGCACCCAGCGCCACGGTCTTCGCGGGCGCAGAATTCCAAGCAACATGTCTGCAGCCAGCACCGCCATCGCCGTCAGCAGCAAGTCGCCCACTTTGATGTCCAACCACCCCGCCAGCGCTCCCAAGATCGCCGCCAGCAAATAGTAAAAGCCGTCGCCGCCCGTCTTTCCCTCCGGAAGAATTCCACCCCAGGTTGTCGTCATGTCTCCATCTTACGAGTACTTGTAAAACCCGCGCCCGCTCTTGCGTCCCAGCCAGCCCGCGTCCACCATCTTGATCAGCAGCGGACAAGGCCGGTACTTCGGATCCCCCAGCCCATCCTGCAGTACCCGCATGACGTCCAGACACACGTCGAGCCCGATAAAATCCGCCAGCGTCAACGGCCCCATCGGATGCGCCATTCCCAGCTTGAACACTTCATCCACTGCCTCGACCGTCGCCACGCCCTCCATCACCGCGTACATCGCCTCATTCAGCAGCGGCATCAGCACCCGGTTCGACACAAATCCCGGAGCGTCATTCACCTCCACCGGCGTCTTCTCCAGTTTCACGGCCAACTCGCGCACCGTCTCAAGCGTGGCCTGCGATGTCGCCAAGCCGCGAATCAGTTCGACCAGCTTCATCACCGGCACGGGATTGAAGAAGTGCATGCCAATGATCTTGTCGGCGCGCCCGGTCAGCGCCGCAATTTTCGTGATTGAAATCGAAGACGTGTTCGTGGCCAGAATCACCTCGGGCCGCATCATGCGATCGAGGTCGCGGAAAATCTCCGTCTTGACCTCAAACTTCTCCGTCGCCGCCTCGATCAAAAGATCGCAATCCCCCAGCTTCGCCCGCTCGACCACCCCCGTAATCCTCCCCAGCGTGGAGACCTTGTCGCCCGCCGTAATTTTGTTCTTCGCCACTTCGCGATCGAGGTTCTTCGCAATCGTAGCCAGTCCGCGATCCAGAAATCGCTGCTCCACATCGCACAGCACCACGTTGAACCCGCACCGCGCCAGCACGTGGGCAATCCCGTTGCCCATCGTGCCCGCACCCACTACTCCCACCCATTGAATGGCCATGATTGCCTCGCTCGCGATGTCTGAGAAAAAGAAGGAAACTGGAAAGTGTAACAGAGCGGATTCCGGGCGCAGGCACCGACGGCCGCATCTTCATCTGCTCAAGCAGGTTTCGACCATCGGAATCCACTTTTCCAGAGCCCGCCCAGATCAGAACAGCCAGGAAAAAGGAAGAGGCCCTGCCAAGCCAAGAAGAAGGGCCCCAGGAATCGAGCACCTGGGGCCCAGATCAACCGTTGGAAACTACAGCAGTCAGCTTACTGATTGGCTGCGGTCTTGTATTCGGCGGAGCCGATCGCCGTTCCCCAAGCCCCGCCTGTGGCGTACTGAGCGGAGAACCACAACCGGCCCACGGTCGCGGTGCTGAGATCCGGCGATGTGGCGCTATAGTCTCCCCAGCGTCCGGAAACCGCCGCCCCACCGTCCACCAAGTAAGTCCCGGCACCGTCCATCAGGCTGTCGCCATATGTGACACGCCGAGACGTCCAGACCATGCCCGGATAGTCGGTGTCCCTCGAGAAGTCGAAAACCATCACCACATTGTTTTCCGGGTCTGGCTGTAGCGTCGCGTAGAAGGCCGAGCCGTTGCTGGCCCAACCGCCGCACAGGAAACAATCTTCCTGGCGCTCCACCACCGCCGTTAGCTGACCGTTGTTGTCGGTTTCGGGATGCACATCGAACCAAATGGGGCCAGCCACTGCCGGACTGACGGCCACTCCCGTGTTGAAAGAACCGAACAGTTCACCTGCGTTGTACTTGACCTGCCCGGAAATAAAGGTGTAGTCGGTATCGATACAACCTCCCTGTGAAGCCGTGCAGCCCGGTTCGCCGGCGTTGGGTGGAAGCGAATAGTTGTGGGTTGTGCTGATGACTCTGCCGGTGAGGATCGGGCCGTTGCTGACACCGTTCAAGAACTGAAAGGGGTTGTTCGGGTTAGGCTTGGTACCGCCAGTGGGGCCGGACTCGGCCCAAACGATTAGCCCGTTACAACCGCTGGAGCAGATCCCGCCGCCCCAGTCATAGTTAAAGGAGTTGGTCCAGAAGATCGAGCTGGGATTGGTGGTTTTTGACGTAACGTTGGCGGGTTGCAGGGTATCCACCAAGGTTCCGTTATCGTTCAGCCCGGAAAAATACCAGTAGCTATAGCCACCTCCAGCGTACAGCTCGTCCTTGGGCAGGATGTAGATTATGTTGTTGGTGTAACCATCGCCACGGCAGTCGTTAGCACCGCTCCAAAGGTTGAGGCCGATGTAGATGCCTCCCTTGGTGGCATGGAGTCCCCAGTTGGTGCTGTCTTGTCCGAGGGTGGGAAAGTCCGGACAAACGCCACTCCCCTGTTGCAAGTTATTGGAGTAGACCCACCAGGCGCCGGTTGGATTATTGGTCTTGCTGACCGCCCAGGCTACGGCCCCCACGTTGGGGGGTCCACTGGGGCTGCCCGTGTTAGTCTCGGTGAGTTCCAGCACAAAGTAGCGGCCAGAATCCCAGTCGTAGAAGGCGCGAGGATCTGTGCTGTAGGCGCCCGCAGCCAGGCCGAAGAAAGTGTCGGCAGACTTGGGGAAGCCAGTCTGCAGAACGCCACTCTTGTTATACACGGCAATGGAATTGTTCACCATCTGCACGATGTAGGTCGGGCCCACCGCCAGCGACATGTCCGGCGGATCCCAGCCGTCGTTGCCTTGGGCTATGAAGCCACTGGTCAACCCTACCGAATCGGGATGAATGCTCCCGGCGGGACCCGCGCTACGCATGCCCGAAGGCAACGATCCAATTTCGCCCGCCGCCGCCCGCTTCGCCACCAATCTCTTGAGCGCTTGGTATTCTTCTTCGCTGAGGCCCGAGAGCGGACGATCGTGATCCATTCCCTCCGCCGATGCAATCCCAGGTGCCCACGGCGGCACCTCGCTCATTTCGACCGAATGTGCGGGCGACCCCGAGCCCATGCCTTGGTCTCGCAGAGAAACAGGTCCGGTTGCTGTATGATCCGCCACCACACCGGGTAGTCCCCGTTGGAGGGCCGACTGCAGCGCGCTGTCAGATATGCCACCTGCCTTCACCTGGGCCACCGCTTGGGTCGCTGAAAAACTGACGAGGACCATAGCGAGCGCTACCACGCCCAGGCCCGTTACAAAGCGAATACCCCTTTTCTTGCTCTTATCGGACATCTCTAAATTCTCCTTTTCGCGATTTTTCGCGATCTGCTCGAGCATTTACTTCCGAAAACCTGGTTTCTTTCATTTTCGCTGACTCCGCGCGCGCGGAGGTTTTGGATCTTGTTGTGGAATGCACAAGGTCGCAATCGGTCTCACGGAGCTGTCCCCAACCACGCTTGTGGCCAGTTCATCGCGCAACAGCTACCTGCTTCTTGGCGAATTCAAACTACGTCTTTAATTAGGCGGGGAAGGGTACAAATGGACCACACACGGACTACTATTATGTCTAGTTGACGATTGCTGTCAAGAGAAATCGCAAAAGCGAGCCGGATTCTTAACGGGATTTTCTTCTGGCGTTCTTCTGGCCCACCGGGCAACGCAGACAAGTGCAAAACTTTTCAGCGCGCTTCACAGATCTCACAGACGGCTCTGGGCAGGCGTTTGGAAGGGCACGGCTTCGCCAAGGGTGGAGAAACTCATAGCCGCCGCTGGTTTGGGGAAGGGCACAACTTCAGAGCCTCTCCGGTTTTGCCGAGACCCGCAGCAAAGCCTAGTGGGAAGCCGGAGTGTGCCGCTCAGCGCCGCAAGAGACGCGGGCATCAGTTCCTGGGCGCTGTATCTCCGCTACTTTTCTTTTGCCACATTCAGCCGCGTTTCCGCCCGCTGCAAAGCGTCTTCGGCGCGAGTGTAATCAACCTGGGGATCGTTGCTCTTCAAGCGCTCTTCGGCCCGGCCTTTGGCTTTTTGCGCGCGCTCTACGTCGATTTCCTGCGGACGCTCAGCCGCCTCCGCCAGAATCGTCACCTTATCGGGCAGCACCTCCGCAAACCCCCACGCCACCGACAAAGTGTGTGTCGCGCCACTCGCCTTGTAAGTAATCACACCGACCCCAAGCTCCGTAATCAACGGAGCGTGACCGGGAAGAATCCCCAGATACCCGCTCGACCCCGGGATCTGCGCTTCCTCCGCTGCGTCTTTCACCACCAGCTTAGCGGGAGTAACGATTTCGAGTTGGAAAGTATTATCCACAGTTCTCAGTTCCCGGTTCTCAGTTCTCAGTAAGCATTCGGCGGCCAGCCCATACTGGCTAAGTGCTAATTGCTAAGTGCTAACGGCTAACCTACGCTGCTGTCGCCTTCATCTTCTCCGCCGTCTCGATCACTTCGTCAATCGTTCCCTTCATATAGAACGCCTGCTCCGGGATGTCGTCGTACTTCCCTTCCACGATGCCGCGGAAACCCTTCACCGTGTCGGCGATCTTTACATAGCGTCCCGGAGTGCCCGTAAACTGCTCGGCCACAAAGAACGGCTGCGAGAGGAACTTCTGGATCTTGCGTGCCCGCGCCACCGTCACTTTCTGGTCTTCGCTGAGTTCGTCGATGCCCAGAATGGCGATGATGTCCTGCAAATCCTTATAAGTCTGCAGCGTCCTCTTCACCATCTGCGCCACATCGTAATGCTCCTGCCCGACAATGCGAGGATCGAGAATGCGCGAAGTGGAAGCCAGCGGATCTACCGCCGGATAAATCCCAATCTCCGTCAGCGAACGCGAAAGCACGGTCGTGGCATCCAGGTGAGCAAAGGTGGTAGCGGGCGCCGGATCGGTCAAGTCGTCAGCCGGCACATAGATCGCCTGCACCGAAGTTACCGATCCTTTCTTAGTCGAAGTAATACGCTCTTGTAACTCGCCCATCTCGGTAGCTAAGTTGGGTTGATATCCAACCGCGCTGGGCATGCGGCCCAAAAGGGCGGATACTTCGCTGCCGGCTTGGGTGAAACGAAAGATGTTGTCGATGAAGAGGAGGGTGTCGGAGCCTTCTTCATCGCGGAAATATTCGGCTACGGTCAGAGCGGTTAACGCTACACGGAGACGCGCTCCAGGAGGCTCGGTCATCTGCCCGTAGATCAACGCGGCCTTGGATTCAGCGGGCTTGCCAGGCTTGATGACTCCCGACTCGCTCATTTCCAGCCAGAGATCGTTACCTTCACGGGTGCGCTCTCCGACACCGGCGAACACGGAGAATCCACCGTGCTGCTTGGCTACGTTGTTGATGAGTTCCATGATGACGACGGTCTTGCCGACGCCGGCGCCACCGAAGAGGCCGATCTTTCCGCCTTTCAAAAAGGGCTGGATGAGATCGACAACCTTCACGCCAGTTTCGAACATTTCCGCGGTGGTCGCCTGTTCATCGAATGCGGGCGCCAGGCGGTGAATGGGCATTCTCTTTTTGAAGTCAATGGGACCGAGATTGTCGACGGGTTGGCCGATGACGTTCATCACGCGGCCGAGCGTGCCGCGGCCGACCGGAACCGAAATGGGCCCAGCCTGATCGATGGCCTTCATGCCGCGCACCATGCCATCGGTCGCGGACATGGCGACACAGCGCACCCGGCCTTCGCCGAGATGCTGCTGCACTTCGACAATGACGTCGATGGGGGAGGGCACGGTAAAGCCCTCGCTGACCACGCGAAGCGCCTGATAGATGGGAGGCATCGCCGCTTCGGTGAACTGCACGTCCACCGCTGGGCCTGCAACTTGAATTACGTTTCCGATATTTTCTGACATAAGACCTCAAAGCCAGGCAATTAGCACTTAGCAATTAGCCCTTAGCTTGGAACGTTAGGATTTTGCTAAGTGCTAAATGCTAATTGCTAAGTGCCGATCTACTGCGCTGCCGCTCCGCTTACGATCTCGATAATTTCTTTCGTGATCTTGGCCTGGCGCGCGCGATTCATGACCAGCGTCAGCGAATCGATCATATCGCTGGCGTTGTTGGTGGCCGCATCCATAGCCGTCATACGGGCGGCGTGCTCGGCGGCAACAGACTCCAGCAACGCATGAAAAATCTGAATGCCGACGTACTTCGGCAAAATGCCCTCGAAAAGATGCTCGGGCCGCTGCTCGTAGATGTAATCGACAGGGGACACCCCGAATTTGGCGGCGGCCTCATCGACGGCGCTGGTGTCGATGGGACGCAGTCCGACGTGGGCCGACTTTGCCGCTTCGATTCGCTGCTTGCGTTCCTCTTCCGAAGCCTCTTCCGCCATCTGGATATCGACTTCGCCGATCTCCTTGATCGGCAGCAGACGTTCGGCGACCAGGCGTTGGGCAATTACCGACTTGAATTCGTTGAACAAAATGTAGACGCCGTCGATCTCGCCGCGGCAGTACCGGGCGATCAGGTTCTGGCTGAGAGTATTTGCGAAATTATGGTCGACCTTGCCGAGAACTCCGACATACTCGCCGACGATCTGCACGCGACCAGCGCGCGGTGCAGACTCTTCCATGGAGGGCCGGGCGTCCCCGCCCGGCTGGAGGGGCGGTGCTTCCGGCGCCATCGGGTAGCGGCGGCGCATGAAGTCGCGGCCCTTGCGTCCGATGCATTCGACGTCGATATTCAGTTCCGGTTTCGACTCGATGAACTTCGCAACCATCTTCAGAATATTGGTGTTGAAGGCCCCGGCGAGACCCTTGTCTCCGGTGACAACGATCAGCAGGATGTTGTTTTCCGGGCGCTCGGCGAGCAGGGGATGACGCGGCTCTCCGGTGATGGGATCGTAGATATCGGCGCGCGACACCAGCGATTTGAGAACATTGGTGAGCATCTGCGAATACGGACGCGCGGCCAATGCGCCCTCTTGCGCGCGCCGCAACTTCGCCGCCGAGACGGTCTTCATCGCCTTGGTGATCTGCCGCGTGTTGACCACGCTGCGGATACGGCGCCGGATGTCGAGAACGTTTGCCATTCTATGTAGAGACGCGGCTTGCCGCGTCTCGATCTCCCAACGCAGGAGACGCGGCAAGCCGCGTCTCTACAAAACTATTTCGCCACTGCTTGCCTTGCATCCACAAACTGCTGCTTCGCTTCTTTGACCACTCTGGACAGCTCCGCTTTCAGATTGTCGTCCAGAATCTTCTTTTCCATGATCGTGTTGAGCAGGCCGGGATTGGTGGTTTCCACGTACTTATACAGATCCTTCTCGAAGTCGCGCACCTGTTCTACTGGCATGTCGTCGAGCGCGCCGCTGGTGCCGGCGAAGATGATCAGAATTTGTTTTGAGAACGACAGGGGCGAGAACTGGTCCTGCTTCAGGAGTTCCACCAACCGTTTCCCGCGATTGAGTTGCTGTTGGGTGGCTTTGTCAAGATCGCTGCCGAACTGGGCGAAGGCGGCGAGTTCGCGGTACTGGGCCAGTTCGAGCTTGAGCGTTCCAGCGACCTGGCGCATAGCCTTGATCTGTGCGCTGCCGCCGACGCGGCTCACGGAAAGTCCGACGTTCACAGCGGGGCGGACGCCCTGGTTGAACAAGTCGGTTTCCAGATAAATCTGGCCGTCGGTAATCGAAATCACGTTGGTCGGAATGTAGGCCGAGACGTCGCCCGCCTGGGTTTCGATAACGGGGAGGGCGGTAAGCGATCCGCCACCGTTCGCGTTGCTCAGTTTGGCGGCGCGTTCCAGCAGACGCGAGTGGAGATAGAAAACGTCTCCGGGATAGGCTTCGCGGCCGGGAGGACGGCGGAGCAAAAGTGAAATCTCGCGGTAAGAAGCGGCGTGTTTCGAAAGATCGTCGTAGATACAGAGGGCATGGCGTCCCGCATCGCGGAAAAACTCGCCCATGGCGCACGCCGCGTACGGAGAGATGTACTGCATGGGAGCGGGTTCGGAAGCCGAGGCCGCGACCACAATCGTGTACTCCATGGCGCCGGCATCTTCGAGAATCTTCACCACCTGCGCAATCGACGAGCGCTTCTGCCCGATGGCGTTATAGACGCAGATCAGGTCGTTGCCCTTGCTGTTGATGATGGTGTCGAGGGCAACGGCC
>CAWABC010000006.1:0-13271 GCA_963780105.1 uncultured Acidobacteriaceae bacterium
GACCGTCGCTCTAACCACCTGAGCTACACCGCCAATCCGGAAATACGCGGAAGAAGCCAGGGACAGCCCGGAAATGGGGCACAGAATCCCGCAGACGCGGGTGGACGCGTCCCTGATTCATTCTAAAAGTGCATGGAGTGAGTGTCAATGGAACGAGCATCAATGGAATGGCGTGTCAAACCGCACAGCTCCATGCGAAACTGGGCGCATGAAAGTCATCGCTGTGATTCCGGCGCGGCTGGCTTCGACACGCCTGCCCCGCAAGATGCTGCGCGAGATCGCCGGCGTTCCGCTGCTGGCGCTGACCTACCGGGCCGTGCGCCGCTGTCCTCAACTCGACGAAGTCGTGGTGGCCACCGACTCCGATGAAATTTTCCAGTTCTGCCAGCGAAGCGGATTTGACGTGCGGATGACGTCACCCGCGCATCGCTCAGGCACGGAGCGCACCCACGAAATCTCTACCGTCATTGCTGCCGATATCTATATCGATGTCCAGGGGGATGAACCGCTGACTCGCCCGGAACACATCGCCAAACTGATCGAAGTCATGTGGCCACCCGAGGTCGAAGTGGGCACGCTGAAAACGCCAGCGGCCGACATCGACATCAACAATCCCGGCGCCGTGAAAGTGGTGACCGATTCCGCGGGCCGGGCCCTCTATTTTTCTCGCGCCACTATTCCTTTTGATCGCGACGGCACGCATCCCCGATACTACAAGCACCTCGGAATCTACGGACATCGCAAGAACGCGCTGGACAAGTTCGTCGGCTGGCCGGAGTCGTCGCTGGAGCGAAGCGAGCGGTTGGAGCAGCTGCGTTTTCTGGAGAACGGGGTTCCGATCTATGTGGCGGAAACGCTGTTCGACACCGTGGGCGTCGACACAGAAGAGGACGTGCGGCGGGTGGAAGAGATTCTGCTGAGATTGCAGAAGTCAGAAGTCAGATTGCAGAAGTAAAATCCTTAACGCGGAGCGCGCTGAGAAGGATTTTCACTTCTGCAATCTGACTTTTTACTTCTGCAATTCTAGTGCGACTTCGCCCAGGCTTCGGCGGCGGCGATTCGCTTTGCGATGGCAGGATGCGAGTGGAGCAGCCACTCGACCCAGCGGGAAGGCGTTTTTTCAGCGAGATTCTGCTCGGCCAATTTATTCATCGACGAAATGAAGGGTTCGACGCTGGCCACCGAATGGAAACAGTAGCGATCGGCTTGCCGCTCATTAAAGCGGGAGTAGGCGTTGAGCGCGGGCATCAGCAAAAACGAGAGTACGGTCGAGACCAGAATCAGCAGCGGCAGATTGGCAAAATCGGACATGGTCTCGAACATATGGCGACGCTCCACGGCGTAGCTGAGAACATTGTTGGCCAGCCAGAAGCCGAACAGCGTGATTCCCGCCTGCACGAAAATACTTTTCAGAATGTGCCGGTGCACGTGATGCCCTAGTTCGTGCGCGAGCACGGCTTCGATTTCGTCGTCGGAGTAGTTATCCAGCAAGGTGTCGGCGAGGATGATGCGGCGGGTGGCGCCGAGTCCGGTCAGCGCGGCGTTGGCTTTCTTGCTCTTCTCGGAAAGATGCCACTTATAGACGCCTCGCACGCGCGTGCCGGCGCGTTCGCCCAGAACGATCAAGCGGCGCTTGAGTTCCTCGTTTTCGAGCGGCTCGAATTTGTAAAAAATCGGAAACAGCACAATCGGCGCGAGTTGCGCGAGCAACACAATGAGTCCGAGGAAAACAGCCCACGCGATCATCCACCAGTGCTGCGGAGTCTGGCGTATGAGCATGTAGAGCAATTCGACCACGATGGTGGCCATGACCAGGCCAATCAGCAGGCTCTTGAATTCGTCCCAGAGCCAGGAGCGAAACCTCTGGTTGGAGAGGTTATAGCGGTGCTCGAGCCGGAAACCGTAGTAGTCGAGCGGGGCTCCCAGCACTTTGCTGATCAGCGTCAGCATTAGTACGTAGAGGAAGACGGCGTAAGCATAATTTTGCGAAGCGCCGCGCTCGGCCAGATCGCGGAGGGTTCCGCTCCAGTCGGCGGCCAACAGCACGACGAGCAGGCCGAAACCGATCGCGAAATCGGCGAGGCCCAACCACCGCTTGATGCGGTTGTAGCGGCGCGATTCCGCGGAATCGGCGAGAACCGGTGTGGATTCCTTGGTGGCCATTATGGTAAGTGTGATTATCCTATCGCGTTCTGCGACTGACTAGAACCCGAAAGGGCTGGCCCGACGGCCAGAATAGGGCTGGATGTGCTAAAGCGCGGCCGCACTCATCCTCAGCGGCTAAAGCCGGGCACTGAAAACAAGCCCGTTTACCGCAGCGCTGAAGCCCTCCACCCCATCACGCCAAAACCGGGCGTGCTGGGGACCCGGTGCTGCGCCACCCAAAAGCAAGAACAAAATCGAGTCTGTTCAGCCGTTCGCTCTCTCCGCCACTAGCATGGACTGCAGAATTTGGTCCGAGACCTCTTTGACAGCCGCGGGCGAGTGAGACAGAAATAACGTGTTGGTTTTGTCGCTCTCGCCGATGGACTTCAGCGTATCGAAATACTGTGTGACCATCACCAACTGCATGACTTCTTTCGCGGACGCCCCCTCCACCACTTTCTGGAACTGTTCGATCGAGGCCTGCAGCCCTTCGATGATGGCCTTCCTCTGATTTGCGATCCCCTGTCCCTGGAGCGCCTTGCTTTCCGCTTCGGCCTCGGCCTTCTTGACCACCAGAATCTTCTCCGCCTCACCCCTGGCGTTGGCGGCCACCTGTTCGCGCTGGGCCGCGTTGATGTCGTTCATGGCCGACTTCACCTTGGCATCGGGAACAATATCGGTCACAAGAACATTCACAATTTCGTATCCGAAGGTCGCCATGTCCGCATCCAGTTCCTGCTTGACCGCCGCGGCGATACTGGATTGCGAGGCAAACACTTCGTCGAGCGTCATTCCCGGGACATGCCCCAGGATCACTTGCTCGACATAGGATTTGATCTGCGCCACCGGATCGGACAGCTTGTAGTAGGCATCGTAGACTTTTTCCGGGCGAACGCGATTCTGCACCGAAATTGGAATGGTGACGAACACGTTATCTTTGGTCTTCGTCTCCATGGTCAGAGTGATCTGATTCACACGCAAACTGACTGTGCCGGTCACGGAATCGAAGAACGGCCGCTTCCAGTTCAATCCGGGCTGGGCAACGCGAAGGAACTTGCCAAATCGCGTGATGACGGCGACTTCGGCCGTGCGCACGGTGAAAAAGCTTCCCAAAATCAGGTAGAGCACAATGAGGGCTGCGATCGCCAACGGAACCCAGTACAGTTGTTCCATCTTGATTTCCTCCGCTGCTTCTTACTGGAAGCAAGCCAGATTATACCCTTCACTTCTCTTGAAATCCGTGTAGGTTGTATCGCTGGCCGACGCCAGCATTCATTGAAAACGAACTCGCGTCTAACTGTGCCTTACGAATCTTTCTCCACTTTCAAGAATTTCTTCGACCAGCTCGGGTGTGGCGGCTTCTACATAGCAACGCAACATACGTTCGGTGCCGGAGGCCCGAAACAATACCCACGCGTCGGCGCCGTTGCCAGGCTTGGGAGCGTCGAGGTAGAACTTCACGCCGTCGCGATTCTCCTTGCGCAAGATGGGATAAGCGCCGAGCCTCGCAGTCTGAGGGTCGGCAGCGCGCCGGATGGCGCCGTTCTTCATTTCATCGGAAATGTGCAGATCGCGGCGGCCAAAGTAATGGGCGCCGAATTCACGTTGCAGGTCGGCAACGAGCCGGCCTAGCGGCTTGCCTTCCTCAGCCATCACATTGGCCAGCAGGAGCGCGTTGAGAATGCCATCGCGTTCCGGGAGAAAGCGGCCGTATCCGATGCCGCCTGATTCTTCCCCACCCATCAGAATTTCGTGGTCCATCATTAGATCGGCAATGTACTTGAAGCCGATGTTGCACTCGTGCAACTTGCGTCCGTACTTGGCGGCGATGCGGTCCATCATGCCGGTGGTGTTGAAGGCGCGCACCACATCGCCCGGCCACTTCTTGCGCACCAGCAGCCAGTGCAGCAGAACCGACATGCACTTGTGTGAATCGACGAAGGTGCCGTCTTCGGCCACGGCGCCGATGCGGTCGGCATCGCCGTCGGTGACCAGGCCGGCGTGGCATTTTTCTTTGACCACGGTTTCCTGCAACAGCGCGACGTGCGGCAGGATCGGCTCGGGATTAATGCCCGGAAATAACGGGTTCACTTCTTGGCGGATCGCTACGTACCGAATTGCATTCTTGTCGAAGATGCCCGGCAAAACTCCGCGCCCCGAGCCGTACATGGAGTCAATAGCAAACTTGAAGTTCGCTTTGCGGATCAGGTTGAGGTCGGCAAACTGGCAGATGGCCTCGACATAGGCGGGTTTCAGATCGACCTCTTCGATTCCGGCGGGAGGGCCGCTGGGCATGGTTCCGGCAGCGAGTTCGTCTTCGATCGACTTCATGATCGCGGGCGTGGCCGAGCCTCCAAACTTGGCTTTGAACTTCACGCCATTCCAGTTCCATGGATTGTGGCTTGAGGTGACCATGACTCCGCCTGCTGCGCCCAGCTTCTTGACGGTGTAGGAAACCGCGGGGGTGGGCACGTAGTCGTTGGCCAGCAGCAAGGGGATGCCTGCGCCGGCGACTACTTCAGCGGCGGCGCGAGCAGCGCGGTCAGACAAGAACCGCGTGTCGTAGCCGATAACGACGCCGCGCGTTGGATCTTCGTGCTTGAGGACGTAGCTGGCAATCGCTCCGGCCACGCGGCGCACGTTGTCGAACGTGAAATCGTCGGCGATCAGGCCGCGCCAGCCGTCGGTGCCGAATCTGATTTGGGTCATGAGCGGACCTTCACACCAGCTTCTTCAGCTTCTTCTCATCGAGATGCTTCACCACTTTGCCGACATCCTGCGACTGATCGAGCGTGGTGACGAGCAGCGCGTCTTCGGTCTCAACTATCACCAAGTCACTCACGCCGACAAGCGCTACAAATTTCCCGGGCGCGTGAACATAATTGTTCTTCGCGTTTAAGGCAAAACTGCCAGACGCTGAGGCCAGGCTCCCATCGCCGGCTTTCGCCTTCGCCATGTGGTGCTCATGCAGCGCGGCCCAGGAGCCGAGGTCGTTCCATCCGAAATCGGAGGGCAGACAGAAGATGCGCGACTGGCCTTCTCCCTTGGCGGAACGGGGCTCCAGAACCGCATAGTCGATGCTGATGTTTTCGCATTTCGGGTAAAGCTTACAAAACGTGTCGGCGAATTTGCGCGTGCCGTAGGCGGCGGCAATTGCTTCTAGGAGCGGAGCGGTGTTGGGAAGATGCTCGCGCAGCGCATTGGCGAGCGTGTCGGCGCGCCAGAGAAACATGCCGCTGTTCCAGAAGTAGTTGCCGGCGTCGAGAAACTGCTTGGCCCTCGCGAGATCCGGCTTTTCGGTGAAGCGGCGCACGCGCAGGGAACCATCGGCTTCGGGAGCTCCCGCCTCGACATAGCCGTAGCCGGTTTCAGGACGGGTCGGGCGGATGCCGAGCACAACGATGTTTTCTCCGGCGGCAGCGATCTCGATTCCTTGGCTGAGAGTGGCGCGGTATTGGGCAGGGTCGGCGATTACGTGGTCGGAGGGAAACAGGCCGAGCACGGCATTGGGATCGTGACGAAGCAAGAGAAATGCTCCTAAGCCAATGGCGGGGGCCGTGTTGCGGCCGGCGGGCTCGGCGATGATCTGCTTCGCGGGAAGCTTCGGAAGCTGACGCAAGATGGCGGGGCGCAGATCGTCATTGGTGATGATCCAAAAACGGCTGGGCGCGGCCAGGGGTGCGAGGCGCGCGACCGTCTGCTGAATCATGGTGTGCTTGCCGTCGAGCGCGAGCAGTTGCTTGGCGCGGCGCCTGCGGCTTAGCGGCCAGAAACGCGTGCCTCGGCCGCCGGCGAGAATTACGGGATAGAAGTGCGGGTTCGTCTTCACTGGAATAGAAAGCCTACCATTTACGCGCTGCGGGGTGAAACCCTCGACCGCCGTATCGTGGAGGGACGGGCGTCTCGCCCGTCCAGCCGGGCGGGGGCGCCCGGCGCTCCACTAGCAAGCTTTCACTGGCGCGTGGCGGGCTCGGACACCGGCTTACCTGGTACGCGGGCTTTCAAGAACTCGACCGTCCACTGCGGACGAACCTGAAACGCGTCCAGGTTGGCCGGAATCACGACCGCATCTCCTTTGGCCATGGTCACCGGGTCGCGGCCATGCGCCTCTACAACTCCACAGCCTTCCACCGCGACCAGTATCTGCACGGAAGTTTTCCCGGCCGCGTCTTTTTCGGACTCGACGGTTGAAAAAGCGTGCGGGCTTTTCAACTCGAACAACTCCACCGTAAAGTACGGGGCCGAGATCATCGAGGAGCATCGGTTCTTGCCGCCGTCAATGGCCATCGGCGCGGGGCGAATCACTTTGCCGGAGGCAACGCACTCCTTGACTGAGGCCAGGCCGCGCTCGAGATGCAGTGGGCGCGGGCGTCCGTAGTCGTAGAGACGGTATGTCGTGTCGGATTGCTGCTGCGTCTCCACGATGACGGCCCCGGGTCCGAGCGTATGCACCGTGCCACCAGCCACATAAATCATTTCGCCCTGATAGACGTTGATCCAGTTGAGCAGCTCCTCCGCGCGCTTTTCGAGGATGGATTGCTCAAATTGAGCAACAGTAACGCCGGGCTTCAGTCCGAGGGCAATCTGCGAACCGGGCTTGGCATGGGCTACATACCAGCATTCAGTTTTGCCCCAAGGCTCGCCGAAACGTTGCGCGGTGGCGTCGTCGGGGTGCACCTGGACGGAAAGCTTTTCCTCGGGAAACAGAAATTTCAGCAGCAGCGGAAAGCGCTGTGGATCGCGCGCGGCGGTGCCCAGAAGTTCGGGGCCGAATTCTTTGCTCAGGTCGGCGAGCGAACGATTCGCCAGCGGACCGTTCGTCACCACACAGTTGTCGCCGGTGAGCCAGGCTTCTCCGATGCGTTCGTTGAATTTGTGATTCGGGTAGATCGCGGAGAGATCGAGCGTGCCCCAGGGGCGCGGGTCGAAGGCGGGCGACATCAGGAGTGGGTAGAGTTGGGTCATGGGATCGAGCAGCGCAGTTAAAAGCTTAAATCAAAGGCAGGCGAGCTTGGAATGGCGCGGGTTTCGGACCTGCCTCATTTCAAGCTTTGAAAATGCCGGGTTTGAATATCGCACACACTATGAACAAGACCCCAAATAGGATCGCCAATAGTCCGAATACCATTCCGCCCCACACGTTCCGATAGAAGAGATAACCGTGTCGGAGCGGCGCAAGACCGAGCCCGATCGCGGTAACCCCGAGGGCAATGAAAATAACGCGGTTCAATGGTCGCTTTGGGTCTGGGTTAAACATTTTGGCCGAAAAAGTGCGCAACTAACTTACAGCTCGCCGAAGAACCTATGCATCCTCTCCAGCCCGCGGTCGAGTTCGGCGATCGACGTCGCGTAGGAGACGCGGATGTGCTCCTTGGTGCCGAAGCCTTCTCCGGGAACCGTGGCGACATGCACCTCGCGCAGAAGTTTGCCGGCGACATCGGACGCTGAGTTCACTCCGCCACGCCCGAAAAATTCCGATACGTTGGGATAGGCGTAGAACGCGCCTTCCGGCAGGGTGCATTTCACGCCGGGTATGGAGCGCAGTCCCTGGACCACATGATCGCGCAGCTTGACGTACTCGGCGCGCATGTCATCTACGCATTGTTGCGACCCTTTGAGCGCCGCGACCGCCGCTTTCTGCACGATCGAGGTCGGATTCGAAGTGGACTGGCTTTGCAGCTTCTGCACGGCGGTGATGATGGGAGCGGGGCCGAGCGTGAACCCGAGACGCCAGCCGGTCATGGCATAGGTTTTCGAGAGCGATCCGACGACCATGAAGCGCTCGCGGAACTCGCGCAGCGACCCTACCGAGAAGCGCTTGCCGCTGTAGTTCAAATAGACGTAGCACTCGTCCGAAATTACCCAGATGCCGCGCTGGTGGGCCAGACGGACGACTTCGGTCATGTCCTCCGGGCTCATCACGGCCCCGGAAGGATTGGAGGGTGAATTCAGGATGATGAGCTTGGTCTTCGGCGTCACCAGTTTCGCGACCATGTCGGCCGTGACGCGAAAGCCCTGGGACTCGTCGCTCTGGAGGAGCACGCAGGTGCCGCCGGCGTAACGAATCATATCTTTGAACGAGACCCAGTAGGGCACGGGAAGAATGACCTCATCGCCGTGGTCCACGAGCACGGAAATGACATTGAAGAGCGCGTGCTTGCCACCTACCGAGGCTGCGGTTTCTTCCCGCCGGTAATCGGAGTCGAAGTCCACGGCATGGCGGTGCACGATGGCGTCCTTCAGTTCGGTGGTGCCGCCGACAGCGGTGTACTTCGAAAAATTCGCCTGGATGGCGGCGATGGCCGCGTCCTTGATGTGTTGCGGCGTGGAAAAGTGGGGCTCCCCGGCGCCGAAATCCACGACGTCAATACCCTGCTGGCGCAGCTTGTCGGCTTCGGCCACCACCGCCATGGTCGCGGAGGGCTCAATGCGATTGATGCGTTCCGTCAGGCGGACGGGGTGAGTGACCGGGGTCATGAGTGTGCTCATGGTCAGTACGCTTTCTTTTTCCTAGACTTGTTCTTGCTCTCGGAAGGCTCGCTCTTCTCGAACTTGAGAGCCACGTCTATTTTCTCACGAAGTTTTCGCTCGACGAGGTCCGGTACCAGGCAGGCAATCGAACCGCCGAGTTGCGCGACTTCACGCACCAGCCGCGAACTTACGTACGAATACTTTTCCGCGGGCAGCATGAACACGGTTTCCAGGCCGGGCTGGAGTTTGCGATTCATCAAGGCCATCTGCAGTTCGTACTCGTAGTCGCTGATGGCGCGAATGCCGCGCAGAATGGCGGTCGCCTCGACCCGCAACGCGTAGTCCACGGTGAGGCCTTCGAAAGTATCGATCGAGACGTTGTCAAAGCCCGAGGTCATCGCCTCCAGCATCTTGCGCCGGTCGGCGACGCTGAACAGCGGGTCTTTCTCGGGATTGCGAAGAATGGCCACGACCAGCTCGTCGAAAATTTTGCTACCGCGCTCGATCAGGTCAAGATGGCCGTTGGTTGGGGGGTCGAACGATCCGGGATAAATGGCTTTGATGCGCTTCACGGGCCCTCAGGGGGAGAAATAAAGATTGTATGCGGGGGCGAGCGGGGTGGCAATCGGAGGGATTTGTGTGGGGAGATGGAGGGCCGGGCGTCCCCGCCCGGCAGACGGGCGAGACGCCCGTCTCTCCACTGACTAGACAAGCGCTACCTTCTCGCTGCTGGTACTTTTGTTGCTTCCTGGACGCTCGGCATGGTCGTGACGCGTCCCTGCGTCCCGGTGGCCTGCGCCGGGACCGTTGCCGGCGTCGCTGCGGACGGGGCCATTCCCAGCGCTTTGCGCACTTCGGCATCGAGCTTGGCCATGGTGTCTTTGTTTTCCTTCAGGAAGGTGCGGGCGTTCTCGCGTCCCTGGCCGATGCGCTCTCCCTTGTAACTGAACCACGAGCCCGACTTCTCCAGGATATTTTGGGCCACCGCCAGATCGATCAGGTCGCCTTCGCGCGAGATGCCCTCGCCATAAAGAATGTCGAACTCCGATTCGCGGAAGGGCGCCGCCACTTTGTTCTTCACGATCTTGACTCGGGTGCGCGAGCCCGTGACTACGTCTCCTTCTTTAATGGCCGCAATGCGGCGGATATCAATGCGTACCGACGAATAGAACTTCAGCGCGCGCCCGCCGGTGGTGGTTTCCGGGTTACCGAACATCACGCCAATTTTTTCACGGATCTGGTTGATGAAAATCAGGCAGGTGCGCGACTTGGAAACCGTGCCGGTCAGCTTGCGCAGCGCCTGCGACATCAGGCGCGCTTGCAGGCCCATGTGGCTGTCGCCCATTTCGCCGTCGAGTTCGGCCTTGGGGACGAGCGCGGCCACCGAGTCCACCACCAGCACGTCAATGGAGTTCGAGCGCACCAGCGCCTCCGTGATTTCCAGCGCCTGCTCGCCGTAGTCGGGCTGCGAGACCAACAGGTTGTCGACGTCCACGCCCAGCTTCTTGGCATAGGCTGGATCGAGCGCATGCTCGGCATCGACGAACGCGGCCATGCCTCCTGTTTTTTGCGCCTCGGCAATCACCTGCAAGGCAATGGTCGTTTTGCCGGAAGACTCCGGGCCGAAAATCTCAACCACGCGGCCGCGCGGAAATCCACCCACGCCCAGCGCGGCATCGAACGAAATCGCGCCTGTGGAAATCACTGCGATCGGGACGATGGCTTCCTTCGACCCCAGCCGCATAATGGAACCTTTGCCAAACTGTTTTTCAATTTGCGCGAATGCGAGTTCAATTGCCTTGTTACGCTCGTTATTGCGATCTTCGGTTTTGCTGCGCTCGTCTGCTCGGCTACGCTCTTCGGCCATAATGGCTGCTCCTGATATCTGAATCTGGAATCCGGGGGCTTGAATCCCCCGTAGCCTACACCCGCCGGCTGGAGCGTGAAGTGTTGGCTGTCACATCAGTTTTGGTCAGTTTAGCACGAAGCGAATAAAAGGCGAAGCAAGAAATTGATGGACGTGGTTCGTACTTCGCGGGTGAAGAATTTCTTGCTAGACTCGCCTCATGCATGAAGACACACAAGGTGGCAGTGGTTCCGAACGAGGCGCCACTCTCGGAGGCCCGTCGCTCTATCTTGTTGCCACGCCTATCGGCAACCTGGAAGACATCACTCTGCGCGCACTGCGCGTGCTCAAGGAAGTTGACCTGATCGCTTGCGAGGATACGCGCCAGACCCTGAAGCTCCTCAGCCACTACGGCATCAAGACGCGCACCGTCAGCTATCACGAGCACAACGAGATGACGAAGGCTGCCGAGTTGGTCGTCGACCTCGAAGGCGGCGCGAAGATTGCTCTCGTCACCGATGCGGGCATGCCCGGCATCTCCGACCCGGGATTCCGCCTGATCGCGCTGGCCATCCGGCATCATGTGCCGGTGGTGCCGATTCCCGGGGCGTCGGCATTCCTGGCGGCGCTGGTGGCGAGCGGCCTGCCTACCGATTCGTTCCGCTTCAGCGGCTTTCTTCCGGCCAAGTCAGGGCAGCGCCGGAAGCTGCTGGAAAGCGTGAAAGACTCTCCGCGTACCCAGGTGTTCTACGAAGCCCCGCACCGGCTGCTGGAAACGCTGGCCGACGTGGTCGAGGTTCTGGGAAGCGACCGCCACGTCGTCGTTGCCCGCGAGGTAACCAAGCTGCATGAGGAGTTTCTGCGCGGGCGGGCGGGAGACGTTTTGAAGCAGTTCAAGGCGCGAGGAGGTGTGAAGGGCGAAATCACGCTGCTGATCGCAAAACCTGAGACCCAGGACCTGAGACCTGAGACTTCTACCGTAAGCGTTGCCCAGCGAGTGCGCGAAATCATGTCCAAAGAGAAGGCAGACGAAAAAGCCGCGCTGAAACAAGTTGCTAAAGAGCGTGGGATCGGGAAGAGTGAAGCGTATCGGGAGTGGCAGCGGGGCAAGTAGTTGCCAAATTGATCAATATTGATTAACATTAATCAACGTATGAAAACCATCGTTAACCGCCTTCCCCTTACCCGAGCGCGCGTGAATCTCGGCCAAGTGGTGCGCCGCGTGCACGTGAACCGCGAATTCTTCATCCTGGAGAAGGATGGCATCCCCGTCGTGGGCCTCATGCACGTGGACGATCTTGAGGATTACCTGGAGATGCAGAACCGCTCAGTAAAGAAGCAAGTCCGGACGAGCGCGGCGGAATATCGCCGAGGAGCGGCCCGCAGTGCGCACGAATTCCTGGCTGAGCTGAAAACTCCGAGTAGCAAACGCAAGAAGAAGTAAGAAGCGAAAGCACTGCAACGTCATGGCTGGACTGTTTCGAGTCCTCAGCACGCCCGCATTCGAGCGGGAATTCCGAGCGATCAGCAAGAAAGACTCCGCACTAGTCCGTGCGCTCGAAGAACTGATTGAGATTCTCAGCAACGATCCCCACAACCGCAGCGGACGGTACAAAATCAAGAAGCTCGCCGGATTGAAGCCCGGCGAAGGACAATGGCGCGTGCGTTGGAGGGACTACCGGTTGCGCTACGACATTTTCGAGAACGAAGTCGTGCTGCATTCCTTCCGGCACCGGAAAGACGCATACTGAGGTAGCGGCTCTCACTGTCCGCCGACCCCGTCTTCCTTTAGCCGCGCCCAATCAATTTCAGAAACATTCTTCGCGCGCCGCGTTCTTTCAGCATTTGGCGGAGGCGTTTCGCGCCGGCCACGATCACCGGTTCCGGGAGCAGCGGGAAACGTCCAACCAGTCCTGGCTTTCGGCGGTCCAAAATACGGCCTACCAGCTTCTGTTCGTGAACGGTCCCGGCGATATAAACCCGCGGTTTGGAACTGGCGTTCAAAACCTCGACCGCCTTGCGTACGAATGATTGCTTAAGTTGGCGGTCGACGTGGCCGTGGAGAATTTTCACGCGTCCGTTCAGGTATCCCTGGCCTCGAAATTTGCAGTTGTACTCCCGGGTGAGCGTGGCGATGCGCACTGGATTGCTGTAAACGGCGGCTCGGAAAAAGGGCTGGTCGTTGATTTCCTGGCCGGGGTGTTCTTTAAGGAACGCCTGATAGAGCGCTGCCCAATCCTTCAAGACACTGTCCATTTGCGGCGATCGCCTATAGGCCAGAATGCCGGTATTGAACTCGGGGAAGCTGGGAGGAATATCGGGGCGGGGGTAGCGATTCCACCAATCCGTGTTCAGGTATTCTTCGTGGGTTGCGGCAAAATCAAAGTGATCGAGAAGCGTAAACAGTTCGGGAACGGGCTCGACGACGTAGATGTCAGCGTCGATAAATAATGTTCGCTCGTACGGAGTCTGTTGGAAAAACAGCGTCTTGTCGTAAAAGCCGTCCTCGGAGCCCTCAACGCGAATGACTCGCTCGAAATTGGAGCTCTCAATCGGGAACTGGCTGAACACGGTGACCGGCAGATCTGGCATCACGCGCTTTAGACTCGCGGCGGAATTCAGGAGCAATTCGATGTAGCGGGAATCCTGGGTGATGATGTAGATGGCACCAATTTTCATTTACTTGCTCAGTTCCTTTTTCACCGCATCGCTGACCACCTTGCCATCCACCCGCATCCCAGCGGCGGCGAATCTTGCCATGGCAGCTTTCATCACCGTCCCCATGTCTTTCATGGCAGGAGGGGGCGTC
>CAWABC010000007.1:0-3466 GCA_963780105.1 uncultured Acidobacteriaceae bacterium
CCCCCGATGACCACCACATCGGCGTCGTAATAAGGATGCGGTTCCCGATAGTAATGGAAGACTTTGTCCAGGTCTTCGCCGGGGATATCAATCTGGTTGGCGAGATCGTAGTAGCCGGTAGCGATCACGATCTTGCGCGCGCGGTAGTCACGAATGGCGCTATGCCGGTTGGTCGTGGTGACCCGGAACTTACCGTCCTCGCCCGTAATGGTCTTGACCCACTCGTACTGGCGGACGTGCAAGTGATAGTGCTCGGCGACGCGACGGTAGTATTCGAGCGCTTCGAGGCGAGTGGGCTTGGGCAGGGATGTGGTAAAGGGAACATCGCCAATCTCGAGCAACTCCGGCGTGGTGAAAAACACCATGTTGTTCGGATAGTGATAAATGGAATTGACCAGGCATCCCTTGTCGACGATGAGTGCCTTGAATCCGGCCTTCTGCGCCTCGATGGCGCAGGCCAAGCCGGTAGGGCCAGCGCCCACCACCAGCAAGTCGGCCCAGGAGTCGGGCCGCGCCTGGGATTGGGTGCGGGGCAGAGTTTCGGGAATCTGTTCAACCGGTAAGGGTGTCGGGGTTTTCATCGCTTTGGTGGAGACCGACAATTCTAGCACCGCGCGCTAGCACTATGATCTAGGACCGCAACGCGTCCGATCCGCTACTTCTTCACGCAGACGGAGACTCCATCGCGGATGGGCAAGATGGTCGTAAACAGATCTTGCGACTCGCAGATCAGCTTATTGAATTCGAGGATGGCCTTGGTTTGGGCGTCGGGGTTCGGCTTGCCCAGCTTTCCGCTCCAGAGAACATTGTCGGTGATAAAAAGGCCGCCGCTTTTCAGGCGCGGGAGCGCTAGACGAACGACGCGCGGGTAGTCAACCTTATCGACGTCGTTGAAGATGATGTCGTAGGGCTCTTTCTCCTCCGAAAGAATTTCCAGCGCGTCTCCCACCCGAACCGTAATGCGCCGGCTGACGCCGGCACGATCGAAGTAGCGGCGGGCTTTTTCGGCGCGCTTGCGGTCGCCGTCGGTATAAACGACCCGTCCCCCCTCGCCCACCGCGCGCGCCCACCAGATGGTGGAATAGCCGATGGCCGAGCCCATTTCGAAGACTTTCTTCGCGCCGCTGATGACCGCAAGTTGATAGAGCACTCGAGCGACGGCGGGGCCAACGATGGCCACATTGTTCTTGCCGGCGTCGGCTTCCATTTCGGCGAGAACTTCGTCGCGCGGCGGCAGCATGGCATACAAGTAGTCTTCGACCTCAGGAACTGTAATTCCGCCCATGCGCCAGTCGGGGTTTGCGGGTCGATCGGTCATGCCTCTCCTTGCACTGCAAACTTGCTAATGGAGAGCCGGGCATCCTCGCCCGGCCCCGATACTGCCGAAGGCGCAAGCGGGACGGGCGAGACGCCCGTCGCTCCACCGTCGGGTTCAGCAGGCTCTCATATTCACGAAATCGTCTGTCCTGGTTTCATCTCCAACACTTTCACTTCCGGCACAAGTTCCTGCAACTCGCCGGGCGTTCCCGTCAGCGGCGGAAACGTACCGAAGTGCATGGGGATGACAGTTTCCGGCAGCAGCAGTTTGCAGGCATAGGCAGCCTCGCGCGGTGACATGGTGAAAAGGTCGCCGATGGGCAACATCGCAATCTTCGGCGCGTAGAGATCGCGAATGATGGCCATGTCGCTGAAAACGTTGGTATCGCCCGCGTGATACAGCTTGACTCCGTTCGAAAACTCAAGCACATAGCCGCAGGCTTCGCCGCCATAGACAATCTGATCGCCGTCCTCAATGCCGCAAGAATGCACGGCGTGCACCATGGTGATCTTCACTCCAGCAACGGTTTGCGTGCCGCCCTTGTTCATGGGCGCGATCTGTTGAACGCCTTTTTTCTGCAGCCACAAGCAAAGCTCGTAGATGCCGACGGCAATCGGGTTGAGCTTCTTGCCGACGGCAACCGCGTCACCAATATGATCGCCGTGCCCGTGCGTGCAGAGCAGCGCGTCGGCTTTCTTGACGTTCTTCTCACTCTCAGGGCACATGGGGTTGCCGGCAATCCACGGATCGATGTAGAGGGTCTTCCCTTCCGGCGTCTGGACGCGGAAAGTGGAGTGGCCAAGCCACGTGAGTTGGATTCCTTTCAGATTCACGGCGCACCTCGAAGGGGTAACCTGCAAACTAAGCATTCTAGTGAGTCGGAAAAGAGCGCGCAACGAGATGCCGTGCCCCGCAGATGTTTCAGAACGCTAACCCTAGTTTCATAGCAGTTTGATCCACTCGTCTGTCGTCATGACGCGGCTGAAGCGCATCTGCTGCGTGACTAAGATCGCCCGATGCAACTCCTCGTCGGAGACCGTCCCCGCGGCGTTCTTAATGGCCAGTGTGCCGGTTCCGTCGGACAGAAATTCCACTCCGAAGCCGAGGTGCATTGCCTGGCGTGCCGTCGTGTCGCAGCACATTTGGGTCATGTAGCCGGCGATCACGACCGTCTCCACACCGCGCTCGCGCAGCCACATCTCAAGCCTCGTGTCCGTGAAACTGCCGGGCAGCGATTTGTGGATGAGAACATCATGCGGTCGGGAAGCCACCTCCGCGTGCAGTTCCCATTCCTTGCTGCCTTTGCGAAAAACGGCTGCGTCAGGCTGCGGTGACGCGTGCTGAATCGCGACCACGGGTAGCCCGTGGGCGCGCGCCGCATCCATGGCTCGCAGCACGTTCGCCAGACTGCCCACTGGATAGGTGACGGGAAGCTTGCCCGTGAAGTATTCATTCTGGACGTCAATCACCAACAGTGCGCGTTTCGGGTTCTCAGTCACACAGTCCATTGTAGGACAGCATGGTTATTTCGAGTGTCTTGTCCGGACGGGCGAGGCGCTCGTCCCTCCCCTCGTGTGTAAAATGGTGCACGATGCCCGACCTCAAAGTATTGCTGTCCCGCGAAACTATTGCCAAGCGGGTCGCCGAGATGGGAGAAGAGATTACCCGCGATTTTCGCGGCCAATCGATTATCTTTATCGGCGTTCTCAAGGGCGCGGCCATTTTCTTGAGCGATCTCGCGCGCCAGGTTCCGCTCGAAGCCACTTTCGACTTTATCGGGGTTTCGAGTTACGGAGACCGTCCCACCGCAAAAGAAGACCCGGCGGGCCACGCGGCGTGGGATTCGCTGGGCGAGGTGCGTTTGACCAAAGACATGGATCAATCGCTGGCCGACCGAAACGTGATTCTGGTCGAGGATATCCTGGACACCGGACTGACCCTAAACTACATTTCAAAACTGGTGCAGGCCCATCAACCCAGGTCGCTGCGCATTGCGGCCTTGCTGGACAAGCCTTCACGCCGTAAACAGCCGATCCAGGCGCATTACATCGGCTTCACCATTCCCGATGCCTTCGTGGTCGGCTACGGCTTGGACTATGCGGAAAAATACCGCAATCTTCCGGATATCTGCGTGTTGGAGGATTTGTG
>CAWABC010000008.1:0-50713 GCA_963780105.1 uncultured Acidobacteriaceae bacterium
CCACCATGCCGGGGCGATCGGAAAGCCCGGCGTAAGGAATCTCAGGAGAAGACTCATCCGGCGCCGGATTTAGGCCCGCGGCAATTTCAGCATCCGAAATCGCCACCTGCACGTGGATTTGAGGAGCGCGGCATTGCGGACAAAACGGCCGGCCGTCCTCAACCGTGGTTCCACATTGTTGGCAGGGGTGCTCCACGTCTTTGAAGCTAGCGCACAACGAAGCGGAGAGCAAGGCAGAGCATCGGGTGATCGGGTCATCTGGTGATCGGGTGATCTCAACCCTGCCAGCTTTTCCGATCACCGGATGACCCGATCACCCGATGGCCCGATGTCTTAGATCGTTTCGTCCTTGCCCGTGTGCATGCGCACATAAACCAAGGCGAAGCGGGTTCCCTTGCTGTTGGGCTTGACTGCAACAACGTGCTGGTTTCCCTCGGTTCCAACCTTCAACTCCACTGAGTCGCCGCCGCTGCTCTCGCACGAAACGGGCTTGGACATTTCATCCTTGCCACCTTCCGCTTTTACGTGACCGCCGTTCCAGCCGCCATGGCACTGGATGGGCTTGCCATATTTCTGTAGCTCTTTGTCGTAGTAAGCGATGATTTTGTCGGGAGCATCGTCGGAGGTGAACTCCGCAGCCACGACTTTCAACGAGAATCCGGGAATCGAAAGGTTCACGTTGGCGCTCTTCTTGTCGTCGCTGTCCTCTTTCGGAGCGGGCTTGGCGCCGGGATACAGCGTCAGGCCAGCGTCGCGAATGTCGGCCTGCTCGCTGACGTGCAAATCGCCCATGGGAGACTTGATATCAACGTGCGTCTCGCCGTCTTTGCCCTTGTCGTTGGCATTGATGCTGCAAGCGGGAAGAACGCCCAGCGCGGCAAACAGTACGGCCAACCACGCACCTTGACACAGCTTTGCGATAGCACAACGGTTGAACATTTCACTGCTGAACATGGGAGGAACCTCCTGAACTGGGTTGAGCGGAGTTTGGCCGGGCTGGGCGTTCGATCCCTTCACCTCGGGATGCGATGCCTGGAATCGTAACCGGCAGATGGCCGCCGATCGGAATCTCGCCGAAGATGGCCTTCACGGCCGCGGTTTCCGAAACGCTGGCGTTGGAGAACGCGCACAGATAATTCTGGATCGCGGGAAAATCCTGCACCACATAAGGATTGCCCATGGCGAGTACGACGGTGCGATCGGCGGCGCGATCGAGGATCGCCGTGAGTAACGATCCCGCGGCGTCTTCTATGGCAACCGTATTCGTCAAACCTCCGCCGGCGGCACGCACGGCCTTGCCCGCTACCGGAACCACATACAGCGCGGCGATCACATGTTCCGCCGCTTCCACCGCTTCCGCAATGGCAGGTTTTATGCCCGCAGCCGAGCGCGCATCGACGTAGATCACGCGGGCGTCAGGCACACGGGCTAGGATCTGGCGTTCGAGCATACGTCCGGAGTCGGTGCGCAGGTCGTCGGAAAAAATCACCACGACGAGACGATTGCTCACCTCGGTCAATGATTGATACGGAAGCGCAGCCTCCGCAGTTCCAAAAGAAGTTCCGGGAGAAGTTCCCCGGGATGGCAGCGGGATCACCTTGCCGTTGTCGCGGACGAGCGTAATCGCTTCGTCGGCAACGCTCTGGCCGGCTTCCAGGTTCTCCGGTTTCGCAACCAGGCTGGAAAGTTGCGCCGGGTCCGCCAGCCGCGCCTTATTCAAGCCCAGAGACGCCTTGAATTCCAGGATTTTGCGCACCGATTGATCGAGCCGCTGGCGGTCGATTTCGCCGCTGCGCACGGCTTGCAGCACAGCGCGGTAACTGGCGTCGAGATCGGCTGGAATGACCAGCATGTCATTCCCGGCCTGGAAGGACTCGACCGCAGCGCGGCCGACATTCTTCGCGTACAGGCGCGTCAACCCCGCCATGTCGAGGGCGTCGGTCACAACGATGCCTTTGAATCCCATTTCTTCTTTGAGCAGTCCGCTCACAATCGGTTTGGACGTTGTGGCCACCCGGTTGGGCTCGGGGTCGAGAGCGGGAACGGTTACGTGCGCCACCATCACGGCATCCACGCCCGCCTCGATCGCCCGCCGGAACGGAGGGAGTTCGACCGCATCGAGCCGCTCGCGGTCGCCCGTGACCTGAGCCAAGCCCAGGTGAGAATCGGTAGCGGTGTCTCCGTGTCCGGGAAAATGTTTCGCCGTGACCAGCATTCCGCCTTCATGTGCGCCCCGGATGTACGCCGCCACGAAATCGCCCACCTGCTTCGGATCTTCTCCGAAAGAGCGCGTGTTGATGATGGGATTCGCCGGATTGGAATTCACGTCCGCATCGGGAAAGAAATTCCATTGCACTCCGATCGCTCTTGCCTCGAGGGCGGTGATGCGTCCAAAGGCTTCGGCATTTTCCGTTTTGCCGGCCGCTCCAAAGGCCATCGCATGGGGGAAAACAGTGGTGCCATTCAGACGCATGGATACGCCGCGCTCGAAATCTGCCGAGACGATGAGGGGCAGCTTGGATAATCTTTGCAGCCGGTTCAGCAGATCGGCGGCCACATAGGGCTGGCTCTTGAGCAGGACGGGGCCATCCACCGGGACGCTCATAACCACCGACCCGATGCGATATTTGCGGATGTTGTCGCGCAGCTGAACAAAAATAGGGTCGGCGTCATTCAGAAATTGCACTCGCACCCAGATCGCGAAAAGTTGGCCGACCTTGTCTTCCAGCGACATCTTGCGCAATGTCTTGTCGGCCCACTTGTGCCCGGCCTTGTCGAGATGGATGGGACCGGCGTGCTGAAAGCGCTCTTTGCTCTTGTCTCTAGCCAAGCAGACCGTCGCTGCGAGCAGGAGCGCAATCAGCAGAAGGTGCCGGAACATGCCATTGACGATAACAGAAATCGGCGGGGTCTCTGGTATAGGATCGAGCCATGTCCGGCTGGCTCCTCAATCTAGCAGCGGTGCTGCTAATCGTTACGGGCGTTGCGCATTCACTACTAGGCGAGCGCCGTTTGCTGGTGCCACTGCTTTCGAAGCAGGAAGGCATTCTGGCCAGCAAACTCGCACGCTTCATCCTTCGCTTTGCCTGGCATTTGACCAGCGTGACCTGGGCCGTTCTCGCCCTGATACTCATTCAACTGGTTCATGATGCTGCCACCGCCCGGTGGTGGGCGGCCGCTGCAACGGGAGCGGCCTTCACTGGCGCCGGATTGTTCGATTTGATCTGCAGTCGCGGCCGTCACGTGGGCTGGCCGCTGCTCACGGGAATCGGAATCGCTGCGCTGCTATCGCTCGCGTTGTGACGATGGGATTCTTGGCAACGACCCTGGCGGTCTAGATCGACTCCAAACGACACGCACGATTTTTCTCAAATTTCCTGTTCGACGATCGCGATACATTCGGCCTGGATGGCTGGGTCGTCGCCCGTCCCTCCCAGCCAACGCACATCCGGCTCTCTCCGGAACCACGTGATCTGGCGCTTGGCATAGTTACGATGCGCCTGCTGGGCGGCGGCGAGCGCCGACTCCCGATCCAATTCGCCGCGCAAAAACTGCGCCGCCTGCTTGTATCCGAGCGACGCGAGCGGGCGGGCTCGGTCACCATATTTTGCGAGAAGCCTTTTCGTCTCGGCGATCAATCCTCCGTCGATGCGTCCCTCATCAAACATCTTCGCGGCCCGCTGGTTGATGCGAGCATAGAGGACCTCGCGCTCGGGGTTGAGTCCGAGACGCAGAATGCGAAAGCCGCGCAGCGGTTCGCGTCCCTGCTGCCAAAGCTCGGTCATCGTTCGTCGATAGGGCCGGCGCGAGGCCAGGCACACCTCGATCGCCCGGATCACCTTGGGAACGTCATGAGCGTGAATGCGGTTCGCCGCCGACGCGTCGAGCCGGCGCAGGATGCGGTGCAGGTGTTCGGTCCCGTGCTCCTCGGCGCGGGTGCGTAGTTTGTTGCGAAGTTCTTCCGAGCGCTTCGGGCCAGGAAAAAGTCCTTCAACGAGAGCGCGGAGATAGAGTCCGGTTCCTCCGCTGACGATGGGCAAGTGTCCGCGCTGCCCGATTTCACTTAGTACCTGTCGCGCCTGGCGCGCGTATTCTCCCGCGCTGACGTCGGCGAGCGGGTTTACCGAATCCAACAGGTGATGGGAAACCTCGGCGCGCTCCGCCGCACTGGGCTTGGCCGTGCCGATTTCAAACTCGCGGTACATAGCGACCGAGTCGCAGTTGACGATTTCACCGTGAAAGCGTCGGGCGATGGCCAGCGCCAGAGCGGTCTTCCCGCTCGCCGTAGGACCCAGCACGACGACGAGCAGCGGCTCGCGGTCTAAGTTCGGCAACCTCGCCACCTCCGGCGCTTTCGCAACCTCGGCAACTTCAGCGCGCGCTCCAAGGAATGTACCGCCAGTAGCGGATGATGGTGAGAATGAGCAGGAGAACCGCCATGAGTAGCAATCCTGTAGCTTCGGCGGCGTAGATGGAATGGTGGTGCTGATGCTTGTTGTCTGCGGCCGGCTTCGGTGGAGCAGGGGCGTTCACGCGGATATTGTAGCCTTTTCGGTCGTTGGTCGTTAGTCGTTAGTTGATCGCGAAGAGTGTCTGCGAGCGACGTTAGCTAACAACCATCGACTAACGACTGGCGACTGCCGCGCGATACACTACGGGCGCGCCGTCATGCCGATGCCTCCCGCCAACCCTGGTTCCAACCGCGAAGCCCGGCTTCTGCGATTTGGCGTTTTTGAAGTCGACCTGGCGGCCGGAGAATTGCGCAAGAACGGCGCCCGCATACGGCTTCAGGAACAGCCGTTACAAGTCCTCACGGCGCTGCTGCAGAATGCCGGTCAGGTGGTCACGCGCGACGACCTGCGCGAGAGAATCTGGCCCGCCGATACCTTCGTCGACTTCGACCACAGTGTGAATACCTCGGTGAACAAGATTCGCGAAGCGCTGGGCGATTCCGCATCGAACCCGCGCTTCGTCGAAACCATGGCCCGCCGCGGCTACCGCTTCATCGCCCCCGTCGACAGCATCGCGGCAGCAGAATCCGCGCCGGCGCAGGACAAGAGCACGCGGGCGGGGGCGCCCGCGCCACACGGGTTCCATGATCCGGCAACTTCGCCCATGGCCGAGATCGCGCTGCACCCCGACCTGCACGTGCCGGTTCCCCGGCGCGGATTGGTGCGCGCTCTTTTCGCGCTCATTCAGGTGATGTATCTCATCTTTTACGTGAGCGGTCTAGCGCACCTACGCGGTGCGGACCGGGTCGCCAGCAGTTTTCTCCCGGGCTGGGGAGCTCTGGTCATTGTGGGCGCGGTGTTGGTAACGGGAGCGGTGGGAATCCCGCTGCGCTTCTATTTGCTGTCCGCGGTCGCCTTCGATTTCCGCAAGCTGGGCTGCACCTTCGGCCGGCTCTTCCCATTTGTTCTGGCGCTCGATCAACTCTGGGCCGTCGCACCGTTCCTGCTGCTGCCGCAGATCGGCGTGGGCCTGGCGTTCGCCGCGACTGCCGCGTTGCTGTATGTGCCTTTCTCGGAGAGAACCCTGGTCCGTATGGCCTATCCCGTGGAACGCTGAACCGGAGTGTCGTAGAAGTGTGCGCGGAGCTTTATCGCAAAACGGACGAGGCGGAAATCAGTTTATTCATTTCCGCCTCGAATTCGGGGGAAGGCTTCAGGAGGTGGTCGTGAGGAACAGCATCGGCGCGTAGCACGCCCCTCCGCCGGCATGGAAGAAATACACTGCAGCCATCGCTTCCGACACGATGCTCCGAGATCCGCTTGCGGTAGGAAGTCTCAGATGGTCAGACCAGGTGCCGCCCACTGAGCTGGCCGTCTGCACATCGGCGAGATCCGCGGGCAGCAACTGCGCCATCTGCTCCAGAGACGACATTCGGTCTGTATCCGCCTTAGTCGAGCGAACAACCTGCGGATCGGCCTTGCGGCAGTTCGCCGAGTCATTCGGAAAATCTAGATAGAGTGTCAAACCCAGGTACTTCACGGTATCGCGGAAAGCCTCACGGGAATGGACGTGGCACATATCCGTGGGATTATCAGCCACAGCTGGCTCAATCGCAAAGCGGATGGTCGGGGTCTCCAATTGGAGAAGCAGGGGGTTGAAGGTGCCGGTGTCCGGAGTGCCCGCCAACGAAAAACCGTTCAGCGAGCTGACGTTGTAGCGCAACGACACGTTAACCGCGTAATTTTGCTCGGTCGAAGCATCGGGAGGATAGTTGGGGCCGACGCGACTACGGAATCTTCTGGCAGCCACGTAGGCTTCGGGCTTGGGCAGGCGAATCACATAGCGGCCCGACTTGTCATCGAGCGCGTGTTGCAAGCTCTTGGCGTCGATTTTGGCCTGGGCGAAGCTGGGATCGAGCGCTCCTGAAAAGGCGGCTCCATGGGCCGGGACGGAAAGATCGTAAGTTCCCGCGGCCAGCGTCGAGTCATTGGATGCGGCCACGTAAAGATCGCGGTGTAGTTTGGTCTTCGGCGCGAGAGCCAGGACGCTGCTGGGGTCTTTCGGGTCGTCCACGAACGCCCACGGGCCTTCGAAGACAACGAAAACCTTCTCGGTACCGGCGCCCTTGGACTCAGCCGCTGCTGGAGCCGGTTGCTGGTTTTGTTGACAGGCAGTGAGGAAGAGCGTCGCCAGAACAACGCTGGCCAGCGCAATCGGGGAGCTGTTGAAGTAGCGTTCGGTTCGCATCATATTCTCCTGTGTTGCGATTAGGGCCGTCCATACGCTGCAAACGCCGACCAGTAATAGGGATGAGATGTGCGTGGGTTGGCCAGCATGTTCAGGGAGGTCAGGCGAATGGCATCGGAGACGGTCTGGCCAGACAATGCATTGCGATAAAAGTCCTTTACGAATCCTCGCGTTTCGGAGGAGTCGACTGCCCACCGGCTGGCGACCACGTGGGGCACACCGGCACGCAGAAGAGCATCGGTAACGCTGTCGAAACCGCTGGAGTCGCTGCCGGACGCGGTGCCGCAGGCTGAGAGCACCGCCAGCTGCAAGCTCGGCAGGTGAAGCTTCCGCACAACGTTTGCGTCCATCAGACGGGGGATGTTCGCTTGCCGGTCTCCGCCTTGGAACAGCAATCCCGTGCGTTCGGGAGTGGCGAGCGAGTGACCGGCAAAGTGGAAAATTGCGGCTCCGGGCAGCTCGTACAGGACCGCTCGGAGGGTGGCTTCTTCACCTGTGAGTACTTGCACGGAATGAAAGCCGCTCGCGACGGTGTCCGCTTCCGCGGCTACATCGGGCAGAGGAACGAGTCCCTCCGCCGACGATGAAGCGGTGCTGCCTACCACCAGGGCCGGCAAGTCTGCCGAAATACCGGTGTCGCGGCGCAATCGCGACTGCGAATCCTGACCCAGGGAGTGGACAATGGGTGCACGCTCGATCAGGTAATGATCGTTCGAATCCAGCAGCGCTTCGAAGGGCACCCGGGCCAGCCATCCATCGGCCTCGATCACCAGCGTGCGCCCCGGCTCCAGGTATTGTTCCACCGGAGCGATGAGCGCCTCGTACAGGCTGTGCGCGTCGCGGCGCAAGGCGGTCAGCTCCGACTTGGGATCGGACGCCAAGTCCTGAAACCTTTCCGCTAGTTCCTGCAGGCCATCGGTCGGTTTCTGAATCCAGCGCGCGTTTATACCGCGGTTGTCGTAGACCCAAATAGCCAGACCTTCTGGCAGCACTCCGTAAGCGAGGACAGTCTGGTTCGAAAGAAGAGGTAGTCGAGCGGGCAGGGCCGGGACAGGAAGAAACCGCGGTTCACGAGTCGCCTGCTGGGTGGAGCGTCCACGCATAGCGATCCGCTGCGGCGCACCGAGGTACCACTCAAACATGTCGAGCGATTCCGGTTGGCGCCCCTGGACCAACTCGGCTTCGGCCAGTCCCAGATAGACCGGAGCCGCGCCTTTGCTCCAAGTCGTTCGTTCCGCATCGGACGTCAAGGACGCGAGATTTTGCTCGGCCATACGCAACGCCGGAAGGAACGCCTGCTCGGCTTCCGCCTCACGATGTCTGCGGAGTTGCAGCTCGCCTAGGGTGGAATAAAACATCCGCACGAGGTAGTGGTTCGAGAACGGGCGGATCTCGTCCTGCATAGAGGTCAGCCGCCCTATGGCGGAATCGAAGCGACCGAGGCGTGCCTCCACTTGAGCGATTAGGATCTCGGTCTCGAGAGCATAGCCGCGGCTGGCATCGGTTCGTGGGGCAAGCGCAACCAGCCGGGCCGCCTCGGCATACTGCTGTTCGGCCAGTTGCGGCAGGTGGGCTGCCGTCGCCGCGTTGGCCATGTACCTGTGCGTCCAGGCGCGTCCCAGGAGGTTTCCATCGGAATCAATCAGGGCGGCGGCCTCGCGCCAGGCTGCGGTCTGAAGGTCCGGCCGGTCGGAGGCTTCGGCGGAATTGGCGAGAGTATAGTACAGGTTATACCCCGGTCTAGGCGCAAACTGTCCTGCCCAATAACGTTCCAGGCCCGCGCTGGTGAGCTTCGACGCCCCGGCTTGATTGCCGGTAGCCCTCTCATCCTCGGCTGTGAAAAAGATAGCCCGCAGGAAGAGCGCCCCGTAGTCGGCGCGCTGGGCTCGACCCATGGCTCGACCCGTGGCCTTTTCATCGGCACCGATATCGCCCATCAGAGAGGAACAGACGCTCTTCTCGAGGCCGAGTTGAATCTGCAGCCAGGAATAAGCATATTTTTCGGACTCCGCTAGCGCCCTCGTCGCCTGTCGCCGGCACTCCTCGCTGTGCCGCTCAAACTGCGCTGCAAAGATCTGCTCGAACTGCGCGCGCAACACGCCCGCCGTGTTGTCCGTAGCGCGAAACAATTGTTCGGCGCGATCCGCCTGCTCTCCAGAGACGCCATAGTCGCCGGCGTCGTTGGCTCGGGCGGCGCGGGCGAGCGCGGTTACGGCTTGCGGAAAATTTGGGGCGGAGGAGCCGCGGAGAAGGTCGGCCAGCCAGTTATCGCCGTGTTGGCGAGTGGTCAGGTCCGCCAAAAAAAAAAGCGCCTGTACGGCGCGCGGATCGACACTGGCTTTGGCTTCGGGAAAAGCCTGGGGCAACCAGGAGCGGACAGCTTCCTGCAAATAATCCTCGATACGAGAGTCAACGATACGAGAGTCAACGATACGCGGATCGACTTCGGATGCGGGGCCGGCGCCGCTGGCTATGGATGCTACCTGGGCAGGCGACAGCAGGGGCGGCGCGTTGCTCTTGTGTTCTTTCAGCTTTTCCCGCACGGCGTTGGCCCGGTCGCGCGCTTCATCTGCCCACCGCGAGCCCGGATCCACGCGCAAGTAATGGTCCCAGTCGTCGAGTGCCTGCTGATAAAGGAACTCATGTTCCGCGACGATGGCGCGATTGAAGAGCGCAATCGGATCGTCGGGGCGCACTCTCAAGGCCTTGCTCAGGGATTCGTAAGCCGCGCCGAAATCGTCTTTGTGGTCTTCCTGCTGGGCGCGTTGGGAGTACGCGGTGGCGAGATCGATGAGGAACTCCGGCGAATGCGGTTCTAATTCCAGGGCACGGCGCAAAGCTTCGACCGCCGCGTCGTACTTGCCTTCCAGTAGGTCGGCCTGCGCCTGCGCCTGAAGCCAGGAGGGATCGGAGGGATGGGAAGCGAGTTGGCTGGCAATCAGAGCTTCCGCTTTCAAGAGAGCCTCCGAACGGCTGGTAAAGGAGGCTGCCGGGCCGCGCGACACCCGCAGAGGCGCATAATCAGCGCCTGCGATCCTGAGTTCCAGCGTGCGCTTCTCAGTGTAAGCGCGGACCAGGAGCTGTTCGGGCGTTGCGGGCTGGTGGCGTTGGAGTACCACCCACGATCCCACGCCCACCACGGCTAGGAGAGCGGCACCCGCCATGGCCAGACGCGGAACGGTCAGCCGGGCCCGCCACCACGCCCGGGATTCCGGAGCCAGCGTGGAATACGGCGTCAAGGTGATTCGCCGGGCCAGTCTCCGCTGCCACTCGGCGCTCGCGCTCTCGAGGGCCGCTATATGTTGCCGCTCTGACTCTGTGATCTCCGCGTTCAGATCGGTCAATTCGGCGACTGCTCCGCGCAACAACGGGCCACACGAATCACAGCGGCTGGCATGTTCGATGTAGGCAAGCGTTTGGCCAGTGGGTGTCAGCCCGCCGGCAATCTCGCGCCAGACCGCCGGGCCCGGACAATCGCCGGCTCGCGGCTCGGACCCTGCCGCCCTGTTGCTCTTCAGTTGACGATCAAGTTGGCGATCCTGCAACGCCAGTCCCTCGAATCGCTCCCGGCACGCCGGACAGGCGGCAAGATGAGGGTGCACCTCCGCCGCGTCCAGCACGGACTCCGCGCGCTGGCGAGATTCCTCCAGCAGTCTCGCCAGTTCCGTTGCCTCGATATGCTCGTTGGGATTCTTGTCCAAAACCCACTTCCTAATCTATTAGAACGATTTTATCTACCCAAATCCTTCGCTTCGCGGTGGAGTACTCGAATTAACAATGTGACCACGAATCATGGCTGCCAGGCGCATCAGCACGCTCTCCACCCCCTCGGTGGTCAGTCCGATCGAGGGTATGGCTGCGATCTCGCGCGCGGTGAGGCCTTGGCGGTGGCGAAGCCAAAAAATCGCGCGCTTTCTTTCCTGATCCTTGCCCGCCGTAAGCTGGGTCAGGATCTTGTCGACCTGGGCGAGTTGAAGACGCTGGCCCATCGCATCCAAGCTGTCGGATTGGGCGGTTTTCTGGTCGATCTGGACTGGGTCCATCAGCGCTTCGGTTTGACCCGCACCCCGCTTTGCGGCCAGCGCCAACTTGAAATGATCATGGACGACGTTGGCCGCAACCACTTTCATAAACCCATAAATGGAATCTTCGCGGTAGGGCCGGAACGACCGCAGTAAACGACTATGGTCCTCGCAGAGCTTCAAGTAGGTGTCCTGGATCAAGTCGTCCAGTTGTGAGCGTGACGGTTCGCCCCAGTGGCGCGCGGTCCTCAGCACCGCAGCGGCGATCACCACGTGAAATCGCCGGATGAACTCGGCCCAGGCGTCCTCGTCTTTCGAGCCAGCGCAGGCTCTCACCAGTTCTGTCGACGAGAGCTCCGCGTAGCACGTCAAGCAGCCACTCCAGGGTGGGCGGATTTTACATCAGTCATGCCAGTACACTCTTGCCACTGGCGCCGTGAAGATCGGTGGGTTTGCCGGCTCGCCTCGATAGGCGAACCTCGAACCGGCCTGCCCGGATGAACTAGGCAAGCAGCTTCGCCGCTTCCTTGGCGAAGTAAGTGAGAATTATGCTCGCCCCGGCGCGGCGGATCGAGACGAGCGATTCCATCATCACGCGCTCCCGATCGATCCACTGGTTGCGGGCTGCAGCCTCGATCATCGCGTACTCGCCCGACACCTGATAGGCCGCCAGCGGCAGGTCGAAGCGGTCGCGAGCCGCGGCAATCACGTCCAGGTAGGGCATCGCCGGCTTTACCATGATCATGTCGGCGCCCTCTTCAATGTCCAACTCGATCTCACGCATGGCCTCGCGAACGTTCGCCGGGTCCATCTGGTAGGAACGGCGATCTCCGAATTGCGGCGCTGAATCCGCAGCCTCGCGGAACGGCCCGTAAAAACCGGAAGCGTACTTCGCCGCATAGGAAAGAATCGGGGTATTCGAGAATCCCGCCTGGTCGAGTGCCGCGCGAATCGCCCCCACTCGTCCATCCATCATGTCGGAGGGCGCGATGATGTCGACGCCGGACCGCGCCAGCGAAACCGAGGTGCGCGCCAGCAACTCCAGCGAAGCGTCGTTGTCAATTTCGAAGTTTGACTGCGCAGCGCGAGCTGCAAGTGCAGCCAGATCCTCCATTTTCTTCTTTGCCTCTTCGCGATTCTTAACTTTGATCACCGAGGGTTTTATTACTTCGCGCACGGCTGCTCCAAGCGATTGCGGAGTGATTGCCGGACGCACGATGCCGCAATGGCCATGCGACATGTACTCACACAGGCAAACATCGCCCATCACGAGCACGTCTCGCACTTCACTCTTGATCGCGCGCGCCGCTCTCTGCACGATGCCATCCTCGGCCCATGCGCCCGTGGCCACTTCATCCTTCTTTTCCGGCAGCCCGAATAGAATGATCGACAACACTCCCAGGGCACGCGTCTCGCGCACTTCCTTCACCGCTTCGTCTACCGAAAGGTTGAAGACGCCGGGCATGGAGCGCACCTCTTTCCGGATTCCCGTTCCGGGACAAATAAAGAGTGGATACACCAGAGCTTCAGGCGTGAGCCGGGTCTCGCGGACCAGGGTGCGAAGGGTTTCAGTGCGCCGCAAACGACGCAGGCGGTGAGCGGGGAATGCCATGACACGCAATTCTAGCAGCCGCCGCCTGAAGCGCGCACGACTCCATCCCTGGGCACCGCCACCCCATCCTTGGCCCGCGAACGGTTACCGTGGTGACTTCCGGTCACCAATCTGTGATCTGAGCATATCGCGGTGATCGTCGTATCATGGAAGGCGGTGTCTCTGCGCCCCATCCCGTCGCTCCTCTGGGGAGTTGGTCTGCTGCTGGCCTTTGCTCTGGCTCCCAGAGTGTTTCCCAACCCGGTATTTCGCACGGCCATGGGTGACCTAATCCCGCTGTTGGTGATCGCGGCTGCCTGCATCCCCTCCGCCCGAAACGCCTTCGACAGCCGTGGGCATACCCGCCTGTTCTGGAGTCTTATGACGGCGGGCCTGGTCATGTGGGGTTTCAACCAAGCCTGCTGGGTGTGGTTTGAAGTGGTGGTTCGCAGGCCGCTGCCGCAACCCTTCCCGGGAGATATCGTGTTGTTCCTGCACGTCGTCCCTATAATGGCGGCCGTGGCTATCCACCCCCAGGTGGAAGAGTACGAGGGGATGTTGCCGAGCGCGCTGAATGTCTTCATGGTGCTGGTGTGGTGGGTCGTGGTCTACGCCTTCTTCGTTTTTCCCGAGGAATACATCGTTATCAATGTTCCGCTGTACCGCCTGCGTTTTGATTTTCTGTATTTCATCGAGGGAGCGTTCCTGATCGCCGTGTCTGCATTGGCATTCTTCACCAGTTCTGGGTCGTGGCGCGAGATTTATCGCAACATCTTTTTCGCCACCGTCCTCTACACATTCTCTGCGGAAGCCATGCATGCGGCGGTCCTGCGCGGCACCTACAAGACTGGCGGAATCTACGATCTCCCGGTCCTCGCCGCTGTGCTTGGGTTTCTCTGGGTCGCCATCGACGGGCGGCGCCGCCTTCGCGATACCCAGGCGATGCCCTCGAGCACCCGTGCCAGTCATCCGATCGCTCCTCTGCTCGCGAAACTCGCCCTCTTCTCGCTGCCGCTGATGGCCTATTGGGCCCTGTTCCTGAGCCACGACCCGCCTTATCTCCGCCAGGTCCGTTTTGCCGTGGCCATGGGCGGTGTCGCGCTGCTGGCCTTTGTCGTTTTCCTCAAACAACACCTGTTGGACCGGCGGCTTCTGCGTTTGCTCAAGCATTCGCGCCGGAGCTTCGATAACCTCCAGCGGCTGCAGGGAAGAGTGATTCAACAAGCCAAGTTGGCTTCGCTCGGAGAACTGGTGGCGCTCGCCGCCAGCGAACTGGAGTTTCCGCTCTCGGCCATCCTGAACAGTTCCGAACGCATGGCCGCCAGCAGCAACCTCAGCCGCGAGCAGCTCTCCACCGCGCAGAAAATCGGACAGCAGGCTCGGCGCACTCGCGAACTGGTCAGCGATCTTCTCAGCTTCGCCCAGCAGACTCCGGGAGAAAAAAGTCCCGTCGAACTGAAGCCTCTTTTGCAGCGCGCGGTTCAAATGGAAGGATTCAAGCTCGAAAACCGGCGGATCAACCTGACCGTGGAATGCAATTCCAAAGATCCGCTGCCTCGCGTCCTCGGCAACTCTAACCAACTCTTGCGGGCGTTTCTTCAGATCGTTGAGAACGCCGTGGATGCGTTACAGGAAACCGGCGGCGGGCGTCTTCAGGTGTCGCTCTGGCGGGAAGACAACGAAGTAGTCGTGCAATTCGCCGACACCGGCCCCGGCCTGCGCGATCCCGAGCGCGTCTTCGATCCTTTCTACACCACCAAACCGGTGGGTAAAGGCACGGGGCTCGGACTCAGCGCGACGTATGGCGTAATCCAGGACCACAAGGGACAAATCACCTGCTACAACCGTCCCGAAGGTGGGGCCACGTTTGAAATTCGGCTGCCCGCGCTCGGAGTCAACGCCCCGCTCGCCCAAGTGGCGCGCGTCTGAGGCGCCCAATTTCCCTGTAGAGACGCGGCTTGCCGCGTCTCCTTCCGCGACGGGAGACGGGGCAAGCCCCGTCTCTACGACTATCCTCCACTGGCCACGATCGCATCCGCCACTCGTGCCGCTTCCACCGCGAATCGGACATCGTGGGTCCGAATGATGTGCGCCCCTTTCAGGACCAGAGCAGTTTCCGCCGCCAGCGTACCGTAGAGCCGCTCGGCAACCGGCGCATCTTCGTTCTTCACCCGCGCGTTTTTATCCTTATCATCCTTGCCAGCCCGCGCCAGTGTTCGTCCGATAAATGACTTGCGCGACACTCCTGCCAGCAGCGGAAATCCCATCTGCTGCAGCTCGGCAAAGTGCGCCAGCAGCGGATAGTTTTCCTCGAAGCTTTTTCCGAAACCGAATCCCGGATCCAGTACCAGGCGATCGCGCTTGATGCCGGCCAGCGTCGCCGCCTCCGCCCACTGCCGCAAATCCCGCTTCACCATCAGCACCGGATCGCCAATCGGCGGCAGCGTCCGCCATTCCTCTGGCCGCCCGCGCGTGTGCATCAGCACCGCTCCCACTTTGAGTTCGGCTAGCGTCTTTGCCATCTTCGCGTCCCAGCGGAACCCGCTGACGTCGTTCACAACTTCCGCCCCGAGCTCCACCGCCGCCCGCGCCACGCTTGCCTTGTAGGTATCGACGCTGACTATCGCATCCGGCCGTCGCCGCTTCAAATCGCGAATCACCGGCAGCACCCGCCGCCGCTCTTCTTCTTCCGACACCGGTTCCAACGCACCGGGCCGCGTCGACTCCCCACCCACATCGATGATGGCGGCGCCATCGTCGAGTAACTGCCCGGCGTGGACCACGGCCTTCTCGGCATCGATGTGGAGTCCGCCGTCGGAAAACGAGTCGGGAGTCACATTCACGATGCCCATGATCAGAGTGCGCCGTCCTAACTCAAGGACTCGACTGCCCACGTTCCACTGAAAAATCGCTCGCATGTTGCGCTATTCTAGAACGAGCCCATATTTGCTGGGTGTTGTATTCCACTGAGCGGGAACTTCGGCGAACCCAAGAAACTCTTAAGCTCCAGGATTTATCCGAGAATTCCCATGTTCTTTCCCACCCTCTGCAGCACTTCGAGCGCCTGCTGCAATTCTTCTTTCGTGTGCGTAGCGGTCATGATCGTCCGCACGCGCGCTTTGCCTTCGGGAACGGTGGGAAAGGCGATGCCGGTTCCGAGCACGCCTTCTTTGAATAGCTCGCGGGAAAAATCCATGGTCAGGCGTCCGTCGCCAATGATAATGGGCGTGATCGGGGTTTCGCTGGCGGGAGTAGTCTGCCCTCCGATGTTGAAGCCGAGCAGACCTAGCTCTTTTTTCCAGAAGCGGGTGTTGGCCCAGAGTTGCTCCATCCACTGCGGTTCGCTTTCAAGAACATCGAACGCCGCAATGCAGGTGGCCGCGACCGACGGCGGATGCGACGTCGAAAACAGAAACGGCCGCGCACGGTGATAAAGAAAATCGATCAAATCGCGGGTACCGCAAACGTATCCGCCGAGAGCGCCGATCGCCTTTGACAATGTGCCAACCTGAATATCCACGCGTCCGTGCATCCCAAAATGATCGATGGTGCCTCGTCCCTGGCGACCGAGCACACCGGACGAGTGCGCGTCGTCGACCATCATGATCGCGCCGTATTTCTCGGCCGCCTCGCACAGCCCGGGCAGTGGACCGATGTCGCCGTCCATCGAGAAGACGCCGTCCGAGATCAGCAGCTTCTTGCCGGGCTGGTTCTTCACGCTGGCGAGTTGCTCCTCGGCTTGGGCAACGTCTTTGTGACGGAAGACGAGAATTTTCGCCCGTGAAAGACGGCAACCATCGATGATCGAAGCATGATTCAGTTCGTCGGAAATGATGAAATCGTCCTTCCCGAGAAATGCCGAAACCGTTCCCGCGTTCGCCGTGAATCCCGACTGGAAAACCACGCAGGCCTCGACGTTCTTGAAGCGCGCAATCTTCTCTTCCAGCTCCATGTGGATCTTCATCGTGCCTGCGATGGTGCGCACGGCGCCCGATCCCACGCCATACTTGCGCGTGGCTGCAAGTGCCGCTTCGCGCAGCTTGGGATGCGTCGTAAACCCGAGATAATTGTTCGAGGCGAGGTTGATGACTCGCTTGCCGTCGAAGGTACAGAGCGGCGCCTGCTCGTCTTCAAGCACGCGCAACTTGAAGTGCGTGCCCTTGGCCTTGAGTTCATCGAGTTGATCGGTCAAGAAGGAAAGCGGATTGGTGCGCGTGGTAGTGGGCATGGATTTCCTTAGATCGGTTCTGGAAGCATAATCAGTCTAATACCGGTGTCGCAACCGCGCGCCGATGGAGCGCCGGGCGTCCCCGCCCGGCGGCTGGACGGGCGAGACGCCCGTCGCTCCACCGCGTGGCTGGTTGTCGCGGTAACGGTACTAGATACTCTTTTTGGGTTCAGCTAGTGCCGCGATCGTTCCTTTGGTGGCGCGCAGATAGTCGGCGGGCGCGATCAGAATCTGCAATCCGCGAACGCCGGCCGAGATGGAAACGACGTCAAACAATTCGATGGTTTCGTCCACGAACACAGGAAAGTCGCGCTTGGCCGCCAGCGCGGTCACTCCACCGCGAATGTAGCCGGTGAGCGCCTGCAGTTCTTTCACCTGGACGAGTTGAATCTTTCTTTCTCCCGCAGCGACCGCCAGCGCCTTCAGGTTGAGTTCCTGATCGCCAGGGATCACGGCCATGGCAACTCCGTTGCGATCGCCGCGCGCGACCAGCGTTTTGAAAACCTGCTCCGACGGCAGGCCGATCTTGGCCGCAACGGTTTCCGCGGCGAGATCGTCCGGTTCCACCTCATACTCCCGCAGTTCGTAGTGGATTCCCATCTGATCGAGCAACCGGGCCGCACTTGTCTTCTGAGGCGGTTTCACGTTGTATAGTATCCAATCAATACTTGGTTAATCATGTCTTGTCGGTCGCTCTGAAGGAGGCTTATCGTGCGTCTTCTGCTCCATTGGATTCTAAGCGCTGTGGCGGTGTGGATCGTCGCCCACGTCGTTCCGGGCATTAGCGTAAGCGGCCCGGTGGCGGCGCTGATCGCGGCGCTGGTCATCGGCCTGATCAACGCAACCCTCGGATTGCTGCTCAAGATCGTCACCTTCCCGCTGACGATTCTCACGCTCGGCCTGTTCTGGTTCGTGATCAACGCGCTCATGCTGGAGCTGGCGGCGGCCTTCGTGCGCGGATTCCAGGTGCGAGGCTTCATACCGGCACTGATCGGGGCCGTCATGCTGAGCCTGGTGAGTTCCGTGTTGCAGTGGCTATTCATGCCGAGCCGCAGAAGGAGCTAAGACCGCCGTTGACGGACCAAACGCAACTCGGCGAAAACGCGCCGCACCTGCTGCTCGGTGGCATCGAGCGATCCGGAGTTGTCGATTACGAAATCGGCAGCTTCGACTTTTTCTTCGTCGGGCATCTGCGCCGCCATGCGGCGAGTTACTTCGGCGCGGGCCGCGTCTTCCGAGATTCCAAGGCGGCGGGCAAAGCGCAGAATGCGCTGTTCGGGCTGGCACGTCACCACGATTAAACGGTCGAAACGGCTGGCGGTGCCCGCTTCGAGGATGAGGGCGGCTTCGACAATAGCGATGGCGTTCGGATCGCGGCGGCTGATTTCCTTGATCCACTCGTTTTCGCGCGCGACCACGGCGGGATGAACAATCTCGTTGAGTTCCTTGACCCGCGGCGGCGCGCCGCCGGGGACGCCGAATGCCGCTTCGGCCAGCCTGGGACGGTTGATGCTTCCGTCGGCATTCAGGATTTCGCGACCGAAGCGGCGGACGACTTCCTCATAGACCACGCTACCGGGCTGCAGGAGCGCGTGCGCCACGGCATCGGCCTGGGTCAGGTGTGCGCCGAGCTTGACAAACATCTCGCCAACGACGGATTTACCGCTCGCGATGCCACCGGTGAGGCCCAGTTTGAGCAATCCCTTGTCTCCTAACCACCTCTGCAATCCGACCTCTCACCTCTGACCTTCTCTTCCGCGCTGCAACATCGCGGCTCTTACGGTGTTGGCCATCAGCATGGCGATGGTTAGCGGCCCGACGCCTCCGGGAACCGGCGTGATGGCTCCGGCGACTTCAGCTACCTCGGGGTGAACGTCGCCCAGCAGAGTCGAGCCTTTGGCCAGAAAAGTCTCCTCGCGTTTTTTGTTGCCTGCGAACAAGCGGTCAAATTCTCCCCGGTCGGTGATCCGGTTGATGCCGACGTCGATCACGGTGGCTCCGGGCTTCACGTAGTCGCTAGTGACCATGCCGGCGCGGCCAATGGCGGCGACCAGGATGTCGGCGCGGCGGCAAACCTCCGGCAGATCGCGCGTCTTCGAATGGCAGACGGTGACGGTGGCGTTCTGATTCAGCAGCAGCATGGCGACGGGTTTGCCGACGATGTCGCTCCGTCCGACGACCACGGCTTCCTGCCCGGAGACGGGAATCGCGCTGCGCTTCAAAATTTCCATGACGCCGGCCGGCGTGCAGGGCACCAGACCCGGACGCTGCGTGGAAAGGTAGCCCACGTTCATGGGGTGGAATCCGTCAACATCCTTTGCAGGATCGACCGCCAGCAGAACTTTCTTCGCATCGACGTGCGCGGGCAACGGCAACTGCACCAGAATGCCGTCTATTTCGTCGCGGCGGTTCAGGTCGGCGATCAGGGCGAGCAGTTCTTCCGTGGTCACGCTTTCGGCGGGGGTGTGTTGTTCGCTGTAGAGGCCGACTTCTTCGGAACTCTTAACCTTGCCGCGAACGTAAACCTCCGATGCAGGGTTGTGGCCGACCAGCACCACGGCCAGGCCGGGACGCAGGCCCGACAATGCCAGGGTTTTCGCCTGGGCAGCAACTTCCGCGCGGATTTCACCGGCTATCTTGGTCCCGTCGAGAATCCTGGCTGCCATCCCACCTCACTGTGGCTTGCTGTGAATTGAAAGGCGATTCTATCGCATTGGGCGCTCGAAGACGGTTTTGCCGTGAGCCCTGCTGATCACCAACATCCCGCGGAGCTTCGCTCGGGCGGACGACCACCCCAGCCCGCGAAAAGGGCGCGGTCTGGGGACCCCCGGCGAGGAGCCTGCCCTGACCTTGTCGAAGGGGCGTCCACCCCTGCGCAAGCACCGCTCCGCGTTACAATAGACCCGCCATGATTTCTCAGGATCTGCTGGACATGCTAGTCTGCCCAGTTTGCAAAAAGCCGGTGGCCCTGAATGCGGACGGGAATAGCCTGAAATGCGGCGAATGCCGCCGTGTCTACCCCATTCAGGACGACATCCCGATCATGCTGGTGGACGCCGCTAAAATCGACGCCTGACGCCTGGCCCGGAGCCGCAGAGCATCCGGCAGAGTCCCCGACAAAGTTCGGTTTCCTCCCACGACGAAACGACATTTAGTGTCATTCTGGCAACGGGTGGCCTTCTCATGTCGCCCGCTAGCTTGCCGATGATATCTTCGCAACCTTTTGTAAAATCTTGGGTTCTAGGAACTAGAGGTTCCAGAAAACCGGCTCTGGTGGGGTACCAAGGTTACGGCATTACGATTGCATGAAACGAAATAGGTTGCCGATGAATCCAATAGCGCAACGGTAGGGGGTCAGGGTGAGAATGGCCATGAAAGAGCGATTTACGGTGACGGAACTATGCGCCCTGCGAAACGACCTGATCCAGGGCGGCATGGTGGATTCCCGCGAAGCCGCGGAACTGCTGCAAGTTTTTCTTGCCGGGCGCGGCTATGGCGTTTCCCAGATGGCCGCCATCGACGCGGCCGGACGGGTGGAAATGGCGGGCTGTTCTCTTCCGGTCTTGGAGCGTGAACTGGAAGGGCTCGCGCTGGTGATGTGAAGGTTTGCGCACCGATTCAGAGGTTTTGCGCATCCAATAAGCAAAGAGGTTAACGGGAAACTGATCTAGCTCAACTCAGCGATCGACAGTTTCTCAGTACGAAGCGCCGGGCACAATCGCCCGGCCTTTTGTTTTTCCGGGATGCCCCGCGGCTTGCCGATGGAGAGCCGGGCGTCCCCGCCCGGCCTAGAGGTCCCCAACCGCTTTTTGCAGAGCCCGCGCGATTTCCGCGGGGTCGCTTTCCGGCGCGAACCGGATGGGCTTGCCAATGCGAACGCAAATCTTCCCGGGCGCGGCGAACTTCTTCCCGGCATGCTTGATTTCGAACAGACCATCAATCCGCATCGGTAGGACGGGAACGCGCAGATTGTTGGCGAGCAGGCCGACTCCGCTGCGGAACGGGCAGAGCTTACCGTCTTGGGTATGCTTTCCCTCCGGAAACACGAGTACGCTGTAGCCGCGATCAACAGCCTCTCCGGCGTAGGCAAAACTCTTCCGGAAGCCGGACTGTCGCGGCAACGGGAACAGATTCAACAGGGCGACCCCCAGCGTCCACTGCAGGCGGTCGTAGATCCGGCGGAACCATGCTCGATCCGGAGCAGGCGAGCGCAACAGTTCCAGCGCCTCGCCGCCGGTCGCCGTAGCCAGTTTGTGGCGCAGGCGCGCCGGAAGCGCCGTCTGGATGAACCCGACATCGACATCAGCGACGTGGTTTGAGATGACCAGCAGCGGCCCGCAAACGCCACGCATGTTTTCGCGTCCCCTCACGCGGGGCCATCCCAGAAGAAGCATCGCGGGACGCGTCAGCAGATAGTGTGATGCCAAGCGTAGCCACGTTGTCGGCCACCGAAGGGTCCATCGTGGATAGTGATAAGCCGTGGAGTGAAAACCGCGACGGGGTAGCTCGAGATCCTGTTTCCCGCTACCGCTTCGTTCATCCTGCAACAGTTTTTCCAGATCGCCGACGGTCGCTGCATTCGCGAAATTCGCTTCGTTCAGATCGACCTGGTAGCGGTCTTCGAGCGCGCTGAGCAGTTCGACTCGGTCGAGAGAGCTTAACCCCAGCCCGCTCTCCAAAGTTGCGTCCGGCATCAGGTTTTGCATGTTTTGAACACTGCGGCCGGTGATTCGTGTCAGCAGTTCGGCGAGCGGGCTGGCGGTGTTCGCGGACGCTTGTCCGCGAAGGCCCGCCTCAACTGCATCGCGGATCACGTTGCGCCGCGGCTTTTGGGTGGAACTGCGGGGAAAATCTTCCTCCGGCCAGACGAACCAGGTGCGCATCCGCTGATACTCGGCCAGAGTTTCGTTGGCGCGTTGGACAATCGTGCTCGTGGAGGGACGGGCGTCCTCGCCCGTCCAGCCGGGCGGGACGCCCGGCGCTCCACTAAAGTTCACGCCGGCGGCCGGAGCGCCGGAATTGCGCAAAATCAGCACGGCGCAGGGTTCGGCGTTTCCGCCGCGCTCGAGTCCGACGACCACGCAATCTTGCACCTCTGGTTGCCGCCGCAGTGCCGCTTCCAGGTCCTCTGGATAGATGTTCATGCCGGCGGGCGTGACGATTACTTCTTTCTTGCGGCCCTTGAAAAAAAGATTGCCCTGCTCATCGAGCGCGCCCAGATCGCCGGTGCGATACCAGCCTTCTTCTCCAATAACGGATTGCAATTCGCGACCGTTCCAGTAGCCGCTGGCCACGCCGCTGCCGCGCACCAGAATTTCGCCGTCGTCCGCCAGCCTGATTTCGCGCCCGGGCAAAACCTTGCCGATCGAGCCACGGCTGGTGTGGAAGGGATGGTTCAAGCTGATCAGCGAAGTGGTTTCGGTCAATCCGTATCCCTGAACAACGGCGTACCCCAGGCGATGCAAGAATTCTTCGGTCTCGCGATCGAGGGCGGCGCCGCCGCTGATCATGGCCCAGAACTTCCATCCAAACTGGCGGCGGATGTCGCGGAAGGTCCACCAGCGCCGCAAGAAGTGCTGGCTCGCGGCCGCGGCGAAGCGCGCGGCAAAATCCTCGCGGGCGCCAGTGGCCTCTAGATCGCGTTCGATCTTCTGCTTCAGCGACTCGATTATGCGCGGCACTGCCACCAGCACCGAGACGCGCTCGCGGTGGATTGTCGCCATGACTTCGGTTGGGTTAAATGTGTTTTCGAACACGACTGTGCCACCCAGCAGCGGGGGAAGAAAAATTCCGAGAAATTGGCCGAAGACGTGGCTGAGCGGCAGCAGGTTCAGGAAGCGAATCGGATGCACCAGCCGCTCGTACTTAAGGTATTTCCTGATCTCGGTTTCAATCGGAGCGAGGTTGCCGACCACGTTGGCGTGGGTGAGCACGACGCCCTTGGGCTCGGCCGTGGTGCCGGAGGTGAAAACGATTTCGAGCGGATCGGAAGGCTGAATCTGGGCAGGACGAAAGCGTTCGGCCGGACGTTCCGCGACTGCGGCCGCCAGATCGGCGGGGTCGATGGCAACGATACCCTCGACGTTTTCGAAAATCGCTGCCCGGGCGCGCGGACACAGGACCAGACGGGTTCGCACCTGCCCGCCGATCCGCCGCGCAAAATCGGGGCTGGCGGCATCGTCTATGGGGACGGCAAGGACTCCGCAAAGCGCGCATCCGAGGAATGCCGCTACCCACTCGGCACAGTTGGGGCTCCACAGCAGCACTGCATCCCCCTTGCCGATATTGCGTGCCTCGAGCTCATGGGCAAACTGGTACGCCGTCCCGGCGACGCGGCGGTAGCTCCAACGCTCGTACCGGTATCCCCGCGGAAAGACGTAGGCGCAGTCGTCGCCCCAACCCTCGAAATCGTCCAGCGAATCCAGCACACTTGCCCGCACACCCTGTTTAGTAGCACAATTCCCAGAACTTTACAGGTCGGAACTGTTACAGAACCGAAACTGTACGGGCGTACATGACGGAAATGGCTGGCGCTCGTCGGCGTGAACTAGGGCTCAATGACTGGATTTGTTGGAATTCGCGGCGTTGGGATTTGCCTTGTTTTAATACTGGCGATATGTGGCGCGATCTCGTGCCAGGCGCCTGCCACACATGGCGCGAGTTCGGCGCCGTCTTCTGCTGCGGCTACACGGGCTGGGAGCGACGTGACGACTGGTCCCACCCGCGACCTCAGCCAGGACGAGGCCGCCGGTGGACACATTCTGCGCAAGCATGTTGGACAAACCGACGAGCAACTGCGCCAGCGCCTGGAGCGGGAGCCCCGCATCACCGGCGCCTCGACCTACACCGACCGCCCGGCCGCCGAGCAGGCCGTGGGCGCGGCGATCGCGGCATCGCAGGACCGCATCCAGCGCTGGCTCAGCCGCCCGGGTGGACATCCGAACCTGGTATTGGACTACGACAGCGAAGTTCCGATTGGCCGCACCATTAACCGTGGCGAGAACCAGTCGCGTCCGTGCGCGCACGCGCTGGTGGTGTTGAAATACGCCGGGCCCAAGGACTACTACGTCTTAACTTCTTATCCGGAGTGCCGCTCATGAACTCGAAACCAGAAATCACCGCCGCCAACTTTCCCGCGCTGCATGCGTTCTTGCGGGGCTACTTCCATGAGGATGTTGCCGACGAGTACGGAACTGCTCCGGAAGCGGCCGATCAGTTTTGCGAAGATGCGGAAACCGACGAGCGCATTCCTGTCGCGCGGGAGTGGCAGCAACTGCTGGAAGTGGTGGGAACGCAGCCCGCTGCGCTCAATGCGGCTTTGAAGAAACTGGGTAGCGCGATTCGGTTGAATGAAGAGGAGATTCCGCAGGTGGCGGCGATCTTCGAACGTTGCCTGGCGGTGAAATCGCATCGGCGAGTAGCCAACGAGTGATGGCCCCGGCGAGACGCGGCAAGCCGCGTCTCTACCCAAGTTATGGTTCTCGCCCCACGCCCAGCGCGTCGGCCACGCGGTTAATGTAGTTGAACCAGGAAGCAACCAGCGTGATCTGCAGGATTGCCTGATCCTCGAAGCCCGCGGCGCGCAGTCTCTGGTGGTCGTCTTTTCGGACCTTGGTTGCGTCCTGGGTGAGTTTCACAACGTAATCGAGCATCACGCGCTCCTGCGGCGTGATGGGCGCGGTCGTGTAATCGCGCTCCAGGGCTTCGACCAGTTCCTTATCGAGCGTGACGCGACGCAGAAACTCTGCGTGGGACTCGATTCAATACACGCACCGGTTGGTCACCGAGACCATGGTGGCGATCATCTCGTGATGACGCCGCTGGAGTGGCAGGCCGGGAGACATCAGCGCACCGAAGGTCGAAAACGCATGGTGAAGGGCCTGCGGAATCAAAGAGTGCGAGGCCACGATTTGCGAAGTGACGCCCTGGGAGCCGCCGCCTTCGGCAGCATGGATGGGAACGGCGTACTCCTGCGGGTAGAGTGACTTCTGCCCCTCCACCGCCTGCCGCAGTTCATCGTCAGCTTCGGAGAGGGGAATGGTACGAATCCAGGTCATAGTTGAGAGTTCTCGGTTCTCGGTTCTCAGTTCTCGGTTCTCAGTTCTCAGAAAAACCCCACGCCATCATTGTTGCCACCGTTCGGGGTGGTGTGTCAATGGTGGCTTGCGGGTTTACTGACAGCTGAGAACTGAGAACCGGGAACTGAGAACTTCTCGCGCCCGCACTATAATTCCCCAGTTATGTCCAGTGCCGCCATCCAGAAACAAATCGAAGCGCTGCGCGAGAAGATCCGGTACCACGAGCACCGCTATTACGTGCTGGACGATCCGGAGATTTCCGACGCCGCCTTCGACAAGCTGATGAACGAGCTCAAGCGGCTCGAAGCCGAACATCCGAAGCTGATTACGCCGGATTCGCCGACGCAGCGCGTCGGGGGCAAGCCCCGCGAGGGATTCGTGAAGGCGAAGCATTCCTCCCCGATGCTTTCGCTCGATAACGCCTACAGCGAAGAGGAACTGCGCGATTGGGAGCGCCGGGTGCACGAACTGAGTGGGCGGACCGACGTCGAGTATATGTGCGAATTGAAACTGGATGGAATGTCGCTGGCGCTTGTCTATAGCAACGGGCACTTGGAGCGCGGCGTCACGCGCGGAGATGGCAGCGTTGGCGAGGACGTAACTCTGAATGTGCGGACGGTGCACTCCATCCCGCTCTCGGTGGACTTAGGTAGGTTAGAGAAAGCTGGTATTCCCGCCAGCTTCGAAACCCGCGGCGAAATTCTGATGCCCACCGCCGCGTTCCGCAAATTGAATGAAGAGCGCGAACGGCAGGGGTTGGCGGTGTTTGCCAATCCGCGCAACTTTACGGCGGGGACGGTGCGGCAGCTCGAACCGTCGATTACGGCACAGCGCCGGATGGATTACTTCGCGTACATGCTATTGAAGGATGGACGAACCTATTTCGACCGGCAATCGAAAGCGATGGATGCGATGGAACTCGCCGGGTTCAAGGTGAATCCGAACCGCATGCTGGCGAAGAATCTAAACGAGGTTTGGAATTTTATTCAGAGCTGGGAGGCGAAGCGCGAATCGCTGCCCTACGAGATTGACGGCATCGTCATCAAAGTGGACCGGACGGCGTGGCAACAGGAACTGGGCTTCACCGGGAAGGCTCCGCGGTGGGCGATTGCTTACAAGTACGCCGCGCGGGGAGCAGTAACGCAGATCGAAGACATCCTGGTGCAAGTCGGGCGCACCGGAAAGCTGACGCCGGTGGCGGCGCTGAAGCCGGTACCGATTGGCGGAACGACGGTTTCGCGGGCGACTCTGCACAACATGGACGAGATTGAGCGGTTGGGAGTAAGGATCGGCGACTGGGTCGAGGTAGAACGCGGCGGCGACGTCATCCCGAAGGTGGTGAAGGTGGTCGAGGACGATAAAGAGCATCCCCGCGGCGACAAGCAGTTTGAAATGCCCGAGCATTGTCCGGTGTGCGGCGGCAATGTGGTGCGCACGCCGGGCGAGGTGGACCATCGCTGCGTGAATGCGAATTGCCCGGCGAAGCTGCAGGGGACGATTCTGCATTTCGCCTCGCGTCACGTGATGGATATCGACGGCCTCGGCGAGGTGCTGGTGAATCAGCTCACCGAGCGCGGCCTGGTGAAGAATGTCGCTGACCTGTACCGGCTGACAAAAGACGATCTACTGCAGCTTGAGCGCATGGGCGAGAAGTCGGCGGAGAACGTGCTCGCCGAGATCGAGGCCTCCAAGAAGCTGCCGCTCGAGCGCGTGATTTACGGGCTGGGGATACGGTTTGTAGGCGAGCGTACGGCGCAGTTTCTGGCAGAACATTTTGGTTCGCTGGACGAGATCGTGAAAGCAAGCGCAGAGAAACTAGAGGAAGTGAACGAAGTAGGCCCGCGAATCGCGGAGAGCATCGTGGAATTCTTCGCCGACGAACACAATCGCAAGCTGGTGAGCGATTTGCGCAAAGCGGGGCTGACATTTACCGGACAGAAGAAAGAAAAAGGCACGAAGCTGGCAGGAAAGACTTTTGTGCTGACGGGCACGCTTGCACGCCTCACGCGCGACGAAGCAAAGAAGATGATTGAAGATGCGGGCGGCCGGGTTTCAGGGTCGGTGAGCAAGAAGACGGACTACGTGGTGGCGGGGAGCGACGCGGGATCGAAGCTGGATAAGGCTCGGGAGTTGGGGGTTAGCGTGATCGGGGAAGAGGAGTTGGAAGGTCTGGTGTCGGATTAGGTCAGGCATGTCAGAGGTGAAATTCAACTTCGATTGCGTGTTTTACTATGTCTCCGACATGGAACGGGCGATCCGTTTCTATCGGGATGTATTGGAGTTTAAGCTCGTCTCGCGAGATGTCGTCACACGCTTCGACGTCGACGGTGTTCTATTCGAACTTGTTCCCGCGCCTGGCGGGAGTGCGCTTGAGGGCGCTGGAAATGCGCGTCTCTGCCTCCGAGTCGATGATGTCGAGCGGGCACTGAAAGCGCTACAAGCAAAAGGCGCGCGCACGGGCCGTGCGCAACGAAAAGCGACGGGGGTGCTCGGGACCGTCGAAGACCCTGACGGGAACGAGATCTGCCTCTGGCAATATCTCTAGCAATAAATGCAACCTTTGGGTTGCCATCTCATCCAGTTCCAAGTTAATATGCAACTTGGAGGTTGCATACAATGAATGACCGTATCGAGAAGCGCATTGAACTCAAGGCGCCGGTTTCACGGGTGTGGCGCGCGTTGACCGATTACCGTGAGTTTGGCCAGTGGTTTCGCGTGAAACTGGATGGCCCCTTCGTAGCGGGTCAGGTGGCGCGCGGCCAGATCACCTATCCGGGCTACGAGCATGTCAAATGGGAGGCCGCCGTGCAATGCATGGAGCCTGAACGGCTCTTTTCTTTTACCTGGCATCCATATTCCGTCGACCCCAAAGTAGATTATTCGAAGGAGACACCCACGCTCGTGGAATTCAGGCTGGAGAAGACCGCGACCGGCACCCGGCTTCTGCTCACGGAGTCTGGCTTCGACAAGATCCCCAGCGACCGACGCCTCGAAGCATTCCGCAGGAATGACGGCGGTTGGACAGAACAAATGAAGAACATCGAGAACCATGTCGCGCCAACGTCGTAGCAGCGCAGCCCTTAAACGGCAGGCTCGCGCACCCGTCTTTGCCGCGCTGGGCGACGAGACGCGGCTAGCGCTGGTTGCGAAGCTCTGTCGCAGGCAGCCTTATTCGATCTCTCAGCTAACCCACGGTTCCAAGCTGACGCGGCAGGCAATCACCAAGCATCTTCGGGTGCTGGAGAGTGTGGGAATCGTGCACAGCGTTCGTTCGGGCCGCGAGAGCCTATTCGAATTCGACCCGCAGCCGATCGAAGGAATTAAAGAGTATCTCGATTTCGTTTCCGAGCAGTGGGATCAGGCACTCTCCAGGTTAAAGTCGTTCGTCGAAGACTGAGTGCGTGGAGCGAGCTAAGAACCCAGGGAACCTGGTTGACTGGACGGGTGAGACGCCCGTCCCTCCACAACCTAAGCTACTTTTTCGCGGTGGGCGGCAATACGCCGTTCAGGCGCAGATACATTGCGGCCTCGGCGTAGTGGTCGGCCCAACTGCTGGCGAGGACGATGCTGGCCCAGGCGCGCGTAACTTGCTTTCCGCCAAAGCCTTCCGTGGTCTCGGATAGTTTTGAGTCATCCATTTTCGCGAGCGCGTCGGAGCAGAAATCGAAAGAGGCCTTGAGCGCGGCCACGAGCTTCTCCTTGGTGTCCGATTCTTTGGCTTCTTCGACCTTCGGGGCCGGAACCGCGGTCGCCTTGCTGCACAGCCCGTTATTCGCTTCGATCATGTGGGCGACGAGGTGGCCGAACGCCATCTGGTCCGGAGTGGGCCTGTAGCTGAACTTGTCGGCGGGCATCGCTTCGACGGCTGCGATGGTATTTTTCTGGCGGCCGGGCAGGATGTCTCTTAGGGCGCTGCTGACGGGGTTCTTGGTTTGGGCGAGGGCTGTCACGGCCAGCAAGAGCAGGGCTGCGATTACGAGAATCTTTTTCATTTTCTGTTCTCCTGTTGAGGCTAGTAAGAATAGCGCGGTCGGCGGGGTCTGCGCCATAGAGCTAGTCCGGATTCTCTGTCACCCTCAGACAACTGCCGGGCTTCGCCCGGCTTGGACCCTTCGACTTCGCTCAGGGCAGGCTCGCGAGGGCGCCCGTCCCCACACGAGCCCGTCCCCATAAGCAACCTCTGCGCTATCCTTAGAACATGCATGCGCATGGCGCGGACGGACATTCTCGCGGGACGGGGCGGGTGCTGCGCTTCTCGCTGGGCGTCACCATGCTTTATGTCGTCCTGCTGGTGGTGGCCGGTATTCGTGCGCACTCCCTGGCGTTGCTTTCCGAGGCGGGACATAACCTGGCCGATTTTCTGGCGCTGCTGCTGTCTCTGGTGGCGGTTTTTCTGGAAGGGCGGCCGCCGAGCGCCACCAAAACCTATGGATACCGGCGCGCGGGAGTACTGGCCGCGTTGGTCAATGCCCTGTCGCTGGTGGTGGTGTCGTTTTTTATTTTTTATGAGGCGTTCCAGCGCTTACAGCATCCCGAGCATGTGCGCGCCGGGGTGATGATCGGAGTGGCGGCGGCGGGCGTGGTGATGAACGGCGCGATCGCGCTGCTGCTCTGGCGTTCGGGGCGGGACGTGAACGTCCGCAGCGCCCTGCTGCACGAGGTCGGCGACACGCTCTCGACCGCAGCCGTGATTGCGGGAGGCTTCGCCATCCTGTGGACCGGGCAATACTGGATCGATGCGGCGCTGTCGTGCGGCATCGGCGCGCTGATTTTGTGGTCCAGTTTCGGTATCGTGCGCGAGACGCTGAACATTCTGCTGGAGGGCACTCCGCGCGGGATCAGGCTGGAGGCGGTGGAGTCTGCCGTGCGGGAGGTTGCGGGCGTGAGCGCCGTGCATGACCTGCATCTGTGGAGCATTGGTTCGGAAAACCACGCACTTTCCGCGCACGTCAAAATCGCGGACATGGCGACTTCGGAGAGCGATACGATTCTGCGCGAGATCAACGAAAAACTCGGCCGGGGTTTTGGCATTCACCATACCACCATCCAGTTGGAGCACGAGGTGTGCGAGACGGCGCATGGATGCGTGATCGCGGTCGGGGACGAAGAAGGCAGCGCGCACCATCATTCCGAGCACAGCCATCACGGCCAGTCCCACTGAACGCGGGAGCGTTCCTCTGTATCCGTATGAAACAAAGTGGGTTGTCCGATCTCATGGCGACCCATTCCAGGTTTCCGTGATATCCTGCTCATTGGAGTCGGAGTCTTTCCTCTCTCGGTACCATCCAATGCCTATGCGGCGGTGGCGGCAAATCTTGCGCTTTTTGGCGGCGGTCCAACTGCTCCCAGCTCTGGAGAGCGGCGAGGAAACGCTCGTCGGCGGGCAGGCGGTGCTGGAAGGCGTCATGATGCGGTCGCCGCATGCCTGGGGCATCGCGGTGCGCAAGCCCTCGGGCGAAATGGCAATGCACAGCGAACCGCTGGAGCGTCCTTCCGAGCAGCACAAGTGGATGGGCTGGCCGGTAGTGCGCGGAGTGATGACTCTGGGCCAGGCGATGACGCTGGGATTCCGCGCGCTGAAATTTTCCGCCAATGCGGCGCTGGAGGAGTTATCCGCCGATCCGGCGAGCGAGGGCCTTGGCACCACAGATCGTGGCAATAAAGATCGAAGCAGTAAAGATCGAAGCGGTAAAGATCGAAGCAGTAAAGATCAGGGCAAGAAGTTCGAAATCACCGGCTGGATGGCGGGAGTGAACATAGCTTTCTCCATCGCCTTTTTCATTTTCATGTACAAGTACCTGCCGCTGGTGGCGACGACGGAACTGAAAAAGGTGAACCCGGTTTTCGGGCAGCAGATCGTATTTAACCTGGTGGACGGGCTGATCCGGATCGCGATGTTCCTTCTGTTTGTGTGGGGCGTTTCGTTGTGGAAAGATATTCGGCGCGTCTACGAGTACCACGGGGCCGAGCATAAGACCGTCTTCGCGTTCGAGCATGGCGATACGCTTGAAACCGTGGCTGTGCAGAAGTATTCGACGTATCATCCGCGGTGCGGAACCAGCTTCCTGATGACGGTGATGATTATCTCGATGGTCGTGTACATGGCGATTCCCGTGCATACCTTCTGGGCTCGCTTCGCTATTCGTATTGCGCTCCTGCCGTTGATTGCCGGCGTTTCCTACGAGATCATTCGCTTCGCCGCCAAGCATCGCGGCTCGCTGTTCGCGCTGATGACGGCGCCAGGCCTCTGGCTGCAGCGAATCACGACCCAGCCACCGGACGATCGCGAGGTTGAGTGCGCGATAGTCGCGTTGGATGAAGCGATGAAACTGGAAAAGCAGCGGGGCGGCGAACTGGTCATTGCCTAGCGGTGCCCACCGCGAACTCTTGTCTCTTTCTCATTCCACCTAAAATCATTAGAGTAGAGACGCGGCTTGCCGCGTCTCCGCCCGCAGAGTAAGCCAGGGCAAGCCCCGTCTCGACACGGATGAACATTATGTTTGAACGTTTGAACCAAATTGAAGTGCGCTATGAGGAATTGACGCGCGCGCTATTGTCGCCGGAGATTACGAACGACTCGGCGAAATACCAGAAGACTGCCAAGGCCCACGCCGAAATTGCGCCCATCGTCGAAAAATACCGCGAATATAAGGATCTGACTAAGGGAATTGCCGAGAGTAGGGCCATGCTGGTGGATGAGAAGGATCCCGAGATGCGGACCTACGCCGAAGAGGAACTGGCAAAACTCGATGCACGCATCGTGACCGTCGAGGAAGACCTCAAGGTTCTCCTGCTGCCGAAGGACCCGAACGACGAGAAGAACGTAGTTCTGGAAATCCGCGCCGGCACGGGCGGCGATGAGGCCACGCTGTTCGTGGCGGAAGTTTTCCGCATGTACAACCGCTACGCGGAAACGCAGAAGTGGAAGGTGGAAGTGCTCTCCACGTCGGAGTCAGGCGTAGGCGGGCTGAAGGAAGTGATCGCGCTGATCGAAGGCGACCGCGTCTATTCCCGCCTGAAGTACGAAAGCGGCGTGCATCGCGTGCAGCGCGTGCCCGCAACCGAGCAGCAGGGGCGGGTGCATACCTCGGCGATCACGGTGGCGGTGCTGCCAGAAGCGGAAGAAGTGGACGTCAAGATCGAGGCCAAAGACTTGCGCATCGATACGTTCTGCTCGTCGGGACCGGGCGGGCAGTCGGTGAATACGACCTATTCGGCGGTACGAATCACGCACATTCCGACGAACACGGTAGTGAGCTGCCAAGATGAGAAGTCGCAGATCAAGAACCGCGAAAAAGGCATGCGCGTGCTGCGCTCGCGGCTCTACGAAGTCGAGATGCAGAAGCAGCAGGACGCGCTCGCGAAAGAGCGCAAGCAAATGGTCGGGTCGGGCGATCGCTCGGAGAAGATCCGCACCTACAATTTTCCGCAGAACCGTCTCACCGATCATCGCATTGGCTTCACCATTCACCAACTCGAGCAGGTGATGGACGGGAAGCTGCAACCGGTGATCGACGCGCTGATCTCGCATTATCAGGCAGAGAAGCTGAAGGGCGACAACGAGGCCGGCGCCGCCAGCGGCGCGTGAGGCTAGGCTCGTGTGGGGACGGGCGCCCTCGCCCGTCCAAGCCGAGCGCAGCTCGGCAACCGCCTATGCTCACGGCAACTCTCGATTGTTTGTTTTTTGTCCGTGCCTCTGCGCCTCCGTGGTGAAATAGGTACGTGCAATTAAGACAAGCTCTGAAATCAGCAGTTGAACGGCTAACTGCCGCGAGCGTTCCTTCTCCGCGCCTGAATGCGGAGCTGCTCATCATGTTCACGCTCGACTGCGACCGCGCGTATCTCTATGCGCATCCCGAGCGCAAGCTCACTTCTGACGAAACGCGGCGCTATGACCAAGCTCTAGCTCGCCGGACGACCGGTGTGCCGGCGCAGTACATCACCGGGCACCAGGAGTTCTGGGGGCTGGATTTTATCGTGTCGCCGGCGGTGCTGATTCCTCGTCCGGAGACAGAGCATGCAGTAGAAGCGGTGCTGGGACTGGCGAAACCTAAGATTGTGGAGCGACGGGCGTCCCCGCAAGCCTGCCCTGAGCGAAGTCGAAGGGTCCGCATTGCCGATGTCGGCACCGGATCGGGAGCGATTGCCGTTGCCTTAGCGAAGGAGCTCCCGACGGCGCAAGTCCACGCCACCGATATTTCTCCCGAAGCGCTCGAGGTCGCCCGGGCCAATGCCGCGCGGCACGACCTCACTTCGCGAATCGAGTTTCATCTCGTGGATTTGCTCAGCGGATTCTCGCCGGCTTCGTTCGACTTCGTAGTTTCGAATCCTCCGTATGTCGGCGATTCGGAGGAAGAATCGGTGCAACTGGAAGTCCGCAAGTTCGAACCGCGAAATGCGGTGTTCGCGGGGCCGGCGGGCGTGGAAGTGATCGAGCGGCTCATTCCACAAGCCCAGACGGTACTCAAGCCCGGCGGTTGGCTGGTATCCGAGATCAGCGGGACGATTGCCGATCGCGTGCGGAGCCTGTTGTCGAGTTGGAACGAAGTTGAAATCAGAAACGACCTGCAGGGGATCGCGCGGGTGGCGATGGCAAGAAAAATCAATCCCTAAGAAAACCTCCCCGGTGGAGAGCCGGGCGTCCCCGCCCGGCCGCTAGAACGTCACCCGCACACCTAGCTGCGCAGCGAACGGAATTCCAACCGTGGTGCCGGGGCCGAAGAAATCTCCCAATCCGCCCGCGGGTATCTCGAGCTGCTTCAGGCTGGTCACGGGCACGGTTGCTGAGCAATCTGGAACCGTGCAAATGGCGGTGACGGTCGTGCCGTTGGGCGTCGCCACAGGGAGTTGGGTGATGCTGGCAGCATAGTTGGCGCCGGGGTTGTTGCGGTTGAACAGATTGAAAAATTCCGCGAACGGACTAATCTGCCAGCGCTCGCCGACTTTGATGGGACGACTGACTCGCAGGTCCGCCTGGATGTAGGGCGCGCCCCGGAATTCGTCGAGGCTAGTCGGCACTGGTTGCGTTGCTCCAGCAAAAACGATGGAAATGCGGCCGCTGTTGTCCGCATTCGTGATGGTAAACGGGCGGGCACTCTCGGCCTGCGTGATGGTAGTCAATTCGAATCCACCTGGGATATGCACGGTGCCAGCCAGCACAAAGCGGTGGCGAACGTCCTCGCCAGAGGGTCCGTAGTCGCCAGGAGCGAACGCCTTCAGCGGATCGCAAACGCCGTTCACATAGTCGAAGAGTTCGCCAAGCAGGCATCCCCAGGTCTGCGCTTTTGCCAGCGTATAGTTCGCGGTCAGACTGAAGCGGCGCGATACGTTGCCTTGCACACGCAACATGAGCGAGTTGTAGCTGGAGCGGTTGTCGGAGCGGAAAACCGAGAGGCTGGGAGCATTGGGGTCAATACCGACTCCGGGCGTGTAATTGTATGCCCGGTAGCCGTGATTTCCCTGCTCGTGCGTATAGTCCGCGCTAACAGTCCAATGTTCGTTGATCGCATGTTGAATGCCTCCGGTGATGTGGATGGCATACGGTGTCTTGTAGTTGGGATCGATTAGCGATCCCGGAGAGCCAGCGGGGAGACAGCCAGGATCGGTGGGAACGATACAGGTCCCAGGAACTGAGTTGACCCCTTGAAATGCCGTCGCCCAACCGTTCTGCGCGAGATCGTTGTAGAACATTCCAAAACCGGCGCGAATTACCGTCGTCTCGCTGCCACCGGGCGAGTACGCGATTCCAAGGCGCGGCGCTATTTGCTTTCGATAGTCGTGGGGCGCGCCATTAACCAGGTTATCGCCAAGTGCTTTCAGAGTTAGATACGCGGGATTCTCCAACTGACTGCGACCTGAGGCCGTGAACAATCCAAACGTCGTTTGATAACGCGCCCCGTAGTTAACCGTTAGGTGACGCGAGACGCGCCACGAGTCCTGGGCGTAGAAGGCGAGCCGCTGCACGTTCTGCGAAAAGCTGCCGTCCCCAGCGGGAGTGAAAGCACAAGTGATGTTGGTAGCTGGATCGGGCGCCGGAGTGCACTCCGAAGTCGGCGCGCTGTAATAAAACGGCAAGGGACTCGTTATGCCTCCGCAGTCGGGGCCAGGCGGATTGATATAGCAATCGGGGTTAGATGGATAAACAGTAAGTTGCTCCGCCGTCGCCGCAAACGCGCCGCTGAGCACCGGTTCATGAATGAAGTTGACGCCAAACTTGAGCGAATGATCGCCGGTAGCCCGGCTCAAGTCGTAGCGCACCTGGTATTTGTCCTGATTGCGCAGGTCGGGAAAAAGCGTGATAGGAGTGGCGAATTGATTGTCGCCGAAAGTTTCGAAGCCGGAAATCGTCTGCGTTGTCGTGCTGAAGGGAAACGCCAGGGCAAAGCCCAGGTCCGAGTTACGTGTCTGCGTGAGATGCAGCAGACTGGCATCGATGACCAAAGTACCGAGCCAGGTCGGACTGAAAATATAAGTATTGCTGAGCACAGTATTCCAGTAGTTGTTGTGCGTGGTCAGTCCTGTAGACGGCAAAGTGCCCTGCTGCACCAACGCGTTGCGTGTGATGTAGCGGTCTTCGGAACTGCGCAGGAACCACTGCGACTTCGAAGACTGCGCAAAGTCAAAACGCAGCGAGCCGATGTAGTCCCGGAACGGGATGGGGACGTTTTGCGGGATGTTAGCGACGGAAGGGACACCAGGAATCGGGTTAGCCGGATCCGCAGCCAACTGCGCCAGCGCATCGAATTGCGTGGTGCTTGCAGGGCTGTATGCGATGCTGGCGTTTTCATGGACGTGCTCGAATGAAGCGAAGACCCAGACTTTGTTTTTTGCCAGCGGACCGCCGAGCGTACCCGCGTAGTTCTGACGCGAAAACGGCTGCTTGGGATTGGGCGCCGGATTCTCAATTGGGAAGCGCGCATTGAGCGACGCCGCGCGTTCGTAGAAAGCCGCGTCGCCGTGCCACTCGTTCGTGCCGTGCTTGGTGGTGATCACAACCGATCCGGCAGTGGTTCCGCCCGTGTCGGCGTCTTCGTTCGCGGTGCGCACGGCAAATTCCTGAATGACGTCGGGCGAGAAGTTTTGCAGAAAACCGCCGATCCAGTCGTCGGAGTTATCAGCGCCATCAACCGATAGTTCGTTGTTCAAGCCGGAGCTTCCGCCGGTGGAGACAGCAGTGATTCGCGCCTTGGTCGGGTCGGAGGGTTCGACGGGCTCAGTTCCGGGCACAAGGTAAGCGATGTTGGCGAAGCTGCGCGCCGCGAGCGGAAGAGTTTCCAGGTCCCGGCTACCGACCACGCCTTGATGCACCGCGCTTGCCGTGTCAATCGACTCGGTCGTAATGGAAGATGCTGTTCCGTGCACATTCACCGTCTCGCGCCCGCTCACGGGTTGGAGCGTGACCGTGATATCGCGCACCAGGCTGACGGCGACTACCACGTCAGCCGTCACCTGCGAAAAGCCTTTCGCAGTCGCAGTTACGCGATAGGAACCGGGCAGCAGGCCGTCAATGCGGAATTCTCCCCGATCGTCCGCCGTTACCTCGCGGGTCATGGAAGATCCGTTGGACTGCACGACGACCAGAGCACCCGCAACGCGCGCGGCGCTTGTGTCTTGCACCTCTCCACGCAGCGCACCGTTTGGATTCTGCGCACGCACAGGCAGAGCAGAGACGATGACGATAATGAGGAGGACAACCGCGCAGATCAGGCAACTCGATCGGCGTGTTTCTGGCAGTGGGAACAGGGCAAGCACGAAGACACCCTCCAATAAACGCGGGATTCAGACGCTAAACTTAAGGGGAAAATGGCCCGCGCGGCTAAGCGGGCTAGTGGTGAGAGATTAACGGCACTCGCTGACTACTACCATAGATAGTGGACGCAAAAGTTTCCGACAACAACAAATAGCTGTGCGTACGCGGGAAGAGCCGGACCGTGGAAAGTCAGGCTCGCGGTCGGCCCTTCTTACGAACCAACTCTGTTTTCCAAGGATTTACGACAACTGGTAGGTCCAACGCTTTGGGCCGTTTCCGCACGCCTGCTAGCGGACAAGCCACTCGGTAACTTCGTGCGTTAAGGCCAGTACCGGACCGTAGGTAAGAACGACGCACGCCAGCGCCGCCAGAACGGGCGGAACCGCGAACCACGGGCGAATTCGGGCTTGCCTTGATCCGCCGGCTTCATTCCACGCAAGCAGGCGTGCCACACGCGCCTTGATGGATCCGGTCACGAAGCCCACGGTGCACACCGGAGCGGCCTCGACCGGAACGATGCGGGAGAGTTTGACCAGGGCTGCGGCCAGGTCGACGGCATCGGCGAGCTTTGAGACGGCCGCATCATCGGCGGCTAGTTCCGCAGCTTGGGACCACGCGCTTTCGAGCCCAGCCATGCCGGGGAACGGGCAAAACCGGAAGACTAGCTTCTTCAAGTTGTCGCGAGACTGCATGTGCGCGAACTCATGCTGCAGCGCGATGTGCAGCTCGTCTTGATTCAGAAGCGCAACCGTGGATTCGGAAACCAGTACTCTCGGTTTGCGGACTCCCACGAGCATGATTGGTGGAGCCTCGCTTCTGGACCGGAAAATCATCGTCTGCGCACCGGCATTCAGAGGATGCGCGCCATCCAGCCAGCGCGCCACCGCGCGAGACGTCCTGCTCTGGGCGGCGATCACGCGGAACGAGCCGCAGGCAATCAGCAACAGAGCGCCAACACCCAGCGCGAGCGGCATCGCGCCGATGCCCTCATCGATATTGATATCGGCCGAACGGGGCTCCAGCAACTGGAACGACGGCACAACAACCATGAATGTAATAAGAACGGACGCCGCTAGCGGAAGAACCCGCAAGGCAAAGAGCAAATCAGCCCGGGTCTTTTCTTTTGTACTCGGGAACTGGTCATGCAACAACCGCAGCGAACGCCATGCGGCCGCAACCAGAGCCGACAGCAGGCAGTAAAATAGCACGAAAAAAGTGAGCGAGACGGCGATTCCGCGGAGGGCAAACATCAGCGTCGCTCCCTGGGGTTGTTATCCCGAGCCTTGTCTTCCCGAGGCTCGTCTTCGCGAGGCTCGGTCTCCCGGTTTTGGAGTTCGCGGCGTTTGCGTTCAACCAGAAGTTGCAGCTCATCGAGAAGTTGCGCGTCATGGGCGCTGAGCGCTTCCACCAGATACGAAAGTGGCAGCGCGGAAGCCTCTCCCGACCCCAGCAATTGACGGATGCTCTCGAGCGCCGTGACCCGTTGCATCTCTGCGGGAGTGTGGCGTGGAGTGTAGCGGAACGCCCGGCCTTCGGCGACGCGGTCGAGCAGGCCCTTCTTGTAGAGACGGTCCATGGTCGTCATCACCGTGGTGTAGGCCTGATGGATTTTGCCGTCCGCGAGGATTTCGCGAACCGTGGCGCTGCCCTGAGACCAAAGCTCTTCCAGCACTTGCCGCTCGAAAGGACCCAGTTGAGGCCGGGAACTTGACCCGAAAATTGAAAACGCCTTTGTCATTCGGAATGGGTGGTCACAAGGCCAACTGGCTGGGAAAGGATACCATGAGATTCGTATCAGGTCATTGCTGAAGCGATCCCCCGATAGGAACCACCTGCTTCGCTGGATGCTATCGCGCGACGCCCACTGGCAGTATCTCTTCCACGTCGATCTTAGTGGGGTACTGTCCCGTATAGCAGGCGGAGCAGTAAGTGGTCTTTTCTCCGTCCGCACAGGCTTTCTTAAGGCCTTCCAGCGAGAGATAGGCGAGCGAGTCGGCAACGATGTATTCGCGAATCTCCTCGATCGTCCTATTAGCGCCGATAAGCTCTTTCTTGGACGGCGTATCCACTCCGTAGAAACAGGGCGAGATGGTGGGCGGGCAGGAGATCCGCATGTGGACTTCCTTCGCGCCCGCGTTACGAATCATGCGGACGATCTTCTTGCTGGTGGTGCCTCGCACAATTGAGTCGTCGACCAGAATCACCCGTTTGCCTTCGATCAAGCTGTGAACCGCATTCAGCTTCAGCTTCACACCGAAGTCGCGGACCGACTGTTGCGGCTCGATGAAAGTACGCCCGATGTAGTGGTTGCGAATGAGGCCAAGACGAAAAGGGATGCCGCTTTCCGCCGCGTATCCGATGGCTGCGGTATTGCCGGAATCGGGGACGGGCACGACGATATCGGCGTCCACCGGAGCTTCGCGGGCGAGCTGGCGTCCCATGGCATCGCGGCTTTGATCGACCGAGCGGCCAAACACCAGACTGTCGGGGCGCGAAAAATAAACGTGTTCAAAGATGCAGCTCGACTGCGCCGGAGACGGCGAGTAAAAACGCGAGCTGATGCCTTCGGGCCCGACGATGACCAGTTCGCCGGGTTTGACGTCGCGTTCGTAGATGGCGCCGAGCAGATCAAAAGCGCAGGTTTCGGAGGCAAAGACAACGGTGTCCTTCTTGTCGCTGGTCAGAGCCGGGATGCGGCCCATGGCCAGTGGGCGAAACCCGCGCGGATCGCGGGCGGCAAAAATCCGGTCGCGGCTGAGCATGACCAGCGAAAAGGCGCCTTCCACGCGGCGCAGGGCGTCGGCGAAAGCGTCGGGCAAGGTCTCCTCGCGCGAAAGCGCAATCAGGTGAACCAGCACTTCCGTGTCGCTGTTGGTTTGGAAGATCGAGCCCTGGCCCTCCAGCTTGGCGCGAATCGAGTGCGCGTTGATCAGGTTGCCATTATGAGCCAGCGCGATCTTGCCCTTGTTCGACTGCACCATGATGGGCTGGGCATTCAGCAAAGCCGAATCGCCAGCGGTCGAATATCGGGTGTGCCCAATGGCGAGAGTCCCGCGCAGAGAAGCCAGCACTGCGTGACTGAAAATATCGGCGACCAGGCCCATGGCCTTGTGCTGGCGCAGGCGTTCGCCGTCCGAGGTGACGATGCCAGCCGATTCCTGACCTCGGTGCTGCAGGGCGTGCAGGCCGAGATAGGCTAGCTTCTCCGCCTCAGGATGGGCGTGGATGGCGACCACGCCGCATTCATCGCGAAATTTGTCGGAAGTCGGCATTTAGCAATTAGCCTTTAGCACTTAGGGAAAGTCTGATTAAGTCCCGGGGTCCCCCGTGCACCCCTGTGTGCCCCGTGGTTCAAGGTTTTCGATGGTACCCAATCAGAATCTCCTTAGCTCCTAGTCCGCAACAGAAACGTTCGGCTCCGCCCGTAACGCTCTCTCCAGCGCACCCTCGTACGCTTCCCGTAACTCGGCTACGCTGGCCGAAATCACGGACTGCCCATCCACCGCCATCTCAACCCTGTCCGATCCCGTTTCGCCCAGCACATCCGCGAATACACCGTATTCTTCGGCAACCTGTTGGATTCGCTGTAGGTGAATGGGGTCGCAGCTCACAACGACCCGGCTAGCATCTTCCGCAAATAGCAAGAACTCAAGCGCTAGTTTCTGCTTGGGCAATCTGACGCTCAGGCCGACTCCCGCTGGCAGTGAGCACTCCACCAGCGCCACGGCCAACCCGCCATCAGCGCAGTCGTGCGCGGATTCGACCAGCCCCGCCTGAATTATGGCCACCAGAGCGCGTTGCAGCGTGGCTTCTTTCTCGATATCCAACCCCGGCGGATAGCCCCACACGGCTCCAAGAATTTCTTTCGCGTACTCGGACGACCCAAACTCCAACTCGGCGTCGACGGCGTCGCCAGATTCATTCGCGCGCAGCAGGACGACTTTTCTTCCGGCTTGCGCGAAGTGCATCTTCGCCGATCTGTGCACGTCTTCGAGAATTCCCACCACTCCAATCACGGGAGTCGGATAAATCCCCTCGCCGAGAGTTTCGTTGTAGAAGCTGACATTGCCACCGGTGATCGGCGTATCCAGTTCCTCGCAGGCTTTGGTGATGCCGTCAATCACCTGCGAAAACTGCCACATGATGTGCGGCTTTTCGGGATTGCCGAAGTTGAGGCAGTTGGTGGCGCCAATCGGAGTCGCTCCCGCGCAAGCCACTTTGCGCGCCGCTTCGGCGACCGCGTGCATCGCGCCCAGACGCGGATCGAGATAGCACCAGCGTCCGTTGCCGTCGAGCGCCATCGCCAATCCGCGTTTGGAGCCCTTGATGCGGATGACCCCGGCATCGCCCGCTCCGGGCGCTTCGACCGTATTGGTCAGCACCATGTGGTCATATTGCTGCCATACCCACCGCTTCGAACAAATGTTGGGACTCGCCAGCAAACGCTTGAGCTGGGCAGAATAATCTCCGCTTGCACTGAACTCGACGTGCTCCGGCTTTCCGCGATCGACCGGCGGCTCCCAGCGCGCCAGCGGACGTTTGTATACCGGCGCGTCATCGGTCAGGGCGGCGTTGGGAATTTCCGCCACGACCTCGCCGTGTTCGAGCACGCGCATCTTCGCATCGGAGGTGACGCGGCCAACCTCCACCGCATCCAGTCCCCACTTCTGAAAGATTCGAAATACCTCGTCTTCGCGGCCCTTCTGCGCCACCAGCAGCATGCGCTCTTGCGACTCGCTGAGCATGATTTCGTACGGAGTCATGCCAGTTTCGCGTTGCGGGACACGGTCCAGTTCGATTTCGACTCCGCTGCCGCCACGCGCGCCCATCTCGCAACTGGAGCAGGTCAGCCCGGCCGCGCCCATGTCCTGGATGCCAACGATCGCGCCGGTTTGCATGGCCTCCAAACAAGCTTCCAGCAGCAGTTTTTCGAGGAATGGGTCTCCGACTTGAACGTTGGGCCGCTTCGCTTCCGATCCTTCGCTGAACTCCTCGCTCGCCATGGTGGCGCCGTGGATGCCGTCGCGTCCGGTCTTCGAGCCGACATAAATTACGGGATTGCCCTCGCCCGACGCGCGTCCGTAAAAGATCTGGTCGCGGCGAACCAGGCCGAGCGCAAAAGCATTCACCAGCGGATTGCCGGAGTAGCAAGATTCGAACTTCACCTCGCCGCCAAGGTTGGGAACGCCGAAACAGTTGCCGTACGAAGCGACGCCAGAGACCACGCCCTCCATGACGGAATGATTCTTGTGGATTTCTGCCGAAGCAACTTGCTCAGTCGGACGGCCGGGGGCGGCCGTCGCTGCGTGTTCCGTGATCGGACCAAACCGCAGCGAATCCATCACCGCCACAGGCCGCGCCCCCATGGTGAAGATATCGCGTAGAATTCCGCCAACGCCCGTGGCCGCTCCCTGAAACGGCTCGATGAACGACGGGTGATTGTGCGATTCGATTTTGAATGCGCAAGCCCAACCATCGCCGATGTCCACAATGCCGGCATTTTCCCCCGGCCCTTGCACCACCAGCTTGCTGCGCGTGGGCAGACGTTTCAGGTGAACGCGCGACGACTTATAGGAGCAGTGCTCGCTCCACATCACGCTGAAGATGCCGAGTTCGGTCCGCGTCGGCTCGCGTCCGCCGAGCAGGTGCTTGATCTTCTCGAATTCTTCCGGAGTGAGGCCGTGCTCCCGGATCATCTCCGGCGTAATGGCAATAGGAACGATCGCAGAGGTGGTCATCGGGGCGTCTTCATTGTCGCATCTCGACTAACTTTTCGCATGTGGATTCGTCGAAGTCACTAAAGAAAAGTGACATTCGCCGCCTTCTTCGCTATGCTTCCGCCCACCATGAATCAGGTCGCAGAACGACCGGCGCTGGATCGCGCCGCCGAACCAAGCTGGACAAAGAACGGGATGCTCGCCGTCGCGGGAATCGCCGCCTTCAGCTTCGTGCTCCATATGATCTTCAACGGCCGCTACGGCTATTTCCGCGACGAGTTCGACTACATCATTTGCGGAAATCATCCCGCCTGGGGGTACGTCGACCAGCCGCCGCTTTTGCCGATTCTGACCCGGATCTTCCGGGCGGTCTTCGGAGATTCACTGCGCAGCATACGTCTTCTCCCGGTTCTTTCCGCCGCCGGTCTCATCCTCCTGACGGGCCAGATCACACGCGAGCTAGGCGGCAAGCGATTTGCGGTCGCGCTTAGCGCGCTGACCATTCTACTCGCGCCCATTTATCTGTCCGGCGGCAGCCTGCTCACCAGCAATTGTTGTCTCGAAGTATTGCTTTGGATGGGTTGCGTGTACTTCGCTATCCTCGCCGCCAAACGCGGCCAGCCCCGCTATTGGCTGTGGTTCGGCGTGGTGGCCGGAATTGGCTTGCAGGAAAAGTATTCCATCGCCGTGCTCGGCTTCGCCATCGTCGTTGGACTATTGCTAACCCGGCAGCGGCGATTTCTGTTGAGCAAGTGGATGTGGCTGGGCGGCGCGGTTGCTTTTCTGATTTTTCTGCCCAACTTGCTGTGGAACGTTGCCTACCACTGGCCTTTCGTCGAACTCATGCGCAACATCAAAACCGACGGCCGCGACGTCGTGCTCTCGCCCTGGCAGTACTTCTCCCAGCAAATCCTGCTCGTGCACCCCTTGTCCGCCGTGTTCTGGATCACCGGCGTGATCGCATTCCTGGCAGCCGCGCGCTTCCAACCCTACCGCTTCCTCGGATTTGCATACCTTATCGGCTTCGTCGTCTTCGTCGTTCTCAAAGGCAAGAACTACTACCTCGCCCCGATCTACCCCGTCTATCTCGCCGCTGGATGTATCGTCATCGACGATGCCATCGATCGCTACCGGCAGGCATGGCTGAAACCAGCGATGGTTACGCTTTTGCTGGCGGGTGGCGCCGTCCTCGCGCCCCTAGCCGTGCCGATTCTACCCGTCGATCAGCTCCTCCCGTACATGAACTGGCTGCCCATCAAAGCGCCCCGCAGCGAGCACAGCCACATGCGAGCGGCGCTTCCCCAGCATTACGCCGACCAGTTCGGATGGAACGAAATTGTGGACGAGGTCGTTGTCGCCTGGAACAAGATTCCCAACGATGAACGTAAAGACTGCGGAATTTTCGCGCAAGACTACGGGCAGGCCGGGGCAATCGATTTTCTAGGACCGAAATACGGACTGCCGCAGTCTTTGAGCGGACATCAGTCGTGGTGGTTGTGGGGGCCGCGCGGCTATTCGGGAAACTGTTTGATCGTCCTCGACGACAACCGTAAGAGATTAGAAGAACTCTTCGAGCATGTGGATTTCGTCGGCACCTCGCGCGACAACCCGTATGCGCTGGAGCGCGAACTCCCCGTGTTCATCTGCCGCGGCGCGAAGTTCGGCACCCTGGCACAAGTCTGGCCCAGTCTGAAGAAGTGGCGGTAAGGGTTGTGTAGAGCGGACACTCCTGTCCGCTGCCTTTGATGTTGGTTTTGGACAGGGAGACGACAAGATCCACCCCAAGATGAAAATCAAGGTCAAAGGCGGCGGACAAGAGTGTCCGCCCCACCCAGCCGTCTATACTGTCGCAGATGAAATCCGTCATCGTCGGCACCGCCGGACATATCGATCACGGCAAGACTGCGCTGGTCAAAGCCCTGACCGGCATTGATGCCGACCGCCTCGAAGAAGAAAAACGGCGCGGCATCACCATCGACATCGGGTTTGCCCACTTCGAACTCCCCGCCCCCGATGGCAGCAGGATTCGCCTGGGCTTCGTCGATGTCCCCGGCCACGAGCGCTTCGTGCGCAATATGCTGGCGGGCGTGGGCGGCATCGACATAGTGCTGCTCGTGATCGCCGCCGATGAAGGCATCAAGCCGCAGACTCGCGAGCACTTCGATATCTGCCGCCTGCTGGCGATCCGCCGCGGCATCACCGTGCTCACAAAATCCGATGCGGTGGATGCGGAGACGCTCGAAGTGGTGCGCCTGGAAGTGGAAGATTATGTGCGCGGATCGTTTCTCGATCCGGCACAATCGCCTATCGTCGCGGTGAGTTCGTTGACGGGCGCCGGCCTGAACGACTTGAAATCCGCGCTCGCCCAGGTCGCCTCCGAGGTTGCGGCGAAAAACTCGACGGCGCTGGCTCGCTTACCCATCGACCGCGTCTTCACCATGAAGGGCTTCGGAACCGTCGTGACCGGAACTCTCGTTGCGGGGACGATCCGCAAAGAAGAAGAGCTCGAAGTGTTTCCCTCCGGCAAGCGCGTGCGAGTCCGCGGAGTGCAGGTTCATGGCGCTCTCGCCGAAGCAGCCGTCGCCGGACAGCGCACCGCGCTGAACCTCGCGGGACTCTCTACCGAAGACTTGGCGCGCGGCATGACGCTCGCGCCCGCGGACACTTTTCGTTCCACGTCGCGAGTCGATGCGCTCCTTTCGCTTCTTCCTTCAGCGAAGCCGTTCAAGGACGGCGCGCGGGTGCATTTTCACGCCTACACGACCGAAACCATCGCGGAAGCGCGGCTGTATGGAAGATCGAAACAACTGAGACCGGGGACGAAGCGTATGCGCAACTAAGGTTCGCCGAACCCATGCTGCTTTTGCCCGGAGATCGCTTCATCGTGCGCCAGTTTTCACCGGTAGTGACCATTGGCGGAGGCGTTGTGCTGGACGCATCGCCTGCAACGCGCAAACAACGCGCTGGAAGATGCGGCCGCATTTCTCAACATCATGCGCGATGGCTCTCCGGAACAGGTGCTGGCAGCGCGGGTCGCGCGGCGAGGAGCAATCGGCCTGCGTCTGGATGACATCCCCGGAGAAATGAACGTCCGGCGCGAAGACGCAACAAAACTGGCCGCAAAGGCCGGACTGGTGTGGTGCGATTCGGTGCTGGTTGCGCCCGCCGCATTCTCTAGAAGCAAAGACAGACGTACTTCAGGCTCTCAAGAAATTTCACGATGCGAATCCTCTCGTGGCCGGGATGAGCAAGGAAGAGCTGCGCGATCGGGTCAACCTCGGCCCCGAAGTGTTCCACAGCGTTCTGGGAAAATTGACGGAGGAAAAGAAACTCGAAGCCGCAGGCGAACTCGTCCGCCTGCCCGGACGCGGCGTGGTCATGAAAGACGAAGAAGCCGAGTCCAAGAAGATCATCGAGCAGGCGTTTGCTTCCGCCGGCTTGAAAGTTCCGTCGCTGAAAGAAGTGTTGGCGGGTTTAAAGGTAGACAAACTCCGCGCGCAGAAGATTGTCACCCTGCTTTTGCGCGACAAAGTTCTGATCAAGATCTCGGAGGAACTCGTCTTCCACCAGAGCGCGCTCACGGATCTTCGTCGGAAGATCGCCGCCCTCAAGAACACGACGCCCAAAATCGATGTCGCCCGCTTCAAAGACCTGACGGGAGTCAGCCGCAAGTACGCAATTCCACTGCTCGAATATCTGGATCGCGAGCGGGTAACGCGGCGAGTCGGAGACGAGCGGGTGATTCTGTGAATTGCTGGTGGAGCGAAGGGCGTCCTCGCCCGTCCCCAGCGAGCACAGCCCGGCGGACGGCCGGGAGCCTGCCGAAGGGACGCCCGTCGCTCCATTTTTCTTTGAGCTAGATCTTTTCTTCCGGGAATTCCACTTCCAACGCCAGTGGCCCCGTAATGCGGTTGGTCAGGTTCGCCAATCCAATCAGCATGTGCAGGTCGATGATCTGCTCTTCCGAGAAATGCTTCTTGAGTTCCGTGAAGTCGGCGTCGCTGGCTCCGTCGGGCGTACCCGTAAGCTTTTCGGCATAGCGGAGCGCGGCTTGCTCGGACGCACCAAATCCCGAGTAGTTTCCCTCCTTCAGAGCCTTCATTTGGTCCGGTGTGAGTCCGGCGCGTTTTCCGGTCTGGATGTGGTGTTGCGTGCAGTAATGGCATCGGTTGATCAATGAGACCCGCAGATACACGGCCTCATACAGCTTGCGGTCGAGCGAACGCCCCACGCTGGCATAGAATCCCAGAAAATTACCGAGCATGGCGGGACGGTGCGCCAGCGCTTTCTGGATGCTGCCAGGCTTGCCTTTCAGCTTGACGTCATAGATTTCCTTAACTTCCGGGTTGGCTTCGGCAGGTTCAATCAGACTGATCCGGACCATGCAATTCTCTCCTCGCTTGTGCCCCATATAATAAACGGATTCGGCGAAGCACGCCGGAGTCGCATGAATACCTGGGTTCAATGAAAAAAGTACGTGTCATCGGGGCTGGCCTGGCGGGTTCGGAAGCGGCGTGGCAGTGTGCGCGGCGCGGCGTCGCTGTCGAGCTTTGCGAAATGCGGCCGGTGCGCACGACTCCTGCCCACCAGACGGCGGACTTCGCGGAACTGGTCTGCTCCAACTCCCTGAAATCCGAGAGCGAGAACACCGCCCCCTGGCTGCTGAAGGAAGAGATGCGGCGAGCGGGTTCGCTGCTGCTCGGGATCGCGCGGGAAACGGCGGTCCCCGCCGGACACGCTCTCGCTGTCGACCGAGCCGAGTTTTCCCGAAAGGTGACGGAAGCGATTTCCCAAGAGCCGCTCATCACGATTCGCCGCGAAGAGGTCACGCAGGTCGACGACAGCCAGTCCACGATCGTCATTATTGCAACCGGACCGCTGACGTCGGACGCGCTCTCCCAGGAAATTGTGCAGCTGAGTTCTTCTTCTGCCTCGGCGACTCAATCCAGTGCTGACCTTTCGCGATCAGAAGTGCCCGCGCCACACAACCTGTATTTTTACGATTCCATCAGTCCCATCGTCGAGGCCGATTCCATCGACATGAACAAGGTGTATCTGGCGGCGCGCTACGACAAAGGGTCGGCCGACTACATCAATTGTCCAATGTCGAAAGACGAGTACGACCGGTTCTACGATGCGCTGCTCGCCGCGCAATCGGTAGAACAGAAAGACTGGGAAAATCTCAACTACTTTGAAAGCTGCCTGCCCATCGAAGAGATTGCCCGGCGCGGACGCGACACGCTGCGTTTCGGGCCGATGAAGCCGGTCGGGCTCAAAGACCCTCGCACCGGCAGGATGCCATACGCCGTGGTGCAGTTGCGACAGGAAAATCTGCGCGCCGATTCCTACAATCTTGTCGGATTCCAGAATCACCTGAAATTTGGCGATCAGGCGCGCGTGCTGAGTTTGATCCCCGGACTGGAAAACGCGCGCTTTCTGCGTTACGGGCAGATTCACCGCAACACGTATATCAACTCACCAGCGCTGCTGCACCCGACATTACAAATGAAGGTGCATCCCCAGGTGCTGTTCGCGGGACAAATCTGCGGAGTCGAAGGCTACGTCGAATCGATCGCGACCGGCCTGATGGCGGGACTGAATGCGGCCGCGCTCGCAACCGGCGGCGAACCTGCGCCTCCACCGCGAGCGACGGCGTTTGGCTCGTTGGTCCACTACATCACGCACGCGGAGAGCAAGAACTTTCAGCCCGCCAACATAACCTTTGATCTTCTACCCGCGCTCGACCGAAAGGTCCGCGACCGCAAAGAACGCCATCGACTGCAATGTGAGCTGGCCCTGCGGGAGTTCGAGGAGTGGCTGCGGCGAAGCGCTCTGCAACCTACCTCAGCTACTCCCAAGCGAACGATGGAGCGACGGGCGTCCTCACCCGTCCGCCGCGGAGGTTGCCGAGCGGGGACGCCCCGCCTCCACCGGCCAGCGCACGTACGACTCTTCTTCATTGACGCCACAACTCTCAACGCGATACCTTGGCGGCGTTAGTCGTCGAGGTGATTCTGTGCCCGTTTCCGCCGTCGATTGCGTACAGCCCGCCCTGCAGCACACGCGGGAGCAGCTTTTCACGCGTTTCCGCTTCGGGCAATGGTCTCGCCTGGCGCTGGTTGGAATTCTGGCGGCCGAACTGCATGTGGGCGGATGCAATTTCGGAAACTTTGGGGGCAATTGGCCTCGCCTCCCGAACAGGAATCACAACGATATTATGCGGTCCAGTTTGCCGCATGGCTTGCCCCCGTTCAATCCCGGACACCTCTCCGAGCACTTCGGGCAGTTCATCGGATTGATCGTGATCGGAATCTTCGCCGCGGTTGTGTTGGCGTTTGTCTTTCTCTACATCAGCAGCGTGTTCCGCTTCATCCTGTTCGACTCGGTTCTACAGCGAAGGTGTTCGATCGGTGAGGGATGGCGAAAATGGCGTCGCGCCGGCGGACGTTTCTTTCTCTGGCAGATTGTATTTCTGATTTCGACGTGGCTGTTGCTGGCGGTTCTCATTGGCTTACCCTTGGCCCTGGCTTTCGCCGCCGGATGGATGACGAATCTGCGCGAACACATCGGGCGGTTGATTGTCGGAGTGATTTTGCTCGTGGGCCTGTTCGTAGTGTTCGCTCTGGCAGCCGCTGTGGTTCAGGTGCTGGCGAAAGATTTTCTGGTGCCGCTGATGGCTCTCGACGACCTCGACTTCGCCGACGGCTGGCACCGTTTGCTGGGAATGATCCGGCCGGAGAAAGGACGATTTGCCGTTTATCTGCTGCTAAAACTGGTGCTTGCGATAGCGGCCGCCATTCTGTTCAGCATCATCGCGTCTCATCCCAGGATCTGTTGGTCTGTCGTCCCTGCTGCTGCCGTAGTGGTGGCGGGCCACGCCGCGGGGATGGGATGGAACGTGACCACCATCAGTCTGGCGATCATTTTCGGAACGTTGCTTCTGCTTCTCCTGATTTACCTGATCGCCCTGGTGAGCGTGCCGGCCACCGTCTTCTTCCCCGCCTACGCAATGCATTTCTTTGCTGCCCGATATCCAAGTCTCGACGCGTTGCTGAATCCGGCGCCGCCCACTCCACCTCCAGCGCCGGAGTTGCCGCCAGTTCCAGAGTCACCGCCGCCGTTCGAACCGCCTCCGCTGCCGCCCTCGGCGGAGCCTATCGGCTAGGGGCAATGATAGTGTGAGAGCCGGGCGTTCCCCGCCCGGCCGCGGGCGCGAAGGACGGTACGAGGATGCCCGTCGCACTACTTTTGCGCGGCGCCAGTCTTGCGCCCCCAGCTAAAGCGCCGTCCGATGATGCACTTGATGATCAAATGATCGGCGGAGTTGGAAACATCCACGCCCGCGCCAAAATTAAACTCCCAGTTCGGCGAAAGGTTAAGGTCAATCGTAGGAAAGATCTGCTGCGACTGCTGCGAAATGGGATCGAACTCTGAGACCGGCCCGAGAGCACCGTAGTATTCGAAGCTGCCAGTGATCTTCTTAGTGAAATCAAAACCAACTTTCACATTGGGAGAAAATTCCCAACCCCGACCCGTGTTCAACCCATGCAGCGCCCGGTCAAACGCCGGATTAAACGCGAAGTACCAGCGTCCCAGTTTCTTGTCGATGATGGGGCGAAGCTCATAGTTCCAGCTGTCCTCGGCAAACTTCCGCCGCTGATATCCGATTTCCTGCGAGATGCTGAGGCCCACCGGCAAGTGCCACGACTCCGGGGCCGTAAAACGCGGCCTAATATGATCGCCCACCCAGTCCCAGCCGTCGCCGTTCTGAATGCTCGTAAACACATAAAAGCCGGTTTCAAACCAGTCGGTCCAGCCGTGTGTGATCTCCAAAGTCTCGTGCTCGGCGTGATTCGTAGGGGCAACGCCGTTAATCACATGCTTCGAGCCATCCACCGTGAAGTTGGAATGGATCTCCACCATGGTGTCGTTCTTCGGTGTCGCTTCGGAGGAGTAGACCTGGATCTCGTAGTTGTCCTGCGCGTGTAACTGCGGAGTGAGGAGCACCAGATTGAGGGTCAGAAAAAGGATTCCGAGCGCCGGCCGCAAGAAATGTTTCACCATCATCCCTGATCTTGAGATTCGAAATATGCGATGCGCCATGCACTGCATGGAACGTTTGATTCTAACGGCTAGCAGTCGGGGAGGGGAAATTCGTCACCGCATTAACCGGAAGCTAGCTCATGAACGGGTTCTTTGGGAAGGGCAGCGGCTTCAGCCGTGCCGCACAGAGCTGAGAAACAGGCGGGCTTCAGCCCCTGAGGGCCCTGGCCGTCTACAGCTTCGTCCATTGCAAAATGACCTCAAGTGGGCGCAATGCCGTGGAACTCTCCGCACCATCCGGGTGTCCAATGATTCAGACACGCGCGTGCCGGTTCTCCATCAAAAGAGAGGAAAATGCAATGGCATTCTCCACGGCAGGCGGTGGTTCGTCTTCGACAGGCCCAAAAATGAACGTCACCCCCCTGATTGACGTTCTGCTGGTGCTCATTATCGTTTTCATGGTGGTCGTAATCGAGCAGCGGTCAACCGGCTTGCAGGCGGATATTCCGCAGCCCAATTCAACAGGCAGCACGATCCCGCCTCCGCAGCGGACAATCGTGATTCAGATTCACAAGGCAAAGCCGCG
>CAWABC010000009.1:0-16969 GCA_963780105.1 uncultured Acidobacteriaceae bacterium
TCTGAAGGCGCCCCCCGGCATGGACGGCATCGTGGTCGGGGTGCGGGTCTTCTCTCGCCAGGATCGCACCGAGCGGTCCAAGAAAGAGGAGAAGAAGCAGCTCGACGCCCTGAAGCGCCGGCGCGACCGGTCGCGCGAGAAGGTGAAGGCGCTGCGCACCGAGCGGTTGCACGAGGTGCTGATGGGCGAGATCGCGCATCACATCATCGATGCCAATACCGGCGAGGTGCAGGTCAAGGCGGGCAAGAAGCTGACCGCCCAGGTGCTGGATATTGGCGTGAAGACGGTGCAGGACGCGGTCGCTGCCCACAAGCCGATCGCGGGATGGGAAGTGGATCACGCGGTACGCGGCCACATCCAGCAGGCGAAATACGGAGAGTATTTCATCCACCGCACCGGCCACTCGATTGCGACCGAGGTGCATGCGAATGGCGCCAACATGGACGATTTGGAAATCCACGACGAGCGGCGCATTCTGCCCAATTCCTGTGTTCTCGATCGAGCCCGGCATCTACCTGCCCGAATTCGGCGTGCGCTCGGAAGTGAATGTGCTGGTGCGACCGGGAAGCGCCGAAGTCACTGGTAAAATCCAACGAGAGATTGTGACCATCTGAATGGCCAAGCCGACAACGGATAAATCAACAAAAGTCAGTGAGCCGGAGTACCCGCTCACGACCATGGCGGTGGTCGCGCCGATCGTGGGCTGGCTGATTCCCGGCGGCGGACACATCCTGCTCAAACGCTATGTGCGCGGCGTTCTGCTGCTACTGTCGGTGGTCGCCATGTTCCTGATTGGCCTCGGCATGCAGGGGCGGATTTACAAGCCGAACGGCGGCGACATCCTCGACATCCTTGGCTTTATTGGCGACGTGGGCACGGGAGCGCTCTATTTTCTGGCGCGGATCATGGACTGGGGCAACGTGATGGCTGCGAATGCCGCGGCCGATTATGGTAAGACGTTTCTGATCGTGGCCGGCCTGCTGAACTTTATCGCGGCGGCGGATGCGCATCACATCGCGCTGGGGAAGAAATCGTGACCTTCACCTTGTCGCATTTCTCGGCTGCGGTAGTGTTCGCGCTCTTCGCGTCGATCGTCTTCGGCATCACGCAGCGCAATTCGGCGCTGGAGCAGGTGAAGTACGGCCTCTACTGTTTCGCGCTGTTCGTCGGCGGAGTTTTTGCGGCGGGATGGGTGATGGCGCTGATTCGGCGGTAGTGGCTGTCAGTTCTCAGTTCCGACTTCCAGCCCGGTTGTAGGGCGGGGTTTGACCCGTCACTCGCCGGCGGGAGAAGGTTCGACGAGGGCACCGCTCGGCGATGCCGTACCTCTACGGCAAGATTTGAAGCTCCTTCAGGGGCGACTCTATCCCTAAATTTTTACATTATTCTTCCGGTTCCGCTTGCAGACCTTCGCCGGGGGCGAGCGGAAGGTGAGATGCTCCGCCAAGGATGGCGCGTTCTTGCGGCGAGAACGCGTTCCTGTACTGCGGGGAGTTGATGAGCTGGTCACGCTGTTCGGGCGTCAGGCTGCGCATCTCGCGAATCGCTCGGTTGACGGCCTGGCGGCGGGCGGGCGGCAACTGCTTGAACTGCTGCTGGATTTGAAGCGTCTGCCGTTTCTGATTCGGCGTCAGGTGCTCCCAGATCTCCATGCGCCTGAGAACGCGCTCTTGCTGTTGCGGAGGCAGGCTGGAGAAACGCTGCAACCTCTGTTTCAGCTGGGCTTGCCGTTGCGGAGGAAGCCTGCGGAACTGCGGATCATTTTCGAGCGCGCGGCGCTGCTGCGCGGGCGGCAGATCTTTATAGCGGCGAAGCCAGTTTCCGGCGTGGCCGGGCTGGTTCTGCGGCGGATGGAATTGCGGGGCGGCAGATTGGGGCGGCTTGGGGGCTGGGACGACCTTCTTTCTGAAAGCGGTGCCACTGCCCGTCCGCATGTTGCGACTGCGGATGCTGTTGCTGTGGACGTTGCGGCGGCTGATACCGGGTTTGGGCGAACGTCGGAGTCAGCAGCAGAAGTACTGCGAGACAGCCCGCAATTTGTGCCCGGCCCAACACGCCTTCGTCCCCCTCACTGGTCTTACATTGCCTGCAAACATGGCCTGCGAATCTTACGGATTCGCGGTTACGTCGTCCTGCACCTGCAGTTCGTCGAGCATATCGAAATCGGCGTACAACTCATCGTTACGCTCCAACGCTTGCAAGTCGCCGACTGCGGTTCCCGGCTGCACCGGCAGACCGAGAGAGGGAGGCTCGGTCTTAATCGCTTCGATCTGATAGAGATACGATTTACCGCCCAGGCCAACCACCAGCGCTCCCGCAAATATTACGGCAGCGAGCGACATGGACCACGCAGGACGCCACAGCCAACCGAGCCATCCCGCAGCCGGGCGCGCCATTTCTTCGCGTCTTTCTTCGCGGAGCCGCGCCTGCATGCGGGTGTCGAAATACGGCGACGGCTCGGGCGCCTGCCATTCATCGAGCAGCGCCATGGTTTTCTGCAAGTCGCGCAGATGGGCGGCACAGGCGGCACAGGATGCGATATGTTTCTCGACCTCCGGCTCCAGTGTCAGGGCGCCCATGCCAGCGGCCAGATCTGGCAACAGTTCGCAAATTTGATTGCAATTCATACAGCTTCCCTCTACTTCCCCGAAACGAATTCCTTTAACTGTTCGCGCAGCGTTTCGTAGGCGCGGAACAGCAATGACTTGGTGGCGGACTCGCTGAGCTTCAGCACGCCGGCTATTTGCCGGTAATCCATCTGCTGATACTTGTGCATGATGACCGCCACGCGCTGGCGCTCGGGCAGCGCGTTCACTACGTTACGAATAGCCGCCAGCCGCTCCCGCTTTAGTATCTGCTCTTCGGCGCTGAGCGAATCATCGGCCAGATCGGGCGTTGTGCCCGTTTCCTGGTCCGGCTCATCAAGGCGCACCGTGTTTTCCGGACGCTCGTGGCGCGTATCGCGGGCGTGGTTCACAGCCAGGTTGGTCGCAATGCGATACAGCCAGGTCGTGAATTTGGCGCTCGGCTCGTAACTGGTGCGCGAGCGGTAGACGCGCAGAAATACTTCCTGCGCCAGTTCCTCAGCCGTCGACGGATTGTGGCACATCCGGTACATGAATCCCACCATCGGCCGGCGATACTTCTGGACCAGGTAAGCGAAGGCGGACTCGTCTCCCGTCTTCACCCGCAGCATCACGTCGACGTCGGACATGGCCTCGCCTGAACTGACGGTGGAATTTGCCACGGCAGCGGGCGCAGACGGCGAAGCTCTCGCGAAGTTTGGTAGCCCGCGGTCGATTGCTCCGCCATTCAGCAGTCCGCGACCCAGCAGTCCGCGATCAATGGCTACACTGGTCACACCGGTAGAAACCCCATCGGTGGGAGAAAGTTGCGCGTCTTCGGAGGCGGGCAGGCGCGCGGAAGTGTTTTCCCGTGAATCAGTTACGGACCGAGCGTCGGGGGTGTCAGAGGCGGCCATGCAAGGGTGACAGAAAGAGGCTATCGGGAGCGGCGCAGGCGGTCAAGAGGCACGGCGGATGCCGAAGCGGCGGGCATGATTTGTTACAATGAAAAAACCGCAGGCAACCCAGTTGGGCGCATAACTCAGCGGTAGAGTGCCATCCTCACACGGTGGAAGTCGTAGGTTCAAATCCTACTGCGCCCACCATTCACGCTGTCCTGATTCTTGCCAGAAAGCGGCATGGAGACCGTCGTCAAGACCTGTGGATTGGCGTGCTCCAATGAGGTGGCAAGATCAGTTGCACGGAGGGGGCGAAGTTGTCGGAGCGATCAGGAACCCTCACTGACGATCCATTGAGTAGTCGGCACCCAACCAGTCACGAACGGCTGACGGGAGCGCCCTGGGATGCGTCGTACCACAACGGCCCTGCGCCTTGGGATATCGGCCAGCCGCAGCCGGCAATAGTGCGTTCGGCATCCAAAGGCGGATTCGCCGGAGCGGTGCTCGATGCGGGCTGCGGGACTGGCGAGAACGCTCTGCACGTCGCCTCGCTGGGATTATCGGTTCTGGGCGTTGACGTGGCTGAGACGGCACTGGCGATCGCCCGAGAGAAGGCCGACGACCGTGGGATCGAGGTTGAGTTCGCTGCGGCTGACGCGTTCCAACTGGAGCGTTTGGGGCGCAAGTTTGAGACGGTGCTGGACTGCGGACTGTTCCACACCTTCGACGGCAACGAGCGACCAGGATACGTGGCGAGTCTAGCGTCTGTGACCGAGCACGATGGAACCCTGTATCTGTTGTGCTTCAGTGACGATGGTCCCGATACTGGCCCGCACCCCATCAGCCAGAAAGAGCTGAGAGCGGCATTCAACCCCGGCAATGGATGGAATGTCGCCGCCATCGAACCGGACCGGATTCAGACGAGATACCACGACGACGGCGCACCGGCCTGGTTCGCGACAATCAAACGCATCTAGACTGCGGGACTGGTCGGCCCGGTGAGCCGTCGTCGCGGCTCCATGAGCATGGGCACACCTTCCCGAACCGGCGCGCCAACACCGGTCCTGAGCAAAACAACTTCGGCTTGAAGGTCTTCCTCGGGAAGGTCCCCCGTTTCACGTCACCCCGCCGAGGTCCATCCACAGGGTCTGACCATTGTTCTCAGGGAGCCTCGTCTGTTTGTCTGGCTCGGCGACTTTGCGGGCCGAGACCGGAAGTAATCTGGTGTTTCCTACGCGAAGGCGAAAAAATCTTCCTAGTGGAGGGATTCGACGCGGGTTGCAGAAGCTCCTTATGGCAAGGACTTAGGAGGTTTGGCAATCGCGCTGCTCTATTCCTTTCCTTTACTTACCGCCAGGGGCAGCCCCAGTCGGCTCCTGGTCATCAAAGTTGAAAATGCCTGCTTTCGCAAATCCGTTGGCTGCGCTCACCAGGGGCCCCTGGAGGCTTGGGAGGCTGTGCGCCATTCTGCTCTTTTGCCTCTGCGGCATTTCGCGTGCCCATGCGGGAGCGACGCTGCTTCTGGAAGAACCGTATAGCTACGATGGCGCTCTCGCCGGGACTGGCCACGCGGCGGTGTATCTGAGCAACGTTTGTTCGGTATCCCCGGTAATTTTGCGCCCCTGTGCCGAGGGCGAATCCGGCGTAGTTCTGAGCCGGTACGACGGTATTTCAGGATACGATTGGATTGCGATTCCTCTCATCCCCTACCTGTATGCGGTTGACCGGCCGGAAGACGTCCCGCTGTTTGCCGACGCAAAACTGGTTGCTTTCCTGAGGGATCAATACCGTCGCGACCACCTGGAAGCGCTTGCCCCCGATCGCCCCGAAGGTGGAACGCCCGAGGGAAACTGGTATGAAATGGTCGGAGCATCTTATGACCGGACAATTTATGGATTCGAGATTGAGACCGGCCCGGAACAAGATGCGCTGCTGATCGGCAAGTTCAATCGCCAGCCCAACCGCGAGCGCTATAGCTTCGTGAAGAGGAACTGCGCCGATTTTGTGCGCGAAGTAATCAATTTTTATTATCCCCACGCGCTGCATCGCAGTCTGATTGGCGACCTCGGGGTCACGACTCCCAAACAGATCGCGGAAATGCTGGCGAAATACAGCCGCCACCATCCTGAGTTACAGAGTTCGGATTTCCTGGTGCCGCAGGTGCCGGGCGCGGTCCGGCGCAGCAAACCCGTCCACGGAGTATTGGAATCGGTGATGGCAGCCAAGAAATATATGGTGCCCCTGGTGGCACTGCATCCCTACATCGGTGGCGGCTTGCTGGTCGAGTATTTTGGCCATCGACGCTTCGATCCGGCGCGAAATGCCCTTATCTTTGATCTTGATTCGGGCCACCAGTTGGATGCGCCCATGACCCGCGATGATCGTCTTCGCTACCAGAGTCGACTGGACGAACTGAGCCTAACCCGTTCGCTGATTGATCCCTTGGACGATGGAAAGAGCGAAGGAAGAACCAAGGAAGTGAAAACCTGGGAACACTTACAAGCGAGCGCACAGCCTGGATTCGATGCTTCCGGGCAGCCCGTCCTGCAGATAAGCGCAGGCGATGATTTGGTGCAAGTGGGCGTTTCGCGAGCCAACATCCTGGGCGTTTCTGCCTCACCGGAATTAGCCGCTAGACTTCTGGAGGCTCGGCTCCGCCAGGAATTGCGGCCCGCCACGGCCCGCAAGACTTCGCGCAGCGAAGTGGAAAAAGATCTGGCGTTGTTCCAGCAACTGCTTTCGCTTCAGCCGAGACAAGTTGCCGTCACGCCGTCGTCCACGAATGGCAGCCGCGCTCGGGCCGCGGCCAGCTTGCAGTAGCCTTCCTCTTCTCGGGGCTCCCGTTCTCTTCGCGCCAGACAATTTGTTACGTATTCATTGTCGGTGCTGCGGGGGCAGTCTTGAACGGATCAGGGCTTCCACTTGAGTCCAAACCTTGGGATCACACTCGATTTCGGTGTGCGACTTCATGAAGACACGGTCGTACCAGGGGTACTGCTTGCAGTCGATCGGGTTCGCTTTGTAATCGAAGCGGAAATTTCCGATGATGTGCGTTCGGGCCGGATCGGCAGCGCGAATCTGGGGTTCGCCGTGCAGAAAGCCATTCAGTTGATAGAAATTTGCGGCCTCGGCTACGTTGGCGGGAATGACCTTATCGTTCTCGCCGAGTTTGGAGACACTATCCACCTGAACGGTGAGCAACACCGGAATGCCTTCTCTTTCGAGTTCTCGCGCTAGCGTGATGGCCTCGGAAGCGCCCCAGCTGTGTCCGTAGAGGATGATGCGGGCGCTCCGCTTTTCTTCGGCCGATAGATTGCCGTCGCGATCGACGTCCAAAAGTCGAATGATTTCCGCGTGGGCTGTTTGGCTGCGACGATTCTCAAGAACCTCTACATGCACGCTCGACGGGTAGTCCTGCCGCAGATGCGCAGCGACTTGAACCGCACTATGGACCATGTCATCGTGCTTGACAAATCCGCCGACGTAACCGATGACGATGACGGGCGCCGACGTAACCGGGTCGGGCGCACTGGCAGGGTGTGCCGAGTCCGCGTGAATGGCGGCAGGAATGAGGCAAAGAACAAACGAGACACAACGAATTGAAGTGCGAATCCCGTTACTCACAGTTTAGTAAATCATAACAACAAGAGACGGCAGTATTCGAGGGGTCACGAATCGCCCTGCTCGGGGCGTGCAGATCTGAGCTTTCGGCCGCAAGTCATACGATGAAGCGACGGGCGTCTCGCCCGTCTAGCCGGGCGGGGACGCCCGGCCCTCCACCGGCAACCTCTCCAACTTCCCGCGAAATGCTAAGATTCCCGACATGCCACTGCGCAGCAAACTCAAGAAGGTCACGCACGCGGCGAGAAGGCTGGCTCGCGGGCGTAAGGACGAGCCGCGCGTCGCGGCGGAACTCGTCATCATTACCGGCATGAGCGGGTCGGGGAAAGCTTCCGCGCTCAAGGCCTTTGAAGATCTGGGTTTCTACTGCGTGGACAATCTCCCCGTGGAGCTGATTCCGCGCTTTGCCGAACTGGCGCTGCAGTCGGGAGAGATTCCGCGCACGGCGCTGGTGGTGGATGTGCGCGAGGGATCGCAACTGGAGAAGCTGCCGGCGATTCTGAAGTCTTTGAAGCGGACGCTCCCGACAAAAGTCATCTATCTGGAAGCGAGCGATGCCGCGTTGCTGCGGCGCTTCAGCGAGACGCGACGGCCCCATCCCCTGGGGACGGGCACCACGGTGCGGGCATCGCTCGGGACCGAACGCCGGCATCTGCGGGCGATTCGCAAGATTGCCGACCTGGTCATTGACACTTCCAAGTTCAACGTTCATGAACTGCGGGCACATTTGACCGACCGCTTCAAACAGCAGTCGGGGAGCCCGCAGACGATTCTGGTTTCCTGCGTGAGTTTCGGATACAAGCATGGTTTGCCGGAAGATGCCGACCTGGTGTTTGACGTGCGCTTTCTGCCCAATCCTCATTTTGTGCCGGAGTTTCGCGGGCTGACGGGACGGCATCCTCGGGTCGCCAAGTACATCCGGTCGTTCCCGCAGACGCAGGAGTTCATTAACCGCATCTCCGAACTGCTGATCTACCTGCTGCCGCACTACATTCGCGAGGGCAAGAGCTACCTGACCATCAGCTTCGGATGCACGGGCGGGCAGCATCGCTCGGTGATGATCGCCGAAGATGTCAGCAAGCGGCTGCGAAAGGCGGGACACAAAGTGAAGGTGGTGCATCGAGACAGTCCGAGGTAAGCGCGCGGCTGGACAACCTTCCTTCGCTAGAGAAGGGGCTTGCCCCGTCTCACTCCGCGGCGGGAGACGCGGCAAGCCGCGTCTCTACGGGAGGTCACATGTAGAATTGAGCCTTACACGCATGGCAACCTCCACAGTGGCGGGCGCGAAGAGTTTAGCGACACCGGCAACGCCCCGTCCCCTGACCCGCCTGTTGCTCTATGTGCTGCCCTACTGGTGGCCGCTGCTGGCTTCGGTGGCGCTGATGGCGATGGTGGGGTTGTTGGATGCGGGCCGGGTTCTGCTCATCCGCCCGATTTTCGATCGCGTTTTGAATCCCGGTTCCCAGGAAAAAACCATCCAGTTGTTCAAGTTGCCGGGCACCGAACGCTTTCTCAACCTCCAACAACTGGTTCCGTCGCACTTTCACAATCCATGGACGGTGGTGGCCTTTGCCCTGGTGGCGGCCACAGTATTGAAGGGAATCTTCGACTACGCCGGAACCTATCTGGTGAACTACGCGGGTTTTGGGATGATCACCGACCTGCGGGACGACTTGTATAACGCCATCCTGCGGAGCTCGTCCGCATTTTTCGTGAAGCACACCACGGGCACGCTGCTTTCGACCATCGTCAACGACATCGAGAAAGTGCAATTCGCGATGTCGAGCGTGCTGGCGGAATTCCTGCAGCAGTTTTTCACATTGATTTTCACGGCGGCGGTGGTGGTTCTGGTGGGAGGGAAGCTGGCGTGGGTGCTGCTGCTTTTTCTTCCTGTGATTTTGTACTCGTCGAGAAAGATCGGGCGGCAAGTGCGCAGCAAGACGCGGGGTGGGCAGGACAAACTGGCGGAGATCCAGAACATTCTGCACGAAACGATTACGGGGAACCGGATCGTGAAAGCGTTTGGCATGGAGAAGTGGGAAGTGGAGCGTTTCCGCGCCGCCGCGCGGCGGCTGTTCCGGGCAAATCTGCGGTTGGTGGCGGCGTTCGCCATCTCCTCTCCGCTGATGGACATTCTGGGCGCGATTGCGATTGCGCTGCTGCTCCTGCTGGGACGCGACCAGATCAATCGGCACGGGTTCACGGAAGGGGCCTTCTTCACGTTTATTATCGCGGTCTTCAAGCTCTACGACCCGGTGCGCAAGTTCGCGATGTTCAACAACAACTTTCAGCAGGCGGTGGGAGCCTCGTCGGAGATTTTCCGTTTCATGGATATGGAAGACGAGGTTCGCGAGAAGCCTGGAGCCAAGCGCATGGGGAAGTTCGCGCGGGCGATCCGGTTTGCGGACGTGTCTTTTTCCTATGAGAACGCCCAAGATTCGCCGGCCGTGCTGCATGACATCAATCTGGAGGTGAAGGCGGGCGAGGTGCTGGCGGTGGTGGGATCGAGCGGCGCGGGCAAGAGCACGCTGGTGCATCTGATTCCGCGCTTTTTTGACGTCAGCGGCGGGAGCATTCTGATTGACGATAACAATGTGCGGGATGTGACCCTGGAGTCGCTGCGCTCGCAGATCGGGATTGTTACGCAAGAGACGGTGTTGTTCAACGATACGGTGAGGAACAATATCGCTTATGGCCAGCCGCATGTGTCGCAGAAGCGGGTGGAAGAGGCGGCGCGGGCGGCGCGAGCGCATGAATTTATTCAAGGGCTTCCGGAAGGGTATAACACCATGATCGGGGAGCGCGGGGTGCGGCTTTCGGGCGGGGAGCGGCAGCGCATTGCGATTGCTCGAGCGATCCTGAAGAATGCTCCGATTCTGATTCTCGATGAGGCGACCTCGGCGCTGGACAGCGAGTCGGAGTCGCTGGTGCAGTCGGCCCTGCAGAATCTGATGAGTGGGCGTACTGTGTTTGTGATTGCGCACCGGCTCTCGACCGTGCGCCGCGCGGATCGCATCGTGGTGCTCGAGAACGGTACTATCAGCGACATTGGCGCGCATGAAGAATTGATGCAAAAGGTGGGCACGTACCGGCGGCTTTACGAACTGCAGTTCGCCGAAGCGGATGCACCCAAAGCAGTGCCTACGTAATTCGAGACGAACTTTATGCCACTTCGCTCCATGACGGGATTCGCGCAGGTCAAAGGGCAGGTCAATTCCCAGTTGGCCTTTGCGCTGTCGCTCAAATCGGTGAATCATCGTTTTCTGGATCTTCACTTCCGCCTGCCATCCGATACCGACGCGCTGGAGATGAAGCTGCGCCGGATGCTGAAAGACAAAATGGCTCGCGGCCACGTGGAAGTGATCCTGAACCTGGATCGCTCGGGCACGAACGGGGTTGCGATCAACCGGCAACTGATTGCCAGCTATGTGGAGGCGTTCCGCGCAGCCGCCAATGAATTTGCCGTCGAGGGTCATCCCGATCTGAACGTGGTTCTGCGGATGCCGGGCGCGATGGACTCGGGCGCTGAGAGAGCGGGAGACGAACTGGAGACCGCGGTGATGGCGCGAGTGGAAGAAGCGCTTTCACGGCTGAATGAGATGCGCGAAGAAGAAGGCCGTAGTATGAGCACGGAGTTGCGCGCTCGCATGATGAATTTGGAAAAAGCGGCGGCGGGAGTGGAAGCCCATCGCAGCACCATTCTGCAAAGTTACTCGGAACGGCTGCGGTCGCGCATGCTGGAGGTGCTGGGCACGCAGGTGGACAAAGAACGAATCCTGCAGGAAGTGGCAGTGCTGGTCGATCGCAGCGACATTCAGGAAGAACTGGTCCGGCTGAATTCGCATGTGAAGCATTTCCTCGGCTTGCTCGACCAGGGTGGCGAGGTGGGCAAGAAGATGGACTTCCTGCTGCAGGAAATGAACCGCGAGGCCAACACGCTGCTTTCGAAGACTTCGGGTTTGGCGGGCGAGGCCCTGAAGATTACCGAGATGGGCTTGCTGATGAAGTCGGAAATCGAGAAAGCGCGGGAGCAGGTGCAGAATCTGGAATGAGCATCGTCTACATTGTTTCGGCGCCCTCGGGTTCGGGCAAGTCCACGCTGGTGAACGAGCTGTTCAAGATGGTGCGTCATCTGGACTTCTCGATCTCCTACACTACGCGCCCGCCGCGCGGCAGCGAACAGAACGGCAAGGAGTATTTCTTCGTTTCGCGGGAAGAATTTGAAGCCATGATCGCGGCCGATGAGTTTCTGGAGCACGCGGAAGTCTTCGGGAACTATTACGGCACGGCGCAGCGCTTCTTGCGCGAGGCCAAGGCGCGCGGCAACGACCTGGTGCTGGATATCGATGTGCAGGGAGCAAGTGAGATCAGGCGGCGGATTCCAGACGCAGTCAGTATCTTCATTCTTCCGCCGGACCGGGAGAAGTTGGAGTGGCGGCTGCGGAACCGGGGACTGGATTCGGAGGCCGTCATCCGTCGCCGGTTGGACACGGCCCGCCGAGAGATTGAGAATTACTCGAAATACGACTACATTTTAGTGAACAACCTGCTGGAGCAATCCGCTGACCAACTCAAGGACATAGTGTTGGCGGAGCGGTTGAAAAAAAAGAGCAGGGCGGAACCTTCTGAAGAAGAAAAGCATTTGGTCGAGACCGCGCAGGCTTGCCGGTTGGAGCAGGCGCGGGAGCGGGTGCAACCGATTCTGGCTTCGTTTGACCCGCAAGGCGAAAAGAGCTCGTGAAGTTTCGGGGGAGAGAGTATGAAGCTGATTGAAGGGTTCGACAGCAACTATCGCTACATTCTGGTAGCGGCGCGGCGGGCACGGCAACTGCAAGGCGGAGCGCCTCCGGTGATCGATACCGGATCGCGCAAACCCTGCCGCATCGCGCAAGACGAAATCAAGGCCGGCAAGGTGAAATGGCTGATTCCAGAGGCTCCGAAATTGCCGGTAGTAGCCGCCACCGAAACTCTGAACAAAGTGTTCGCTGAAGACGCGTAGACAGTTATCGCCGCCAAAGTGGGATTGAATCTCGCGGCCAGCGGCGGCATCAATTCTGCAGGCGGGGCTGAATCCTGAGGCCGTGGCCGCCTTCTTCCTTCCATGAAAATTGCGCTGGGCGTGTCCGGTGGGATTGCAGCTTATAAGGCGGCGGAAATCGTGCGCCTGCTGCAAGACCGCGGCATTGGTGTGCAAGTCGTGATGACGGCTGCGGCACAGGAGTTCGTTCGTCCGCTGACGTTTGCGGCGCTGTCCGGAGAAAAAGTCATCACCAGCATGTTCGGCTCGGGAGGAGACGAGCAGGCCAATGTCGAGTCGGCGATCGAGCACATTGCGATGGCGCAGGCGATCGATGCGCTGTTGGTGGCTCCGGCCACGGCCGATGTGCTCGCCAAGTTTGCCCAAGGGATTGCGAGCGACTTTCTGAGCACGCTTTATCTCGCGACCACCGCGCCGGTGGTGGTGGCTCCAGCGATGAACGTGAACATGTGGAATCACGCGGCCACGCAGGCGAATCTGGAAATCCTGCGGAAGCGCGGCGTTCGCATTGTTGAGCCGGGCCAAGGCTACTTGGCATGTGGAATGACCGGTGCGGGACGGCTAGCCGAGAACGAGGCGATTGTGGCGGCGGTGATGGAAGCGCTGGGCGCTGCGCAAGATCTCGCGGGTGAAACGGTTCTGGTGACGGCGGGGCCGACGCGGGAGAAGATCGATCCGGTGCGGTATTTAACGAACCGGTCGAGCGGCCGCATGGGATACGCCATTGCGGAAGCGGCGCTGCGCCGCGGAGCGCGCGTGCTGTTAGTGAGCGGGCCGGTTGCGGTGACCGCTCCGGACGCGGCCGAACTGACCCAAGTCGAGACAGCGGAAGAGATGCTGGCGGCGGTTTTGAGCTTGCTGCCCCAGAGTACGGTGGTGATCAAGACGGCGGCCGTGGCGGACTTCCGGCCGAAACGGGCGGCGGGGCAGAAGATCAAGCGCAAGGGCGAGATGACGCTGGAACTGGAACCGACGGCGGATATTCTTGCGGAGGTGGCGCGGCGGAAGACTTTTCAGGTTGTCGTGGGATTTGCCGCCGAGACGGAGAATGTGCTGGAAAACGCGCGCAAGAAACTGGCGTCGAAATCACTCGACGCGATTGTGGTCAACGACGTTTCGCGCGCGGGCGTTGGTTTTGATTCGGAGCGTAACGCGGTTACGATCATCTCCGCGAGCGAAGTGGTCGAGGTTCCCGAAACCTCGAAATGGGAAGTCGCACAGCGCGTGCTGGACCAGGTGGTGAAACTGCGGAAACACAGCGGCGTGGTTGTCCGTTAGGGGAATCCTGTGAACCTCTATTTGTGCGGAGCGTTGGCTCTCGTGTTGTCTAGCTTCTTGGCTGCGCAGCGATCGCCAGTCCCTGTAGAGGCGGAGCCGCACCATCATCTGGTTCTGAACAATGATTCCGTCATGGTCGTGCGGGTCAAGCTTCTGCCGGGTGAAAGCACACTGTTCCACACGCACTTGTATGACCGCATGACGGTTGATTTGTCCGACGCCACGATCACCCGGCAAAAGCTTGGCGAGGCGGAAAGCAGCCCCGAGACGACGAAGGCTGGACGCGTTGTGGCGTTGGAGTCGAATGGGCCTTACACCCACCTCGTGCATAATGCCGGGAACGGCGTCTTTGAAGCGCTGGATGTGGAACTGCTTCATCGGCCGACGAAGGCTGCGGGGCCAGCCGCCGGGAAGGTGGAAGCGGAGAATCCGAGTGCCCGAGCCTACAAGTGGACGCTGGCTCCGGGAGCCACGTCGGCGATGCATACCCACGAACGTCCCTACCTGATTATCTCCGCTACACCGCTGATGCTGAAGATGACGGATCCCGAGGGGAAATCGTCCACCCATGAAGTGAAGGCGGGTGACATTCATTGGGTCGATGCCAAGGTCACGCACTTGCTGGCCAACGAAGGCCCGACCGTGGGGCAGATTGTGGAGATTGAATTGAAGTAGTTTTCGGACCGCGGCCACAGGGTTTGTTATTCTTGTCTGCGATGCCTCGCGCTCTTGATCCTGAACTCCGCCGCGCACTTACAACGCGCCTCCGCTATTACAACGAAATGGGAATCTACGATTTTTACCGGCGACCCGTGTCGGCCGTCGCGGAGGACGTTCCGGCGCCGGTTATCGTGGGCGAAGGGGAAATCGCCGTTTCGATCCATCAACCAGAATCGGGAGAAGGGATGAGTCCAAGGAAGGCCACCGCGGCCGCGGTTCCGCGCGCTATTGAAGAGAATATTTTTGACGTCATCGCGTTGAAGCCGGAGCAGAGTGTGAGCGACCCGGTAAAGGCGCTGAAGATCATCCGCGAAGACCTGGGCGACTGTACGCGCTGTGTGCTCCATAAGCAGGGACGAAAGCAGATCGTATTTGGCGTCGGCGATCCGAAGGCCGAGTTGATGTTCGTGGGCGAGGGGCCGGGGGCTGATGAAGACGCGCAGGGCGAGCCCTTCGTGGGACGCGCCGGGCAACTGCTCAACAACATGATCAAAGCGATGGGCATCGAGCGGCGGCAGGTGTATATCGCGAATATTGTGAAGTGCCGCCCGCCCGGCAATCGCACGCCGGAGCGCGACGAGTGCGCAACCTGCTCGCCGTTCCTGATGCGGCAGATTGCCGTGGTCAAACCGAAGGTGATCGTGGCGCTCGGAGCGGTGGCGGCGAAAACGCTGCTGGCGATGAGTGCTTCGATGATGCAACTGCGCGGGCGCTTTTACGACTTCAAACCTGCCGGCGTGCGGAGCAATGATCCCGAGTGGGACGGATGCAAGCTGGCGGTTACCTACCATCCGGCGTTTCTGCTGCGCGATCCACGGCAGAAGGGCGAGGCGTGGAAGGATCTGCAGATGGTGATGAAGGAGTTGGGGATGAAGGCGCCGAGATCAAACCCGTAGAGGTTCGGCATCAGAAGCAACCTTGCGGGGTCTAATCCCTTTGCCGATCCCGCTACCCTCTGCGATTCTCAAGTCGTAGTCGTTTTGTAGATTAAGCCAAAACTGCGCGGGCAGACCGAAGTACTTTCCCAGCCGAATGGCGGTGTCGGCGCTGATGGCCCGGTCTCCGCGGACGACCTCATAGATGCCCGGGAAATTGAGAGCTTTCGCCAGTGCATAGGCACTCACGCCCATGGGTTCCATGAACTCGGTTCTTAGAATCTCTCCCGGGTGAACCGCAAACACCTTCCTCGATTTCGCCATGTTTGCTCCACCTCTAGTGGTAATCGACGATCTCTACCTCAATAGCATTTCCGTCCCGCCACACGAAACGATATTGATCATTAACTCGAATGCTGTGTTGTCCAGTTCGGTTTCCGCGGAGCGCTTCTAGTTGATTCCCCGGTGGCACCCTTAAATTGTCGAGCGTGATCGCCGCGTTCAAAATAGCGAGTTTCTTAAAGGCCCGTAGCTGCAGATCTACTGGGAGACGGCGGCTTCTGCCCAACTGCCACAACCTTTCGGTTTCCTTGTCCCGGAAACTCACGATCATTTAACTGTATACTAACGCAATACGATACTACTGTCAAGCAGTAGTATCGTGGAATGCGGTAGGATTTCATTGACATCTCCCATCCATGCCCCTCTTTTGCGACGTCGCCCTCGCCGTGCCGCTTGACATGGTGTTCACCTACGCCATTCCTCCAGGCATGGAGCCTGTGGTGGGCGGACGGGTGCTGGTGCCGTTCCGGCAGCAACGCATGTCCGGCATCGTCGTCGAGTTGCATGACCGTCTTCCGCAGGTCAAGACGAAAAGAGTTATTGAAGCGCTCGACCTCTCGCCGGTCCTCGATGAACACCTGCTGAAACTTGGGAAGTGGATTGCCGATTACTATCTTGCGCCGCTCGGTGAGGTGTTTCGCACCATGCTGCCGCTCTCCGCCGAGTTTAAACGCTCGGTTGCGTACCGCATCACCGATGAAGGGCGGATGGCCCTGCATCTGGCGGGGATGTCCGGATCTCCGGCGCGGTCGAAGCGGACTCCGGAGCAGCAACTGGTTGAGTTTCGCGTGCTCGATTATCTCGCGGAACGCGAAGGCGTGCGCGAAGGGAGTCTGCGCGGGGTTGCGCGGGTCGGAAAGGCGTTGCTTGCGGGGATGGTGCGGAAGAAGTGGATTGCTCGCGAGGATGTGTCGGCGGCGCGGGATGCGGCGCGATCGGTCAAGGTCGCGGTGCTGTTAGGAGCCGAAGCTGCCGAGCTTCGCTCGGCCTGGACGGGCGAGGGCGCCCGTCCCCACACGAACACAGCGAAGAAGCTCAATGAGAACCAGCGCACTTTGATTGAGACACTCGCGGCTTCCGGCGGGCGCTTGCCGGTCGAGGCTCTGCGTGGGTTGGATGTGCCGCGCACTACGCTTGGCACTTTGGTGCGGCGCGGGTTGATCGAACTTGTCGACGCGCCTCAAGACTTTACGCGTTCAGTTTCGAAGCTCAAACCCCGGCAATCTCCGTTTGAGTTCGAGTTCAGCTCGGCGCAGAAAGAAGCGCTCGCGAAGATTGGCGAAAGCGTGGCATCGCGCAAGTTTGGCGGGCTGCTGTTGCACGGCATCACCGGGTCGGGAAAGACGGCGGTGTATCTGGCTTGTATGCGGCAGGTTTTGGAGCAGGGGCGGTCGTCGATCCTCCTGGTTCCTGAAATTGGATTGACTCCGGCGGTGGCGGCCGATCTGCACCAGGTTTTTGGGAATGAAGTTGCCATTCTGCATTCGGGACTTTCGGATGGGGAGCGGGCGGAGCAGTGGCATCGCATACGGCGCGGCGAGGCGCGAGTGGTGGCGGGAACGCGGTCGGCGGTGTTCGCGCCGGTCAGCAATCTAGCGCTCATTATCGTCGACGAGGAGCAGGACTCGTCTT
>CAWABC010000010.1:0-5997 GCA_963780105.1 uncultured Acidobacteriaceae bacterium
CCAAAGCAGTAGCTCGCAGGGTATGGTCGGGACGTTCCGAGCGCAAGCAGATCGACGCCAGTTTCCGAAGCTGCTGGTAAACGACCGGCATCAACTCGTCAAGCGCCGCCTTATTCCCCCCGCCCCATTCTTTCAGAAGCCGGGTGACCAACTGCCGTTCTGGAGAGGTTTCCGTCACCTGGCGTTTTCCCGTCGTACTTATCCTCAGATCGAAGCCCAAGGCCGAGCGAAACCGAGTTCACCGATTCCGCGGTTACCGTTCGGCCGGCACGGAGGTCATCCTTGGCAACCGAGAGTATCCGACTCGATATCCCACGTCCTCGAGAGGTAGGCTGATCGCAACGGAATCCCGAACGGCCTGCTGAATCGAGCCGATCCGTACGTGCACTGCATCGAACCGACCGGCGGGTTCACAGGCAATCGTCGTCTTTCCGGTGGCTGGAAGGCCGCTGAAGACTGTGAACATATTCCGCGACTAGTATATTCTTCAACTCATCCTCTCCATAATCGTTCTCGGTTTGTCGGACATCCGGAATCAACTCGGTCGGCAGATTGGTACCGATAAGTCGGCTTCTCGTCAGGAAATCAAGCACTGACGAGATGCGCGTTTCCCAGTACCGATCTGGTGAAATCACAAGCCGACTTCTGGATGATTTTGTCCATCCGAACTTCTTTCGTAGTGTGAATGGTCGTCGTTAACCGTTCATTGTTTCGGTCGTGACCGTTGTGGTGTTTCTGTGGTCATGAGCAACCACACGTCGTAAGTCCTCGGGGCAGCCATTTGATGGACATGCGCGTCTGGGCGATAGCTTAAACAGGAAGCAGCAAGCTCCGCCCGATCACTCCGGTGAGCCTGTCCTGCACCTCCAAGGCCAAGTCACGGGTTGCACCTCCCAGGTTTCGAAGATGATCGGCGAAGTCCCAAGCCAGATCGCGCGCAGCGCGGACGTTCCAGATCGCCAGCAGGCGCCCGACCTTTCCCGTGTCTTGCGCCAATTCACCTACTATCCCAGTGGCTAGAAAGGTCATTGCCGACGGGAGCACCTCTTCGAGTAAACCATTCACGTGCTCATAATCATCGTGCTCCGGGCTCTGCAGCGCCGGGGTCAGATGCAACTCATTATCAGTTTGCAGTAGGGCCAGCGCCAGATCATGATTGATATGAGCATTCATCCCTGCCAAGGCAAACTGTATTCGATCGACACCGGCCCCGTTTCGCGTCTCAAACAAAGCCTCCCATGAACTCGCGGTACCCGCATTCTGCTCCAGCGCACCGACAATCGCTGCAAAGTAGAACCCGGCAAAAACTACGTCGAGGCGCGTCAGCCATGTGGCGTCTTCCCAACCGTTTGGCGGAGGCTGAGCGTCGATCTTCTGAGTCACCATCAGATAGATCCTGTTGAACCATTTGAGACCGTCGTTACTCGGCAATAATTCATCGATACTCTGCATCACCGCAATGACATCGGCGATTGAAACCGGGGACGCGCCACTCACGATCTCAAGAAGTTGCGCGTCGATGGGATTGAGGTTCGGCAGGCTATGCTCCTCAGAGGGAATAGATACTCTAACACCGCGGCCACCCACGGCCTAACGAGACGTACACTGGGTAGTGGTGCCATTTGAAAATTAAACGGCACCATTACCGGGCGAAATTGACGGTATCCCTGGAAAGTTTGACATCGATACCGGAAGCCGCTCTTCCGTCGACTTGCTCAGGCCCTTTGCCGAGAAGCACGATCTCAAAGCTCGTTACGGCGCAAAGATCGAGGCGGTAACCGGATGGGGAGTCGGTGGGGCGGCCAAGGCAGTGGTGACGCGGGCGAAAGTCCTTCGCCTTGGCACGGTGGAAGTCAGCAATCCGGTTACCGAGTTGTCCCTTCAGCAGAAGGGGGCTTTCAGCAGCCCCTACGTAGCGGGGAATGTCGGAACTGGGGTGCTGAAGCGCTTCAACATCACTTTTGACTATCCGCATCAGCAACTCATCTTCGAACGCAATACCAACTACGACAAGGCGGACATCTTTAACCGCTCGGGTATGTGGATCAATCTGTCCGGCGATGCGTTCGAAGTGGTAGACGTGATTGTGGGCGGTCCTGCGGCAGCGGGCGGCCTCAAAGTCGGAGACAAGATTGAATCGATCGACGGACGCCCGGTGAGCCAACTCTCTTTGCCCGCGGTGCGCGTGAGGTTCAATTCCGACGCGCCAGGAACGAAACTGCACCTGACCGTGCGATCTGGAGGATCAACCAGTGAGCTCGATCTTATTCTCAAAGATCTCGCATGATGCTCTTGTGACAGGGCAGCGCTCTTCAGATCTAGGTGTATCCCAGTGACTTCGTAATAAAGATGCCGCGTCAGCGAGAGGCCCTGCAGGCAGAACTAGAGAAGATCGAACGCATCGCTTCGTAAGCGGCAATGGGTTCCGTTTCGCGTAGGGCTGTCCAGAAACGGGCTTCGGAGAGATGTCGCAGCTGGGTGTCAGCAGAGTTGGGAGCGTTGAGCAGATCTCCTCCAAGAGGACTTCGGGCCAGCGTCGCTGAAAGTCCGTCTCGGGGCACAGCTTGATTCCGCGTGGCCCCGTTAACGGAGCAAGAACCACTAGCCCGCGAGGCATATCTACGGGTCGCCGACTGCACATCCTTCAGAGTTTGTCCGCGGCTTCGTTTACACAATCGCACAGAGCGCGACGGCTGGTCACGAGCGCGGAGAAATGGCCGGCGGGAATCCAGCGCAGTGCACTTCCCTTCCAGTACCGGTGCAGGCGTTCGGTCTCGCTGTTGAATACGTACCCATCGCGCTTGCAGCCCGCAATTACGGCGGCGTCAGGCCGGACCGGGAGTGGATAGCGAGTGACATCCGCCGCTTCGAAGATTTGCAGCAGGCGCTCGCGCGCCGGCGCTCGCAGATCGGGTGCACCCCCCAGCGCGTCGAGGTCGACCGACCAGGAGAGCAATCCGCGGGTGTAGATGCTGCTCGCCGAGGCGCCGGTGGCGAGCGCGGCGCACCCCACGGCGAACGGCGTAACCGCGGCGGTAATGGCCGCCATGTGCCCGCCCATGCTGTAGCCCGCCACCACCAGCTTCGGATAGCAGGTGTGCAGGTGTTCCAGCAGAGCGCGTGCCTCCAGCACCATGCCCAGCGCCATCAATCCGTGGTCGCTGACGGTGATGCGCAAAGGTCCTTGCGGGGTGCGGCGGCTGCCGTAGAACGGGTTTTCGAGGAAGTAAAGATCGAGTCCGCGCGCGACCAGGCCTCCGAAGACATGCTCGCGCGCGCGAAAGCCCTCGTCGCGCGACGCAGCCAGAATTACGCAGGCGGCCATGGGTTCCGCTCGCGTCCAGGCGCGAACGTGCACGGTGCGCGTGGGTTCGGGCAGCAACTCCAAGGGCGAGAGGAAGGTGCCATCGCGCCGCATTATGCCGCGACGCTCGCGGCCCCTGCTCCAGTGGAGCGCAATCCGCGAGGGCGGGGCAGAGTACGACACCCTGTCGGACAGCCCGGCGAGAAACGCCTCATCGCCCCATCCGTGGGAGAACAGCTTGGAGCGCCGCGACAACCATGCCAACGCCAGGTCGAGTGGGTGGGCAGCAGGGATGCAACTTGGAATCACGCCGGAGTCACTACCTCTAAACCCGTTGATAAGCTCCATTAGCGCCATTTCACACTATTACTTGAATGCGGGATCCGATGCGGCGTCGGGCCGCGGTTTCCATTCCAGCGAGTAGTATTGGCCTCGATCGCGACCCCACGGATCAAAAGCGTTGATCACGTGCTGCAGCTCCGGAGTCAGTTCCGGAATATTTCGCATCAGCACGCGCTTGAGGGGCGCCACAGGCTGCTTATGTCCGTTGGGCGCTCCCGCTTCCATCACTTCCGGTCCGGGCCCGTTGTGATTCACCCAGTCGACGCCGAGTTTGGTGTAGAACTCAGGCCGGAAGCTGGAGGTGAAGAAACGGTCGCTGAACAACCGGCGCGACGCGTTGAGAATGAAGACCACGAACTGCGTCTCGGAGATGGCGAATCCATGCGGCCGGGTGTATTCCGCGAGCCAGCCCACCACCGTGTCCACGTCTTCGATGTTGTCGACCACGGACCCGTTCGGGTGGCCAAGACAGTCGTTGATCGGAGTTCCATCCGGGTTCAACTGCGCGTCGGTGATGATCTTCGAGGCGTCGCACACGTGGGTTCCGTAGATCTCGCGCAACTGCGCGATGGTCTCCATCTGTTGCTTGCGCGCGGGCGAATCGGCGGGAAGCGTCTGGTCCACGAAATCGTCATAGCCGGTCAACTGGCGCAGGCCATACTGGCGGCGGAATTCGTTGAAACGCGGCACTCCGTGCTCGCGGTCGCGAATCAGATCGAGGGCCGCGATATCGATCTGCCCGGTCGGGGTGTCGAGCCGCGGCAGACGAATGTTCTGCAGGAACTGCGGATGATTGTGCAGGGTCAGCAGGCCCAGGCGCTGCCGTCCCATGCTCAATCCCCAGTTCGCCAGGCCGCGCGAGTGCATCGCGTCGGTGGCCTTGTTTTCGAAGGTCTCGATCACCGCGACCTTCTCCACGATCTGGTTCGGGTCTTTGCCGGCGTCCCGGTACTCGATCAGGTCGGGCACGAGCGGGTGCAAACGATAGACGGTCACGAACTCTTCGGGGAAGTTGAACGGCGACCCGAAGTGATTTACGCCGCCATTGACGTCATTGGGGTTGGTGATGTCGTAGTGCGCAACCTTGCTTCCCAACCCGAAGATACCAGGGCCGGAGGCAAAGACGGAGTACCATTGGGTGGCTTTCTTGACGTTTTCCGACTTGCCAAAGTTGTGTACCACAATGTCGGATAGAACTTTGGAGACATCCGGATCGCCGGTGCCGAGCAACCCGTTCCAGTTGGCGTTCATGCCTTTGTAGAGCGGCTCGTCGTAAAGCAGTTGCGGTGTCCATTCGATGGTGTGAATCTTGGCGATTTCGGCCGCGACTACCAGCCGGGCCGCATCGAACAGTTCATCGGGCGTGACGTCCTGGTAGCGGATGACGCGCGCCGGATCGGAGGGATTGCGCAAGCCGCAGTCGGCCACCGGGTTTTGCGCGGCCTGCCGGCGGAATTCCTCGACGAAGGCATTGTGCTCGCGCGCAAACAGGTTGTGAAAGAAACTCATGCCGATCGACCAGTTGTCAGGGAACGCCGTCGCCTCCTGTCCCCGCCACTGAGGTTGCTCGGGATCGTCCGGCTGCAGTACAGGCAGGTAGCCACCCGACCATCCAGGAACGGGTTCCAGCAGCAGCTTCGCGGGATCTTTAGGATCGCGCTTCACGCGCTTCCGCGAAGTCTCGTCGTAGCCGTAGAGCTGCGAGGCATCCCACCAGGCCGTGTTGTTGTTGGCGTAGGTCTTAGGCGCGCGGGTCAGATAGGTGCGCCCGCCCACGATGAATTGCTCCGGAGGCGAATCTTTCAGCACGTAGGTTTTGTCGACCTGATCGCCGGGCCGGCATCCCAGCTTTCGGATTTCTTCCGGGGTCAGCGGCGTCGGAACATTGTTCACCAACTTGCTCTTGCAGCCGACGTCCATCATCGCTCCGGGCGCGTTGTGCCCATCGTCCAGATGCGAGAACCAGTCGTGGGTCATGAACTGGATCCAGAAGGCGGCGAGGACATTGAAGAACGGCGCCTTCTGGTAATCGCAATTGGCGTCGACGGAATTGTTGGGAAGCCCGAAGCCAGCATTGCACGCGGCCGGGTTGGATTGCGAACGCGTAAACAGCGCGCGGCTGATGACTTGCGGATCGGGAGTCAGCAAATCGATTCTTCCGCCGTGACGGTTCCTGGTCAGCGTATTCTCTTCGAGATCGGGAAACGTGGTTTCCAATTCCACGTTGCGCATAAACGGCATGCCCGTAGAACCCATGCCTGGGTTGCGGATGTCGTTGCAGATACCGGTCAGGGTGCGAGCGCGAATCAGGTCGCCCTTGCATAGCTGCTCGCCATCGCCTCCGACTGCCT
>CAWABC010000011.1:0-11274 GCA_963780105.1 uncultured Acidobacteriaceae bacterium
TATCGTGCCGTCCAATCGTCCATGAGAAGTTGTCCGTGAACTGGTAACGCTGCTCGGTGCGTTGGATGTAGGAATAAGGCTCGCGGCCGAAATAGGCAAAGCCAGGAATGTTGACGGCGGGGTCGGCGCCTCCCGGAATCTTGGTGTTGTAAAAGTAATTCAAACCTCGGCGGGCGTACTGGAAGCGGAATTCGTTGACCTTGTTGGTGCCGAGCGTCCAAGTGTCCTGCACCACCCCGGCAGCGTCGCGATAGGTTTGTTGAGAAGTGCGCGAATAGGCGTTTTGACCGAAGGGCTGGTCCTGCCCGCTGACTTCGATGCCGGTCATGGTACTGGGACTGACGTTGGCCCGCAGCGTCAGGCGGTTATTGCTGCTGACGTTGTGGTCGATGCGAAGCGAATAGAGGCTGGTGCCTTCGAAGACAGGAAAGTTGCCTTCCTGCGATGCCAGCGTTTGGTAAGAAGCTGGTACAAAACAGCTTCCAGGGGTTGTGCACGTGGTTGGGAAGCCGCCCAGTCCCGAAATTCCCCCGGTTAGAGCGGCGGGCCATGCGCCGTTGATGGCCTGACCGGAGGAGGCACCGGCGAGACCCACATACTTGTTCACTTCGGCGGCATATGCGGGATTGCCTTCAGCGTTTATAACCCTTGGATCGGTAAGGAACCCGATCTGGTCCGCAGTTAATAGCACATTGCCAGCGGGTGCGAATGGAATGAGTCCAAAGCATGTCTGGCTGTTGGCAGCTAGGCAGTCTTGGCCGATGCTGGAGAATCCGGTCTCGTGCCGCCGCGTCGTTTCATAGGCAAAGTAGTAATACGTCTTGTCCTTCTTGATCGGCCCGCCGAAGGCGACGCCGCCCTGCACGCGGGTGTAGGCGGGATTGGACGTGGTGCTGAAGGGGTTGACGGCCTGGAAATTGCGATTACGCAGGTATCCGTAGACGTCGCCGTGGAAATCGTTCGATCCGGAGCGGGTAATGATGTTGACCACGCCGCCCGAGGCGCGGCCATATTCGGCGGCGTAGCTGTTGCTGATGATCTGGAATTCCTGCACCGCTTCTTGCGAGACGGTGGAGCGCACGCCGTTGGTGGAATTGTCGGTGGCGTCGGCGCCGTCGACGTTGACCAGGTTGGAACGGCCGCGCTGGCCGCTCATGTTGAGGCCGGACGTCGGCGCGGCGCCTAAGTTGGGGGCGCTGTCGCGCTGTACCTGCGAATCGGTCAGCGTGAACTGGATATAGTTGCGGCCGTTGATCGGCAGATTGTCGATGCGGCGCTCGCCCACCGTGTCGGTGGTGGAACTGCGCGAAGTTTCAACATTCTCGGCTTCGGAGCTGACTTCGATGATTTCCTTGCCTCCCGAGACGGTGAGCGTGACGGGCAACTCAGCCATCCCGCCGACGGTGACGGCGACGCCGGTGGCTTCGGTCTTGGCGAAGCCCGGGGCGTTGACGCTCACGGTGTACGTGCCGGGAGCCAACTGGCGCACACTGTAGCCGCCCTGGCCGTCGCTGCTGCCGGCGCGCTCCAGACCCTTGGCGGCATTGCGCGCTGTGACAGTGGCGTTGGCTATGGCGTTGCCTTTCGGATCTTTCACGCTGACGTGGAGGTCGCCGGTGGCGGAGGCCTGGGCAAATGCCGATTGGCGAACGAGCAAGAAGATGACCACTAAAAAGAGCAGACGAAATGACGCTTTCATTGGGGCTCCTGGGGTCCTCCGCCATGGGGAGAAGGCGGGAAAAATGCGCGGCTTGTCAAAAACTTGAACGTCGGACACGTTGTAGGACGAGATACCCGCTGATATGTACATCAGAGGAGGGGGTTTAGGCAAGCGATAAGGTGGATTACCTTCAGATCGGCGCGGCGGAGGCGGACAGCCGGCGGCTGTTTTTGTTGTCACCTCGGGTCCGGCGATTGCCCTCGTGGTAGTCTGCGCATTGCGTTTGCGACCGCCTTTCTTTAGATTTCTTGCAGCGAGACTACTGGCGTGCCGGACCTATTTCTTGTGCCTTCTCTTATGCCTTCGGAAAACTTCAACGGACATTCCATGACGTGTGAACTGCGGCGGGTGATGGTGTGTCCGCCGGGCAACGCGGGGTGGGACATTCCCGCGAAATCCGCGGCATGGCGGGAGCTTGGGTTTCAGCATGCTCCCGATTTTGCGGCCGCGCAGACCCAGCACGAGGTTTTGTGTCGACTGCTCGCCCAGGGCGGAGCCGAGGTTGTGTGTCTGCCCGCGGCGGAATCTCTCACGCTCGATGCCGTCTATGCGCACGACGCGTCGCTGGCCACCGACCAAGGGCTCGTCCTGATGAATCCGGCGAAAAAAAATCGTGTGCCGGAGGCGCAGGCGCACGCAATTTTTTGCGGGCAACTGGGCATTCCGGTGCTCGGGGAAATAAGGTTGCCGGGGACTTCCGAATCCGGCGATATCGTGTGGCTCGATTCCCGGACCCTACTCATCGGTGACGGCTATCGGACGAACAGGGCAGGGATCGAGCAGATGCGGGCATTGCTGTCTTCGAAAGATCCGGCGAAAAATGTTGAGGTGCTGTCCGCGCCGTTGCCTTACGGGCCTGGGCCTTCGGCGTGCCTGCACCTGATGTCGCTCATGAGTATGCTCGATGAGCAGACCATTCTGGTCGATCTGCCTTGGCTGGCGGTCGAGACTGTCGAACTGCTGAGGGCGCGCGGATTTCGCTTGCTCGAGATCGAAACGAGCGAGCGCGACACGCTGGCTTGCAATGTGCTCGCGCTGGGCAAGAAGTGCCTGATCGCGATTGAAGAAAATGCCCGAACCAATCGGCGCCTGCGCGACGCCGGTTTCGACGTTCGCACCTTCCCCGGGTCGGAACTCTGCATCAACGGCGGGGGCGGGCCGACTTGCCTGACGCGGCCGCTGCTGCGGAACTAGTGGAGCAGCGGTTGGTCGTTCGGGCTTCGACTTCGGTGGTGCAGATTAACTCGTACCGGGACCGCGTGATTTCGTCACCCTGATAGTCAGCGCCACTGTCCCGGCGGTTGTCCGGCGGGCGTCTTCGCCCGCCGCGCCGAGGGCGAGACGCCCTCGGGACAGCCGGCAAGATGCCGGCGCTACACGTTTTTCACGCCGTAATCATCATGCGGTCGCGGTACTAGTGGGGCAGACTAATAGAGGACACGGATGGCGCACACGAAGAACCTCGCCCTGGTCGCTCCGAAAAAATCGAGCGACTAGGACGAGGCATCCGCTGGAGATCAGGAAATCACTCCTTACTTATAGACCCTCCAACTCCAGAGCGAATCACAAGTGGTGTGGCCGCCTGATCTCCTTGCCGGGCTCCTTGGTTGCCTCTGGCGGCGAAACCGTTTGGCTTCGGCTGCTCGGCGGGAGTACATTGCGCTTATTCGGCGGTGTCAACGTCGTGCCCGCGATGTGGTCGAACGGCACCGTGGGCGCGAATGTGGGCAGGTTGTGTGCGCGTACCTGGGTCACCGCCTCGAACCCGGAGGCGAGCTTGATGAGCGTGGGCTCGCTGAATGCGGTTCCGAAGAAGCTGACACCCATGGGCACGCCGAACGCCATGCCGGCAGGCACCTGCACAATGGGATACCCTTCTGGAGCCGCCAGACTCGAGGTCCCGTAGATGAAGTGATCGCCGTACAGCAAGTCGGTTGCCCAGGCGGGATTGTCAGTCGCGGTGACCACCGCGTCGAGATGGAACTGGCTAAGCGCGGCGTCGATTCCATTGACTCCGAGGTTCTGGTCCTGGGCGAGCGCCTGGTTGTAGGTCACTCCGCCGAAGGCCGGCTGCGGATCGTCGGGACCCGGCGCCAGCGCAGCGGTGAAATCCCAAAGATCCTGATTGAAGAACGGCATCTCTTGGTTGGCATGGGCGTTGTTGAAGGCGATGGCGTCATTCAAGGTCTTGCCCGCCATGGGTACGCCCACGCGCGTGGCGAAGTATTTCTGAAGGTCGTTCCTGAAATCGAAACATAGCACCAGGAGTTCGTTGTTGGCTGCAGGGAACGTGAAGCCCGCGGCATCGAGGTCGATGATTGTGGCCCCCGCGTTCGACATGGCGGTGATCGCCGCCTCGAATTGCGCCAGCACGAGCGGTGGCGTGGTCACGTTCGTAAATCCGCTGAGTCCCACCCGAGTCACGCCGAGCACCGCGCCCCGGAGCCCGTCCGGATTGAGGAATTGGGTGTAGTCGGTGGGGATGTTGGTGGGGCGCGTAAAACGGCCCTGCCATCCCAGGGGAACGCCGCCGGTCGCTGGATCGCGTCCGTCAAACGTGCGGCTCTGCACCACGCCCAGGGCCACGGCGGCGTCGGCCACGTAGCGCCCGTGCGGGCCGAAAGTGTCCTGGGTGTGCGAAATGGGCACGATGCCGGCGCGGCTGGTGAGGCCTACGGTAGGCTTGATGCCGACTACGCCGCTGGCGTTAGCGGGGCACACGATGCTGCCATCGGTTTCGGTCCCGAACGATACTGCGGCGAAGTTCGACGACACGGCAGCGGCCGAGCCGGCACTGGAGCCGCAGGGATTGCGGTCGATGCCATAGGGATTGTTCGTCTGCCCGCCCCGGCCCGACCACCCACTGACGGATTCGAAGGAGCGGAAGTTCGCCCATTCCGAAAGGTTCGTCTTCCCCAGAATCACCGCTCCACCCGCGCGCAAGTGGGCGGCGACGGTGGAGTCCGTAAGCGCCGGCCTTCCGAGCAACGCGAACGAGCCCGCGGTCGTGTGCATCATGTCGCCGGTATCGACGTTGTCCTTAAGCAGCACCGGGATTCCGTGCAAGGGCCCGAGCACGATGCCGTGCCTGCGTAGTTGGTCGGCGTGACGCGCCATATCGAGCGCGTCCGGGTTCAGTTCGATCACCGCGTTGACCCCGGGGCCATTCTGGTCGAGCGCGACGATGCGGGCGATGTATTCCCTGGTCAGTTCTTCCGAGGTGAGCTTGCCGGAGGCCATCTCCGCCTGGAGTTGGGCTACGGTTGCTTCGTTATGCGCCTTGGGAACGTTAGGTGACTGGTCGTTTCGGGTGGCATCGTTGGTTGCCGCAAGGGGCAGCGCCAGCAAAATTGCCACCAGGAGAGCGCGCATGGCTGGGACGATCATCTTATTCCTCCTGGGAACGTCGGCTGGATAACGCGGGGAATCTTGCTATTCCGGAATCGGATTGTCAAGAGAAACCGGGCCTCGAATGTCACCAAAATGTAAAAACTCTGCGAGGCGTGGAACCCCTTCTCCGGCGGGTATTTAGGGCGCGTTTGCGGTTCTTGATAAGTGGGCCACTCTGCGCTACTAAAATAGTTGCTCCCAGGCGTGGGATAGGCCCTGTGTGGGGTACTGCAAGTAACCATCCGGGACGGCGTAGGTACCCTTACTAAAGGGCTGTCCACCCCCCGAGATGGGCCATACACTTTGGTGCACCTTTTGCTTATGCTCATCGGTACCGGCCTACTAGCCGGAAACCCTATGAGATACCTCCTCTCGATTCTTTTGCTGAGCGCCGCGCTGCAGGCCCAGAGTTTCACCGCGACCAACAGTGCCGCCCTTCCCGATGCGCCCAGCGAACATCGTTTCTGGACGGTTGAGAACAAGATGAATGTCAGCATCCTAGCCGGGCTGATCGCCGCCGACGCCGTTACTACCCAGCGCGGATTGAACCACGGCCTCCGCGAAGTCAATCCGATCATGCGTCCGCTCGTGACTCGTGGCGCCGCCGGAGAGGCTGCCGGGTCCGCTCTAGGGTTTGGCGCGGGGGTTGGAGCTGTGTACCTCTTGCATCGCAGCCACCACTACAAGGCGGAACGCATCACGATGCGTCTGCTGCTCGCCGGCGAAGGCGGGTTCGTCGCCAACAACCTCGTCGCGATTCGCTAGGGAAAGTCTAATTAGAGTGTGTTTCATAAATGCCTTTCTGCTCGGAGGGCTCGTCCCTCAGGGGCTAAAGCCCACATTTTTCCAGGCCTAAACGGCACGGCTAAAGCCGTGCCCTACCCAAAACCGATTTATGAAACACGCTCTAGGTGCCATCGAAGACCTTGAACCACACGTACACAGGGGCGTACGGAGGACCTCAGGGACTTAATCAGACTTTCCCTGTCCGTCCGTCGCGCCAGTGGAATTCGTATCAGGGTCCGTCTTCAGACGCTGCGGGCCACCCCGCTGCCACGTTATAATCTCACTCTGGAAGATCGAAGTTTCTTCGATGATTCGGAGAATCCCCGCCGCTTCCGCGAATCTTTCGACCGAAGGAGTCTGCATGGCGATTCAAAAGACGGACAAAATCTGGCACAACGGCAAGTTCATCGCCTGGGACGACGCGACGCTGCACGTGATGTCTCATGTTGTGCACTACGGCTCTTCGGTGTTTGAAGGGATTCGCTGTTACGAGCTGCCCACCGGCCCCGCGATTTTCCGCGCCACCGAACACATGCAGCGCCTCATCGACTCGGCCCGCATTTACCGCATCGACGTTCCCTTCACTCGCGATGAGATCGTCCGGGCCATGATCGATCTGGTGAAACACAACGGCGTGTGGCCGTGCTATATCCGTCCCATCGTTCTGCGCGGATACGGTGAGGCCGGCGTCAGCCCCTTCGCGTGCCCGACCGAAGTCTACATAGCTAACTATGCGTGGGGAAAATATCTGGGGACGGACGCTAGTGAGGGCGTGGATGTTTGTATTTCTTCGTGGACGCGGCTGGCGCCCAACACTCTGCCCGCCATGGCCAAGGCGGGCGCGAATTACATGAACTCGCAGCTCATCAAGATGGAAGCGATCGTCAACGGTTATGCGGAGGGCATCGCGCTCGATGTGAACGGCTTCGTCAGCGAAGGCTCGGGCGAGAATCTTTTCGTCGTCCGCAATGGCGTGCTGCACACGGCTCCGCTGGGCAGTTCGGTACTCGCCGGCATTACGCGTGACTCGGTATTGCAGATCGCGCGCGACCTCGGCATCAAGATCGTGGAGCAGCAAATTCCGCGCGAATCGCTCTATATCGCCGACGAAGTTTTCTTCACCGGCACCGCCGCCGAAATCACGCCCATTCGCTCGGTCGACAAAATCAGGGTGGGTACGGGCAAGATCGGCCCCATGACGAAATCCCTGCAAGCGGAATTTTACGGCATTGTCCGCGGCGAGAAGGCGGATCGGTATGCCTGGTTGACGCCGGTTCCGGTGGGCGCGAAGCAGCCGGTGAGCGTGTAACGTTGTAACTTTGTTCCTGGGGATACCCGCTCGGCTGTCTCTAGAGGCGATTTGCGCTTCGTATTTTCTTGAACTATAGTAGAGCGCGCCTAATGGCAGGCGACGTTGTTTTTTCGTCTGCTTTTTTCGTCAATCCCCAGCCTGAAGGAGAAATGTTATGTCCGTTCCCACGCCCGAATTTGTGCTGGGCTATCGCGCGTTGATGCTCGATGGTCTGGCTGGAGAAATTGAAATTACCAAGAGAGTTTTGGCCGCCATCCCCGAGGGAAAGAGGGACTACCGGCCCGACCCCAACGCCCGTACGGCCTGGGAACTGGCCTGGCACATCGCAAACACCGATGTCCAATTTATGGACGGGATCGCGGATCTGAACTTCACCATGGCCAATCCAGCGGAGGCAGACAAGCCCAAGACGGTAGCCAAACTGGTGGATTGGTACGACAGAAATATGAAGCGCGGCGCGGATCGGGTTCGCGCTCTGTCGGCGGAACAGCTGCTGACGCCAGTCAATTTCATGGGCGTCTTTAACTTCCCGGTGTCGTTCTATCTGGGATTTTTGAACAATCACAGCATCCATCACCGGGGTGAGTTAGCGACTTACCTGCGTCCGATGGGGTCGAAGGTGCCGTCGATCTACGGCGGCAGTTACGACGAGCCGTTTCAGGCTGCGGCGTAACCGTTTCTGCTGTCGATCCAAAAGCTTGCTGGTGGAGAGCCGGGCGTCCCCGCCGTCCCTCCACCGCAAGACTCTTCACGTTGTTAAAGTCCTGGAAGCCTGCCGAAAGCCAAGGACCGTACCCAAAGCCTCACCTCCAGGGTCGCCAATGGTCCCGTTACCTCCGTCATCTCGTGCGCGGGGGTGGTACGCGTCATGATAGGGACGGTAGCTGGAGTCTTGCCCGCATGACTATCGACGAACTGCTGCGCATCGCCATGGAGCGCCGTGCGTCTGACTTGCATTTGAAGGTCGGAAACTATCCCCACCTCCGCATTGATGGCGATCTGGTACCGCTGACCGACCAGGCGCGGGTATCGGCTGAAGACATGTTGAACATGGCGTTCAGCATGATGTCGGCGCGGCAAAAGCAAAAATTCAAAGAGACCACCGAAATCGACATGGCGTACGGGGTGGCGGGCCTGGGACGCTTCCGTGTGAACGTGTTTCAGCAGCGCGGCAACGTGGGCTTGGTGCTGCGCGTGATTCCGACGAAGATCCGGGCGCTCGACGAACTGTTCCTGCCGAAAGTGGTAGAGCAGATCTGCGACATGCCGCGCGGCCTGGTGCTGGTGACCGGAGTGACCGGGTCGGGCAAATCGACGACCCTGGCCGCCATGGTGGATCGCATCAACTCGACGCGCGCCGAACACATCATCACCATCGAAGACCCCATCGAATTTCTGCACCGCGACAAGAAAGGCTACGTAAACCAGCGCGAGGTGGAGGTCGATACGCCGACGTTCTCGGCGGCGCTGCGCGCATCTCTGCGTCAGGATCCAGACGTGATTCTGGTGGGCGAAATGCGCGATCTGGAAACCATTGGAACGGCCCTGCACGCGGCCGAAACCGGTCACATGGTTTTCTCCACCCTGCACACGCTGGATGCGGTGGAAAGCATCAACCGCATCATCGCCATGTTTCCGCCGCCGGAACAGAAACAAATCCGGCTGCAGTTGGCGGCGGTGTTGCGCGCCATCGTCAGCCAGCGCCTGGTGCGCCGGTCGGACGCCGAGGGCCGAGTGCCCGCGGTCGAAGTGATGGTGTCGACGGCTTACATCCGGGAGTGCATCCTGGTGCCCGAGAAGACGCGCGCCATCCGTGACGCGATTTCGGCGGGCACCTCGCAGTATGGCATGCAGACCTTCGACCAATCGCTCTGGGATCTGTTCCAGGCGGGGCTGGTGAGTTACGAGACGGCCCTGGAGAGCGCCTCGAACGCCGATGAGTTCAAGCTGCGGATGCAGGGGATTGCGTCCACAGCGGACATCTCGCGGAATGCGATGCAGACCACCGGCTTTGGACGATGAAAGTGGGGACGAGATTGAGTTTGTCCTGCGGAACCTGTTGCTCTTGAATTTTGTTCCTCCTGAAACCTGGGCGCGCTGCGGCGCGCCCTTTTTTTGTTCGCCTGCCCCGCCTGGACGCGGCCATGCGCGCGGCAAGTGAAGGACGTGCAGAGTCTTGCACAGTTCGGCGGGAGAGTGCGCAATAGTTTGCATGGCGTCCCGATATTTCTTGAGGATGTGCTGGTTTCCGCTTGACTCCGGTGGTTGAACGAGCTAACCTCGCCGCACTCCCCAGTAGCTGGGAGAAGATATCCCAGCACGATCCTTATAGTGAACAGGAAACCCTCGATGAAAATCTCTCAGATTTGTGCCGTGGCTATGCTGCTGGTTGTGGGATCGGTGATGGCCTTCGCCGACGGGATCAACGATCCAAAGATCATCATTCACGGTCTCACTGGCACCAGTCCGGTGACGTGTCCGCCCCAGGGGTGTAAGAGTGTCGGTTTGAATTTTACCTTCGGCGTCCCTGAGGGCGGGTCGGGCACGTTGTTTTTCACCAACAATAGTGGTCAGAACTGGAGTTCGCTGACCCTGATTGAAAAAGGGCAGCAGGTGCCGGCGGGGGCCATCAGCTGCAGCTCGGCCTTGTTTATGAGCTGCACGGCAACGAATCTGAAGAACGGTAACGTGGCCATTGTGCTGGCGGGGATCAAGGGCCGGAATCCAGACCGAGGGATTCAGAACGGTCAGAGCTTCGCCATTCAGTTTGCTTGCGTCAAGAAGAATTGCTGGCCGGGCGGGTTGGACTTTGGCGGGCACGCGAATGCACCTGCGGTTCCGGAACCGGGAACGGTGGCATTGATGGTGACGGGATTGGGCGCGATCGTTTCGCGGCGCAAGAAGTGGAAGAACCGCCGCAAGGCTTAGTGGTTCTTTTTCGAAAACTGGTTTACCAATTGTGAAAACTGCGGCAGGGCCTGGAGCTTCTGAAGCTCGAGATCGTTCCAGGCCTCCTGCGCGGGGTAACCCTTCTCCAAGGCCAGCCGCAGTGGTTTCAACGCTTCCTCCGGCTTACCGATCAATGTCTTCGCCTGGGCTTCCGAGTACATCAACTGTACGTCGTCGGGACTGATGGCGCGGGCTTGATTTGTGTATTGCACCGCGCTGGCCGCATCCCCCCTCTTGGCATAGAGCAGACCAAGATCACCCATGATGGTGGCCGATCGCGGGTTTACTTGCAACTCCTGGAAAGCCAGCGAGATGGCTTTACCGTAAGCGGCAGCGGCTTGGTCGGAGTGGCCCGACCAGCGGTAGGCGTCGCCGAGATTGCCCTGGAGTTGTTCGTCGTTCGGAGTCATCTCGACCGCTTTTTCGTACATCTTGGTGGCCTGGTCATAATTCTTCAGGAAGAAGTAAGCCGTGCCCAGGTTGGAATAGGTAGCCGAGTCTGGAGCAATGGTGAGGGCCTTGGTGAATTGCTCAACGGCCTCGCCCCACTTAGCCTCCCGCAGATACACCGTGCCGATGCCCTCATAGCCCATGGCGCTGTCGGGGGCGATTTCGGTAATCTTCTGATATTCCGGCAGCGCCTTGGCGTTGTCGCCGAGCCTTAGATAAGCATTGCCGAGGGCAGTGTGATTCGTCCAATAATATGGGTTCGCGGCAACCGCTTTTTGGAAGGCGGCGATGGCTTCCTCACTCTGACCGCTGGAGAGGTAGGCATCACCGAGGTTCCGATAGGCTTCATCCGAGTTGGGCGCCAATTCGAGCGCCCGTTTCAGCTCGGTAATGGCTTGCGTATTCTTCCCAGTGGCGGAATAGACGCTGCCCAACGAGAGATGAACTTCGGGCAGGTTGTTGGAGAGCCGCTCCGCCTGTTGCGCGGATAGAGTTGCTTTCTGAGCCCAAACGCCGTCCTTGGTCTCCCCATACATGCGGAGGCTGGAGTCGGCAAGTCCGGTGTAGGCGAGAGCGAAGTTTTGATCTTTTTCGATCGCTTGTTCGAATAACCCTACCGCCTGTTTATAGGCATCCAGGCTGTGACCGTTGCGCAAGGTATTCCGCC
>CAWABC010000012.1:0-18205 GCA_963780105.1 uncultured Acidobacteriaceae bacterium
CTCAAAGTCGATGCTAGCACAGGGGGAGGTTCGTGTAGAGACGGGGCTTGCCCCGTTAGCTTTGGACGTATCTGCACAGGGAGAGCCGGGCGTCCTCGCCCGGCCGCCGAACCGCTGCACTCCACCAGGGACGGGCGAGACGCCCGTCGCTCCACTAGATCCGGAAGACGCGGCAATCGGCGTTTCTACATAGAGTCGGATGCGGAGTTAGCGGGCTGATAAACTCAAAACGTAGAGATGGCCGACGAAAAAAAATCGTGGATGCGGCGGCGCGTGGAAGGCGCGATCCGCGGCGGCCTGACTCGCACCTACGACACGATCCGGGTCGATCCGGGGCGCTTCCTGATGCAGCTGCGTGTGGCGCACGGGTTGCCGCTGGCCACCTTTCAGGGGGTGTACACGCTGCCGGTGGAACGCCTCGACGATGTGGCGGAGTCGGTGATTCGCGGCGGCATGAAGCTGGCGGGGGCGGAGGGCGCCGGATTTGGTCTCGGCGGGATTCTCACGATCGTGCCCGACCTCGGCATTCTTTCCGCGATTACCATGCGCACGATCCAGAAGCTTAGCCTGATTTATGGATTCGAGTTGAACACCGACGACGAAATCGCCGAACTTTGGATTGCGGCGGCCAGCGCCGCCGGAGTCGACATCAGCCGCGAGTTGCTGGAAAAAGAAGTGGTCAACCGCTTCGTGCCGCGCGTGATTCAGCGGATCGCGGTGAAGGCTGGCGCCGAGGTGGTGGAGAAGTGGGCTGGACGCCTGATTCCGGTGGTCAGCTCGGCAATCGGATGCGCGCTGAACTATTACTTCGTGCGGGCGTGGGGCGAGCGGGCGCGCGCGCATTTCCGTGCTAAGCATCTGGAAGCGCGGCGCAGGTTTGCGGAGGAGCAAATGCGGCTTCCGGGCGCGACTTCGGCGGCGTTGCCGTCGTGACCGGGTTCTAATCCCAGCTCTGGCGTTCTTTTTGTAGATAATCCTTTGGATAAGCGCTGCGACCTAACCCACGAATCGCGGCATGGTAGGACTTCGGTTTCTGCAAAATGAGCACCCTCCCTCCGCGCACTATGACGAGAACCTTGTCGCCCGGCTTGAGCTGCAATGCCTTGCGAGCCTCACGTGGAAGAACGATCTGATTCTTAGCTGACATGGTTGCTTCTGCCATGCTTTTCGTTGTAGCAGAACGTGAGGTGCAGTGGAATGAATGAAACGGATTTTTTCGTGGAGATGGCGGAATCGCAAGTTTCGAAAACCGCGAACCTGGGACACGGGTGTTCCACCGCGGTCACCGGACGTTGATACCTGCCTTCTCTAGCTTGGTCAGAAACATCAGTCCGTACTCGATAGCCATATTGCGAAGGAGCCGGGCATACTCTCTTTCAGCAAAAAGGGGATGCACCCCTTCGTCGCTGATGAGCGTGTATAAAGCCGTTGCGAGCTTCTCCTCCTGCACGGTTAACAGGGCGTTGCTTCGGAGCATCTCCGTAGACTTCCCCCACTTTTTAGGAGCGGTCGTCCCACCTTTTGCGGCAATGGGTTGGCACGCCTGTTCATGCAGTCCCTCCATGAAACTCCGGAGATGCCCAAGGCAACTCTTTAGCTCGAAGGGTGTCGCGGAACCTCTAAAATCCTGCTCCGCGGAATTCAGAGCCTCCAGCAGCGGGCCACTGAAACCAAGGTTCTTCAGATATCCTTCAACGTTCGCCTTATCAAGATTAACCTCCAGATTTGTGTTCTGCTGGAGCGCACCTTTTAGATACCAGTACCGGGCTTGCGCGCATTCCTCAATAACCCCGTCACACCCCGAGACTATTTCCTTCGCTATGGGGGCAACCCTCGCGTCATAATCGGGATTCGTTTTGGCCGGCCCTCCCCGAACCCCAATAGAAACATATGTCTTCCGATAAGCATTCGCTCGTATTTCTGCCAAAACCTTCACCAAACGCTCCAACTCTTCATCTGAAAAGAGATTGAAGTTTAAAGCAATTGTGTCCTCCAATTGGTGCAGCAGCGCAGCCAGTCCAGGCGTGAGAGGCGACTTTTGTAATGCGTCAACAAGTTCCTCCTTGTTTCCGGTGCGAATACAGAACTCAGTGATCAGTGGAACGGCCCCGGAGCTGGGGAACGCAAGTTTGGACCCACAGCTCAGTAGGAAGGCGACAAACGACGGACGATCGCTGGCGGAAACTTGAGAAAAAAGCGCCAGCAGAAGTTCATAATTCGTACCCTTAAAGCGGAACTCGTCCGGGGACTCGTGCACAAGGCGTGGTCGTTTCTGGCGTTCCTCCATGAAGCCCTGCAGGAGGGGGAGCCGAGTGAGGACGGTAGCCAAGTCTTTACCGGTATCTGGGACATAAAAAATGGTCGGTCGAGTCCGCTCTTCGTTCAAGATCTGGGCCGCTTTTCGCGTCGCTTCGCTGATTTCCATCGTACCGATAATGATATGCTCCAGCTAACGGTTTGCCTGCCTCTTGGGATGTGGGGTCGTTACCGCAGCCAGTCTTCCAGTTCAATTCCCGCGCTCGGTCTTCGCGTCGCGATACTTGACGATCACGGGCGTGTAGAGGGAGAGGTTCCAGTCATCGGATTTGCCTCTGCCTTTCGTCACGGCGCGCGAGCCGGGGACGACCACCGCGTTCTCCGGGACTTCGAGCGGATGTTCGGCGGTCGCGCGGTAGATTTCGCCGCGCACCAGATCGTAGAGCGGCGTTGATCGAGTCAGGATCGTTCCCGCTCCTAAAACCGCGCGCGCGCGGACCAGCGTGCCTTCGTAGATTCCGCAGTTGCCGCCGATCAGTACGTCGTCTTCGATGATGACGGGAGCGGCGTTGATGGGTTCGAGCACGCCTCCGACTTGCGCGGCGGCGCTCAGGTGGACGCGCTTGCCGACCTGCGCGCACGAGCCTACCAGAGCGTGCGAGTCAATCATCGAGCCTTCATCTACATAAGCGCCCACGTTAATGAACATGGGAGGCATGCAGATGACCGACGGCGCAACGTAGGCGCCTTCGCGGATGGAAGAGCCTCCGGGCACCAGGCGAATACGGTCGGCGAGAGTTAGACGGCGGGCGGGGAAAGTGTCTTTGTCGACGAAGGAGAGTACGTCGCCGTCTGACATTTCCTTTAGTTCGCCGAGACGGAAGCCGAGCAGGATGCCTTGCTTGACCCACGCATTCGTGGTCCAGCGGCCCGCGCCTTTCCCGTTGATGATCTTTTCGGCGGCGCGGGCCTCGCCGCGAGTGAGAGCGGCGCGGAAGTCGTGGAAGGTGCGGCGCGCTTCGGCGGCGTTGTCGATCGAGTCGCCCGTCGATAGGCGTTCAATGGCGGACTTCAAAGTGGATAGCAAGTCTGACATAAGTGGAATAGAAATCGGTGTGCCCATCGGCACGCCCCAGGGTCACACGCCAAATTGACGCAGGTGATGGTCCAGGTGTTTGTACATCCCCGTGCTCCACTCATGCGGCGTGAGTGCGCCAAAGAAGGGATGCGGGTGGTTCGTGCATTGTGCTTCGCCACCCTGGTGAAATTGCCGGACCCGGACTTTGAGTTGTTCTTGTTCACGCCCGAAATCTCGCGGATCGGAGATCAGCAGCTTCTTGTCGGTGGGGTTGTTTCTGGAAAATGGTTTGTCGTTGCTATAGATGGGGCGGACGAGTGGTCCGAGCAGCCGGCCCAGAAGGATCCGCGGCCGTATGAGGCGGCCGGAAGCGAGATCGAGCGCGGCCGAGCAATGCGCCATCATCTGGGCGACCTCCATTTTGCCCCATTGCCGCTGGGAAGTTGGCTGAAGTTTGTCGATACGCGAGATCACTTCGTCAACCGCATCCGGTTGGAACAGATTCTTCATAAGTCACTCCCGGCCACTGAAAATCGTCGAGAATAATAGCATCCAAGAAGACAGGCGTCTGTGGTGAAACTTTCCGCGATGCTGTTGAACCTCGGCGGCTGAAGCCGGCTCCCAAAAAATGCCATGATCGCAGCGCTGAAGCGCTGCGCCACCCAAAATCAAATGCAAGAAAGCCGACTGCTAGTAGTCAATAGCTAGCAGCCAACAGCTGATGGCTAAAGGCTAAGTGCCAACTGCTGCCTTTACGCCACGCACTTGCATTCGCTGCGGATCAGCACTCCGGGCATCTGATGGGTCGCCTCGCGCGCCTCGGCCAGATTGCCGTAAGGTCCGTGCCAGCGCGAATGATTGGGATCGTGCCCGGCGGGGCGTCCCTTGCCGGAACTGCACTGTCCGCAAGAAGAGCGGTGCAGAATCGCTTTGTGCGGGCCCGCCGCCCAATTCTCGTAAACATAGAATTCGGTGGCAGAGGCCGCCGGAGCTGCTGGCCGGGTAATCAATCCGGCGTCGGTCGCGATCTTCTGCAGTTTCGAGCGCGCATCGCGGCGCATGGGAAGCAGGGGCAGGCGATAGATCTCTTCGATCTTGCCCATCATGGCGAGCACCGCCTTCACCGGCAGGGGACTCGACTCGATGAAGTTGGCCTGCATCAAGGGAAAATACTTGCGGTGGAGGGTGCGCGCGGTGTGCCAGTCGTTATTCAGGGCGGCGCGCGTCATCTCCGCCATTTCGCGGGGAATTTCGTTGGACGCAACTGAAATGATGCCCACGCCGCCGAGCGCAATGACTGGCAGTGTGACGGCGTCGTCGCCGGAGAAGACCAGGAAAGTCTCCGGCACCGAGTTCAGCACCTCCGCGATTTGCACCATGTTGCCGCTGGCTTCCTTCACGCCGGCGATATTGGCGACCTCGGTCAAGCGCACCAGGGTCGCGGGTTCGAGATTAGCGGAGGTGCGGCCCGGCACGTTGTAGACGATGACGGGCTTATCGACCGCTTCGGCGATGGCGCGAAAGTGCCGGTACTGGCCTTCCTGCGTCGGTTTGTTGTAGTAGGGCGACGCGGTGAGGATGGCATTGACGCCCGGGCGCGCCGCCACTTCTTTCGCTTTGGCCACGGCCTCCTGCGTCGAGTTGGAAGTGGCGCCGGCGACGATGGGCACGCGTCCGGCGGCGACTTCGATGGTTACGTCGATGACGCGCAGCCACTCATCGTGGGTGAGCGTGGGAGTTTCTCCGGTGGTGCCGCAGGCAATCAGGAAATCGATGCCAGATTCGACCTGCCAGGCAACCAGGTTACGCAGTGCGTTTTCGTCGACAGCACCGTCCTGAGAGAACGGTGTGACCAGAGCGGTACCACAGCCTCGCAGTTGCATGGGTTAAGGATAACTCTTCTCGCGAACGCTTGCATTTGCCTAGCGTGATGCTGGAGGGGAAGCAAACCGGGGCGGCTGTGGCAAAGGGTTGTCACAAACCCACTCATCGCAAAGTGCGCGATGAGTGGGGCACCCGCCGCTTCTTGGGACCGATGCTAAAGCTCTCGCCAGACGTTGCGGAACTCGTAGAAGCCTGTTTTCCCCGCCAGCCACTCGGCGGCGCGGACCGCGCCCTCGGCGAATCCGCGGCGCGACTTGGCATCGTGGCAAAGATAGATCCGGTCGTTGGGAGAATCGAAAGTGATCTCGTGCATGCCGACGGCGTCGCCCTCGCGGAAAGAGACGATCTCGACTTCTTTGTCGTTGCCTCCCGCCTCGCGCACAATCTTCTGGAGCGTGATGGCAGTTCCCGAAGGAGCGTCTTTCTTGGTTATGTGATGACGCTCGAAAATCTGGCCCGAGTAATCGTATTTCAGCGCGGCCCCAGCGGTCGCGGCAATCTCGAAGAACAGGTTCACGCCGATGGAGAAATTCGATCCGTAAAGGAAGCCGGTCTTGGCGGAAAGCACCAGTTCGCGCAGGCGCGGCACTTGGTCGTACCAGCCGGTGGTTCCGACGACAAGGTTCTTTTTTGCCCGGATGCAGGCTTCAGCGTTGGCGATGACCGCAGAGGGCGTGGTGAAGTCGATGGCCACATCGAACGGGGCAAGAAAAGCGGGAGTCAAGGCGCAGGCATCCGCGTTCTCGTCGACGTCCAAGGTGCGGACCTGATGCCGGCGCTGGCGCGCCACTTCCGCCACCAGCGATCCGGTTTTGCCGCAGCCGAGAATTAGAAGATTCATGGTGGAAACCTCTCACCGCCGAGACGCCGAGAACGCCGAGAAGATCTGGGAAACAAATGTTTAACTACCGTCCTTAGGTTTTCTCCGCGCTCTCTGCGTCTCGGCGGTGAAAACGACTTTACGCAAACACTTCCGGATCGGCTTCCGCGAAAAATGCGTGGTGCAGGCGCCTTACCACCTCGGCCGCATCGCCTTCTTCGATCACGAAAGTCAGATTGATTTCGGAGGCGCCCTGCGAAATCATGCGGATCTTCACGTCCTCAAGAATGCCGAAGACCTTGGCGGCGATTCCCGGGGTGTCGCGCAAATTCTCGCCCACCAGGCAGACAATCGCCTTGCGGCCCTCGTATTTCACGTCCGCGAGTTTTGCCAGATCGGCGGCCAACGCCGGAATGGCTTCGTTGGTCTCGGCAGTGACCGAGACGCTGACTTCGGAGGTGGAGACCACATCCACCGCCACCTCGTGGTGATCGAAGACCTCGAAGATGGATTTCAGATATCCATGAACCAGCAGACGGCGCGGTGCGGCTACTTCTATTACCGTGATCTTTTTCTTGAGCGCGATGGCCTTGAAAATATTCGTGCAACGCGGGGCTCGGGCCGTGACCTTGGTGCCTTCGCAGGCTGGGTTGAGCGAGTTCAAGACATAGACGGGAATGTTTTTCTGAATCGCAGGCAGCACGGTTGCGGGATGCAGAACCTTGGCGCCAAAGTAGGCGAGTTCGGCGGCTTCGTCAAAGCTGATGACCTTGATGCGGCGAGCCTCGGGACAGAGGCGGGGGTCGGTGGTCATCATGCCGTCGACGTCGGTCCAGATTTCGATGCGCTCGGCGTTGAGGCCGGCGCCAAAGATCGCGGCGGAAAAATCCGATCCTCCGCGGCCGATGGTGGTGGTAATGCCGGCGCGATTCGAACCAATGAATCCGCCCATAACCGCAACCTTGCCGGCGTCGAGCAGAGGCTGGACACGCTTGCGCAAGCGTTCGTTGGTTCCTTCGAACTGAGGAACGGCGCGGGTGTAGCTGCTGTCGGTGAGCAGGCACTGGCGTGAATCGACGTGCGCGCCGGGCAATCCGCGGGCCACGAAAGCGGCGGCCACGATTTTGCTCGAAAGCACTTCACCGAAAGAGGCAACGTAATCGCAGGTGCGGGGAGTGATTTCGCCGACCGCGCCAATGCCGCGCAACAATTCGTCGAGATCTTCGAAGTCGGAGCCCAGGTCGCCGTGAAATTCCGTGAACAGGGCGGTACCGAGAAGTTCTCCGGCCGTGTCATAGTGGCGTTCACGCAGGGCGCGGGCCATTTTGAGAGCGGTCTTGCGATCGCCGCCGCCAGCCGCCTTTCCCATGGCGAGCAGGGAATCGGTGACCTTGGCCATGGCGCTAACCACCACCACCGGACGGTCGGCCAACCGGCCCTGGACGATGTGGGCTACACGGTCGATGGCTTTCGCGTCTTGTACGGAAGTCCCGCCGAACTTCATGACGATCATGGGCGGGGGTGCTCCTTGCGATTAGGGAAAGACTCACCACAGAGGCACAGAGACACAGAGAAAACCGATGGAAGAAAGTTCGGCCTCATCTGTTTCGACGGTTCGTCGCCAAGAATCGGGAATGCGCAGACATGATTTCGCTTTTCTACGTGTCTCTGTGTCTCTGTGATGAAAACGGTTCTCACCCGAGGTATCCTTTCGCTTTCAGCAACTCGGCGTTCAGAAGTGCGGCCCCGGCGGCGCCACGGATGGTGTTGTGCGATAGCACGGTGAACTTCCAGTCCAGCACGTTGCACTTGCGCAAGCGGCCGACCGAGGTGGTCATGCCTGCACCGAGGTCACAATCGAAGCGCGGTTGGGGACGGTCGGGCGCAGTCATGTACACGACAGGTTGCTCGGGTGCGCTGGGCAGACGCAGTCGCTGCGGCTCGGCGCGGAAATCGTTCCAGGCGGCGATGATTTCCTCCGCTGTCGCCTTCTGTTTCAGCCGTATCGCCACCGACTCGGTATGGCCGTCTTCCACGGCGACGCGGTTGCATTGCGCGCTCATGGCAAAGGGAGCAGGATCGACGCGCGAACCATGCAGCTTCCCCAGCAACTTCTGTGTCTCCTCCTCCATCTTCTCTTCTTCCTTGGCGATGTAGGGGATAACGTTGCCGAGAATGTCGAGGGAAGCCACTCCGGGATATCCGGCGCCGCTGACCGCCTGCATGGTCACCGCCATCACCGTTTCCAGAGTGAAGCGGCGATGCAACGGAGCCAGGGCGAGCACCAGTCCAATGGTCGAGCAGTTGGGATTGGTGACGACGTAGCCCCCCGAACCGGAGCGCCAGGATTGTTTTTCGATGAGCTGGATATGATCGCCGTTGACTTCCGGAATCACCAGGGGAACGTCGGCCTGCATGCGCAACGCGCTGGAATTGGAGACGACGGCGCAGCCGGCGGCGGCGAACTGGGGCTCCAGTTCGCGAGCGATCGCGGCATCGAGGGCAGCGAAAATAATTTTCGGCGCGCCCTCGGGCTTGGCGGGAACTACCGTCATTCCCGCGACGTTGGCGGGGATAGCGGTTTTCAAACGCCAGCGCGCGGCTTCGGCGTAGGGGCGGCCTTCGGAACGGTCGGACGCGGCTAGCCACGCGACCTCAAACCACGGGTGATGTTCGAGCATCTGGATGAATCTCTGCCCGACGATGCCCGTGGCACCTAGAATTCCTACAGAAAGTTTGGTGGACATGGTGAACTGTGATTTTATACTAGTGCCGCGACCGCGTAGTAAGTCATGCGATGGAGCGACGGGCGTCTCGCGAGCCTGCCCTGAGCGAAGCCGAAGGGTCCAGCCGGGCGGGGACGCCCGGCGCTCCACTAATTAAAGCCGCGCCCTGCCCAAGAACAAGTGTGAATCTGAGTTTTCTGCAGGCAGCCTACGACCCAAGGTGTCTGGTCGATTTTGGCGCGGAAGTGTAGGCTTTGCCCAGGAGCGACTATGTCGGAGCTACGCCAGAATTTTGCCACCCGGGAATGGGTGGTGATTGCAACCGAGCGCGCGCGCCGTCCGGAAGAAATGGCCCACCACCGCGAACGCAAGCCGCTGGCATCGTTTGTCGCAAGCTGCCCTTTTTGTCCGGGAAATGAAAAGCTGACGCCGCCGGAAGTGCTGCGGGTACCCGCCTCGCCGGACGTTCCGTGGCACGCCCGCGTGATCCCGAATAAGTTTGGGGCACTTTCCCGCGAAGTGCAACCGACCCGCTCGGTGCATCGGTCGCGCCGGACGGTCAACGGATTCGGGGTTCACGATGTGATCGTGGAGACGCCCGACCATGCTCAGGTTTTAGCGCTGATGCCCGATTCCTACGTGGCGGAGATCCTGCGGATCTATAAGACTCGCTACGACGAACTCAGCCTCGACCCGCGGGTGGCGCTGATCACGATTTTCAAGAATCACGGCCTCGACGCGGGCACGAGCCTGGAACACCCGCACTCCCAGATGATTGCGACGCCGGTGACCTCGCTGCACGTTCGCCAGCGTTTTCAACACGCTTTGCGGCATTTTGACGACTACGGCGAGTGTATGTTCTGCCAGATGATCGAGGAGGAATTAGAAGAACAAACCCGGGTCGTCATGATTTCCGAGCACTTCGTCGCGCTCGAGTTGTACGCCTCCCCGTCTCCGTTCTGCACCAACATTTATCCGCGGCGGCACATGGCGAGCTTCGGCGACGTGAGCGCGGCGGAGATAAACGATCTGGCGCGCATGCTGCGCTCGCTGCTGGCCAAGCTCTACCACGGGCTGGCCGACCCCGACTTCAACTTTACGATTCGCAGCGCTCCGGCCGAGAGTGTCGGGGTAAAGTATTTTCACTGGTATCTGAGCGTGATCCCACGGCTGACACGAGTCGCCGGATTTGAGCTGGGCTCGGGAATGTTCATCAACACCGTGCTGCCGGAAGCTGCGGCCGAGTTTCTGCGCAAGGTGGACGTGGAGACCAGCAACAACAACACCGCCGCCGCAGCCACGTCGTAGGTAATCGGGTCATCTGACCATCGGGTCATCGGGTGATCGAAAGTCAAAGACATTTGAATTTAGATCTCCCGATGGGCCGATCCCACTGGTCGATCGTCACCCGATCCGTTCTAACTTCTTCCCTTTCCCAACTCTTGCGGGAAAGAGTACTCGGTGAGGGGGCCGAACTTGCGTTTTTCGGCGTAGATGCGCCAGCGGCGCCAGACGATGCGCAAACTGGCCATCACCGGGATGGAGAGATAGACGCCGAGGACACCGGCGATTTCGCCGCCCGCGAGAATACCGAACAAAGCCGCCAGCGGATGCAATTCCACACTAGCTCCCATGATCCGGGGAGAGATTACGTAGTCTTGCACCATGCGCCAGGCCAGCAAAAACAACAGCAGGTAGAACCAGTGTTGGTATCCCGTCAGAACGGCCACGGCGATCATGGCAGCGCCTGCCACCAGCGGCCCGACCACAGGGACAAACTCCATCGCGCCCCCGGCGGTACCGAGCATCATGGCATAGGGAACTCGCATAGCCCCCAGAAATGAGGTGTAGGCCACGAACGAGAGTGCCGCCAGGGTCAACTGGGCGCGAATGAACTGGGCGAGCATCTGGTTCAGATCCTGGAACACATCCTGCAAAAACTCACGCTGCGAGCGCGATTGCACCAAGGCAACCAGCACTTCATGGAAACTGCCCCCATCGCGCAGGAAAAAAATGGCCAGGATGGGCACCAGAAACAGCACCCACGCATCCTGCGCTGCTTCGGCCGCGCGAATGCCGATGCGCTGCGCCAGGCTGTACAAGTCATCTTTGTGTCGAAGCAAAAAATCCTGAATACGTTTCTGAGTTTCCTGGCTCCAGCCGTGCTCCTTTCCGATGAGTGCGGTAAGCTGGCCGCTGCTGGCTTTATCCAGGAGTCCGGGCAGCGACGCACCCAGGCGCGCGCTTTGCCGGGCGATCCTCGGGCCAACCAGGAAACCGAATACCCCCAGACCGACCAGAAGCAGGAGGTAAATGGCCGCAATCGCCCAGGCGCGGCTGTGGAGGAGTTTCTCCAGCCGCAAAACGGCCGGATTGATGAGATAGGCAAAAAAAATGGCGAAAAGGAAGAGAAGCAACGTGCGTCGCGCGGTGTAGAAAAAACCCAAGCCGACGGCGAACAGGAAGGCCGTCAAGAGAATGCGCGAGGTGCGTGAATCAAGAATCGTCAAGAGTTATCCGGGCCGGTCGCGGCGCCACCCGCGAAATCAGTTTTTCTCCGGCGCCCACAACCATCCTACCGCCTGAAATCGAAGGCAATCCAATTCCGAAAGGGGCTGACCTTCAGCCGCGCTTCGTTGGTTGGAGAATGGTACCTGCCCAACCGGAGCATGGACGGGGCACCCTCTCTAATCGCGGTCTGCCACGGTATTCTCTCCTACAATGGACATCCGCATTACCTTGAATTGATCGTCGAGCCAGAGCTGCCACGTCCCAGCCTCGCTCTTCAGTTCCAGTTTGAGCAGGTCCTGCGGCCCGCTCTTCAGGCTCACCTTTTCCCGGCCGAGGAACTCCGCAGTGAGCGGCGCCGAAGAATGTTGATGCGGGTTCAGGGTGCCGAACTGGGTGTGCTGCTTGGGCAGGCATTGCACCTGTCCCTTGTCCTGTTTGCAGACCATGGCTAGAAACCTCCAAGCCAGCACTTCGCGTTGGATGAAGAAATAGTCGTCCAGAATGCTGGTCTTGGTCGACAGCAGATAGGTCTGCTCCTGCTCTTTCTCTTCTCCAGCTCTCCACTTCTGGCTCAGGAAATCATCGTTCGGAACTATCACCGAGACCGCTTTCCCCGGGCTTAGCTCCTTCCATTCGTAACGGCGAATTTCCCCGTTTGCGGTAAGCTGCATTTCGGAAGATTGCACATCCGGAGGAGAATGCTCGGTCTTAAATTCGGACTGGACCACGCTGCCGAAGCTGGTCTCATAAATGGAAAACGTCTCGGTTCCTACCCGATTGCCATTCTGGAATATGTTGAAAGAACCGGAGTCGACGGTCTTCCCCTCGTGTTCTTTCTCCTTGTCTTTCTCTTTGGGCAGGGGAGCAGCCCATGCCGCAACGCACCAGGCTAGCGCCATCATGAAAGCGAGCCGCCGATAAGACAACTTCACTGGGATTCTCCTGTTCCCGATTGATCGGGGGGAATCTGGGACCAGCCGATGGCCTCGGTTCTCCCCCAACGGTGTAACCTACGCTCGATCTCAGCACAAATGGACGCTGGGTCCTTGCCCGAAGTTACGACAGTCACAGTCGCCTGACGGTAGAACGGCCGCCGGCGCTCATAGAGACGGGCGAACTCGGCAGGATCATCTTTTCGTAAAGGCCGCGTCGTCGCGTCCTCCAAGCTTCGCCGCCAGAGTTCGTCCAGCGGGACATCCAGGAATACCGAGAACCAAGGTCGCAGCAACTCCCGGTTCTTGAGCTGCGCGAACCGTCAAGGTCTTAGGTCTTAGTGCTCAGGAAAATCGAGACCTTCCTGAAACCTCAAACCTGACTCTTCTTGGTTCAGCGCTGCTTGAGGCGGATTCTACCACTGAAAGAACGCAGCTCGACTTCCGATGCGGCCTGGCCGGTAGTGCCAATGAAGGAACGTCCCACTTCCTCGGAAAACCGGGAGTGTCTGGGTTGGAGAGGAAAGTCGTGTTGCACCCGGCCCAGCACCGAGTGCGCTCGGAATCCGGCCGAGACATCCGCCGGTACCAGCGCCTCGATATCACCGGCGTGGGTGGTGAACTTGTAATCGCCACCCGAGCCGAAATCACCATCGTAGAAAATCTTTCCCCGGCCGGAACTCGCCTGCACCAGCGGTCCCGTGACCGACTTCAGATGGATGTCGCCACTGATGGAAGCGATCTCAACGTGGCCGTTGCGAACATCGGTCAGCGTGATCGGCCCGCGCATGGTTTGGACGTGCACATGACCGTTTTTCACGTTGCGGATATCTACGCCCTCGTCTGCGCCCTCCAAGGTCAAATCTCCCTGCAGGCGCTCGGCCGACAGCGGTCCGGTCGAAGAGCGGAGATTGAGGGTGGCGTCGGGCGGAATCAGCAGTTCGTAGTCAACCTGGCCAGTCCGCTGGTCCGCGCCCTGCAAAAGATGAGACGCGATTTCAACGCGGTTGCCATTTTGCTGGCGGTCGACTTCCACCTTGTCGGACTTGAGCGCGGCCGTCACCACCACCTGACCGGCGCTTCCAGGCCTTACGGAAATCGCCCCGTACTGGGTATCCACGGAAATGGAAATATTGCCGTTGGTGCCGACCGTGAAACGGTATTCCTGTTTCGTTTGGGCGAAGGCCGCGGATGCCAGACAAGTTGTCATAACCAGAGTTACGACCGTGGTTTGACGACGACTGGTTTTGCGAAAATTCGCTTGCCGATTTGCGTGCCTACCCGCCATAAAAACGCCCCTGTCTTCCGCTATTGAATACGATCCAAAGCGATCTGGTATAAAAGTGCCTTTTGTTGATATGCGTCCATTAAGTGCTGCCGTGCGTCCGCATCCCCCGGATTCCGGTCCACATACGCCTGAGTTTCCCGGATGTCGGCGTTCACTGCCTGCAACTGATTTTCATACGTAACCCGCACTGAAGGGGCCAGGGTCGAAACCGCGCTCAGAAACTGTTGATCTTCGGTGCTCGCCTCGAGCGTCGGCTCGGGTTCCGCCGCGGGTCGCACGGCGGGTTTGATCGTTTTCGTCGGCTTAACGGAGCTCTCCGCCAGTTGCTGAGGAGCCGGCGAAGGCGCAGGCGCTGCAGTGACGGCAGCAGTTACGGGAGCTGGGGATGTCACTGGAGTTGGCGCAGCTTGCTGCTTAGCCAGTTGCGGAGCTGGCTTATGGCTTACGACGTATGCGCCTGCCACCAGCATCGCTGCCGCGACGGGCGCCAGCCACCACGCGGTTGATGTCCATCGCCGGCGAGAAGACGCTGGGACAAGGACGGGCCGGGCGAGCGCGGATTCCGGATCGCGAATCGTCGATTCGGAGATCAGGCTTTCGGCGCGTAGTTGAGCGGCAATTCGCACCCACACCCTGGGCGCAGGTTCATCGCTTGCCGCCAGTTGCCGGGCTTCGCTCGCGATCAGCTTCAGCTCCGACACCAGAGCCGAGCAAGCTGGACAGGACTTTACGTGCGCCTCAAACTCATCCGCAAGCGCACCTTCCGGAGCGCCGTCGAGGACCTCGGGCAGAATTCTCTCCACATCGAAACACGTCATAGCCAACCCTCTCCCCAATACCGCAGCTCAGTTACCCAGTCTTGGCCTTTTCGGCTCTCATGAACTTCAGGTAATCGCGCAGCTTCAGTCGTGCCTTGTGGAGCTGCGACTTACTGTTGCCAATCGAGCAGCCCACCATTTGGGCAATTTCGTTATGCTCGAACCCTTCCACGTCGTGCAACACAAAAACCGTTTTGTAGCCCGGCGGCAGCCGGTCAATCGCCCTCTGCAATTGCAAACGGTCCACCGATCCCGTCAGTTTCACGTCCTGCGAACCAAATTCTTTTCTGGGAGCTTCGTTGTCGGCTTCCAGAGTCTCTTCGAGCGACACCACCGGCAGGCTCTTCTTGCGCAGTTGCATCAGGACCACATTGACCGTCATACGATGCAGCCAGGTGGAGAAAGCGGACTCGCCGCGAAAGGTGCCGATCTTGCGGAAGAGCTGAAGAAATGCTTCCTGGGCCAGATCTTCGGCCTGCGCGGGATTGGAGACCATGCGCAAACATAGCGAGTACACGCGCCGTTTGTGCAGGTGATACAAGACTTCGAAGGCTTCTTCGTGGCCCTGTTTCGCCTGCTCGATCGCCTCTCGTTCGGAGATGCCTTGCTTCGGGTCGGTCAAGTCGCCTTTTCCGGCCGCCACTGGTTCAGATGCGGCTTCGAACTCTTTTCGTTGTACAAATTTGCCGAGGGAGTCGCGAAAGCGATCTCGACCGTTTCTAAGTCGTCAGAATACCAAAAACTGTAGCTGGCGGGATGATCCTATCCGACCAAAGCACCCGGCTAACCAGACCCTACAGATCACTTTCGTAACCCGGTCCAGTGTAGCGCGGACACTCCTGTCCGCGTGTTTGCAGCGAAGCAGCCCTCTGCGCGGACAGGAGTGTCCGCGCTACACAACCCACCCTACCCCTTTGCCGTGATCGTCTCCAGCCCATGCCCATGCGGACCGGTTTCGCGAATCCGCAACAGAATGGCGAAGGTCAGCCCGACAAAACCGAGGATGGAGAATATCCACATGCCAAGCCCGTATCCTCCCGGGTTCTCCAGCCCGGCGTGGGAGTGGTCGTTGGCCGTGCCGATCAACAAGTTCAAGAGGAAGAAGCCGATCTGCTGGATCAGGGTCATCAAGGCGTAAGCCGTCCCCAGTCGCCTCGCGTCCACAACGTAAGCGACCGAAGGCCACATAACCGCTGGGATCAGTGAGAAGGAAATGCCCATCATCGACATCGTAACCAGAAAAAGTAGAGGAAAAGTGAGGTGCAACAGCGTGAAATGCCAAGCGGCTATCCAGGGAACGGCGAATGTCACTGTTCTGGCGACCGGAAGATAGGCCGACATCAGGTAAACCGGCATCAGCAGTATGGACCCAAGCATCATTAACAGCGCCCGCTTGGCGACCTTGTCCACCATCAACCCAAAGAGCGGTGTAGCAATCATCGCGGTAATGGGGAGCAAGCTGTTGCAAAAGCCCGCCTGCTGGGTTGCCTCTGATAACGTCATCCCCGGGTGGGAAGCCAGAATCTTATTGGAAAAGAAGTCGATGGCAAACGTCCGAAAGGGAAAGATCGCGGAGTAGAAAGTGAAGCAGAGCCCAACCACAAACCAGTACGATGGATTAAATCGAAAGAAATCTTTAAGAGCGCGCCAAATCTTAGTAGCAGCTTGCCCGAACGCCAATCCGCGGACACGAAAACTCTGCCCGAACTCCAACTTGTCGATGGAACCGGCTTTGCCAAGTTCGTAACGCCCTTCCGCCCGGCTTTCGAGCACCCAGTAGATTCCCGAGCAGAACACGGCTAGGACTGCGGCGCCTACAGCGATGAATAACGGGCCTTGCCAACTTGGTTCGCCCGTGGGCCCATGGGGATAAAACGCTCGGTTCGCCCAAGTCGGCGAGTTGTCGGCCGCCACCGACGCCAGTCGGGCAATGGTGAGGTTGATCCCGAAAGCGAAGCTCAGCTCTTTCCCCTTAAACCACTTGGCGAGGACGGTCGTGACCGCAACGATCATGGACTCAGCGCCCAGACCCAGCACGGTGCGGCCGGCGATCATCACCCCAGGCCGTCCGCGCGCGGCGGTAAGCACTGCTCCCAGCAGGCAAAGGAAGGCAAAGAACGTAAGCGCCTTCTTGGTGCCAATCCGGTCAATGACAATGCCGCCGATCAGCAGGGTCAAAACCGCAGCCACGCTATAGGACGAGTTGAGCCACCCGAACGCCGTGGCGGAAAAACCCAGCTTGTCGATAAAAATGCGTTCCAGCGGGTTGATGCTGTCGTAGATGTAGTAGTTCCCGCCCATCGCCACGCTCACGAACAGCAGCACGGTCCAGCGGTAGAGACGAGACGGTTCCGGTCGAGCGGTTTCAACCCGGGCAGAGTCAAGCATGAAGGCACTTATCCTCGGCGCCGGCGGGCGCCTGCGTGGCATGTGTGGAGATCGTCAACCGACGAAGATAGCAGATTGACGGGTGAGTTGCAGAATGAGTCGCAGTACGGGTCGCAGAAAACGAGATCAGGCTCGACCCGAATACCAGCAGAAGGCCTTCATCGGCTCCCCACCACGCCGCGCACCGATTCGATCAGCTTGGCCGAATCGTAGCCGATGCCGTCTTTGAACACGGTCTCAACATTTTCGATGTCTCCGATCTGCTTCGACGGATCGCCCTTGATCACGACCAAATCCGCCTGCTTGCCGGGTGCGATGGTGCCGATGCGGTCGAGTTCTCCCATGAACTGCGCGCCGTTTGCAGTCGCGATGTGAATTGCCTCGAGCGGCGTGAATCCGGCTTCCACGAGCAACTCCACCTCACGCTGATCGCCGAAGCCCGCGATCACGCCTCCCATGCCTGTGGGGTCGAGTCCGGCCAGGAGCAAACCTCCGGCCTGGGCGAAGGCATGCTCGAACTCCATCTCCTTCTTGAAGGCGGCTGGCCAGGGCGAGGAGTCGGTATGGTATCGCTGCCGGATCGCGCTCGCATCGCCGGCGCGTACTTTATTGCTCAACACCGCGCTGCGGGCATCGGGCGATAGGGCATCGAGAATGCGCTGCTGGATGGTGGGACGTCCGGGAACGATCATCTCGAATACCGGCAGCGTCGAAGTGACCGCGACGTGGTGTTGCACGAGATCCATGATCGTGTCGTGCAGCGGGCCGCTTTGCACATCGAGCTTGGAGATGAGCTCATAGTCATTCTTTTCGGGGCACTCGCCGGGCTTCTTCCACGGGAAGAACTCTGTGTCCACGAGCAAGCCGTGTTCCAGGTCATCAATGCCAATGGAGGCAGCTTCACGAAAGCCGATGGAGCACAGATGTCCTGTAACTTTGGCGCCGCGCTTGTGTGCCGCGGCCACGGCAGCGGATAGTTCCGCCGGAGTAATAAACATGTACGCCTTGAAATTGTCGACACCCTGATCCAGCCAGAAGTTGACGGTCTTGGTTGCGTCGTCGGGTCCGGTGAGCTGATGCATCTGCAGCGCCCAACTGCCAGCGCCCTCAAGATAAGGTCCGGTGACATGAATTTTCGGGCCGGGCGTTTCGCCCTTATCGATCTGCTTCTTGAGTTCGAGATCGGTGTAGGGCTCGAGCGAACCTGTGGTGCGGATGGTCGTCACTCCGCCCGCCAGGTACAAGCGCGGAAAGCTGAACGCCATCTCGCCGAAGATGCCGTTACCCATGGGATAAAACAAATGGTCGTGCATGCCAACCAGGCCGGGGATGACACTGTAGCCGCGCAAATCGAGGACCTGGGCATCCTTGGGGACATTCGCCGACGCGCCGTCGGAAACCGACTCGATCTTCCCTTGAGAGATCACGACGGTTTGGTCTTCGCGCGCCGCCGCTCCGGTGCCGTCAATCACAGCATAGGCGAACGAACGAAGTAGCAGGGACA
>CAWABC010000013.1:0-4877 GCA_963780105.1 uncultured Acidobacteriaceae bacterium
CCCACGTATTGCTGGTGCTCCTTCATGAGGGCCATTTCCTCCTCGGTGAGCTTGCTGGGCTTGCGCAGGATCTCGTCGCGAATGGCCATCTTACCGATGTCGTGGAGGAAGGCTCCGCGGGCAATCACGTTGATCTCTTCTTTCGACAGGCCCATTTTGCGCGCGATGGCGATGGTAAATGCGGTGACGCGCCGGGAGTGGCCTTCGGTTTCGGCGTCCTTAAGGTCGAGTGCATCGCCCAGAGCTTCGAGCGTGATGTCATAGGATTTCTCGAGGTTGGACAGCGCCGTTTTCCATTGCTGGGTGCGGGCGGCGACGAGCGCCTCGAGGTTGGTGCGATAGGCATCGTTTTCACGCTTAAGGCGGCGATTCTCCAAGGCACGGCGGACCGTCGCCAGCAACTGCTCGCGCTCGAAAGGCTTGAGCAGGTAGTCATACGCGCCATTGCGCAGCGCCTGCAGAGCGACCTGAATGTCGTGGACCGCGGTCACCATCACGATCGGGATGTCAGGGTAACGTTCCTTGGCACGCTCCAAGAGGGCAATTCCATCCATTTCGGCCATCATCAGGTCGGAGAGGACCAGATCGAATTCTTCACCGGATTCCAGAATCGCGAGGGCTTCGATGCCACTGGCGGCCTGGCGAGTCTGAAAATGGGCACCGCCAAGCATCGAGGAAACGATCTCGCGGATCGTCTCCTCGTCGTCCACCACGAGAATGCGGTCGTTGGTGCGGTCGCTAGGCATGACCCTGAGTGTAATGTATCGCTCATTCTAGGATACGGCTTCACATTCCGAAAGTAACCTACTGGCGACGGAAATCCGGTAACGATCAGGGGCGGGCGTGATATTCAAGAGCTTAGGAGTTCGTGCGTCTATCTATGGATCCTGCCGGGATATTCAGGAATTCGGTGGGGATGTTGACCGTCCCGTGGTTGACGGCGCGGGAAACCTCCGCCTTGATCGTAGTGGTGGCCAGTCTGCTCTTCTTCCGGGTTTTCCGGGAACGATGTCTGCTGGCCTGGGGAGCGGGCTGGATCGCCTATGGCGCGTTTCTGTGGGTGACGGGCGCGGGCGAGTTGCACGCGTCGAAGTCGATGGCGGCATTCGCACAAGCCGGTTTTGTGCTGGCCGTTGGACTGTTTGCGGCGGCGGCGCTGCTCTCGGCGCAGGCGAAACGAGCCTTGACCGCGTTGGTGGCGGTAGCGTGGGTGCTGATGGTCTGCGCCGTTATGCAGCCGCTCTATCTTCCCGGCCTCAAGAATTTCGAACTGGGGCTGGACGTGGCTTGCCGGCTGATTGCCGCCGGGGCAGCTGTCGAACTGTTGCGCTACCGGTTCGGGCGCATTGGGCTGGGGTCTTTCCTATTCGGCGCCGGGCTGCTGACCCTGAATCTGCACTGGCCTCCCTATACCAACCGCATTCCGAGTGAAGGATACCTGTTGGCGGAAGTGCTGTTCGCCTCGAGCATCTTGCTGGTGGTGCTGGACGACGCGCGGCTGCGCACGCGCCGGCTGACAGTGTTGAATGAGTTGGCGGTCACCATTGCGCGCGGCCAGAATCATGCCCCGATGATGCAGACCGCTCTGCAGAAACTGAAAGCGATCGTGGGAGCGAAGGCAGCGTGGTTCCACGCCATGGAAGGCGACCATCTGGTGCCCACGCAGCACGTCGGCTTGTCGCCGGAAGTTCTGCGAGCCCTGGGGCAATCGGGGACGGATGAAACGCAGGCCCGCGCGCTCCAGGAAAATCGTGCCGCAGTCGTCAAACTATCAGACATGCCAGAACCGGCGCGGGAACCATTGAAGAAGCATGGCATTCAGCACGTGGTACTGCTGCCGGTGATGGGCAAAAAGTCGGTGATCGGCCTGCTGTCGCTCGGCTGCTCCGGCGGGCGGAGCCACACCCGGGAAGAAATGGACTTCCTGGAAACCGCCGCGCAGGCGCTCGGGGTTGCGGTGGAGAATCTGCGGTTGCTGGAGCAGGTGCTGCGCTCGCAGCGGCAGTGGATGAATACCTTCGATTCCATCCAGGATCTGATCCTGGCGCACGACGCGGACTTCCGCATCCTCAAGACCAATCAGGCCCTGCTGCAGCGGCTGGAAAAAGCGCCGGCCGATGTCTTGGGCCAACGGTGTGACGAGGTCCTCCCGCAAATGTGCGACTGGAGCGGATGCCCGTATTGCGAACGCGGCTCAGGGCTGACCGAAGGCATGGATCCGTGTTTCGGCGGGCAGTCGGTGGTTTCGACCTCATCGTATGCCGAGCAGGGAAGCCAGCAGAAGGGCGTCATCCATGTGGTGCACGACACCACCGCGCGGCAAGTGGCGGAGGAAAAGTACCGCCTGCTGTTCGAGCAGGCGCAAGAAGGCGTGTTCGTAGCGACGCCGGAAGGAGCTCTTCTCGACTGTAACGATGCTTTTGTCACCATGCTCGGGTACGGCAGCCGGGACGAGTTGATGGCGCTCGATATGGGCAGCGTACTGCACCCTGTCGCCGAGGAGCGCGAGGCCTTTCGCAAGGAAATCGAGGCGCACAACTACGTACGCAACTTTGAAATCACCGCGCGGCGCAAGGATGGCATGCTGCTGGCGGTGGCGCAGAGCTGTTTTGCCACCCGCGGCGCCGACGGACACATTGAGCGCTATCAGGGCTTCATGCTCGACATCACCGAGAAGAAACGCTCGGAAGACGAGATGCGCCGGCGTAATCGCGAGCTGAACGCGCTCAACGCCATGGCCGTGATCGCAACCCAGTCGTTCGATCTGGATGAAATTTTGAACCTCACGCTGCGCCAGGTGATCTCGCTGTTTGGGGCGGAGACGGGTTCGGTCTATCTGGCGGCGGAACCGGATGGCATCTTCCGCCGGCGCGCTGGTTGGGGACCGCGCAGCGAGGCGCGCGTGCGCATGGCCGAAGTCACGTTTCCTGAAGGCATGGGCGAGCTGGTAATGCGCTCGCGCGCGGAAGTTGTGACCCAGGATTTTGTGCCGCACCTGCCCCCGGCGGTGGTCGAGTTTGTCTGCGCCGACCGCTTGCCCTTCTGGATCTGGGTGGTGTTCTGGGGCAAGGACAAACCCATCGGCATCATGGGGATTGCCAGCAAGGAAGACCGGCACTATTCCAGTAACGATGAAAATCTGCTGGTCGCCATCAGCCGGCAACTGGCCACCACCATCGAAAAGGTGCAGCTCTATGAGGAGACCTGCCGGGCGTATGAAGATTTGCGGCGGACGCAGGAGCAACTGCTGCAGAGCGAGAAGATGTCGGCTGTCGGCCAGTTGATTTCCGGGGTGGCGCACGAGTTGAACAATCCGCTGACCGCCATCCTCGGTTACGCGCAACTGCTGGAAGGCGCCGGCCTCGATAACCAAGCGGCCGATTATGTGCGCAAGCTGTTCAAACAGGCCCAGCGGACGCACCGGATTGTACAGAATCTGCTTTCTTTTGCGCGCCAGCGCAAGCCGCAAAAACAGGAAGTGGACTTGCGCAAGGTTCTGGAAGAGTCCCTCACTCTCCGCGAATATGATTTAAAGGTGAATAACGTCGCGCTGGAACGCGAAATTCCCGACGACGTGCCCTCGGTGCTGGCCGATCCCCACCAGTTGGAACAAGTGTTTCTGAATGTGATCAACAACGCGCTCGATGCCATGGTGGAGGGCAGTGCCACCGGGGTGTTGAAAGTGCGCGTCTTCAGGAAAGATGCCTTCGTCTGCGTGGAGTTCGACGACAGCGGTCCGGGATTCAAGGACCCGAATCGGATCTTCGATCCCTTCTACACCACCAAGTCCGTGGGCAAGGGAACCGGCCTGGGGTTGAGCATTTGCTACGGGATCGTCAAGGAACACGGCGGGGAAATCGTGGCGCGCAATCGGGAAGAGGGCGGAGCGACCATTGAAGTCCGGCTGCTGGCGAGCGAGAAATCCGCTTTGCCGGAGACGGTGGCTCCCACGCGTCGGGAGTCGATGCTCAAAGGACGCGTGCTGCTGGTCGAAGATGAAGAAGCGGTGCTGGAGTTTGAACGAGACGTGCTGGTCGGCGCTGGAGCGGAAGTCACGACCTCCTTCAGCGTGGAGGATACGCAGGAGCAACTCCGCAATAGCTCTTTCGATGTGATCGTCATGAATGGCCGTATGCCGGGCGGCTGCAGCACACGGGAAATGTACGACTGGGTCGCCAAGAACCGGCCGGGTTTGGAAAAAGGGCTGCTGTTCACGTTTTCCAGCGTGACCGACGCCGAGACTCGAAGTTTCCTGCAAGAACGGGGAGTGCCTTCGCTGGCGAAACCGTTTGAGATCGCGGACCTGATCTCACAGGTCCGTGCGCTGAGCCAGAGGGACGGGAGCACGGAAATCAAGGCGAAGGAAAAGGACGAAGAAAAGACTTCCGCGGCGACCGCGGGAACCTAGCCGCAGCCGGATCCAATCAAAGGTTGTCCCTTCTAAAGTTGTTGCTTCAAGTCCCGCATCATCTTTGTCATCAATTTTTCGTTGCGCCGGTACCAGCGCCAGTGGCCCTCTCTTTTGGCTTCTACCAAACCGGCCTTTTCCAGAATGCGCATGTGATGCGAAACGGTCGGCTGCGCCAGCTTTACACGCTGCTCGATATCGGCGGCGCAGAGTCCTGTTTCCTTATCGAGAGAGCATCCACCTTTTTCTGTGAGGGCGCGCAGAATCCGGCGGCGAGTTGGGTCGGCGATGGCCTGCAGGAAGCGATCGAGACTAGGACCGGCGGAGGACATAGAATTCGTTATGGGTGATTTGTAATTTGCAATTTCAAACCAATTCCATGCCTCGCGATTTTCAGGCGCTTGAATTGCAAATTACAAATTACCAATCACAGATTCTCCTTTACTTCTTCACAATCGGATTGTAGCCA
>CAWABC010000014.1:0-82169 GCA_963780105.1 uncultured Acidobacteriaceae bacterium
ATGCCAACGATCACCAGCGGCCACGCCATGTCGCCGCCCACGATCCCCTTCGACAGCATGGCCATCAAGCCCGCCTGCGGAGCCGGGAGCGCGGGGCTGCCGAAGTGGTAGGCCTTGTCGAGGATCGCCACGGCACGAACAGGACGAGCGACGCGACTACGATGCCGAGAAGATCTCCAATTTGCATCTTGGAGGGCGTGCCACCGAGGATGTGTCCGACCTTCAAGTCCTGCAGCATCTCACCCGCGACCGCCGACGAGACGCAGACGACGGCTGCTACTCCGAGCACGGCGGCGACGCCGCCCGTGCCCGACACTCCCAGAGCGACCATGAGCAGCGCCGCAATCACCAGCGTGCAGAGCGTGAGTCCCGACACAGGATTATTCGACGAGCCGATCATCCCGACCAGGTTGCCGGAAACCGCGGCGAAGAAAAATCCAACGACGATCATGACTCCGGCCGCGACCAGCGAGCCGGACAGTATCTTGGAAGCGGAGAGCGTCCCCGCGCCGCTGATAAAGAAGTGATAGAGCAGGATCATGGCGACGAATACTACGGCGATCCCGGCAAAGACAGCTTTGGCGGGCAGGTCACGCTCGGTGCGATTGGTGGCAGCCTGCGCCGCCGCCGACTTCTTCAGATCGGAAACGGCGCGGCCCATGCCGAGCGCCAACTGTTTGCGCATCTTGAAAAGCGTGTAAGTCGCACCCACCAGCATCCCTCCGACGGCGATCGGCCGCACAATGGAGAAGTAGATGGCTTGCGCCAGCAGAGGCCAAGCGACGCTTTGTCCCTCGGGCATCGATTGCTGGATGTAGGGACCGACGGTGAAGGTAAGGAGTGGAACCAGCAGGCCCCACGCCAGCACGCCTCCCGCAAAGTTCAAGGCCGCCAGCCTTGGGCCAATGATGTATCCCACGCCGAGATAGGCCGGGCTGATGTCGGGCGCCGTCATCAGCGTCGCGCCGCCGGTAATCGTGGTGGCTACGTTTGGATTCGTGCTGGTACGGAGCAGCAGCTTCTTTCCTAGAGCGCTGATCTTCATGGGGAAGGTGTTGCTGGGATTGAAGACGTTGATCGCTCCCAGTAGATACATGAAAGCGCCGAAGCCCATGTTGGCGAACAGAATCTTGGCGGCCTTGGCTCCCTGTTGCCCGGCCTTGTGAATCTCGGAGGCGGCTACGGATTCGGGAAACGGCAGATCGGGATCCTCGACCATCACGCGGCGCAGGAGGGTCACGAACAGAATACCGAGCGTGCCGCCAATCAACATCAGAGCTACCGACTTCCAATATTCGTCGCGAGTGAGCCCCGGCCAGATCCCGGCCATCACAAAGGCGGGGATGGTGAAAATGGCCCCCGCCGCCACCGATTCTCCAATCGAGCCCACGGTTCGCGCGATGTTCTCTTCCAGCAGCGAGCCTTTCATCAATCGCAGCAGGGCCATGGAGATGACGGCTGCGGGGTAGGTCGCGGCAATCGTCATCCCCGCCTTCAGACCGAGGTAGGCGTTGGCAGAACCCAAGAGAGCGGTCAGGAACAGTCCGATCAGTACAGCCCGGAAGGTGAACTCCTTCATTTCCATCGATTCTGGAACATAGGGGCGATGCTTGCGGGGGGCTTCATTATTCACCGCAGGAGTGCTCATGAGGGCCTCGTGATCAAGTAGGATTTCATTGCCGATTTATAGTACAACGACGGCGCACCTTAACACGCGGAAAGGCAGTTTTACAAGTGCAGCCCTCACTTAGCTATAGCGATGCCGGATACGAAGCTCTACTTTTTCCGCTGCCTGCTTAAAGCGGTATCTCATCAGCGAGTGAGCGAAGACTGCTATTTATCCGCAACTTTGCGGAGTAACCAGGGTTAGAATGGTCCTGTCCAGGAGGGTGTTTTGTGACTCCCCTTGCCCAGTCCTCTTGGAGCCGGTTTCTTGAGGAATTCCATTGCCGGGGGTGCGGCGGGCAGGAAGCATACCGCTCTCGCCCTCGGGGGTTCTTCGAGAAACATGTGCTTCCGTTCTTGTTGCTGCAACCGGTTCGCTGTGAGCGTTGCTATCACCGAAGCTACGTGTTGAGCACAATCCCAGCGCTCGAACGCGATCAGGCCGATCATAGGCAGTCACAGAGTCAACCGGCAGGCGATTCGAAGTCCGATGGCCGCGTTGCATAGGGTGCGCGCCGCGGCTATACTGACTTAGTGTAAACTGGCGAAGCGTTGTCGGCTTGCTGGGTGCGGGAGGCTGTCTTCAGCAGTAGCAGTACTGGGTTTCGAATACGGGCTGCCCAGGGCCAAGCGGTGAGTCGTGGTTTAGCGGACCATAGTCTGGCTGATCATGGTCCGGCGAACCGTGGGTTCGCCCGCTTTGCCAAGCGCGCTCTTGCGACTTTATTCTTCACTTTTTTCCCTGCCGATTGCCGTATCTGTGGTTCCCCGCTACTCCTAGTTTCCCGGCTTCCCGTTTGTCAGGCCTGTTTGCTTGCGCTGCGGCCGATGAAGGGATCGTACTGCTCGGTTTGCGGAGAAGCCCTGCACTCCCCAGCTCATATGGATGGCGGAGAAGCGCGGTGCATGCTTTGTCAGCGCACGAATCCTCCGTTCGAACGGGCGGTCGCCTACGGCAGCTACGACGGCGGATTGCGCGACTTGATTCATTTGCTCAAGTTTCGGCAGATCCGTCCCGCGGCCGCAGTTTTGGGACGCATGCTGGCCGAGACGATTGCCAACCTGGACGAGGCGATGCCGGCTGGGACGAGCGTCTCTAGCGCGAGCTTTTCCAGGGCGATCGTGGTGGTTCCCGTTCCCCTGCATAAGCGCAAGCAGGCGCAGCGCGGATTCAACCAGGCGGAGATGATCGCACGGAGTGCGCTGCAGCAACTGTCGCGTCCGGACAGCTTCGATCTGTGCACGGGAGTGCTGGTGCGCCGCCGCGAGACCGGAAGCCAGATTGGCCTGACTCGGCATCAACGGCGCGAGAATCTGCGCGGCGCTTTTGCGGTGAGCGATCCGACGCGAATCGTGAACCGCGAAATCTTATTGATCGATGACGTTTACACCACGGGGACCACGGCCTCCGAGTGCGCGCGGGTTCTTCGCCGCGCCGGAGCCGCACGGGTGTGGGTCGCCACCGTGGCACGCACCTTGAAAATTTCTGCTGTCATCCTATTACCCGAGCATTTTTCGGAGGAGAGGAGTGAAGAGCGCCTGGCCGCTCACGGGTAGAAATCATGTCGTTGCGATTCCATAATTTCGGCGGAAGTATCCGGCCGCACCTCCCGGCGGCTTTGCTCGGCTCTGGCCTGCATCAAGAAAACGACGGCCATGCGCTGCATCAGCCCGTGCTGGTGCTGAACGCCTCCTACGAGCCGATCAACGTCTGTGCCGCGCGCCGCGCCATCGTGCTGGTGCTGAAGGGCGTTGCCATGACCGAAGAAGAAAACGGGCACTTCCTGCACGCTGCCCGCGTCGCCATCCGCGTGCCCTCGGTGATCCGTCTGCTGGAGTATCGCCGGATTCCGCACCAGTCGCGCGCGCTGTCGCGGAAGAACATTTTGTTGCGCGATCGCAACACCTGCCAGTATTGCAGCACCACGCTGCCCTCCGGCGAACTTACCCTCGACCACGTAATTCCCCGCTCCCGTGGCGGCCTTTCCACTTGGGAGAACCTCGTCGCCTGCTGCCATCCCTGCAACCGCCGCAAGGGCAACCAGCTTCCGCACGAAGCCAACATGAAGCCCGCGCGCGAACCCCGCTCCTTCAATCTCCACACCAGCCGCCACATCATGCGGCTGATGGGGCATAGCGACGACAAGTGGCGCAAGTATCTCTTCTATTAGCTCTCAGCTCTCAGTAAAACCAGGTTGGGTTATGACATCGGGGAGTTGCGTGCCAACGTTGAGGCGCTTTTACTGACAGCTGAGAGCTGACAGCTGAAAGCTTCTACTGCGGCTTCTCCGGCTCGGGCGGCTTCTGCTCTCCTGGTTTTGGCTCGGCCTTCTGCACTTCCTGGCCTTCGTAGGTGATCCTCGATTTCGATCCGAAGCGTTTGTAGTTCGTGTACTTTACGATCTCGCGGATCTTGACGTCGCCGAGGGAGAACTTGAGGGTGTCCTCGGCGCGGGTGTAGGTGGGGAACCAGTACTGGCCGTCAATCTGTTCGCGCCAGGTGGTGAACTTGGGGAACAGGTTCTCGTTGCCTTTTTTCTTGCGGATGTCGGGTACGGTCTTGCCGTACGTCTCCACGATTTGAAAATCGTGGTTGTCGACCCAGATTCGCCCCTGGAAATAGCGTTTCTTGCCCACGATCTGCTTGGGCGCAATATCGAAAACATAGGTACCTAGTTCATCCATTTTTTGCTGGCCCACATAGAGGATGTCGTATTCCCCGATCTCATCCGAGGTCAGCACGAATGGGAGGCGGTTCTCGATGTCGTCAAAATCTTCCTCGGTCATCTGGATGCGCTGCAGGGTGGGCTGCGGCGCAAAGACTACGTTCTTGACCTTGTGGCCTTTGTCGTCGAAGGTTACGTCGAACACTTCCTGGTAGTATCCGTCCGGGGTGTCGCCGTCGAGCGTCATGACCTTGACGTCTTGCCTAAAGGTGTACTGATCGCGCGCCTCCTTGAACTGTTTCTCCTTGGCGGCGAAGCGCTTGATGATTTCGTCAACCGTGATCCCCTTGGGCTCGGACTTGTCGAGCGGGCCCTCCTGCGCGCGAGCCGCCTGCGAAAGCGTAATGACAATGACAGAGACAACGAGAGGCAACAGCGCGCCAAACCATGCGGCGAGAGAAAGCGAGGCGTGGGACAGGAACGCAGGTCGGGAACGGAATCTCATGAACCCTATTCTAACCAAAGAGAGGACGGAACGATTAACGGCAGCCTCCACCCCCAATGGCCGCCGTGCAAACGGCCCTTTCGCAGGGGGTGGAAGACTGCAGTTCTGCCTATTTCATTCGATGCGGCAGGCGGCGGAAGGTTTGCAGAATTTACTTTTCTTTACCTTGATCGGGGCGCGCATTCCTCATGGCTCTGGCCATTCCCCACTCCACGAGGCCGGGGAATAACTGGTAGAGCTTCACTGCCGGGATCATCGTCCACGGTACGATCACCTCCCGCTGCCACTTGCGATAACCACGATAGACCGCTCGGGCAACCCGGTCGGCGGTGATGCCATGCACGGATTTCGGGCGAATATTTCCCCGCCGCGAGGCAATCATGTTCGCGCTAAAGTCAGTGCGCACATAACCGGGACAAACGGTCATCACCTGGATACCGTCGGCCTTCAATTCCATGCGCGCAGCCTTTCCCAGCGCGTTTATGGCGAACTTGCTGGCCGAGTAAAGCGCTCCGAAAGCGAGCGGTATGTGTCCGGCGACGCTGGAGATGTTGATGATGGTTCCTCCCCCGCCTGCGCGCATGGCGGGCACCACCGCCTGCGTGCATGTGATCGTGCCGAAGAAATTGGTTTCGAACAATTCGCGGCACGCGGACGGATCCATATCGGCGACCGAATCGCGAATGCCCACGCCCGCGTTATTCACCCACACATCCACGCGCTGGAAATGATCGAGCGTCGTGGCAAGCGCGCGGTCGACTTCTTCGCGCTCGCGAACGTCGCAGGCCAGGGCGAGGGTTTGGCCGGTGTGGCCGATGCGGCAGCGGGCGGCTTCGGCGCGACTGACCTCGCGCGACAGCAAGACCACGCGCGCCCCTGCATCGGCAAAGACTTTGGCAATCGCTTCCCCAATTCCCATGGAAGCCCCGGTTACGACCACGACTTTCCCGCCCATTTCCATGGCGACTTTTGTATCGTCCGCGCGACGGCAAGTCAAACGACATCAAGCTGTCAGCTCTCAGCTATCAGCTTTCAGTAAGAACCGAGCGGCTGTTGGGGTTTACTGAGAGCTGATAGCTGAGAGCTGACAGCTTCTCTAATGGCGTAAAATCGCTGCATTGGAGGCCCCGTGAGTTCGCTGTTGCCCATCTTTCCGCTCGATCTGGTCCTGCTGCCGGGCGTACCTCTCCCGCTGCACATTTTCGAACCGCGCTATCGGGAGATGATCGCGGAATGCCTGGAGCAGAAAAAACCTTTCGGCGTGGTGCGAGAGTCCTCCGAGGGAGTTGCCGGGATCGGCTGCACCGCCGAGATCATGTCGGTCACCAAGAAGTATGACGATGGGCGCATGGATATCCTCACGCGCGGGGTCGAGCGCTTTGAGGTGATCCATGTCAACGAAGATCGATCGTTCTTGCAGGCCGAGATTACGGTGGTCGAAGACGAACCCGGCAAGCCGGCAGCCCAGATGGTGACGCAGGCGGTGAGGCTGCACGCGGAAATCGCAAAACTCGCCGGGTCAGAACCCTCCGGACCCGACGAGCAGGCCGGCAATCTCTCCTTCTTGCTTGCAGGGTCGCTTCCGCTCGACCTCGATTTCAAACAGAGCCTGCTTTCGACTTTGTCGGAAACAAAACGTCTGGAAGCGGTAATCGGCTATCTCGAAGCGATTCTGCCGGGTCTGAGGCGGGCGGCGAAGGCGCAGTGGAACTAGCTGTCAGCTGTCAGCTATCAGCTATCAGTAAACGTTGGGCGCCGTTCCTAGACGGCGCCCTCCGGTGAAGTAACAATTTGAAGAATGGTCGGTTACGCAACTGCTTCTTTCCTGGGTGCTGAGGCTGCATTCTTCGCAATGCCTTTTCCCAGGAAGTCCACCAGTTCACGGTTCACTTCGTCCGCATGTGTCCAAATGATGCAGTGCGGCCCATCCTTCACCACGAACAGCCGGGATCCCTTGATCATCTTGGCGGTCCGGAGTCCCGATGCGGAAATCGGCACAATCCGGTCGGCATCGCCATGAATGACTAGCGTGGGTACGTCAATGCACTTGAGGTCCTTGCGAAAATCTTCATGCCAGGTTGGCACACAAGCAAGACTCGCCGTGGCCGAGGCGCCGGCCGCAATGTTCCAGCTAGCCTGGATGGCCTGTTCGCTGACTCGCTTGCCCAAGAAGAGGTCCGTGTTATAGAAATTCTTGAAAAACTCGGTGAAAAACGCGTAACGATCCGCGACGATGGCTTTCTGGATGCCTTCGAAGACCGCGCTGTCCACGCCCTCCGGGTTGTCCGGCGTCTTGAGCAGGAACGGCGGAACGGAGCCGACGAATACCGCCTTGCTGACACCTTTCGACCCGTATTTCCCCAGGTAGCGGGCCACTTCGCCTCCGCCCATCGAGAAACCGACCAGCGCGAAGCTGCGTAGTTTGAGATGAGTCACGAGCTTGTGTAGGTCCCCGGCGAAAGTGTCGTAGTTGTAGCCTGTTGCTGGCTGGCTGGACTTGCCGAACCCTCTGCGGTCATAGGCGATGACACGGTGACCGGACGCCAGAAGTGCCGGAATCTGCTTTTCCCATGAAGCCCCGTTCAGTGGATATCCATGGATGAGGACAACCGCGTCACCGGAGCCATGATCTTCGTAGTAGAGTTCGATGCCGCTGGAGTTTTCTTTACCGACATTCACGTGTGGCATTGAGATTCTCCTTTTCTTTCTTAATCTCTTACGCGCATGAGTTGGCGTTGATTGTGATCGCGTGCGTTCCGCAATTCTAAACCTGCTGGCCGTTGCTGGGGACCCCTGTGCGCTCACGGCTGACAACTGACAGCCTTCCTCGGCGGTATAATCCGCACAAGGCTTTTTTCTGTGGGGGTTCCACCATGAGTGTTGCGCGGACTCTAGGCGAGTTGCGCCAAAGTCCTTTCACTGCCAAGCGTCTCGGTTCGCGGCGGGTAAAAGATGAGCTGCGCGACAACTTGATGTCGCGGTTGCGCGAAGGCGGCCCGATATTTCCGGGCATTGTTGGGTACGACGACACGGTGGTGCCGCAGATCGTCAACGCCATCCTCTCGCGGCATAATTTCATCCTTCTCGGATTACGCGGACAGGCGAAGAGCCGCATTCTGCGGGCACTGACCGCGCTGCTGGATCCCCAGATGCCGTACGTCGCAGGCTGCGAGATCCACGATACCCCTTACGCTCCAATCTGCCGGCGCTGCCGGGAACTCGTAGCGAAGGAAGGAGACGCCACGCCGATTGCCTGGCTGACGCCCGATCACCGCTACGTCGAAAAGCTGGCCACGCCCGATGTCACCATCGCCGACCTGATCGGCGACATCGATCCGATCAAAGCCGCGCGTGGAGGCCACGAGCTGTCGAGCGAGTTCACCGTCCACTACGGGCTGCTGCCACGTGCCAATCGTGGAATTTTTGCCATGAACGAGTTGCCCGACCTCGCGGGCAAGATTCAGGTGGGACTCTTCAACATCATGCAGGAAGGCGACGTGCAGATTAAGGGATATCCCATCCGCCTGCCACTCGATGTCGCGATTGTGTTCAGCGCGAACCCGGAGGACTACACCGCGCGCGGCAAAATCATCACGCCTCTGAAAGACCGCATCGGGTCGGAGATTCGCACGCACTACCCGGCGACGGTGGAAGAAGGCATGACGATTACCGCGCAGGAAGCGTGGATTGCCCGAGATGGCTCGCGGCTGCATATTCCGAAGTATGTGCAGGAAGTGATCGAGCGCATCGCGTTCGCGGCGCGCGACGATAAGAAGATCGACAAACGCTCCGGCGTGAGCCAGCGGCTGCCGATTTCGGCGATCGAGAACGTGGTCTCGAATGCCGAGCGGCGCGCGCTGACGCACCGGGAGAAATTGATCGTGCCGCGCATCAGCGACATCTACGCCGCGCTTCCGGCCATCACGGGCAAGCTGGAGTTGGAGTACGAAGGCGAGATGAAGGGGGCGGATCACGTCAGCCGCGAGCTCATCCGCACCGCGATCGCGAAGACGTTCGATACTTATCTGCACGGCGTCAACCTGAGTCAGGTGGTGCAGTGGTTCGATCTCGGCGGCGAGATTCAACTCAGCGACAGTGCCGGAGCCGGGGAGGTTCTCGAAGGCCTGAGCCAGATCCAGGGCCTGATGGAAAAACTGACCAAACTGAACGTCGGCCCAAAAGACAGCGCCGAAATACAGGTGTCAGCGGCAGAGTTCGTCCTGGAAGGCCTGCACGCCCACAAGAAGATCGGCCGCAACGAGGAGCGCGTGTTTACGGCGGGAGAGAAGCCAATCAAGATCGCCGAGAAGCAGCCAACGTTTGAGCGTGACGAGCCGGGCTTTGGACGGAAGAGAGGGTTCAACTAGCCGTTAGCCATCAGCCGTCAGGAAGAGCCGGAGAGGGATGGCATCTTTACGGTGGGCCGCTGCAATCGCTATTTGCCGGCGACTGAGGTGGTTTAGCTGAAGGCTGATGGCTGACGGCTGAGAGCTGTTATGAAACGCATCCGCTACTCCAAATACGTTCCCGACCCCGCCAGTGAGATGAGCATGGAGGACCTACTGGGCGCGCTTTCCAATTATTTTCTGCAGAGCGGATTCAGCGACAATTTCTGGTACCAGCTGCCAGAGGGCGAAAAGACTTTGGACGAGCTGCGGCGTGCCCTCGAACAAGCGCTGCTCAATGGAGAACTGTTTGACGAAGAAATGCGCGACCGCCTGCAGCAGATGCAGATGGAGGGCGAACTCGAGGAGCTAATCGAGAAGCTGATCGAACGGATGCAGCAGGAGGATTACATCTCCATCGATCAACCGCACGATCCTGCGAGGCAGTCGAGCGTCGGAGGACAGGTCGGCGAGGCGCAACAGCAGGCGAAATTCGAGATCACCGACAAGAGCCTTGATTTCCTGGGATTCAAGGCGCTGCGCGATCTGCTCGGCTCGCTCGGCAAGTCGAGTTTTGGACGTCACGACACGCGCGACATGGCCACCGGCGTCGAAGCCAGCGGCGCGTCGAAGCGGTATGAGTTTGGCGACACGTTGAATCTCGACATCACCGCGACGCTGTCATCCGCCATTCAGCGCGAAGGGCTGGGGCTTCCGCTCAACCTCGAATACCGCGACTTGCAGGTGCATCAGTGCGAGTATCAGTCGTCGTGCGCGACGGTGCTGATGCTCGACTGCTCGCATTCGATGATTCTGTATGGCGAAGACCGCTTCACCCCGGCGAAGAAAGTCGCGATGGCGCTGTCGCAGTTGATTCGGACGCAGTATCCGGGAGACTCGCTGTCGCTGGTGCTGTTTCACGATTCCGCGGAAGAGGTGCCGCTCTCGCAGTTGGCGCGCGTGAAGGTTGGTCCGTATTACACGAACACGCGCGAGGGCCTGCGCATGGCGCAGCGCATCCTGCAACGCCAGCGCAAGGATATGAAGCAGATCGTCATGATTACCGACGGCAAGCCGTCGGCGCTCACGCTCGAAGACGGACGCATCTACAAGAACGCGTTCGGGCTCGATCCGCTGGTGGTCAGCCAGACGCTGGAAGAAGTTTCGAAGTGCAAAAGGGCGGGCGTGCTGATCAATACGTTCATGCTGGCGTCGGACTATGGGCTGGTGCAGTTCGTGCAGAAAGTGACCGAGATGTGCCGAGGCAAAGCGTACTTCACGACGCCCTACACCCTCGGCCAGTATTTGCTGATGGATTACATGTCTCGGAAGACGAAGACGATTCACTAGTACTAGTACCGCGAACTGGGCGGCCCGGCCCGCGCCTGCTGGTGGAGGGCCGAGCGTCCCCGCCCGGCTGCAGCGTCCAGTCACCTATAGACTGAATGACGGAAGTAACACCACGAGTGCCAGTCTGGCGCAGCTTCGAGGTAAAATCGCTGCAGAATGCCCCGTTCGGAGACGTTATGAAACGAATTGCCACTTTCATACTGCTGGTCGTCTTGGCCTTGGCAGGCTCGATATCGGCGCAAGCGCAAAGCGTCAGTCCCCAAGAGAATGCGCGCCGATCGCGGAAGCAGGTCAAGAAGCAGCAGAAGATGTTGAACAAGGCCAACAAGAAACAGCGAAAAGCGATGAAGAAATACGCGAAGAAGCAACGGAAGGCGACGAATAAGGCGAACCGTCGCCTCAAGAAATAGCCTCTCCCGTGTGTGCTGGCCTCGGATTCGATGGCCCGCCCGCACCGTTTCCCGATTCATCACAAATCCACAGTGACGGCCCGCACAGCCGCCCGATTCCCGACGCGATACGCTGATCTCACTTCCAGGACCTCTCCCGGTCCCGTTCCCTCCAGAAAGAAATGGCTATGCGTGCTGCAGGACGTGTGCTTACCACGGCACTCGTTGGTTGGTCGGTTTTCTGCCTGTCGAACTTTGCACCGGCGCAGCAAACGGATCAAGTTATCGCGGGGCGCGTTCTCGGCCCGCAATGGAAACAGCTTTCGCGCCGGGCCGGGATGATCTTCGCCGGCACGGTGCTCGCCTCCGCACCCCAGACTTTGGCTCCCCAGACTGTGCCAGCCCAGACTTTGGCAAACCAGGCCGCGCCAACCGATCGGGAAGTCCCGGCGGCGACTCCGGCGGTCCAGTTGAGTTTCCGCGTGGACCATGCGATTGCGGGGGTGAAGCGGGGACAAATTCTTACCATTCAGGAGTGGGCGGGGGCGTGGTCCATGCATCGTCCGATGCGCACCGGCCAGCACATTTTGATCTTCTTATATCCGCCGAGCCGCCTGGGCCTTACCAGCCCCGTAGGTGGCTCCCTTGGCCAAGTCGCTCTCGATGCCAGCGGTAAGAATGTAGCTAAGGATGTGCAGAATTCGTCTGCATCAGGCAGCGAGAGCGTAAGCCTCGTTCAATTGGAGCGCGCCATCCGCAGCGCCAGAAGTGAAGAGGAGTAACCATGCGCTGGCGAATTCCGACGGTTGCCGTTTTTCTCATTTTTAGTGCCGTTGCCAGCCGCGCCGGGGGCCCGGCTTTTGTCGCAGGCTCCGGCTACGCTCCCGGGGTCGAAGGCAACGCCATGCTCTGGGCGAATGCCTCGGTGCAATACTTCACCGACCAGGGGGCGCTGAGCCCGATCCTCACTAACGCGCAGGCCGACGTCCTTGTGGCGAGCGCGTTCAGCACGTGGACCAGCATTTCCAGTGTTGCCCTCACCGCAGCGCGCGGTGGACATCTTGCCGAGGATGTGAACGGAAGCAACATCGCAGTTACCACCGGAGTGATCACCGCTCCCGCGGACATTACGCCGTCGGCCACGGGCACTCCCGTCGGAATTGTTTACGACTACGACGGAACCGTCACCGATGCGTTGTTCGGGCAGGGTGCTGGAAGTCTAGCCGATTGCTTCACCAACGCCGTCTATGGCGGACCCGATAACTTCTCCACCGGCGGGAACATCGCGCACGCGCTGGTGGTGATCAACGGAGTCTGCGCCGCCAGCAATGCGCAACTTCCTGACGTTCAATACCGGTTGGTGCGCGTTCTGGGACGCATCCTGGGCTTGGGATGGTCGCAAGCCAACCTGAACGTGTTAACGCTGAATCCACCCCCAACCAGCGCCGATTATGCAGGATTTCCGGTGATGCATTTTGCCGACCCGATTAACTGTGTGCCCATCACAGTCTGCTATCTCAACCCGGCGGTCCCCCAAATGGACGACATGAACGCGCTCGCGCGGCTCTATCCAGCCAGCGTGAACCCGCAATCGGCGGGCAGAGTTTACGGCAGCGTGTACTTCACCGATGCCTCCGGAAACGCGGTCCAGCCCATGCAGGGCGTCAACGTGGTGGCCCGGCTGATGGTCTCAGGCCAGCCTTCGCGCCAGTATGTTGTGACTTCGGTATCGGGATTCGCGTTTCACGGTAACGCCGGCAACACCATCAATGGATACGTCGACGCCAATGGCTTTCGCTACGACCGGTGGGGCTCCAATGATCCCTCGGTGGAAGGCTTTTTCGATCTCGGCCAACTGATGATTCCGACCGGGCAAACCATCGCCCAGTACCAATTAAGCGTGGAAGCGCTGGATGCGAACTGGTCCATGGGAGTCGAGCCTTATGCTCCTGCACAGGTGGCGCCCTCGGGCTCGTTCGCTCCGGTGGTGGTCACGGTGACGAATGGGTCGAATGCCGAGCGGGACATTCTCATGTTGCAGGATGAAGTCGCCGGAGCACATCCCGGCAGCGGCTCGACTTACGCGAATCCCACGGTACTTCCGCAGGGCGGTGGATGGGGGTCGTGGATTTCCGGATACGGCAGCGCCGATTGGTTTCAATTCCAAGCGCAGGCCAACCGCACGGCCTCGGTCTCCGTAACCGCCCTCGACGAAACTGGTCACCCGGCCGAAACCAAACTGTTGCCGGTGATTGGCATTTGGCAATTGAGCGACCAGAGCGGCAATCCCGCGCCCGCATTCACGCCCGCGGCCTTCAACACTCCCACGTGGGGTTTGACCCGCCTGGATGCGCAGTTTGCGGTGTCCGACACGTTCCGAGTGGGGGTAGCCGACGATCGCGGCGACGGTCGCCCGGACTACTTCTACCATGCCAGCCTGCTCTATTCGGATACGGTTACACCGGCGCGCCTCAGTCTTGCGGGCGGCGTGACCACTCTCAACGGCATTGGCTTCAAGGCGGGACTGCAGGTGACGGTTGCCGGCGCCAACGCCAGCACTCTGTCTACCTCGGCGAGCAAGATCCAGGTGGCCATACCTTCAGCCCCGCAGGACGGAACCGTTACCATTCTGGTAACGGATCCGGTAAGCGGTGGCTTTTCCCAAATGACCGGAGCGCTAAGCTATGGCGCTCTGGCCACCGACCTCTTGCTTTTGTTGCAGGGCGGGGAGCCGGCAACTCCAGTTGGTTCCGCGGCCGCCAATCCAATCCGCGTCCGTGCCGTCGCCGCCGATGGGGTTACGCCGGTGAGCGGGGCGACGATTGCCTGGAGCGCGACTAACGGCTTGCAGTTTTCCGCGTGCAGCGGGAGCTTCTTCCTGTTCGGTGCTGACCGATGAAGCGGGGGAATCGTCCACCTGGGTGACTCCCACCGCGACCGGACAGAGCACCATTACGGCAGCTTTGGCGCCGGCGTCGTACCAGCCGCCGCAGGCGCAACAGGCCACGGTGTTGGCAAGTTCGTCCGCGCTCAACCTGGCTGCCGTGACCCCGACGCGCTGGATTGGGCAAGGCGCCACCATTGCGGTTCCGCTCACCGTCGATGCGCTCAACCAGAACGGCGTGCCTCAGGCGAATGTCGCGGTTAATTTCGCCATCACCAATGGCACCGCCTCTTTGTCAGCGGCGAGCGCGACCACCAACAACTCGGGATTCGCCACCGTCAATGCACTGCTCACGAATCAGCATGCCAGTGTGCAAGTGAGCGCATGCGTTGCTCCGAACAATACGATCTGCAGCAGCCAGCCTTTCACGTTGTTCTCCACGCCGCCTTCGCTGTGGACGCTGGAGACGGTGAGCGGATCGCAGCAGGTTGTCCCAACCGGACAAGTTTTCCAGCCACTTGGGATGCGGGTGACCGACGGCTCGCTGGCCGCGAATCCGGTGATGGGAGTGAATCTCACGTTTCAAAGCACGCTGGCACGGACCTCGCAGAACGGAATGCCCGTGATCCTCGGATCGTCCGCGACCGTGGTCGTGAGCACGCAGGACGGCCTGGCTTCCATGGTGCCGACGGTCGGGAGTGTAGGCCCGTGCGATGTGTTTATCGCGGTGAGTGCGGGCCGCTCGAGCGCGCAGTTTCAAATGGAGACCGTGGCCGCGATCGTTGTGGCGCAGCCGAAAGCGAGCGGCGGTAAGCCCCGGAGCGCGACGCCCGGTCCGCACTTCAGTGGGCTGGCGGGCGGCCCCGCGTCCACGCCCCAAGGCGCGCCCGGCATGCTGTTCGCGGTTCCGGAATACGCACCGTTGGATGAGGCGGGAAGCCAGGGCCCCTGCTCCGGCGCGTGTCAGGATGCCGATTCCAACCCCGACTCAAACTCCGGCGTGAACCGAAATGCTGCCGTTGACAATGCGGTTCCCCGGTCTTGTGAGTCGGCCCCAGAGTTGCCGAAGGTCGAGGCTCCTCCGGCTCCGGAGGAGCAGCCCGCTAAGGCAATTGCCCCACCATGCCGATGACTAGATGGGGGCATCTCGGGCCTCGCAATCTTAGGAATGGACCATGGCAAAAAAACACCCTTCCGACTCGGAGACTACCTCCACGAAAACAAACGGCACGGCCCCGGTCAATGGCTCCGCCCGCACACCGCTGAAGCTGGGCAAAGACAACGACCACGCCTACAACAAGGAGTTGCGCCGGCTGCAAATTGAGCTGGTCAAACTGCAGGAATGGGTCCGCCAAAGGGCCTGAAGGTTGTGGTCATCTTCGAGGGTCGCGACGCGGCCGGCAAAGGCGGCGTGATCAAGACGGATCACCGAGAGCCTGAATCCACGCGTCTGCCGCGTGGTCGCATTGGCCACGCCCACCGAGCGGGAAAAAACGCAGTGGTACTTCCAGCGCTATGTGGCGCACCTGCCCGCGGCCGGCGAGATGGTCCTGTTTGACCGCAGTTGGTACAACCGCGCCGGCGTCGAGCACGTGATGGGTTTCTGCACGGAAGGCGAATATCGTGGAATTCCTGCGTCGCTGCCCGGAATTCGAGCGCATGCTGGTGCGTTCCGGCATCATCCTGATCAAGTACTGGTTCTCGGTGAGCGATGAAGAGCAGGAGCGGCGCTTTCAAGGCGCGTATGCAAGACCCCACCAAACGCTGGAAGCTGAGCCCGATGGACCTCGAGTCGCGCGCCGCTGGGTGGAGTATTCCAGCGCCAAGGACGAGATGTTCGCGCACACCGATATCAAACAGGCGCCCTGGTACGTGGTGGACGCCGACAACAAGAAGTGCGCGCGCCTGAATGCGATTTCCCACCTGTTAGCGCAGATTCCGTACCAGGATCTAACGCCCGAGCCGCTGAAGCTTCCCCCGCTTGAGAAGGTCAAGTACATCCGGCCGCCCATCCACGAGCAGAATTTTGTGCCGGAAGTGTACAGGTAGAGCTATTGAATCATTGATTTCTGAGTTAATGAATCAGTGAGAGTGTGTTTCATAGAATCCTTCTCAGGCCGGAAGGGTGTGGCCCTCAGGGGCTAAAGCCCGCATTTTTTTGGCCCTAAACGGCACGGCTGAAGCCGTGCCCTACCCAAAACCGATTTATGAAACACGCTCGAATCAATCACTCAATGATTCAATAACATCACTTCTTCGTCCACTGATCTACCCAATCGTTGACTGTCTTGTTCCAGAGCCGCGAGTTCTGCGGCTTCAGCACCCAGTGGTCCTTCGTCCGGGAAGAGGAGCAGCTTCGGAGGCGACGCCCATAGTCGCTGCAGCGCGGTGAACAGCTGGAGCGCCTTCGCTTACGTCGAGGCGGTAGTCGAGCTCGCCGTGGATGACGAGCGTCGGCGTCTTGAAGTTCTTCGCTGCGTTGCGCGGAGATGTACTTCTGCGTACATCTCCGGCGTTCGTCCAGGGCGTGCCCTTGTACTCCCAGTCAGGGAACCAGAGCTCCTCGGTGGAGCCGTACATGGCGGACTCGGGTTGAACACGCCGTCGTGCGACACGATGCACTTGAAGCGGTCGGTGTGGCCGAGCAGCCAGTTGATCATGAACCCGCCGTACGACGCGCCCACCGCGGAGACGTTCGCGGCCGTCGATGAACGGGTACGTCTTCTCCGACGTAGTCGAGGCCCTTCATGAGGTCTTCGTACGGCTTGCCGCCCCAGTCGCCGCTGATGGAGTCGACGAACGTCTGTCCGTATCCGGTCGAGCCGTGGAAGTTGATCACGACGACGACGAAGCCGGGCGCGCGAACATCTGCAGGATTCCAGCGAGAGGACCAGTCGTCGCCGAACGCGCCCTGCGGGCCGCCGTGGATGAGGAAGAGGAGCGGGATACTTCTTCTTGGGGTCGAAGCCGGCGGCTTGAGCAGGAAACCGTTCGACCTTGTCGCCCTTCGCGCCTTCGAACCAGAAGGATTCGAACGGGGACATGTCGACATGGGAGAGGACGGCGTCACTCAGGTGCGTGAGTTGGTGCACTTTTGGTACCGCACGCTGCGGCAGCGGTTCTTTGGCCTCTCCGAGGAGCATCGCTTTCAACTTTTCAAGACCGAATTGCCCAAGATCCGGGTCTGGCGATGAGAGAGTCTCTGTCGGCGCGCGGAGGGACATTTCGGTGAAGAGAACAATGGGTTCCCAGATGGTGACTCCCTTATAAGCTTCAGGCGTGGTTCTACTGATGGCGATGTCATCATTGAACCCGTCAACTTCTTTGATCGGATGGCAGCGCTCAAGGCAAAGTTCCGGCGTAATCAAATAAATTGGAGATTCACCCTCATTTTCGGCGGCGAAAAGAATGTCGTGTCTGTCCCAAGCGAAGGACCCGACCCATCCATCGAAGTTCTCGGTCAAGTTGATGGTCTTCCCCGTCTTGCGGTCGTACAGCATCAGGCGGAAGCGGTCGCTCTCGTATCCCGGACGCTGCTGGGCGCGGTAGGCGATGTACTTGCCATCGGGCGAATAGAGCGGAGTCGAGTCGCTGGCGGGATTGTCGGCGGTGATGTTCTTCGGGGGGACGGGCGGGACGCCCGTCGCTCCATTGTTTACCGGGACGATCCAGAGATCGTTGTTGGTGGATGTGGCTTCGACCTTGTCGTGGTTCGAGGTGTAGCAAATCTCCTGCCCGTCAGGCGAGAAGGCGTAGTCGTCCTGCCCGCCCAGCGAGAACGGAGGCGCATCGTAGTCGCCAGGCGTGAGGTCAGTCGCGAAAAGCGCGTTGTTCCGCAACATCGTGGCAAGATCAACCACGCCGGGAAGCGGGAATAACGAAGATGTGGCTGCGCTTTCCTTCCTTGTAGGCATTCCAGTGCCGGTAGAGGAGACGCTCAAATATCAGCGCGTGAACCTTCGACTGCCGAGCTTCCTCGAGCATCCGACGTTGCAGCCCACTTCCACCGCGGGATTCGGCCGTCGCACTCAGGATAAACATCTGAGGTAAAGAGAATATTCTTTCCATCCGGTGACCAGAGTTCGCCCGCCAGCTTCGGTGGTGATCGGTGTCAGTTGTGGACAGCGGTGACCGTGCCCGCAGTATCTGAGAAATCAGCAATCCAAACTTGCGATCCCTCTTCCTTCGTCGACATAAACGCAAACCGCTTCCCATCTGGAGCCCAGCGGGGACGATCGCCGTCCTGATCGGTAATCAGCATGCGCTCCGATCCGCCCGCCAGGGCACGATCCAGATGTGCGGCGTCTTTTTGTTCGCGCCGAAATCCACATCGACCGCGCTGAATAACACCCACTTGCCGTCGGGCGAAGGCACGGGTTCGCCGACGCGCTTCAGCTTCATCATGTCTTCGAAAGTGAAAGGGTGCTTGGCTTGGGAGAATGCGGGAAGAGAAAAGCAGAACGAGAAGAAAAGCAAGACGGCGCATGACGTGCCTCCGCGGAACAAGAAAGTGTAGCACTCGGCAGAGCCCAGATCAGGACATCAGAGGCAAAGAATCCGATCACGAAAGTGAAACACCCAAGAGAAAGTTGACATCCTGAGCGAAGCGAAGGACCTGTTTTTTCAGCAGTGGAGGACAGCAGGTCCTTCGCTTCGCTCAGGATGACAATTCATAACGTGCGATCTGACCTTGCCTCATCCAGCTCGCCCAGCATGGCCGCCATCTCGGATTGGGCGTGGGCGTTGCCGGCGCGGCGGGCGGAGGAGATGCCTCCCACTAGCATGCGCTTGGCCTCATCGATACGGCTTGCGCCGGCCAGCGTCTGCGCGGCCATGAAGTAGGCGGGCGTGTAGTCGGGATTCTTCTCGATCAGCGTTTTGTATTCCTGCAGCGCCTGCTCGATTTGTCCGGCTTTGGAGTACTCCATAGCCAGCCCATAGCGGGCAAACTCATCCTCTGGATTCTCAGCAAGAATTTCGGTCAACGCGACAATGCGATCCATAGAGAAGCTCTCAGCTTTCAGCTCTCAGCTCTCAGTAAAAGCCACACGCCACAGCCAAAAGCTGACAACTGATAGCTGATAGCTGAGAGCTGTTCTCCCATTCATATCACGGTCCGCGTTACAATGGCTGTTCTCCGAGGGACCAACTTGGCGTGCCCTTTCTTTGTGCCGCTTGAAATTGTGAACGACGGTTCCTGGCCGCATCCTTCGCGTCTGCCACTGGGAGCGGGATGGACGGGAAACTGCCGGGCCTCGGGGCAGGAACTGGCGGCGTCGGACACTCACCTACGGGAATTCTGCAACCTTGGTTACGCAACAGCGTGCCCGCGCCTTCCCCAGCCGCGTGATTGGGATGCGGTGCGTTTTTCAGTTGCCCGCGCGAACGCGAGTCAAGTCACGCTGCGGTACGTCTGCGAGTTGGACCACGCTCCCATCGAACATGGGGAATTGACCTTTGACCTGGCGAGCGAGATTTGGTTGAATCCTCATGCGGATGCGCGAGTCCACAGGCTGGCGACCTGCTATGTCGATGTGTATCGGGCTCGCACGCCGGAGCAAGTGGGACGGGGCGCGAGAAGCGCACCTCCGGCGCTAAAGCGCGACACATTTCCAACGACCGACGGCACGACTGAAGTCGTGCCCTTCCCGAGAACCTCCGCGAATCTATGAATGACGACGACAAAGCGAAGTTAAGCCCGCGTCCGGTGCGCGAATCGATCTCGGAAATGACCGAAATCGTTTTGCCGAACGATGCCAATCCTCTGAACTCTCTGCTGGGCGGACGCTTGATGCACTGGATCGACATGGCCGGCGCCATGGCCGCTCATCGCCACTCGCGCGCGTACGTGGTTACGGCTTCGATTGATCATCTGGATTTTCTTGTGCCCGTCCGGGTTGGAGACATCGTAGTGCTGCGCTCCTCGGTCAATCGCGTCTACCACACTTCGATGGAGGTGGGCGTGAAGGTCTGGGTGGAGAATTATCGCGCCGAACAGAGTCACCATGTCAGTTCCGCCTATCTGACCTTTGTGGCCGTGGATGCTGCGGGAAATCGGATGGCGGTTCCGCCTGTCATTCCCGAGACCGCGGAAGAAAAGCGCCGCTACGAAGATGCCGCGCACCGCCGGGAGTTGCGCCGCAAGGAATCGGCGCGCAGAATCGAGGGTCGGGGTTAGCGACCTTCGACGCCCGGCCCCTAAAGGGGCTTGGATTTTGGAGAACTTGCGGTATCGCTAAAGCGATACCCTGATACGAAGCAAGTTTATTGGCAACATGAGCGGCTAGATGCATAACAACTGACAACTGACAACTGATAACTGACAACTCGGCGTGAGACCTTACTTATGGACAGCGCACTCTTCGTTCACCGCCTGCAGTTCGCCTTCACCGCCACGTTTCACTATCTTTTCCCGCAGCTCACCATGGGTCTTGCTCTGCTGATCGTTGTGCTCAAGACGATTGGTTTGCGGCGCAACGATCCCGTGTACCACGAGGCGGCCCGCTTCTGGGGAAAGATTTTTGGCATCAATTTCGTGTTGGGTGTTGTCACCGGCATTCCGATGGAATTTGAGTTCGGCACCAACTGGTCGCTCTTTTCGCGATTCGCGGGCGGCGTCATCGGTCAGACGCTGGCCATGGAAGGCATGTTTGCCTTCTTCCTCGAGTCGGCGTTCCTCGGATTATTTCTCTATGGAGAGAAGCGGCTGAGCCCGAAAGCGCACTGGCTGTCTGCCGTCGCTGTCTTTGTGGGTTCCTGGTTGTCGGGCTATTTCATCATCGCCACCGACGCTTTCATGCAGCATCCCGTCGGCTATTTCACGGCCGCGGATGGGAGCTTGCAACTGGCCAGTTTCTGGCATTTTGTGCTGAATCCCTGGGCCGGATGGCAATACGCGCACAACATGAGCGGAGCGGCGATTACGGGAGCGTTCATCATGACGGCGGTGGGCGCGTTCTATTTGCTCTCCGGCAAGTGGACGGCGCACGCTCGCATCTTCGTAAAGGCTGGAGTCATTGCCGGCTGCGTGTTCAGCGTTCTGCAGATTTTTCCGACCGGCGACCGGCAAGGCAAAATGGTCGCCGACCTGCAGCCCGTGACTCTGGCGGCGATGGAGGGATTGTTTCAGGGCCAGTCCGCCGCACCATTAGTGATTGTAGGTCAACCTAACGAACGACAAGGCAAGATCGATAACCCGATTGAAGTTCCGGGAATGCTGAGCATGCTGACTTACCAGGCGCTGGAATGCCAATGTCCGCGGACTCGACGCTTTCCCAAGCAAGACTGGCCGGGTAACATTCCCTTGCTTTATTACAGTTATCACATCATGGTTGGCCTGGGGACGTTCTTTGTCGCAGTCATGATCCTCGCGCTGTTCCTGCTGTGGCGCGGCACACTGTTTAACGCCAGGTGGATGCTCTGGATCCTGATGCTGGCAGCCCCATTTCCATATATCGCCAATACTGCCGGGTGGATGACCGCCGAACTCGGCCGCCAGCCCTGGCTGATCTATGGACTGATGCGCACCGAAGCCGGCTACTCCAAGGTTGTCTCGGCGGGCAACGGCATGTTTACTCTGTTGGGCTTCATGGGCATTTATATGGTGCTCGGCATTTTGGGACTGTTCCTGCTGCGGCGCGAAATTGAGCACGGCCCAGTATCCGGACCGGCCAAGGAGGCAAAGTAACATGGCGAGCCTTTGGTTCTGGATTGTCGCAGTCATGGTTGCGACCTATGTTGTGCTCGACGGATTCGATCTTGGCGCGGGTGCGATCTATCTGATTGCGGCCAAAACGAACGACGAACGGCGCCGCGTACTGCGCTCGATCGGCCCGGTCTGGGATGGCAATGAAGTCTGGCTACTGGCGGCCGGCGGCGTTTTGTACTTCGCCTTTCCTCAGCTGTATGCGTCGAGCTTTAGCGGGTTTTACCTCCCGCTGACCATTGTCTTGTGGCTCCTGATACTGCGCGCCGTCGGCATTGAATTCCGCGTTCACATCGAAAGTCAAGTCTGGCAGGACTTCTTCGACACGGTCTTCAGCGTCTCCAGCATTTTGCTGGCGGTGTTTTTCGGCGCGGCGTTGGGCAACGTGGTGCGCGGAGTTCCGCTCGATGCAACCGGCTATTTCTTTGAGCCGCTCTGGACTGACTTCAAACTCGGCCCGCAGACGGGCATCCTGGATTGGTATACGATACTCATCGGCGTAATGGCGTTAGTAACCCTGGCCGCGCACGGTTCTTACTATGTCGCCCTCAAGACCGACGAAGACCTCGGACGGCGCGCCCGTGGTTTCGCTTTGCTTTGCTGGCCTCTGCAATTCTTTCTAACCTGCATTTCCCTGGTGGCGACTTATTTCATTCGCCCCGAAATCATGGCGAACTACGGGAAGCACAAGGTGGGGATTCTGGTTCCGGTCGCCGTGGTTGCCAGCCTGGCCGTCATGCTCTGGGCCAATCCCAAGGGCAAAGAAAAACTCGCGTTCGTTGCCTCCAGCCTCTATATCACCTTCATGCTGGTGGGCGCGGCATTTGCGCTCTATCCCGCGGTCCTGCCCGCCCGCGACCACCAATACGACCTCACCATCTACAACACTGCCGCCGGCAGGTACGGACTGAGCGTCGGCTTGGTTTGGTGGACGTTGGGCGCGGTGCTCGCGATGGCGTATTTTGTCTTCGTCTATCGCATGTTTCGCGGCAAGGTGCAATTGGGAGAAGGACACTACTAGCGATTGCAGAGGTAGCATTGAGGTCATAGGTTAGAGGTCAGCTTGCAGAAGTGAACAACCCCGACGCAAACGGCACTGTGGGCCCTAGGGTTTTTACCTCTGCAATCTGACGTCTGACCTCTGCAATGGTTGCTCGTATCGTTGCAATCTGACCTCTGACCTCTGCAATCCGTTGACATCGCTAGTCCTCTTCCTCCCGTATAATCAAACGATGAGCACGCATTCCCATCTTCCCGGCCAGCAACAGCCCACTCCGCAACCTCTTCCTGGTGTCAACGCCATCATCGCCGTCGGTTCCGGCAAAGGCGGAGTCGGCAAGACCACGCTCGCCGTCAATCTGGCAATCGCCCTCAGTAAGATGGGCCACAAAGTAGGACTACTCGACGGCGACGTCTACGGTCCCAACGTCCCGCTCATGCTCGGCACCAGCGAGCAACCCAAAGTGATCGGCGAAGGCCATATCGCGCCCATCAATTCACATGGGCTTAAAGTCATCTCGGTCGGCTTCCTCAATCCAGGAGACAAGCCGCTGATCTGGCGCGGTCCCATGCTGCATTCGATCATCAAGCAGTTTTTGGGATCGGTGCAGTGGGGACTGCTCGACTATCTGGTCATTGATCTTCCTCCGGGAACCGGCGATGTTGCGCTCTCGCTGATTCAGACTGTGCCGTTGACCGGCGCCATCGTGGTCTCCACACCCTCCGACGTAGCGCTGCAGGATGCGCGCAAGGCCATCGAGATGTTCCGCCAGATGAAGGTGGATATCGTCGGCATGGTCGAAAACATGAGTTACTTCGTGTGCCCGCACTGTCAGCACGAAGTCGATATCTTCTCGCGCGGCGGCGCGGAAAAGACGGCGAAACAATTCGACATCGCCTTCCTCGGAAGCGTCGAGCTCGATCCCGATATTCGCAAGTCAGGCGACAGCGGCGCTCCGTCCGTGCTCCAGGGAGAGGACTCATCCCATGCGAAGTCCCTGTTCGCGTTCGCCCGCAATGTGGCGGCGCGGGTGGAGGAAATCAAAGCCAGCAGTTCGGAGAGCGTGATTCAGATTCAGTAGGAGCTGAAGCTGGCTCCCCGCGCAGTATATCTCGAAGCCTCTCCCTCTATTTTCTGCTCACGCCGGCATCAGTTGCCACGGCGTGGTCCGCGGGACCACTGCGGGATGCCCTGAGCATTGCGCAAAACCAGAGTCTTCCCGTCCTTTGTGATCTCCCGTGCGAGCAGGGCTTCCTTGTCGGCGATCGTGACCTTGGACCCTACGACCTCAATCATGTCCCCCTTGGCAAACGTGAACTTCTGCTGGGCGATGTACGACGAGGGACCGACATGGACGTCGAACGTTGCGGCGTCGGTTTTCAGGACCAGGTGCGTGCCGCTCCAGCCTCTTGTGCCTGTTTGTTGTTGAACATCTTCGATGGTTCCCTTAACCGTTACTTCGGTCTTTGGGTCATACATGGACGTTCCTGTGCCGTATCCTCGACCTTGAGCGAGGGCGGCCGTGGTTGCGAATGTGAACGCGAGGCTTACTCCCATCAGTAGCGACATCCAGGATTTCATGACTACGCTCCTTCTTTCCTCCCCGGCTCTGCCGGACCAAAGCCGGCTTCCAGCGGGGAATATTTCGATTAGCAGGTCCAATTCTTCGATATTCCCTTAAGCCGCCTGAGCGACGTCCATCTTGCCACCACCCAGCCAACCGGCTACGGTTTGGACGATCTGGGGATAGGCATCCTTCCAAACAGCACCACAGGCTTCCACCGCGCGGAGGACGTCGAGTTCGGTTGATTTTACTTGTTAGATGCATAATACACCTAGATGCGAAATTCTTCTACCATCGGCATGGTCATTTCCGGTCTTGCGCTGCGAGAGATAGCAGCAGACTTTCTGTCTCACTTCCAAAACGTCGTATGATCCCGTGCGCGGAAAATGGGGGCAGGCCAGTCCGGCAGGCCACTTCTCAAAAAGCGTGAGAAGTGGCGCACCCCCGGTTATTTCGTGTCAAGGTTCAAAAGACAACCCGCGTTACACTTTCCACGTTGATGCGGCCCACGAAAACATGAGTTACTTCGTCTATCCGCACTGCCAGCATGAAATCGACATTTTCTCGCGCGGCGGCGCGGAGAAGACGGCGAAGCAATTCGACATCGCCTACCTCGGCGGCGTCGAGCTTGATCCCGAGATTCGAAAGTCCGGCGACGGCGGCACTCCGGCCGTGCTTCAGGGAGAGGACTCGCCCTCCGCGAAGTCGCTGTGCGCATTCGCCCGCAAGGTGGCGGCGCGAGTGGAGGAAATCAAAGCCGGCAGTTCGGAGAGGGTGATTCAGATTCAGTAGAAGGTTCAGGAACTCCCGAGCTCTCCAGTCTCTTGCTGGATTCGCTGCCAGGCTCGTTCCACATGGAGCGCCTGAGTGTTGGTTTGGCCGACGCAGAATCGAAGCGTTAGTTTGCCATCGAGCTTGGTATGCGTGAGATACAGGTCGCCGCTGCCATTCAGCCGATCCATCAGAAGCTGATTGGCCTGATCGCCCGCGCGCAACCGGAAGCAGACGAGATTGAGCTGAGCGAGCGCCGCAAGTTCAAAGCGTGAATCGTCGCGCACCCAGACGGCAAATTGCTGGGCCAGGCGCACATGCTCGCGGATGTGGTGTTGCAGGCCTTCGATCCCGTAGTGCCGAATCACAAACCAAAGCTTAAGAGAACGAAACCGCCGGCCGAGTTGGATGTGCCAGTCGCGATAGTCAATGACGGCTCCGGATTCCGTAGCCTGGTTGCGCAGGTACTCCGGCAGGACGGAGAGCGTTTGGATCAAGTGCTTACGGTCAGCGACGTAGAAGCAGTCGCAATCGAAGTTGGTGAACATCCATTTGTGCGGATTGAAGCAGTAGCTGTCGGCGAATTCGACGCCATCGTTGATGAAGCGGAATTCCGGGCAGAGCGCAGCGGTACCGCTCATGGCCGAGTCGACGTGCAGCCACAGATTGTGGTCGCGGCAGATGCCGGCAATTTCGCGCACGGGATCGATCGCGTTCGAAGATGTTGTGCCCACGGTTGCGCAGACGAAGCAGGGAATCAGGCCGGCCTTGATATCTCGCTCGATCTGGCGCGCCAGTGCTTCGGGGCGCATGGCGAAGTTCTTGTCCACTTCAATCTGGCGCAGGTTGTCCGAGCCCATGCCTGCTATCTTCATTGCTTTTTCAACGGAGGAGTGCGTTTGGGTGGAACAGTAAGCCGTCAGGCGTCCATCGCAGCCTTTGCGATTGCTGCTGAACTTTGTTGCACGCTCGCGGGCGGCCAGCAGGGCGCACAGCGAAGCGCTCGACGCGGTGTCCTGAATCACCCCGCCGCCGGCGCCGGTAGAGAGAAATTTTTCCGGCAGGCCGAGCATGGGTACCAGCCAATCGAGCACGTGCGTTTCAAGCTCGGTGCACGCTGGGCTGGTGGACCAGAGCATACCTTGTACGCCCAGTCCGGAGGAAACGAGATCGCCGAGAATGGCCGGCCCAGAGGCGTTCGCGGGAAAGTAGGCGTAGAAGTTCGGCGACTGCCAATGGGTGATGCCGGGAAGGACGACGCGCTCGAGGTCGCCGAGAATCTGGTCGAAAGCTTCGCCATGCTCGGGCGCGTCAGGCGGAAGTTTGGAGCGAATTTCTCCCGGCTGCACGCGCGACAGAACCGGGAAGCTTTCGATGCGGGAATGGTAGTCGGCGATCCAGTCCACGACGGCGTGGCCCTGGCGGCGGAACTCCTCCGGAGACATGTGGAACGATTTTGAGTCAGACATAGGATTTGTAATTGGTAATTTGAAACCCGGCGTTGTGAATTACAAATTACAAATTACCAATTACAAATGCCCGTAGTACACCCGCGTGTTGTATTCGAATCCGACCTTGTCATCTATGGCATGGGACTGAAAAATCCGTTGGAGTTCCTGCATCATCGGCGCGTGGCTGGAATGACCCTCGAGCGGCGCGTACGAGGAAGACAACAATCGTCCGGCAGTGCCTTCGTAGTCGAACTGCTGGCACAGGCTGAACCCGCGCTCTACGCACCGCGCGGGCGCAAAGAAGTTGTGGATCAAGGCGGTCGTGCGTTCGTGGCGCACTTCCTTATAGTCGGTGCCGTAGGTCAGCAGGAGCTGCTCATAGTCGCGCAGAAAAGGCGTGGTTGCGGTGCGGCGTTCATTCCATATCAGTACGCACCATCCCTCCGGCCGCAGAATGCGGGCGAATTCCGCGCGGGCGCGAGGCAAGTCGAACCAGTGCGCGGCTTGGGCGGCGGTGACGAAATCGACGGAGGCCGAGCGTAGCGTTGTTTCCTCGGCCGTACCGGCAACGGATACCAGCCGGTCATGCGACTCGAGTTGATGGGCACCCATTTCGCGCATCTCCGTGTTGGGCTCGACCGCAAAAACGGAATTTCCGTTTTCCAAAAGAAGGCGGGTAAACAGGCCCGTGCCGGCCGCGATGTCAGCTACGATGTGACTCGGTTGCAATCCACACTCGGTGCGCAGAAGGCCGAGAACCTCAGGCGGATATCCCGGGCGATAGCGGACGTAGTTCTCCACCCGATCGGAAAAACGAGTCGTTGGCGATTGAGTCATTGCTCTTTAGTGTAACGCGTTCCAACGGCGACTCCCTCCGCACGGTACAATCTTGATTTCGTGGCGGGGTTGTGCCGGGTCTTATGCCTGCTTGATCAAGCTGGTTTATGAAGGAAGACCGTTTACGCGGGGTGATCGAGAACGGAACGCCGGGCGTCGGGGATCGAGCGCCGGACTTCGAACTGCCGGCGCTGGTTGCGGGAGTCAAGAAATCATTGCGTCTGAGCGCGTATCACGGACAGAAAAGTGTAGTGTTGGCGTTCTATCCGTTTAACTGGCAGGAAACGAGCGCGGCCCAGTTGATCAGCTACCAACTGCAACGTGCGCGAGTGCTGGCGAGCAAAGCGGAGATCGTGGCCATTACGGTGGAATCCATTATGAACACCACCGCCTGGGAACGCGCGATCGGCCCTTTCGACTTCCCGTTGTGCAGCGATTTCTGGCCGCACGGAGAAGTCTCGGAGCGCTACGGGGTTTTGCGCAAGTCCGGAGCAAAATCCGGTGACGGCGCGGGCTCGAGCGATCGGGCGGTGGTAATCGTCGATCGCAGCGGAAGCGTCGCCTTCCGCAAGACCTACGCCCAGGACCAAGCTGCGCCGGTGGAGGAAGTTCTGACGGTGCTGGAAAAACTCTGAATCATGTTTTCTTGAAGGAGCTTCATGAGACTTCTTTCGGGTGCTGTTCTGTTCTTCGTGCTGATGGGTTCGACCCTGCAAGCGTTTGATCATGCCGACAAACAGAAAGATCAACCTGGTAAGAATCAACTTAGTAAAGAGCAGACGGACAACTGGTCCATCAGTGGGTTCCGCGATGTGGCCGCTGAGCGGGAGGTCGAAAAGAGGTTCTTGGCCGTGCCCGATCCCAAGCTGGCGGAAGAGCATTTGCGCATTTTGACCGAAGCGCCGCACATCGCTGGTTCTCCCGAGGACAAAGCGACCGCCGAGTATGTGGCGAAGAAGTTTCGCGAGGCTGGATTGGACACCGAGATCGTCGAATATAGAGTGTGGCTGAACTATCCGGCGGAGATTCGGGTGGACCTGACCGCGCCCGACGGCGTGGAAATGCATGGGCCGCGGCCCGAGCACGTCGACGGTGATCCGTTTCAGGACGACCCGCGCATTGTGATGCCGTACAACGGCATGTCGCCCTCGGGCGACGCCGAAGCGGAAGTTGTCTATGCAAACTACGGTTCGCCCGCTGACTTTGACAAGCTCAAGCAGATGAATGTCGATGTGCGCGGCAAGATCGTCATTGTCCGTTACGGTGAGAATTTCCGCGGCGTGAAAGCATTCGTGGCGCAGGAGCGCGGCGCGGCCGGAGTCATCATTTACTCCGACCCGAGAGACGATGGCTACTACCGCGGCGACGCCTATCCGAAAGGCCCGTGGCGTCCGGCGAGCGGCGTGCAGCGCGGATCGATCGGATTCATGTTCCAGTTTCCCGGAGACCCGACTACACCGGGCGTGGCATCCACTCCCGCTCTGCCGGATTCGAAGCGCGTGTCTCCCGCCGCATCCGAACAGTTGCCGAAGATTCCCGTCACTCCGCTTTCGTATGCCGATGCCTCGCCGATTCTCGAACACCTCGGCGGGCCAGCCTCTCCGCGCGAGTGGCAGGGCGCGCTGCCGTTTACTTACCACGTGGGTCCGGGCCCCGCGAAAGTGAAGATGCACCTTAAGCAGGACTACCAGTTCCGCACCATTTGGGATGTCATGGGCAAAATTCGGGGAACATCTTCGCCCAACGAATGGGTAGTGGCAGGCAATCATCGCGATGCCTGGGTGTATGGAGCGGTGGATCCGAACAGCGGCACGGCGGCAATGCTGGAGGCGGTGCATGGGTTGGGAGAGCTGCTGAAGTCGGGATGGAAGCCCAAGCGGACGCTTGTCATCGGAAGCTGGGACGCGGAGGAAGAAGGACTGATCGGTTCCACCGAGTGGGGCGAAGATCACACGCAGGATCTCGCGAACGCGGCCGCTTATTTCAACATGGACGTCGCAGTATCGGGCAAGAAGTTCGGAGCCTCGGGCGTGCCCACACTGAAAGAGTTTATTCGCGAGATCGCAAAAGCAGTGCCTTCGCCCGAAGGCGGAACCGTCTACGACGCGTGGAAGAAGAAGAGCCAGCCGAGTGCGGAGAACTCGCGGTCGGGCGAAACCAGCACTTTCCGGCCGCCGCCGGCCGCGATGCAAGACGATGTGCCAGTCGGCGACCTAGGCAGCGGTTCCGACTACTCGGTGTTCCTGCAGCATCTGGGCGTGCCTTCCACTGATGTCACTTCGAGCGGCGATTATGGCGTGTATCACTCGGTGTTCGATAACTTCGCCTGGTTCAAGAAATTCGGCGATCCCGACTTTCTGTACGAGCAGGAGATGGCCCGCGTTTACGGTTTGGAAGTGCTGCGCATGTCGAGCGCCGACGTGCTTCCTTATGACTACGAAAACTACGGGAAGGAAATTCTAGTCTATCTAGACTCTGCCCGGAACAAGAGTAAAGACCGCTTCGGAGACAAGGCGCCGGACTTTTCCGCAGCCTTGGAAGGCGCGCATCACCTGCAGGAAGCGGGTGCAAAGATTTTACAAAAGCAGCGGAAAATGCCTGCGGCGCCAGATCGCATGAATGCTAAACTTCGGGAAGCGGAGCGGGCGCTGCTGATTCCAGAGGGGCTGCCCAACCGTCCGTGGTTTCACCATGCCATTTACGCCCCGGGACAGTACACCGGGTACGCGGCCGTGGTGATTCCTGGTGTGAACGAGGCGATCGATCGTGGGGATCTTCGCCGGACTGAACAACAAATCGCAGCGCTGACGGCTGCCTTGAACCGCGCCGTTGTGGTTCTAGAGCAATACCGCTAAACGCGGCTAGAAGGCTGCGCCTCACCTGTACGGCAGGGGAAACGCCGAGACACGAGCTATGGCACTGGCAAGAATCATTACACGCTCGCAGGCGTGCTCGCGAGAGCTGGCGCTGGATCTGCTTGCCCGCGGCTACGCTGTCGAGATTGTTTCTCCCGACCGAGTCCCCGACAATATCGCCGATCTGGAATTGCGGGTCGAAGCCGGCCCCGGGGATCGGTTGGTTGCGAGCGTGGGAGCATACAATGGCGAGCGGTCGGCTTCGCTTGAATTTGTGCATCATCTGAAAGCGCCGATGGTGGACTTCATTCGCAGGCCACCGGAGCCTGGCGACGCGGTTCTCTTTCCGAAAGCGCCCGTCAGCTTCAAGGCCAAGCAAAGCATCGAAGATGTGGAGTTGCCTGCGGAGGCTCCACAACTGGCGGCCAAAGCCGTCTCCCCAACCGCCGGAATTCCGCTCTGTCCCGAACCTGTTCCCGGATTCGACACCGAACAGGGCGCGCGTCCGATCCTGCCGCCGGAGCCGTCGCCACCACCGCCGATGGACCCACCAGGCTATTTTGCGGTCGACGACTCCGCCGTTGCTCGGCCAACGATTGCCCAGTCAACGAATGCCCACCCCACGATTGCCCGGTCACGGCAGTCGTCGTCGCGGCGCGATCGGTCGGCGGGATGGCTTGGGCGCGCGGCGCTGACCTTTGCCAGCGTAGTACTGCTGGCCGTGGTTCTCGGGTTCAGCATGCGCCGGACCGGGAAAGCTGCGGCGCAGGGTTCCGCAACGCTGTCCGCAGAGAAAGTCGCGGCAGCGTCAACCGAGGTGAACTTGTCGAGCGCCGTGGAGTCCGATGGAGACTCGGGTCAAGTTCCGTTGCTGGCGACGCCACCAGCCGCAAAATCGGATGGCAATCGCGGCCCCGCGCCGAAGGAATCGTCAGTCGCGAAAGACGGAGCCGCGACCGCAAACCCTCGGGCCAGAATCCCGCCCAGGCACGGTGACGACTTGATCGCGCGCGACACCGTCACTTACCTCGACAAGAGTTTCGAGCCGCGTGCTTTCCGCCAGCCCGCCCCGAAAGCCAAGCCAGCCAAGCGTTTCGCCCGCCAGCATCCAAGCTCCCGCAAACCTCGCGGCGCGGTGATCGCAGCGAGTAAGGCTACCTACCTCCGCAAGCCCGCTCCAAAGGCGGCACAGTAGACTGCGCCCCCTAGTGCGAGGCGCCCGCGTTTCCCGCCGCCTCTTTTTGCATATACCGGCCGACCAGGGCGGCGCAGGACTCGATGAATTTCTGCTCTGGTGAATTGAAGGTATCCGCAAAGTAGCTCTCGATACACAGCTCCGCCACCACCCGTTGTTTCACGAAGATCGGCACCACCATATTGGATTTGACGAGATCCGACCCAAGGTAGCGAGGATCGGCCTTAACATCGTTGATTACGACGGCCCTTCCGGAAGTGGCCGCCGCTCCGCACAATCCTCTGTCGAGGGGGATGCGCAGGGTGGGCATAAAGCTGCCGACGTAGGGTCCCAGCACCAGAGCTTTGAAAGTGGGGGCTTCCATTAAGTAAAAGCCAACCCAGTTGTAACGCGCCATCGCTTCATGGAGGCGCTGGGCGATGTGCTGCATCAGAGACTTCACCCCATCGGCGGAGACGCCGTTCGCCTCAAATTCTTCCAGGAGTTCTTCATACTGTGACATCGGAAGTGGAATCTCCTTTTGGCCTCGCGGGTAACCCGCTATTCTATGCTTAGTTCACCTGCTCAGTCCGGTTCGTTACCATTTAGTACCGGGTGCCCCCCTCCCCCTGCCTATTGGAATTATAGAGTTACAGGCTAAAACGCCCAAAATCTTTGGGTTCAAGGGACTTATAGTCAAAATCTTCCGAAATAAGCACTTAGTTTGTCAAAGAGTGCTGAAAATGGGTTTGGGGCAGCTTCGAGGGCCGTCTTAATTGACGGATGCACCTCGAAACTGCCCCAATCAGATCTTTATCGTGGCGCACGAGAGGTCTTAAGTCAAGGGATTTCGAACACGGATGATTTGCGATGCAACAAGTTAACGCTTGGAAGGTCTCCGCGTGAGGCGCCTTACCACTTCCTCGTGGCTTGCGACGCGGCCTCTCCTCATCTCTTCCAGGCCCTTGCGAACCAGAGCGTCCTGGTAGGCGTGGAGTTCAGGCAAGAGGCGTCGGACTTCTTCCGCAGGCACGGTTCGACCGGCTTCAGCGTCCCACATGGGAGTCGTGGTGGGGATAGGAAGTCAAAATCCCCGCCCTGTCGCAGAAAACGCGACAAGGACGGGGCACCCTCGATAGTTTATGAGTGAAAGGGTAGGCCACTTTTCCGGATGACTTACTTGATTGTGACTAACTTCTCCACCAACCCCGAGTAGTCTTTCTTCTCCAGCCCATGCACCTGCTTGTTATATTCGTCCACTTTGCTGGAGTAATTCATGGAGCAGAACTTTGGGCCGCACATGGAGCAGAAGGCGGCGGACTTGTATTGTTCCTGCGGCAGAGTTTCGTCGTGCATGGAGCGGGCGGTCTCTGGATCGAGTGAAAGTTCGAACTGCTTCTCCCAATCGAACTTGTAGCGGGCGTAGCTTAGGGCGTCGTCGCGGTCGCGGGCTCCGGGACGCTGGCGGGCTACGTCGGCGGCGTGGGCGGCGATCTTGTAGGCGATGATTCCGTCTTTCACATCTTTTTCGTTGGGCAGGCCGAGATGTTCTTTTGGCGTGACGTAGCAGAGCATCGACGCGCCGTACCATCCGATCATGGCCGCTCCTATGGCGGAGGTGATGTGGTCGTAGCCGGGAGCGATGTCGGTGACCAGCGGGCCGAGGGTGTAGAACGGAGCCTCGTCGCACCACTCGTTTTCTTTTTCCACCTGCTCCTTGATCTTGTGCATCGGAATGTGGCCGGGGCCTTCGATCATGACCTGCACGTCTTGCTTCCAGGCTATGCGGGTTAGTTCGCCCAGGGTTTTTAGTTCGGCGAACTGCGCTTCATCGCTGGCGTCGGCCAGACAGCCGGGACGCAGGCCGTCTCCTAGGGAGAAGCTTACGTCGTACTTCGCGAAAATCTTGCAGATGTCTTCGAAGCATTCGTAGAGGAAGTTCTGCTTGTGGTGGTGCGTCATCCACTGGGCTAGAATCGCGCCGCCTCGGCTGACGATTCCGGTGATGCGCTTCGAAACCATGGGCACATATTGAATGAGGACGCCGGCGTGGATGGTCATGTAATCCACGCCCTGCTGCGCTTGCTCTTCGATCACTTCGAGCATCACCCTTGCGGTTAGATCTTCCACTCGCTTTACTCGCGAGATCGCTTCGTAAATTGGAACCGTGCCGATGGGGACGGGCGAGTGGCGGATGATGGCCTCGCGAATAGTGTGGATGTCGCCGCCGGTCGAGAGATCCATCACCGTGTCGGCGCCGTAGTGGACGGCGGTGTGCAGCTTCTTGAGCTCTTCTTCTACGTTCGACGTGACGGCCGAGTTGCCTATGTTGGCGTTGATCTTGCAGAGCGACTCTACGCCGATCGCCATCGGCTCAAGTTCCGGATGGTTGATGTTGGCCGGGATGATCATGCGGCCCCGAGCGACTTCATCGCGCACCAGTTCCGGCGCGATCTTTTCCCGGTAGGCGATGTATTGCATCTCGTCGGTGATCACGCCGCGGCGCGCGTAATGCATCTGCGAGAAGTTGCCGTCTTTGTTCTCAGTCCTGCGCTTCGCCAGCCACTCCGCCCGCGGTTTCAGAACCGCGTCCAAAGCACTGCCGTTTGTACCATTGCCTGCGGACATTTGTTTTGTACCGTCCTTCGAGGGGTCTAGTGTTGAAATTATACCCCGCTTCCGGGACGCGGCTTATTTTCTCGGGAAGGTTGGCTGACGGGTTGCGCAGCCAGCGGGAACAGTGAATCATGGTGCGCGAATCATGGTGCGCGGGAAGGGCCAGGTCCTGCCAGGAGGAAGCAATGGTGAAGAAGCTGATGGGCACAAGCAACGACGTGAGCCTGACCACTTTGCGCGTAGTTCTCGGAGTGGTGTTCTGCGCTCATGGGGCGCAAAGGATGCTGGGCTGGTTTGGTGGCGATGGTTTTCAGGTCTCCATGGGAGGCTATGCGCACATGGGAATTCCCGCTCCGGCTGCGTTGCTGATTATCTGCGCTCAATTCTTTGGCGGACTGGGATTGATTCTGGGACTCTTCACCCGCATTGCTTCTCTCGGAGTTGCCGGCCTGATGATCGGAGCGATCTTTATGGTTCACCTGCAGAACGGCTTCTTCATGAACTGGATGGGGACGCAGAAGGGCGAGGGAATCGAATACCATCTGCTGGCGCTCGCCATGGCTGCGGCGCTGCTGCTGCGCGGGGCGGGCGCGTTCTCGCTGGACCGGACGCTTTCAAAGTAAATCGCTGTTGCTGCGCGTTCACCCTCCGCGGAGGGATCGCCGATCAGTTCTTCGGACCACTCCTCCGCCTCGCGCTCGCGCGCCGCATCTTTTGCCATCGCGGAATACCCCTCGCGCAGTTCTTCCTGGGTCCAAACTTCATCTGCGTCGAGATATGTCATAAACACCGCGCAATATGCATTTAAGTGAAAGTACATCTCAAACTAATTTCGCAGCGGCTTGCCAGTTTTCAGCGTGAACTGAATTCTCTCCTGCGTCTTCTTTTCTCCGCACAGGGACTTGAAGGCTTCTCGTTCCAGATCGAGCAAGTACTGTTCGCTGACGGGCGTGCCGGGCGTGACATTTCCGCCGCAAAGTATCTCGGCGATCTTCGTGCCTACCTTCTGGTCGTGGTCGCTGATGAACTCACCCTGCCGCATCATGTGGACTCCCAGTTTGAGGGCGGCGAGGATGTTCTCGCCCGGGGCGGGAATGTCGGTGCGCATTACAGGGGGCTCATAGCCTGCGCGTACCAGTTCGAGGGCGCGCGCTTTGGCGTCAGAGAGAACGCGCTCGCGGTTCATGGTGATGCGGTCGGAAGTCGACAGGAACCCGATGCCGCGGGCTTCGTGTGCCGAGGTGGAGACTTTCGCCATGGCGATGGCCTCGAAAGCTTTCTTCATGGCCTCGAGCAGTTCCACCGAATCAGCGCGAGCATCGGGACGAATCGACGCGGCGCTGTCCACTGCGCGCAGCAACACTTCCTTGCAGCCGCCGCCTCCGGGAAGCAGGCCGACTCCGACTTCGACCAGCCCCATGTAGAGTTCGGAGTGCGGTTGGCGAGCGGCAGCATGCAGCGAGATTTCGCAACCGCCGCCCAGCGTCATCCCGAAGGGCGCGGCCACCACTGGTTTAGGGGAGAACTTGATGGCCTGCGTCATGCCCTGAAACTGACGGATGGCGAGGTCAACGTCGTCCCACTCTTCCTCCTGGATTGACATGAGCAGCAGCATCACGTTCGCGCCGACGGAGAAATTCTGCGCGTCGTTGGTGATGACAAAGGCGTCGAAGCCGTCGCCCGGGCCGCCCGGCTTCAGCGTCTGGAGGACCAGCGAAATAATGTCGGCGCCGAGGGCGTTCATCTTGGAATGGAACTCGATGCAGCCCACACCGTCGCCCAGGTCAACCAGCGATGCTCCGGGATTTTTCTTGACCACGCCGTTGGACCTCTTTGCGACTTCGACGGACCAGACTCCGTCGGGAACAGTTGACGGTTGCCAGTTGTTCGTCGCTAGATCCCAGTGCTTGCGCCCCGATGCGGCCTTCGAATCGTCGGCGTACCAGGACTTGTTTCCGGCGGCTAACAGTTTTTCTACATTACCTGCGACTGGGTGTCCCTCTTTCCTCATGCGAGCTACGGTTGCTTCCACGCCTGCCGCGTCCCAGAGTTCAAAGGGCCCGAGTTCCCAGTTGAAGCCCATGCGCATGGCGCGGTCGATCTCAACGATGGAATCGGAAATCTCGGGAATGCGATTAGCGCAGTAGGTCCACAGGTCGGAGAGCGACGCCCAAAGGAAAGCGCTTGCTTTGTCGGGCTTCTGCGGCGCGCCGCCATCGAGACCGAGCAACATTCGCAGGCGCGCTCCCGTCTCTTCGACGTTTTTCGCCATATCGAGCGCGGCGAATTTTGGCTTCTGCCGGGGATGGTATTCGAGCGTCTTCCAGTCGAGCGCCATGCGCTCGTCCTCTTTTCCGTCACCGCTTTTGAGCTTCTTGTAGAAGCCGCCCTTGGTCTTGTCGCCCAGCCACTTGCGTTCCAGCATCTGGCGGAAGAATGCGGGAATCTGCAATTCACTGCGCTCGTCGCGCACGTTCTCGGTCATGTTCTTGACCACGTGCCCGAGGATGTCGAGGCCCACCAGATCGATGGTCCGGAAGGTGGCCGAGCGCGGCCAGCCCACGGCTGAGCCGGTGAGCGCGTCGATCTCTTCGACGGTCAGGTTCATTTCCTGCATGAGCCGCATTACGTTGAGCACGGAAAATGTGCCGATGCGATTGCCAATGAAGTTGGGAGTATCTTTCGCCAGCACGACCCCCTTGCCGAGTTGCGCGTCGCAGAAGTGGGTGACGGCGTCGATCAGCGCGGGGTCGGCTTCCGGGGTGGGGATCAATTCGAGCAGGCGCATATAGCGCGGCGGATTAAAGAAATGCGTGCCGAACCACGAGCGCCGGAAGTCTGCGGAAAAGCCCTCGGCGATTTTCGCTACGGGAAGCCCGCTGGTGTTGGTGGTGACGATGGTGCCCGGTTTGCGGATCGCTTCCACCTTCTTCAGCAGCGAACGTTTGATCTCGAGGTTCTCCACGACGGCCTCGATAATCCAGTCCACCTCGGACAAACGTTTCAGGTCGTCCTCGAAATTCCCAATGGTGACGAGGCGCGCGAGCGACGCTTCGAAAAACGCAGCGGGCTTCGACTTTCTTAAGCCATCGAGTCCGGCGGCCGCGAACCGGTTGCGCGCGGGACCGTCGGCATTTGGGGGTGCGTCTGGAGGCACTATATCGAGCAGCAAGGAAGGCACTCCCGCGTTGGCGAAGTGTGCGGCGATACGGGCGCCCATGGTGCCCGCGCCGAGGATGGCAACTTTGTGAATCCGTTTCATGAATACAACTCCTGCAATAAGAAAATTCTGCTTTAATTCTTCTAGGGAAGTTTATCCACCACCCAGTCGTTCTTGCCAGTGTCCACCAGAATTATTTCGGACGGCCTGCGGGTGACGTGGGACCCTCCCGCGGTGACGAGCACGACCGGGAAGCTGTAGCGCCCGCGATGTCCACGACCGCGCGCGATCTCGAAAGCCCGGTCCTTCGCATTCGAAAAGAATTGCTCCAGGTTATCGGCGTTCTGCGAGCGACGGACATGATCGCCGAGCAGGACCATTCCGGATTCCAAGTCTCCCGTTTGCCACGCGTGCAGAAAATGGTTGGCGGCTGTCAGCGCATAGACGTAACCGGGGTCCGAGGTATTTTCCTGCTTGGCTGGATGGCTGTGCGATCGAGCCCAGAGTGGGGCCGTCGCCAGGAAAAGACACGCTGCTAACCGGGTTTTCACGCTCAGGCTGTTCCTCGTTCCTTGTCCTTTGCCAGTGATGATGTAACTCTTTTACTCTACTGGAAAACAAGCAGAACGCTAGTCGCCAACAAGAACAGATCGAGAATCGCCGCAACCGGCTCCCTCCCAAATTGGACAAACCCGACGATTCAGCGTAGTGTCGAAATTGAGTGAGCACTTCCTCTCCTCTTTCAGGTCCCCTGGACTAAGTCAGCTCATCTGAAGTAAGCCCCCTTAGTTCCGAAGCACCCGGAAAGGTCTCCCCATGAGCAGTCTCAAGACTCAAAAACAACCGCAGCCGAAGATCGTCGTAGGCCCAAAAAGCTCTCCTGGCAAGGTGGCGATCATGCCAGATGCCGTCCCAGCACAAGACAGGATTAGAGAGCGAGCCTATGAGTTGTATGAAGGGCGTGGCCGTGAACCCGGCCAAGACGAACAGGACTGGCTCCACGCCGAGCGGGAAATTCTCAACCGGGAGCGGTAAAAGAGGCCGCCATGCACCGACACCCTTGAATCTGCTCGAGGGCTGGAGGGATCGCTATGGATTGTCCAATGTGTAAGGATCTGGAGCGAGCTTTTGACTCAAGACGCCGCAACTACATCGCGGCCTGTTCTGCTCCGTTCTATCGCGTCAGCACGGAACTTGCGGCCTACAAGAACGTCGAGATGGAGCGCGCCAAAAGCGACTTGGAAGAGCACCAGTTGGTATGCGTCTTCGCCGCATCTCTACCAAGGGCCTCATGACTCGACTCTGCGTTTGCGGCATGCTGGAAGCATTCAATTATCGGAGGCGCGTCACGTTTTGGTAGGTGGTTGAGCAAGAAACGCTGCTCGTCGCTGAGCGGTGCGCTTGATCGAGTTGCTTCTTCCTCGATTCGCGCAATTACGAATCGAGACCTGCGTCCAAATCTGCCGTTCGGTTCATTTTCCACTCAGGCTGGAACTCCAACAACAACGATAACTGTTTCCACCCGGCGTCTACACCAACGACCGGTTCGGGGTAAAATATCCTAACGTCCACCTTCCGGGCTCGTGGCAAAACTTTCCACCGTATCTTGACGCTAATATTAACCCAATACCGCAGAACTTACAGGTGCCGTTAACAGTACTCAAAACCCTGCCGAAATCATGTTCAGTGTTATCGGGATTTATCGACAACAAATGCCCGCTGTCAGAAGCGGCCCTAAGGATCACCGCACATCACGATGCGACCCGCTTCATTGACATTGTGTGATCTTAAGAAGAAAATTGCCGAGTAACTTCCTTAGCCTCCTCCAAGGGCAGTTCCCAGCACGGACGCAGCCCCCTGAGGCGGCGCGATGAGTTTTGGATTAGCATAGGAGCTAATTTCCGGTCTCCAAGAGGGAGTAGAGAAATGCCAGGTATATCGAGTTATCCCGTGAGGATGAAACTGCCAGTACTCCTCGGACTGTTGCTGCTGACACAGATCGCCAGCGGCCAAGGAGCCAGGCTGTTGCTGCGGATACAGAGCTTAAACGTGGAGTTGGAAACCGCATCGAATCTAATGTCGAGCGGAAACAACGCGTGGGACGCCGTCAACCTGCTCCAGCCGGATAACACCCGGAAATTTCCCAGCTCCTCCACCTGTCTGCTCGTGTACGAAGATGGCAAGTACTTCGTCGAGAAAAAAGACGAACGTACTCCAGGCAAGCCAAAAGCCAAGTCGGCCGAGGGCACTTTGACAGCCGACGATCTGCAACGGCTGAGGGCAATTCTGGAGGGTGAAGAGCTCAAAAAGATCACGACGCCCAAAGCGCTGGACCTTCCCGCCGATACCCAGGTGGTCCGCGAAGCCGAGCGCTTAGATGTGCAAATCGCTCGGGCCGGAACGTTTCAACAATTCACGATGATGAAAGAACGGGTGAAAGCGGGATTGGGTTCCGGTGTGTCGTCGTCAGCCTCCCTGTCCGGAATCGATACTTTCCTGGACAACGGAGCACCCTACAGGAAGACACTTAACCCTCTCATGAAATGGTCGGAAGACATGGGAAAGAAGAACAAATTGACGCAATCGAAACCCCGGAACTGCGAGCGATGAGCATCTGGGTAGGCCGACAACTCCCGAGGCTGGTGCAATGAGATGTCCGATGACAATTCTTTATGTTCTGTTAGGAATCAGCCTTGTTGCGGCTAATGCCGGCCCTACCCAACCGGCGGAGAGTGCGCCGCTGCGGCTTCTGCTCTCTGAGGTGCAGCCAGGTGTCATGGGGACGGAGCACTACTGCATGCTGGTTTTTGAGAGCCGCCATTTCCACGCCGAAAAAGCGAGCCGCAAGTTGGGAAAAGATCGCGAACGCAAAGTCTACGAAGGACAATTGTCGGACGCCGACTGGACGGTTCTCGAAGGTATCCTCGATCGTAAGGAATTTCGCGAGATTAAGGTGCCGCGGAGCGAACCGCCGCTGGTGATGGAGGATTTGCATCCTTACACCATCAGCGTGGCACGCGAGAAAGAATTCCAAAATATGGAATTCCTGACCGCAAAGAGCCTCAGGCCGTACGAGTCCCAGGTGAAGCCTCTGCTGCAATGGTGGAAGTCATTACGAAGTGCGCACATGGCGGAATCGGCCGCGCCGCCCGACGGCAGGTGCGCCCTGGATAGCACTGGGGCCATCTTCAACAACTAAACCTCGATTCAGGTGGGTCACTCCCTGACTTTCCAAGTGGCGATCATCGCCAAGCACACCCGCGCCCATGCCGGGCCCAAGTCCGGGGTAGAGCGTGGTTGTTGCTGTGGTCACGCCGCATACTGCTCTTGAAGTGTGACGATTGCGCGAACTCTGCTCCCGGCGGATCCTGCGTTGGCGCGCTGGCGTGAACATGTTCCATCAAGCTTCGTCACGGTGACTATGAATAGAACACCTGCCAAAACAGAGCACAAATTGCGAATAGAACGCTGCGAATCATTTGCACATTCCTCCGACGCAGATTGGCGAAGGGCATCAAGCGCGGTTCCCAACAGTCGAACGGTTTCCCAATCCTTACCTTGCGTTTATTCGTAGGTGTTGTAAACACGATAGCGCTCATTGACAACGATCAATCCTCGGGACCCCAGACGCCATGAGCACGAAGTCCAACGAAGGGAACCCCTTCGCTGGTATCCTGAATTTCGTTGCGTCGTCTTCCACCCTTCATGACTTCGAGATCTGTGCTTCTTTCCGCCCGCGAAATCGCAGCACAGGTCCGCCGCAAAGACGTTTCCCCGGTCGAGGTGGCGCGCGCTCACCTTGATCGCATCGAACGTCTGAATCCCAGTCTGAATGCGTTCGTCGATTGCAATCCGGAAGCTGTGCTTGCCCAGGCGCGCGAGGCGGAGAAAGCGGTTCTCGGCGGAGACGACCTCGGGCCGCTGCATGGTGTACCGGTTTCCATCAAGTCTGCGATTGATGTTGCCGGACATCGCTGTGAGGCCGGTACGCGTTTGCGTGCGGGATACATCGCCGCTGAGAATGCGCCTTTGGTGGCGCGCCTGCGCTCGGCGGGGGCCGTGATTCTTGGCGTCACCAACACGCCCGAACTGCTTATGGCCTGGGAAACCGACAACCTTCTTTATGGACGCACGAACAATCCCTGGGATTTGACCCGGACCGCGGGCGGATCGAGCGGCGGAGAGGCCGCCGCCATTGGCGCTGGACTTTCCGCCGGCGGCGTGGGCAGCGACGGCGGAGGTTCGATCCGCGAACCAGCGCACTTCTGCGGCATCTGCGGATTGAAGCCGACTCCCGGACGCATTCCTTCGACCGGACACTATCCGAAATCTGGCGGGCCCTTTGCCTTGATCGGCGTGGTCGGGCCGATGGCGCGCACCGTGGAAGACGTGCGAATGCTGTTTGAAGTGATGGCGGGCTCGGACGACGGAGACCCTTGCTCCGCGCCGGTCGAAGTTACGGCCAACGAGCGCAAGAGTCAGGAAACTGCGGTGCGGGGTATCAACATCGGTTTCTTCGAAGACGATGAGCGAACGCCAGTCACGCGAGAAACTAGGTTGGCGGTGAAGCGGGCAGCGTCGCTGTTATCGAGTTGCGGATTTCAGGTCGAGCCGTTCCGTCCCGAGGGCCTCGAAGAAGCGCGCCAGCTATGGTGGGAGTTCTTCGGTCGGGCTGGAGGGATGATTCTTGAGCCCATGTTGCGTGGGCGCGAATCCGAACTGAGTCCGATTCTGCGCGAGTTCCTGGGCTGGACCAACACCGCGCCCGCACACACTGGCGAGTCGCTGCTGGCGGCATGGCTGGGACGCGATGCGGTGCGCGAGAAGATTCTGGGGCAAATGCGGAAATATCCCGTGCTGATTTGCCCCACCGCGGCGATCCCCGCATTCCGTCATGGCGAACGGGAGTGGCAGGTAGAAGGGAAGACGGTGAAGTACCTCGACGCCTGGAGTTATTGCGAGTGGTTTAGCCTGTTGGGCTTTCCCGCCGCGGTGGTTCCGATGGGCCATTCGGACGAGGGCCTGCCGATCGGCGTGCAGATCGTCGGACGACCTTGGCAAGAAGAAGTCGTGCTGACGGTCGCCGCGGAACTCGAAGCCGAGCGTGGTCGATGGCAAGCGCCCCCACTGCTGGGCGGATGAGCTGGCGATGTGAAAACAAATTCAACATTGTTGCAAACCGAATTGTTGCAAATCACGCCGCCTGCGGGTTTTGCGTTGCCTTTTCCTGAAAACCAAGGTATAAAACTATTCGCGCTAGTCGCCTCCAAAGACCCCAGTGGGGTTTCCTTGGCACCTGCATCCGTTCGCGTTTCTTGAGCTAAAAGCACACACTGCCGTTGTTGAATATCGCAGAGAGGTTGACCTGGCGAATGTTTGACGTGAGGAAATTCCGGCCCCGCACCTGCCTCCACTCTCTCTTTTTATTACTGCTTGCACTTTCTATTTTTGTGAATGCTCAGGAGAAAGACGACAAAGATAAAGGCAAGGGCGCAGAAAAAGAGTTGAAGACAGCCGAGGCCAATGGAGGCGGAAACTTTGTCAAGGTGGAAGGCAAAGTTCGTTGCGACAAACCCGATCTGGTGTACTCGATCGAGGTTCCGGATCGTCCCGGACACGCTTTGTCGCTGGCACAACGCAAGTGCAATTGGACCGAGCCGCTGGTGATCATGGGCGGCAAAACCAGAGCCAAAACCGGGGCCAAAACCCAGGACGGAGTGGCGGTCAGTTTCACCGAGAAAATGGAAGGCGTGCTTCATGTCCACGGTTTCGAAACCGACACCTTGGACAATGGCGAAAAGCTGACGTGGCAAAGCATGGGACAAGTGCTCGCGGAAAAGGGTCCGGCTACCACGAAGGGCCGCTGGAGTCTCATGCGGGGTACGGGAAAGTTCAAGGGGATCAAAGGCGGGGGCACCTACGAAGGAAAGCTCGACGCCGATGATGTTCTGGTACTGAATCTTGAAGGGGTTTACGACCCGTCCGAAATGGTGGGGGACAAGAAATGACGGAGGAACGAATGACGACTAAACGCTTCGCCGCAGTGGCGCTCCTGACGATTGCCTGTCTGGCTCTGCCCGCGTTCGCTCAACAATCCAAAGTGGTGACCAAGGGGCCCATCGTCATCCCGGAATTCAAACACGATACCGGACCGCTCCTGCGCGAAGTCGCGCCGCTGCTCCCAGAATACAGCTTGCCCTCCGAGCACGAGATCGAGAACAAGAACAATCCCAACCACCCTTGGAGCAACCAGGTCGAAAAGGACCCGGTACTGCAGACGGCAGAGAATGCTCCGAGCTTGCAGACGCCGAACTTCAGTCTGGAATTCGAAGGACTGGGAGTGGGCGACGCCTTCTTCTGCAACTGCATGCCTCCGGACAACGACGGCGCGCCGGGCACGACGCAATATGTCCAGTATGTCAACACCTCCTACGCGGTTTGGGACAAAAGCGGGAATATGGTACTGGGCCCGTTCGCCGGAAATGCGTTCTGGTCCGGGTTTGGCGGACCTTGTCAGGCCGACGACTCCGGCGACCCCGTCATACGATTTGACGCGGCCGCGCAACGCTGGGTGGTTGCCCAGTTTGCCATCAACAGCTCGGCCCCGGATTACGAATGCGTGGCCGTATCGAAGACTGCCGATGCCACCGGCGCCTACAACCGATACGCGTTCCCGTTCAGCGATTTCCCGGATTATCCGAAGCTGGGAGTATGGCCGGATGCCTACTACTTCACCTTCAACAATTTCAATATCTCCGGAACCGCTTTTGTGGGCGCCAACGCTTGCGCGGCGGATCGCTCCAAGATGTTAGCTGGCTCCGCTGCCACCCTGGTGTGCTTCCAGCAGAATGGGAACCAGTTCGGAGAGTTGCCTTCCGATCTGGACGGAGCGACTCCTCCGGCGGCGGGCACTCCCAACTTCGTGGTGGAACTGGATCCCTCGGGCAGCGCCAAACTGGACATGTTCAAGTTCCATGTTGACTTCACCACCCCGACGAATTCGACGTTCACCGGTCCGACGCTGATTCCGGTTGCGGCTTTCACGCCGTTGTGCTTTGGCGGAAATTGCGTGCCCCAGCCGACTGCGGGCAGCGATTTACTGGACTCGCTGGCCGACCGGCTCATGTACCGTCTGGTGTACCGCAACTTCAGCGATCACTCGACGTTGCTGGTGAGCCACTCGATTGTCGCCGGCACCAGTGGCGGTTTGCGGTGGTACGAAATCCACAATCCTGAAACGGCTCCAACCGTATTTCAGTCCGGAACCTTTGCCCCGGATTCGTTGTATCGCTGGATGCCGTCAATGGCGATGGACCAGAATCAGGATATCGCCGTCGGCTTCAGCCGGTCCGGGAGCGCAGCGGGCGAATATCCTTCGCTGGTCTATGCCGGTCGCGTGCCCACCGATCCGGCGGGGACGCTGGAATCCGAAGTCGTGCTGAAGGCGGGCAGCGGGTCGCAGAGCAGCCCCTACCATCGCTGGGGCGACTACACTTCGATGACGATCGATCCGACCGATGACTGTACGTTCTGGTTCACCGAGGAGTATGAGAAGGCCAACACTGCCTTCAACTGGAGTACCGCGATCGGCGCGTTCAGCTTCCCGGGTTGCTCGGGGACTCCGAACTTCAGCCTCAATGCAGTGCCCAATACCGTAACCGTCACCCAGGGCAACAGCGGAACCAGCACCATCTCCGTGGTTCCGTTTAACGGTTTCACCGGCAGCGTTACTTTGAGCGCTTCCGGTCTGCCCAGCGGTGTGACGGCAGGGTTCAATCCGAATCCGACAACTTCGACCAGTACGTTGACGCTGACAGCAGGCGCTACGGCTGCCACTGGGACCGTTACCGTGACCATCACCGGCGTGTCGGGCACGCTGACGCAGACGACTACGTTGCAACTCACCGTGAATGCTGCCAGCGGCAGTCCAGCCGTTACTCTGGTGCCGACGTCTCTGGCGTGGGGTGCCATCGTGGTGGGTGCGACCAGTTCTGCCAAGACCGTTACCCTCACCAACAGTGGGACCGCGACGCTGAGCATCAGCAGCATCGCGGAAAGCGGAGTGGATTTCCATATCCTGTCGACCACCTGCGGCGCCACAGTGCTCGCGGGAAACCACTGTGCAATCAAGGTTACCTTTGCTCCGACCCAAGTTGGAGCGCGCACCGGGAGCCTTACGATCACCGACAACGCTTTGAACAGTCCGCAGACGGTGCCGCTGTCGGGCACAGGCGTTCCCCAAGCCACGTTGACGCCTGCCAGCGTGACCTACTCGGCAATCAAGGTGGGAACGACGAGTCTCGCGAAGGTGTTTACCCTTGCCAATAAACAGAGTGTGACGCTGAGCGGCATCGCGAGCTCGACGACCGGCGACTTCAGTATCTCCGCGACGACCTGCTCGACGACCCTGGCGGGCAAGGCCAAATGCACCATCAGCGTAGTGTTCAACCCAACTGCCACGGGCACGAGGACGGGGACATTGCAGGTGGCGGATAGCGCCAGCAATAGCCCGCAGACTTCGAGTCTGACGGGGACCGGCAAGTAAGATCATCTGCTATTAACCAGCCCCGCAGAGATGCGGGGCTTTTTTGTGCACCCAGCAGGGCGGAGAAGCACAACTACAGAAGGCGGTAGAAGGCTTCGATCCAACCTCGCGGCTGCAAATTCGTGTAAGATTCTCGTGGCGAGTACAGTACACCGCTTCCACGTGTGCTTGATCGTGCCGGGCCGATTCGAGACTGATTTGAGCCAGCTCGGCGTTCCTGCATACTCCCAAATTACCAGGTAGAACCGCGGCCTCTGGGCTGGCGGCACATTCCTGTCAGGAGAGATTGAATGGCGAAAATTGCAAAGACCGCCGACCGGAAGAAGGTCATGGATACCACGAAATCAACCGCATGCCCCAAGTGCGGCAAGGACACGCGCATCGTCAAGCGCATGAAAGATCGCGAGCGCGGCGTGCCCGGCGGAATCTATATTTCCTGCTCCGCCTGCGAGTTTTTTGAGAAGTTGTGATTGACCGCTCCCGGCTCCCGTTTCCCTTCGTAGTGGCCCAGCTTCACCCACAGCCGAACCTGATCTTCGACGGAAAAGCTCTCATGGTCCGGGCGGGCAAATCTTGACTCCAGCGCAAAGGCGTGGGCTTCCAGCGGGACGGTGAAATAGGATTTCGTGTCCACGAAACCGCGGACCCAGAGTTCCGCGTAACGCTCCACGCCGAGCTCTTGAAACTGAACGGCGTGGACGAGCGCATGAAACAGAGATCTCTCCACCAGTTTCTCATTGAAAACGGCGACATCGAGAAAGGTCAGAGACGCCATGTGGGTGAGATCCGGCAAGTTCGCGAGAAGCGCTTTCGCTTCCTGGTAAAAGGGCGGATTGGGCACGCGCTGTCCCTCGAGTTCAACCACCCGCACCTGGTCGAGCAAGGATGCAGGGAAGTAGCGCCCCATGAGGGCTCTGTATTGCTCGCTAAGCGGCGCGGTGGAGACAAAGTAGTATTCGCGCTGCTGGCGCAGCCAGGAGGAAACGCGATCGATGCCTTCGCGCACTTTGTCTTCGCTGAGATCAGGTGCGAGCGCGGAGATCATCGCTTCTGCGCTCGGGATCTTGTCCTGGATGGAAGAGTAATACTCGTTCAAGAACTTGGCGGTCTCGACTGACTTGTGGAGCACATCGCGCTCACCGTAGCGGGCGAGATCTTCGATAGAAAAGCGCACCCGGAGCTGGTGGGTGACGCAATGGGCACTGAGCAGCTCCAACTGGGCATGGCGTAACTCTGCATTCATTTGGGCAATGGCGGCACGATCTGCCGCTTTATTCAACGAAAACATCCGACAAAACTCCTGAGAAGTTAACTTGGCGTACAGGACAACGAGGGAGGACCTCGAATACCAATAGGTATCTTATACAGAATTACATTTACGCTGTCAACATAATCAACCGCTCGCCAAAAAGTGTGGAAGCCCGGTGCGGGAAGGCGCGATCGAATCGGCGGCGGATGGGCTACACCGGGCTGGGGTAATCTTGACTTGCCTCACGGTCATCGCCGTGGGTGGGGAGGGAGGGGAGGGTGTCCATCCGCTACTCTACAAGATTGTGTATACGCTGTAAACATATTTCTTTGCCTCGCTGCGCGCGGCTGTTAGGATGCTGCTGGAGGTAAGAATGTCACGTCCGCCCGACCCCGACCTGGAGAACCGCATTTTGGACGCCGCGCAGAAACTATGGAGAAAAGACGGTTCGAAAGCTCTCACCATGCGGGCCGTGGCGCGGGCCGCGGACACGAACACGCCCGCGGTTTACCGGCGTTTTCGCAACCGGCGAGACCTGGTGCGCGCCTTGCTGCGCCGCAGCCAGCAGGAGTTCGGCAGCATCCTCGAAACCTGCCGTTCGGTCGAAGAAGCGACCGCCGCCTACCTACGGCACGCCCTCGATCGACCTCATGAATACGAACTTTTCTATCAGCACATCAGCGAACTATCCCGGCCGGACCACACTGGGCGCGCGCCTTCCTTAAAAGAATCGCGGCCAAACTTCGTTTTGATGGAAAGGATGTTGTCAGAACAACTAGGTGGAAAGCCGCGAGATCACAAGCGGCTGGCACTCGCCCTGTGGGCATTGACCCACGGAACCACCACGCTCCTGCTGTGGAAAGCGGTTCCAATCGGACAGGAGGCGGCGCTGCGATCTGTATTTGCGGCAGCGGTCCGAGCCCTGCTCCGCGACCCATTCCCTTCCGCGATTCGGAAGTCGAAGTAGATACCGGTGCCCTTAGCTGTTTCTGAGAACGGAGAACCGGGAACTGATTTACGCGATCTGTCCCAGGATGGCTCGCGCTTCGGCTGCGGGATCGGATGCTTCCGTGATCGGGCGCCCGACCACGATATGCGAGGCGCCGGCGGCAATCGCTTCCGCAGGAGTGACGACGCGTACCTGGTCGTCCTGTCCGCTGCCGGCGGGGCGTACTCCGGGAGTGACAATGGCGAATTCGCGCCCAAACTCCTCGCGCAGAGCGGCCGCTTCGTGCGCCGAAGCCACCACTCCCTGGCATCCGTTCGAAAGCGCCATGGCGGTCAGGCGCAGGACTTGATCGAGCACTCCTCCGCGCAGGCCGATCTTGCCCAGGTCGACGTCGTCCAGGCTGGTCAGCACCGTGACCGCCAGGACGAGCAAGTCGGGCTTGGCAGCTTGTGCGGCCTCGACCGCCGCTCGCAACATCCTGCCGCCTCCCGAGGCGTGCACCGTCAGCATGCTCACGCCTAGCTGAGCCGCCTGCCGGACAGCTGCTCCCGTGGTGTTGGGGATGTCGTGGTACTTGAGGTCGAGAAAGACGCGGTGGCCCGAACCCACCAGTTCGCGGACTACCGAGGGACCTTCGGCGGTGTAAAGCTGCATGCCGACTTTGTAGGTGAAGGCAGAGTCGCCAACGGCCGCCACGATCTTCCGGGCGGCCATGGCCGTTGATACATCCAGGGCAACGATGAGACGCTGGCGCGGGTCCATATCCTCGGACTTTGGACTATCGTTGCCGAGTGTATCGGGTTTAGTTCAGCTTGGCTACGGGTTGCAGCAGCGCCAGGTTTGTGGGCTGGTAGAGGTCCAGGCGGACCTTCTGCAAACCGCGCTCCCTGAAGCCCAGCGCACGCGCGGCGTTGTAGGAAACGTCGATGATCCGGCCGTCCACTACGGGACCCCGGTCATTGATACGCACCACCACAGCCTTCCCGTTCCTCAGGTTGGTAACCTTGACGAACGAACCCAGCGGTAGGCTGGGGTGAGCGGCTGTGAAGTCGCGCATGTCGAAGGGTTCTCCGCTGGCTGTCTGCTTGCCCTGGAAATAGTCTCCATACCAGGACGCGGTCCCTACTTGGTAGGCCTTCGACTTCGGGCTGTTGGTCTTTCGTGTTTTTTGTCCACCGCTCGCAATGACTGGCGGTTGTGTGACCTTGGCGGCTTCCAGGCTGCTTGGCCTGGATGCGGCTCCGGCCCCCAGACTGGCGACTGATAGAACCACCGCCAGGCCTTCGGCTAAACGTCGTCGCATTCAGTTACCTCTCATCGTGGAAAGTCTCTTTGGTCGTATGCTCCTTTGGTCAGACGATTTCGTGATGCTACCGGGGAGGGCGGACGGTGTCAATCAAAAAAACCAGGGTGGAAATTTACTAACTGGTAATTAATCAATGACTTTGCCCGATGAAAATATGGGTTATCGCTCGTATATCGTTGAAAGCAGTCAGGGGTGAGTATTTACCTACTAGTTACTATCAGGAAATGGGGCTCTGCCGAATTCTTGCAACCTGCTGTCGAATGTTAAACTTACGATCATATCCATATAAACACCTTATAATCAATTAGATAACATGAAACATGGTGGCTGATTGGTAAACGCAGGGTGAGGAGAAGGCTGTCGACCGCTGTCCGTCTTCAGTCTGCCAGGCTTCAGTTTCCGCTGATCGCCGACAACGAATCGCCGAAGGCTGGCCTGACCGGGAACGTCCGCAAGTGCTGTTCCCCTGCCTGAACTTTAGGTTTAGAGTGGCGGCATGGCTGCGACCCCTCCCGTGGTGTTAACGATTGCCGGGTTTGACCCTTCCTCGGGCGCCGGCATTACGGCCGATATCAAGACGATCGCGGCCCATGAATGCTACGGCGTTTCCTGCATTACAGCCTTGACCGTCCAGTCCACGCAGGGGGTGCGGCGGGTTGAGGGTGTGGATGCCAGGATCATTGCCGAGACCCTGCACGAGCTGGCTTCAGACCTGGCCGTGGCTGCCGTCCACATCGGCATGTTGGGAAATGGGCAGGTGGTCGAGGTGGTCGCGGATTTTCTGGGTCAGGCACGGTTGCCTCACGTGGTACTGGATCCAATTCTGAAGTCGAGCTCCGGGGCGGACTTGCTGGATGCGGCGGGGACCCGGCTGTTGATCGAGAGATTGATTCCGCTGGCGGAGTTGGTTACGCCGAACCTCGACGAGGCCAGCGTCTTGACGGGGATAGCCGTCACCAATCTCGACCAGATGGGCGAGGCGGCTGCTCGTCTGCACTCTCTCGGAGCGGCGAATGTGGTCGTTACGGGAGGCCATCTGGAGAAGGCGATCGATCTCCTCAGCTTCACGACCACCCGGGGTATCGAAAAGGAAGTCTTCAAGGCGGACCGTCAGCGCTCGAATTCCACGCACGGCACGGGATGCGCGTTCGCTACGGCGCTGGCCTGCCATCTGGCGCATGGGCGCGGCTTACCTGAGGCGGTTCTGCTCTCCAAAGCCTACGTCTCGGCAGCGATTGCGAATGCCCAGTCGCTGGGCAAGGGAGTGGGGCCGGTGCATCACCTTTACCGCATGGGCCAGCAACGGCGGCCGAGCGCCATCGTTTCGGAAACCGAGCACGTCCATTCGCGCAACTGAGCGGGATTCCGACGAGACGCCATCGTCCCGGAAAGGAAGGCTCTTGGCTTTTGGCCAACCCGAAAAACTGGAGATGGAGCGCGACCACCGGAGCGACCTAGCACCGGGGCAAATCGTGGCTTGATGGATTGGCTAAAAGCTAAGAGCCAAGAGCCAAGAGCTGGCGGCTATCTCTTCAACAGGCAGCCGGCGGCAAAGGCGGCGACCGCCGCCACCAGCCACTCGATCCGCCACAATTGGATGGCTTGCCAGTCGAGCGCGGTGCGGACGCTGAAGAACAGGCTAACCGCCAGGGCTCCCAGCACGCAGAGTATGCCAAGCAGAAAAGCGACGACGGCAGGCGTCGTGAGCCCGACCCGATCCCCGAGCCAGGCGAGTTCCGCGCGACCGGGGATTTCCAGCGTTCGGGCCGCATTTAGATCGGGACGACGGGCGCCACAAGCATGGCAGTAGAGTGAGCTGACGATGAACTCGGTTCCGCAGGGGCAGGTTGCGCTTCGGTCGTCGCTTCTTTCACGGTTAGCGATAGTCTCGGACGACGGCATTGGCGGCCGCCAAAATTCGTGCTGCGCCTGATCGGCTGCTTCTGCCATAAGGAACTTCTCCCGACCCTTTTCGGATCGCAAGCGAATTACCAAAGCAAGCTATTGCAAACACGATGCTTATGAATCGGCCAGGGGAGGGCGGCCACTTCGGCGGGCAAGAATTACGCTCTTGAAGCCCGAATATGCCATCTTTGCACGAGTGGGACGGCATGTGGACGTATCCGGCCTGGTTCCTGGCAGCCGCCAGCTATCAGCTAGCAGTGACCCCTCGCGCGTCACGGAACCTGGCAACTGGGAGCTGATGGCCGACGGCTGACGGCTGAGAGCTTTCCACCGAGAACTGCTAAACTGAACAGGCGTGCTTTTCCTCCTCTTCCGGCTTCGCCCCGCTTTGACCGCCATTGCGCTGCTGGCGCTTGTCCAGGTGTGTCTGGCGGCTGACCCTGCCGTTTCGACCGTGCTCCGTCCACCTGACCCCCTGAACCAGGCTGCCTTCGAGCACTACTACAACCTCGAGCACGACGCGGCGATCCAGGATTTCGAGAAGATCGCGGCTCGTCATCCGAACGATCCCTTTGCCCTGAACCACCTGCTCTCCGCAATTCAGATGCGGGAACTGTATCGCATGGGCGCGATGAATTCCGGGGAGTACTCGAACGACAACTTCATCGGGCAGGCGCACCGTCCCGCCGACCCCGCGCAGAAGGAACGCATCAAGCAGCTTGTGCAACAGGCCGAGAAGCTGGAAAACGCCGAACTGGCGAAGAATCCAAACAACGTGGATATGCTCTATGCCCGCGGCGTTACCCGCGGGCAGTTCGCGCTCTACACCGCACTGATCGAGCGGGCCTGGTTCTCCTCTCTGCGCAATGCCGTCGGAGCGCGCCGCGATCACGAACGTGTGCTCGAACTGGCTCCGCAGGACACCGACGCCAAGCTGGTGGTGGGAGCGCATAACTACGTGATGGGGAACCTGCCCCTGGCGGTCAAGATCGCCGTGGCGCTCGTGGGCTTGAGCGGCGACAAAGAAAAGGGACTCCGATATCTGAACGATGCCTACCGCGCCAACGGCGAAACCAGTGTGGACGCCGGGATCGTTCTGATGGTTTTCCTGCGTCGCGAACACCGCTATGCCGAGGCTTTGCAGATTGCAGGTGCGATCGGTCCGCGGTTCCCGCGCAACTATCTTCTGCCCTTGGAAGAGGCGAACCTGCTGCGGGAGTCCGGCAAGGGTGGCGAGGCCGAGGAGCAGTATCGCCGGGTGTGGCAGAACGGGCGCGAGGGGAAATACGGCAGTCTGCATTACGAGATCGCGGCCCTTGGACTGGGCGACCTGCTGCGCAGCGAGAAAAAATATCAGGTTGCGGCCGCGGCTTACGAACTGGTGGGCGAGGTCACGGGCGCCGATCCGGAATTGCTGCAGAAAGCGAATCTGGGAGCCGGCGAGATGTATGACCAGCTTCAGAAGCGCGACCTGGCGGTGAAGAAGTACGAAGCCGTGGTGGCCACGAATTCCGGCAACGCCGAGGCAGACAAGGCGCGGAAGAGAATGAAAGACGCGTACCGGGAGTAGCGGGCAGAAGGCGGTTATTAGCTGTTAGCTCTTAGCCTTTAGCTAAAAGCCAAGAGCTAATGGCCAATAGCCGATCTTGGAACATTTCCCCCGCATTCGCCGTATCCTAGGTCAGGAGACACGCCCATGTACTGCAACGCTTGCGGCAAAACCATCGCTGAGGACGGACGCTTTTGCTCCCACTGTGGCAACGTGGTAGGGATTCCGCCCATCCCGAAGAGACTGCTCCGCTCACGTTCCGACAGAAAGATCGGGGGCGTTTGTGCCGGGCTGGCGCAGCATCTCGATCTCGACGTATCGCTCGTGCGCATCCTGTGGTTCTTCATCACGCTTGCAACCGGAATTTGCCCCGGCGTCGTCGCCTACGTGCTCGGTTGGATCATCATTCCACAGGAGCCGCCTCTATTGCCGATTGCCGCGTCGCAGCAGCCAGTGACAAGTTGATGGGGATTATGCGGTGGAGGGACGGGCGTCTCGCGAGCCTGCCCTGAGCGAAGTCGAAGGGTCCAGCCGGGCGGGGACGCCCGGCGCTCCATCAAACCGGCTGGACATATAATCCCTCCCATGGAACGCCTGCGCAGCGACGACGCTGAAATCTTCTACGAAATTCGGGGGGATGGCCCGCCGGTCGTTCTTCTCCATCCTTTTCCGTGCAATCGCGAATTCTGGCTTCCAGTGGCCGCGGCGCTCGAATCGCGTTACCGGCTGATTCTTCCCGACCTGCGCGGGCACGGCGATTCGGAGGCTGGCGAAGGGCCCGCCCTCATGCGAAAGCACGCCTGCGACGTTGCCCGCGTGCTCGATGCCGCCGGTCTTGGCAAGGCTGCGTTTGTCGGATGTTCGATCGGCGGATACATCCTGTTCGAATTCTGGCGGCGCTTTCACGAGAGGGTGACCTCGCTCGTTCTGTGTGACACACGGCCTCAGGCCGATACGGCGGAGGCCCGGGCAAATCGGTTGCAGGCCGCGGCCACGGTCCTCGAGCAGGGAACCGAACCGTTCATCGGGGCCATGATTCCGAAACTCATGGGGCGGACGACGGTGGCCACGCGTCCGGGTTTAGTCGACGGAGCGCGCGCCATGATGCGCAAAATGTCGGCCGAGGATATCAGCCAGGTGCAACGCGGCATGGCGGAGCGTCCCGACTCGGTTGCAGATTTGAAGACCATCAACGTCCCCGCGCTGATTGCCATTGGAGAAGAAGATGTGCTCGCAACCGAAGGCGACGGCGAACTGATGCGCCAGAATATTACGGGCAGCCAGTTGAAGGTGATCCCGAGAGCAGGGCACTATGCGCCGTGGGAGCAACCGGAGTTAGTCGGCAAAGTCCTGCGCCAGTTTCTGGATGAGGTGGCGTTGAAATGGAACGCGTAGGGACGGCCGCCCTCGGTCGTCCAGCGGGGCGAAGCCCCGCGAACCGTAGTGGGCCGGTACAATCTCTGCGGGCTATGGCTTTGGCGTACCGAGGGCTCTTTCTACTGTTTGCATGGCACTCTCGGTTGCAGCGACCGCCTCGCAAGGTTCATCGATGGACCGGCTTCCGCTCAAAAACAGCAGGAGTTTTTGACCGGGGTTGAGTAGGTCGAATACCGAGTTGTGCGCAATCGCCCCCATCCAAGGACCCACTACGACGTTATCGGCTGGTCGTCCGGGCTTGCCCTTAAGCACGCGCAACAAACGAAAATTGACGCGCCGATAATGCGAACCATCGTCATTCGCGACAAACGCTGGGCCGGAATTCTTAACCTCCGCGACCAGAATATCTTCTGCATCGCGCGCCCGGCCCGGAAGAATCCAGTCCGGACATTGATTTGGTCCTTTCATGCGGTCGTTTGCAGCGCGCTCAATTTTCAGTCGATCCTGTTCGGCTTCCGGTAGCACTTGATTCGCGGTTAGGCATCCAGCCCCAGACCAGACGCAGCGGAGTCTCAGATTAAAAGCGTGGATTACAAGCTCAGGCGGAGCGTCTCGAGTGAACGTGACGCCAGTACCAAGGGCCGGCCATTTCCAGTAGTGAGACACCTGATAGTTAGGGCTTTCGTCGGCGATATAACCGCTTCCAGCGTGGTGCCGTGCAGAACGCGCGGAATTGACGTTGACTACCAGAGCGCCAGGATAAGCGGAGTGCGGCGTGGAAAGAATCAGTATGTAACCAAGACTCGACACCTTGCCAGAGTTGAGATTGACATAAGCGCCGAGGCTCCGTAGCCGAAACCCCCATAAGCTCAAGACCAAATACACCTTGCCGTGGCCCGACCAGCCGGCCTTGCGGAGTGCCCAGTCCGAAAGCTCTGGGCTCGATACCTCGATCCTGAGGCACTCATCTGCGTCGCAGTCTGATTTGTTGCGGGAGTGCTCATTAACCTTGAACCCTGCCATTCGTGAAAGTACCTCAGCCTTCGGCGTCGCCCCAATCCGCAGGCTCGACAGCGCAGACATCACCTTGTGGACGCGCCACTCAAACAATGCCGCCTCCACACGCAAGGCAATCGCGGGAACGGCTGCGATGACTAGAACGCCAAGATAGAATAGGCGGGCCGGACGCGAGGTAATCCGTCTCCACAACCAAGTTGCGGCTGGGAACGAGCGACTGAAGCTCATGAGGATACTGACTCCATCCTCAGTCTAGTAGTTCCCTGAAATACGTGAGTGGTTACGAAGGTGCAGAGATAGGGAAAGGCCCGCCCCGCGACTCGCATGGCCGGACGAGCTTTGTCACAGCCAGTAGCATCGTGTCTCTGCTAGAATTCCTGCGTCATGATGGAAGCTTTCCTCGTTCCTGAAAATACCGTAGTCAATGCCAAGGGCGACGGCCCTGCCCTCGATGTTAGTCGGGCGGAGGGCCGAGTTTTTCTGCTGACCCTCGCCATCACCAACATCGTCGAGCAGGAATCGCTCGACGTCAGCATCTTCGGATCGGCGGATGGCGCAACGTGGGACGCCAAGCCCATCGTGGCTTTTCAGCAGAAGTTTTATCGCGAGGAAGTTCCACTGCTGCTCAATCTGACGGCGCGGCCCGAGGTGAAGTTTATCCGCGCGCATTGGGAAGTGGCCCGCTGGGGCCGGGGTTCGGAAACGCCCATGTTCGAATTCTGCGTCACGCTGCGCGAAGTCCCGCAGGAAATCCTCGCTGAAGCGGCCGGGCGAGTGCGCGCGCAGTAGAGATTTCAGAGGTAAGAGGTCAGATTGCAGAGGTAAGACCTCTGGCTTTCACCGCTGCAATCTGACCTCTCACCTCTGACCTCCCGCAAAATCTCCGTTATATTAATTTCATGCCTGATAATTCGAAGGCTATCGTCCATCCCGCGCGCGCAGTGCGCGGCGTCGTTCGCATTCCCGGCGACAAGTCCATCTCGCACCGTTACGCCATGCTGGCGGCGATCGCGGAGGGCACGAGTCGGTTCCATAATTTTTCCGCGGCTCGCGATTGCCAGAGCACGCTCGATTGCATGGCCAGGCTCGGCTGCGAGTGGAAGCGGCTGAAAGACGACGACGGAGTGATTGAAGTCCGTGGCGTGGGCCCGCGGCTGAACGCTCCAACGCAGGCGCTCGATTGCGGAAACTCCGGTTCCACCATGCGCATGTTAAGCGGAATTCTTGCCGGGCAGCCGTTTTCGAGCGAACTGCGCGGAGACGAATCGCTCTCGCGGCGGCCGATGGCGCGCATTATGACTCCGCTTTCGCAGATGGGAGCGAGGATCGAGGCCGCGGAGGGCGGACGGCCTCCGCTCAAGATTCAAGGCGGTGCGCTCAAAGCGATCCGCTACAAGCCGGAAGTGGCCAGCGCGCAGGTGAAATCGTGCGTGCTGTTTGCCGGACTCTTTGCCGACGGCGAGACAGTGGTCGAAGAGCCGATCCGCACCCGCGATCATGGCGAAATTGCGCTGCGGGCTTTTGGGGCGGAAGTCGAGCGCATCGGCAACGCGTCGCGGATTGTGGGCGGACAGCGGCTGCGCGCGATTGAGGCGCATGTGCCCGGCGATCTTTCCAGTGCCGCGTTCTTTCTTTGTGCGGCGGCGCTGTTTCCTGGATCGCAGATTACCTTGCCCGGGATTCTGATGAATCCGACCCGGGCGCGGCTGCTGGACATTCTGGTGCAGATGGGGCTGAAGGTTTCGGTGGCGCATCTGGAACAACATCAGGGAGAGTTGGTCGGCACTATTGAGGCGTGCGGGGCGGCGTGGAAGGGGGTTGTAATCGCCGGCGCCGATACGGCTGCGCTGATCGATGAGATCCCGGTGCTGGCGGCGATTGCGCCTTACTCCGAGGGCGGCCTCGAAGTGCGCGACGCCAAAGAGTTGCGCGTGAAAGAGTCGGACAGAATCGCCGCCGTCGCAACTAATCTCAAGAAGATGGGCGCGCAAGTCGAAGAGCGTCCCGATGGATTGCGAATTCCCGGCGGCCAGCATCTGCAGGGTGCCGAACTCGATTCGTTCGGCGATCACCGAATTGCGATGGCGTTCGCCGTGGCCGCGTTGCGCGCGGAAGGCGAGACGTCGATTCACGGCGCGGATGCGGCGGGAGTATCGTATCCAGCGTTCTTTGAGGAGTTGGAAACAGTCGCGGGTCGCTAGTCGTTGGTCGTTAGCAATGTTCGCCAACGACTAACGACAAACGACCAACGACTTTATTGGAGAAATCGCGTGTCGATAGATAAATCCCCATCCCCCGAAGATCGACTACAACACGAATTCAACCGCTGGGCCGACGATGGCGAAGGCCCGAAGATGGAGCGCCATCACCTCGACATCACCGAAAAGACGATGCGTCGCATGGATCTGCGTCCGGGCGAGCGCATTCTCGATCTCGGCTGCGGATCGGGGTGGGCGACGCGGCTGCTGGCACGCATGGTGGGCGAAGGGCCGCAGGGATTCGGGCAGGTGGTTGGAGTCGACATTTCCGATGAGATGGTGCGGCAGGCACGCGCCGCTTCGAAAGAATTCGACAACGTGATGTTCGTCGTTGGATCAGCGGCGCAGATTCCCTGGGAAGAGAACTTTTTCGACAAGGTGCTCTCGGTGGAGTCGTTTTATTACTACCCGGACCAGGAACGCGCGCTGGCAGAACTGTTTCGCGTGATGGCGCCGCACGGACGGTTGTTCATTCTAATTAACCTCTACAAGGACAATCCGTACTCGCTGCAATGGGTGCCGAAGTTGAAAGTGCCGGTGCATGTCCGCTCGGCGGCGGAGTACGTCGAACTGCTGAAGCGGCATGCGTTTGAAAACGTGGAGTCTGCGCAGATTCCCGACGACACACCCACGCCGGAGAACTACCAGACAACGTCGTTCCATTCGCTCGACGATATGAAAGCTTTCAAGCGGATTGGCGCGCTGTTGCTGATGGCGTCCAAGCCGGATGTGAGGAATCCGGCGCCGGGGTACACGATTTACTAGCGCCATGATCGTGGAGCGACGGGCGTCTCGCCCGTCCTCGGGCAGCTAGCGGCCGGGCGGGGACGCCCGTCTCTCCACTAGCATGTTTAGCTCGTGGCTGGAGTGTGACCGCCATCACTCGCGGGGCGTATCATCATGGTTTATCCTGTACTATAAGAGGCCTCATGAGCTGGCTCCAGAACAAGTTCGAAAAGAATTTCATGATCTCGACGGTGGACTACGTCTTCAACTGGGCGCGCAAGTCGGCGCTCTGGCCGATGACGTTTGGCTTGGCGTGCTGCGCCATCGAGATGATCGCGTCTTCCACCGCGCGCTTCGATATCGCGCGTTTCGGCTCGGAGGTGTTTCGGCCCAGCCCGCGGCAGTCGGATCTGATGATCGTCTCCGGCACCGTCACGCTGAAGATGGCGCCGGTGGTGAAGCGCATCTACGACCAGATGCCCGAGCCGAAGTGGGTGATCTCGATGGGCGCGTGCTCGTCGGTCGGCGGGCCGTTCAATACCTATGCGGTGCTGCAGGGCGTCGACCGCATCGTGCCGGTGGATGTGTACGTGATCGGGTGCCCACCGCGTCCGGAGAATTTGTTTTACGCGCTGCTCAAGCTGCAGGACAAGATCGACACCATGACCCTGGCCAAGCGGCCCACCGAAGTACGGCTGGAAGCGCAGATGATGGAGAACTTCAAGCGCCAGGTGATGGTTGCGCAGACCATGCAGCCGAAATAGCTGTCAGCCGTCAGCTCTCAGCTGTCAGCCATCAGCTAAACCGCTCCTATATACTCTTGTCATCCTGACCGAAGCGAAGGACCTGCTTTCTTCTGCGTAATCCGAACTGCTATGTCATTCGTTAAGATTGCCCCTCAATCCGACCTCCCCGCCCTCAACGAAGCCAAAGAATTCCCCTGCGGAGACAAGACCATCTGCGTCGCCAACGTGAACGGTGAAATCAGCGCCATGGATAACATCTGCCTGCATCGCGGAGGCCCGCTCGGCCAGGGCGTGATCTCAGGAGGGAAAGTCGTTTGCCCTTGGCATGGGTGGGAGTGGGATCCGAAGACAGGGGAGGCTGGTCCGCCGGGCGCGAAGATTGCGGTGTATCCGGTGAAGATCGAGAGTGGGGACGTGCTGATCGACGTGTAGGAGCGGGTGAATCGCGGCGAACCTTGAGCGAACCGATTTCTCCGTTCGAATCGAAACTTATGTATAATCCGCCGATGCAAGGAATACCGTGGAGCACAATTGCGCTCGGCTCGCTGTTGCTCATCTCGGCCCGCTCAACAGGAGGACAGGACGTGAAATCTCCGCAACCTGAAAAGTCGAAGCCGCCCGTCAAAACGGAGCAGCGCGGGCACATCCTTGGAATCGGCGGTGTCTTCTTCAAATCCGCTAATCGCGATCAGATGCGCGAATGGTATTCGAAGCATCTTGGACTCGCTGACAAAGGCCAAGGCGCGATGCTTCCGTGGCGCGAACACGACGACCCGCAAAAGGAACACGTTACAGTTTGGACTGTTTTTCCCGCCTCCACTAAGTATTTCGATCCCAGCCCCGCACCGTTCATGATCAACTACATCGTGGACGATATGGATGCTTTGCTCGACCGCTTAAAACAAGAGGGAGTAAAGATTGACGCCAAGCGAATGGATGAATCCTACGGTCGCTTTGCCTGGATCTATGACCTGGATGGGAACAAGATTGAGCTCTGGCAGCCGCTGCCCGCAAAGCCCTAAGGACCTTCCACTGCACTTACTCAATCGGTTTCCGGTAGCTACGGTCCCGTAGTCGTAGAATGGCCGGAAATGCTTTGCGCCTGGTCATCTCAAACGACTTCACCTCGCGATACAAAGTCGATGGCAGGGTGTCTACCTGCATACCAAAAACGTCGAGCGGATTGAGTCCGCGAAAGGGGACTGATCAACCCAAGACTTTAAGGAATGCTCCTGTACTGCCTTTGAATCCCGGAAAGACCTCCTTCAAATCCTTGTTGCCGAGATACTGAGATACCACTTCGCTAAGCACCAGCCGAAAGTCCGTCGTGACCGCCAGATCGCGGCCTTCGTAGAGTTGCGACTGGTCGAGCCCCGGCCAGCGGCCATAGACTTTGCCGCCTTTTACTGGGCCTCCTAGCACGAACATCACGTTGGCGTGGCCGTGGTCGGTGCCGCGGTTGCCGTTTTCTCGGGCAGTCCGGCCGAATTCGGACATGGTTACTACGACCGTGTCTTCTCCTAGGTCGCCTAGGTCGGTCCAGAAGGCGGCTATCGATTGCGAGAAACCTCCTAGGACGTTGGCGATCTGGCCTTGGGTGCTACCTTCGTTGACGTGGTGGTCCCAGCCGCCGATATCGGCAAAGGCTACTTGCACTCCTAAGTTCGCTTTGATCAGTTGCGCTAGTTGCTTCAGGCTGTCGCCGAAGCGTCCGCGCGGATAGTTTGCGTTGGCTGTCGGCGTGTAGTGTGCGGGGTCGGCGGCCTTCAGCATCTTGACCGCGTCGAAGGTCTCCTGGCCGGTGCCGTGGAGCACAGCATCCACGGAGTTTTCGTACATCGCTTCAAACGTGTTCGCGATGGGCGCGGCCTTCGGATTGTTTCGGCCGACACCAAAATCGTTCAAGTTATTAATCGCGATGGCCGGCTCCTTGCCCGAGAGAATGCGCGGCAGCGACGGCCCGAGCGCAATCGCGCGGAAGGCCGACTTGTCGGCAGCGGATTTTCCGGCAGGAAGCTCGTACAGCGCGCGGTTCAGCCAGCCGTCGTCGGTCGCCTTCACGCCGGGCGTGCCCGATTCCATGAAGTCCTGCGCATCGAAGTGCGAGCGCGTGGGATCGGGCGATCCGGCGGCGTGCACGATGGCGAGATGCCTCTGTTTCCACAGCGGCTCGAATGGAGCCATCGCCGGATGCAATCCGAAAAAGCCGTCGAGGTCGAGCACTGACTTCTTCGGGAATGTTGATGGTCGGCCGCATGGCGTAGTAACTGGGCTCGCCGTGGGGCACAACGATGTTCAGACCGTCGGCGGCCCCGCGCTGGAAGATCACGACCAGGCGCTTGGTGCGAACGCCTGGGTCGGCTGCGCCAAAGGCCGCGCGCGTCAGGAAACTCGGGCAGCGCGGCCGTGCCGACTACGGCTAACGCGCCATTGCGAAGGAAAATGCGTCGAGTGATGGACATGAAGAACCAGCTGCTTCAGCCGTCAGGCTATCAGCTTTCGAGTGCATCAGGATGCTTACTGACAGCTGAAAGCTTGACAGCTGACAGCTATCTTCTCTGAAACTCTGGCGACCCCAGAATCAATCCTGTAATCGCCGCCACGTTTGGCGGACGCTTGGGATCGTCCAATCGCCGCTGGCTGATCTTCGGGTCTTCCAGCCGCTTGCTGATGGTATCGTGCGTTTGCTTCGAAATGTCGCCCGACAGCAGCGAAGTTTCCAGGTTCGCCAGCGCCTGCTGCGCGTTCGTCGTTCCTTCTGCGGCGGTTCCTTGCTGCCAAGGTGGCCTTGAATCGACTTTGACTCCTCGCATTTTTCCCGCGGCCAGCCCCAGCGCGAAATTCATGCGCGCCAGCAGCGCCGAGGAGTTTACCCACGTGTCGGCCTTCATCGAGTAGCCGGTCGGCGGCATCATGCCGTAGGGCATCATGCCCATGTTGTTGAGCGTGCCGACCAGGGCGCGGGCGTCCTCAACTTCGGCGCCGCTGGCGCGTACGGCAGAGACCACGAACTCCAGCGGCGTTTTCACTTTGGCGCGGTAGGCATCGGGCGACCAGAACTCGGGCGACTTGAACATGGTGCGCAGCACTTCGCGAATGTCGCCGTCTTTCTTCAGGAACGTTTTGGTCATGCGATCGACCAGCGCCGCCGGAGGATCGTCGGACACGAAGCGCATCGCCAGTTTTTGCGAAATGAAGTGCGCGGTTCTGTGGATTGTGCGCCAGCAGGTGCAGCACTTCCAGTCCTTCCTTCTCGCCGTTTTGCTTTATGCGATGTCCGAGGACGATCTTGTCGCCGGGCTCGTGCATGCGCGGCTCGAAGCGGAAGTCGCCGCCTTTTATCGGTTGCTCGATTGTCCACCCGGTGAATACCTTGGCCACTTCGGTGACGTCTTTCTGCGAGTAGCCGCCGTTGACGCTGAGCGTGTGCAGTTCCATCAACTCGCGGCCGTAGTTTTCGTTCAGGCCGCTGGCCTGCCTGGCCTTGATGTTGCCCCGCGGACGATTATTCGGGTCGGGTCCGTCGCGGCGCGGGTTGCGCGGGTGCGGAGCGATTCCGAGCGCGACATCCGAATCCGGCCCGACGCTCAACCAGTTGTCGAGATAGAAGAGCATCGCGGGGCTCTTTGCGGTCGCCACCAGCAGGTCTTCGAATTTTCCGAGCACGTGCGGACGGATCGCGTCGCGCTCGTAGCTCGGTGAGCAGATAGCGGTCGGCGCCCTTGTTGATGAACACGTTGAAGTGGTTGAACCAGAAATCGGTCATCACTTCGTCGAGTTGCCGTTCACTGTAGATCGCGCGCAGCAACTTGGCCTGCATCAACTCCTGGACCACCACCTGCTCGGGATTCTTGAGTGCCAGCATCGTTTCTTTTTGCTGCGAGCTCATTCCCTCCAGCAACGCGTCTGCCTGGGCGCCTGTGGTTGTGGTGGCGAGCGCCTGCCGGTCTTCGGGTGACATTTCCAGAATCGCTTTCATGCGCTCGTCGGGAGGCAGATCGAGAAGTTCCTGCGTTTTGAGATTTGCGAGCTGGCGTTCTTCGTGCTGTTGCATCTCGCGGCGGCGCATCCGGTCGGGATCGGCGGGCTGGGCGCTGTCCGCGGAGACGGGGCAAGCCCCGTCTCTACAGACGTTGCCGGCATCGTTGTTGCTGGCCGCGCCCGCCTTCGCTGCTTCTTCTTTCCGTTCCTGCTGACCTTCCTTCCTGTCTTCGTAGCGCTGGAGTTGCGTTTCATAAACCGCGCGCCTGGCGGGATCGCCCGGCAGCGCGGCTTTGCCGTCGGCGATTTGCTTGATCAACGGTTCGGGCGGAAAATTCTCGACGATTTCTCTCGTTTCCATGCGCAGCGTGCGGAACGGACCAAGCCGTGCCTCGAGCGCGGAATCGTCAATGTTCTCGGGATGGAGTTGGAGGTCGATCCACTGGTCAACGCCCATCCGCGTCACTCGCTCTACGTCGCCGGGCCGCGGACCGAACGTCAGCCGGTTGAGGGCATGGACGGCGCGTTTGTGCTCATCCATCCGCATCGCCGCACCGGTGGGCTTGTCTTTCTTGCGGCCGAGGGCCACCTGAGTCGTGAGCCCGGCCGCCACAAGCAAAGCAGCGGCCACCAGCATGCGGCTCTGGGCAAAGGCATTTCCATTCTGATGGGCCCCGCTAGTAATGAACCCGGACCGCAGGAAAAGTTGCTGGCAAGTTTGAGCTGGAAGGGGAGCGGACGGGCCTCGGGACTAGGCCTTCAATTTCGCCACATAGGCTCTGCCGCTCTGCGACTTGCGGACGGTGCCCTCGACGAACTTAAGAAATTCCCGCAGGTGTTCCTTTTCCGACAGCTGCGCCTCTGAGAATTTCACTCGAACTCCAAACGATGGCGAACTGCGTGTCACCACCCCGCTGATGGTGATGCCTTTGACCCAGATCCTACCGCTTGCCACCCACAACCCGATCTCCAGAGCTTTCGACGTGGGCACGACGCTGGCGGTTTCGACCAGGCATCCTCCCCGGCCCACATTCACCAGATTGCCCCAAACCGGCTCTGCGACGCCCTCAATGTGAATTTCCACTGCCACATTGCATTTGATCCGGTGATAACGGCGGCGATCCGATCCCAATACCGGGTTGAACAAATCCGGGAACAAATCCGTTTCGAACGGGGGCGCTTCATCCACTGGTTCAGGAGGGTGAAGCACGGCAGGTGGCTCGGGCACCGCGGCAGCGGGCTTTCTTTGCTGCGCTTCGCGGGCTTTGACGGCGGCGTCTTTGATCTCGCGCATTGCCCGCAGCAGGGCCGCTTCGCGTTGTTCCGGAGCGACTTCGCGGTAGGTCTGGAGCAGTTTTCCGAGGTGGCTGACCAGGTCGGGATCCGTGAGCAGACGGGTCCAGTCCGATCCCTTGGGCGGCAGTTTCGTGGCTTCGCTCATACGCAAGACTTCCCTCGCGCAGGTTTGGGTCGCGGGGAAGTGCTCGACTCGCTTCATAGATTGACCTGTGGCCGGAGGTTACGCAAGATGACCAAAGTCACAGGAATCGGGTGATCGGGTGATCGGGTGAATCGGGCCATCTACACCTCGGTCCCCGATGTTTCCATGACCCATTTCAAAAGAGCTGCGGCTCAACAATTTGCATCGGACCTTCGCCAAGAGGAGTCCAAAATACTTATCACTTGTGTTCTGTGCGGGCAGGCTTCATGGTTTCCCGGGATCGTCCACTCGCCAAATTGCAGCGGGCATTTCCGGCTTGCCTCACGGGTTGGAAATGGAATAGTATCTAACTAACTGGTTAATTACAATGAAAAGATCGGCCATTTTCCGGATCGCTTTACGGATCGCGTTCATCGCCATCTTCCCCGCGGCCTTGTGCATCCAGGGTTCGCTCGCCCAGAATTTGCCCCCTGCGTCCGGCGCGGCTGCGGGTGCGGCGGGCGGGGCGATGCAGGTTTCAACCTCGGCCCAGAATCCGGTGTTCGGCAGTGTGGCCGACGCCAAGCCCACCCCGGGAGTCCTGCGGCTGACGTTCAGCGACGCCATCGAGCGAGCCCTGCGCCAGAACCTGGCTGGCCTTCTATCGGAGTACAACACCATCGAGGCCCGAGGCGAGAAATGGCAGAAGCTCAGCGACCTGCTTCCGAACGTCAACGGGGATGTGCAGGAGGCCAGGCTGAAAACGAGCCTGGAAGCGGAAGGACTTAGCGGCTCGCTGTTTCCTGGTGTGAGTCTTCCTCGCACCATCGGGCCTTTTTCCTATTTTGATGTGCGCGCCTCGGCCACCGAGCGCGTCTTCGACTGGAAGGCAATCCAGAAATACCGTTCTTCCGTGGTCGGCGAAAGTGTGGCCCGATTCAATCTGAAAGACGCGCGCGACCTGGTTGTACTCGCGACCGGCAACGCCTATCTGCAGGCGATTGCCGGGGCGGCACGCGTGGAGACCGCGCAAGCCCAGGTGGAGACGGCGCATGCGCTCTACGACAAGGCAGTGGCGCAACAGCAGGCTGGAGTTGCTCCGGCAATCGACACGCTCCGCGCCCAGGTCGAATACCAGACGCGACAGCAGCAGCTGATTGCCGCCACGAACGATTTCGCCAAGCAGAAACTTTCGCTGGCGCGCGTGATTGGATTGGCGACCGCGCAAGAATTCGAACTGGCTGACAAAGCTCCTTACGAGGCTTTTCCCATCCCCGATCTTGAAACCAGCTTGCAGCGCGCGTATTCGCTGCGCTCCGATTACAAGGCGGCGCAAGATCGTCTGGCCGCCGCGCAACTGGAGCGCAACGCAGCCACCGCCGGATATTTTCCCACCTTCGATCTGGCCGCGAATTACGGCGAAATCGGCAAGGTTCCCGGCGATGTGTTGCCGACGTACCAGGTCTTCGGCACGTTGAACATTCCGATCTTCCAGGGCGGCAAGGTGCATGGCGATGTTCTGAAGGCCGAAGCCAGCCTGCGGCAGGCCCAGGCGCAGATGGCGGACGTGCGCGGCCAGATCGATCAGGATATCCGCAACGCGCTGCTCGACCTGAAGTCGTCCGGCGATCAGGTGGAAGTCGCCCAGAGTTCGGTGAACCTTGCCGAGCAGGCGCTCACCCAATCGCGAGATCGTTTTTCCGCCGGCGTCACCGACAACCTCGAGGTGATTCAGGCGCAGGAAACGGTGGCGACGGCGCACGAGAACTTGATCTCGAGCCTCTACCTGCATAATCTGGCCAAAGTTTCTTTTGCCCGCGCTCTGGGACGCGCCGAAGAAGGCGTTCGCGAATACCTGAAAGGGAAGTAACCCATGGAACCAACGAGCGTTGTAGACGAGCCGAAACCGCGACCGGAAACCGGTGCGCCGCAGTCCCAATCGCCGCAGTCGCAGTCCCCGTCTGACAGCGAAGCCCGCTATCAACGGCGAGCCGCGCTGTTGAGCAATCCGCGCGCGAAGGTGGGACTGATTCTCGCCGGCCTGGTGATTTTGACCGCCGTTTTCTTTCTGTGGCGCTACCTGGGAAGCTACGAATCCACCGATGACGCGCAGATTGACGGACACGTGAACTCGGTGAGCGCGCGCGTCAGTGGCTATGTGCTCAAGCTCAACGTCGAAGACAACCAGTACGTGGAAAAGGGAACCGTGCTGGTGGAAATTGACCCTGCCGACTACGAAGGCGCCGTGGCGACGGCGCACGGCGAATACGCCGACGCCCAGGCACAGGCCGCGGCGGCCGGCATCAACGTCCCCATCACCAACGTGAGCACTTCCAGCCAGGTGAGCGGCGCCCAGGCCGGTGTCTCCAGTGCGCAGGCTGGAATCTCGGCTGCCCACGAGCAGTTTGAAGCAGCCAAATCGCAGGTCGTGCAAGCGGATGCCAACAATACCAAAGCGCAGAACGATCTTCTCCGCTACAAGGAACTGATCGACAAGCAGGAGATCTCGCAGCAACAGTACGATCAAGCTGTTGCAAGCGCCCAGGCCGCGGCCGCAATTCTGCAAGCGGCGCGCGCCAACGCCGATGCTCTTGCGGCACAAATCGAACAGGCGCAGAACAAACTGCAGCAGGCGAGCGCCGATCTGCGAACCGCCGACACCAAGCCGCAAATGATGCGCGCCACGCGTGCGCGCGCCCTTGCCGCCGAAGCCAATGCCGAGCGCAGGAAAGCCGAATTGGGCCGGGCCGAGTTGAACCTCGGGTACACCAAAGTGTTCGCGCCGGTCAGCGGAATGGTCAGCAACCGCACCGTCGAGGTCGGTCAAAACGTGCAGCCCGGCCAGGAGATGATGAAGATCATTCCGCTGGATGTGGCGGACCTCTGGGTCACGGCGAATTTCAAGGAGACCCAGCTTAAGAACATCAAGCCCGGCCTGCCCGCAGACATCGTGGTGGATGCGAACGGCAAGACCTACAAGGGGCACGTCGATTCCACCGCCGGCGCCAGCGGCGCGCGCTTCAGCCTGTTGCCTCCCGAAAATGCCACCGGCAACTACGTCAAAGTGGTGCAGCGCATACCGGTGAAGATTGTGTTCGACAAGGACCAGATCAAGGGACATGAACTCCGTCCTGGGATGTCGGTCGTGCCGAAGGTGTGGATTAAATAGAAACATTGAGTCATTGAGTCATTTAGACATTTGAGAGAGTAATGGGCGCTGCAACCATCACCATGAATGACGCCGCCGAGTGGCGTCCGGCGATCAATCCTTGGATCATCGCCCTCACGGTGACGCTGGCCACGTTCATGGAGGTGCTCGATACCAGCATCGCCAACGTGGCGCTGCCCCATATCGCCGGCAGTCTTTCGGCGGGGCAGGACGAGAGCACGTGGGTACTGACGTCCTATCTGGTTTCGAACGCCATCGTGCTGCCGTTGAGCGGCTGGCTCTCTTCGATCGTGGGCCGCAAACGTTTTTACATGGGTTGTGTTGCGCTGTTCACCATCAGTTCGTTTCTGTGCGGGTTCGCTCCCAATCTCGGTATGCTGATCGTCTTCCGCGTTCTTCAGGGCGCGGGCGGCGGCGGCCTGCAGCCGAGCGAGCAGGCCATCCTCGCCGATACTTTTGCTCCCGCCAAGCGCGGCATGGCATTCGCCGTTTACGGCATCGCAGTGGTGATGGCGCCGGCAATCGGTCCGACGCTGGGCGGCTGGATTACCGACAACTTTACCTGGCGCTGGATTTTCTTTATCAATATCCCGGTCGGCATTCTTTCGCTTTTGCTGACGTCGCGGCTCATCCAGGATCCTCCCTACTTCAAGCGCCGCAAGCTGAGCGAAACCAGCATTGACTACATCGGACTGGGTTTCGTCGCGCTCGGTTTGGGGACGCTGCAGGTGATCCTCGACAAAGGGCAGCGCGAAGACTGGTTCGAGTCGCACTTCATTCTGATTCTGAGCGTGATCTCGGCCGCGTCGCTGATCTTCGTCATTTTCTGGGAGTGGCACCACAAAGACCCCATCATCGACCTGCATTTATTTCGCGTGCGCACTTTCGCCACGGCGAACTTTCTGATGTTCATGCTCGGATTTGCCCTGCTCGGCAGCACACTCCTGCTGCCGCTGTTCATGCAGACAATACTGGGTTACACTGCCGAACGGTCTGGGTTGGCGCTGATGCCGGGCGGTTTCGCGATCATGTTGGCCATGCCGATTGTCGGGTTTCTGCTTTCGCGCTACAGCCCGCGCTATCTGATGCTGTTTGGTTTGTCGATGCTCACGTTCTCGCTGTTTCACATGACGACCTTCGACCTGGGCGTGGATTTCCACACCGTGATGATGGCGCGGGTCTATCAGGCAATCGGACTCGCCTTCCTGTTTGTGCCGATTAACACGGCCGCGTATTCGACTCTGCCACGTGAGAAGAACAATGCCGCGTCCGGGTTGATGAACCTGGCCAGAAATATCGGAGGCAGCGTCGGGATTTCTTTTGTCACCACCGGCTTGGCCCGCCGCGCGCAGTTTCACCAGGTGCGGCTGGTGGAGAAGTTGAACGCCGCCAATCCGCAGTTTCAGTCGGTGTTGCGCGGGATCACGGGCACTTTTTCGGGCGGCGGCGCCGGACCTGGAACCGGGCCAGGAACGGCGCAGCAACATGCCTATGCGATGATACAGGCGAATGTGATCCGGCAGTCGACCATGCTGGCGTACATCGATAATTTCTGGGTGCTCGGGACCGTGATCGCTTGCCTAATTCCTTGTGTGTTTTTGATTAAGAAGGCGAAGCCGGGTGGGATGGTGGTTCACTAACTAGATGGAGAGCCGGGTGTCCAGCCCGGCTGGATGGGCGAGACGCCCGTCGCTCCATATGCGATGCTGGAGGTTCGCGATGTTTCGCATCGTTACCATCGAACGCGAATTTGGCAGCGGAGGCGGAGGCATTGCCTGCGAACTGGCTCGCCGCTTGGGATGGAAGCTATGGGACCAGCAACTGACGAGCGAGATCGCCAAGCGTGCGCAGGTGCCGGAATCGGCGGTGACCTTGTGCGATGAGCGGGTCGACAGCCGCCTCTACCGTTTGGCGAAAGCCTTCTGGCGGGGCAGTTACGAACGCAGCATGCCCATGGCCAACTCGCACGCGTTCGATACGGATCGCATGATGACCATGGTGGGAGAGATCATGAGCACGATTGCGGCCGAGGGCAACGCGGTGATTGTCGGCCGCGGCTCCCCGTTTTTCCTGCGCGAACGCGACGATACCTTCCGCGTCTTTACCTACGCTCCGCACGAAGAAAAGATTCGCCGCTTGCTGGCGATGGGAAGGAGTCCGGAAGAGGCCGAGGACCTGGTGGAGAACGTGGACAAGGAGCGGATCGCGTACATCAAGCACTACTTCGATGCCGACTGGCCGGTGCGCGCCCTCTATCACCTGATGATCAACACGGTAGTCGGGGACGAGAACGTAATCGCCACCATCCTGAACGGCATGAAGGCGCTCGAATCGCAATTCGCGCAGACCACCCTGCGCGGCATTCGCTGATCCTCTTCCGCAATCATGTTCGGACGGGGCAAAGCCCCGTCCCCACACGAGGACGCTCAAGCTAGAGCTTGGTTGCCCCATGACTGACGGCCCGATATGCCTCGAGGAAACTGGTTGGGCCTTGCTTGACTAGTTCTACGAGCGCGGCTCGGCCCGACACCTTTTCAATTCTCTGGGCCATGCGCGCGCCGACGCGGTACCACAACCGTTCGCCGGAGGACATCCGATCGATCACCGCCCAGGCATCGGCATCTGCCGGCTGAAGGGCGCGGCCTTCCAAGTAGTGCAAGTTCTCAAAATAGAGCGCTTCGTCGCGTTGCATTCGCGGCTCATCTTCTAAGGCCACGTAGTCGCCGTCGTCCGCCAGAGCGTGTTCCTGACGACGGCGTTCGTAGGCGGCGAGCACTCCCATGCCTTCCAACTGGGTGGAATACTGTACAAGTCGCAAGAGATCGGCACAGGTCTTCAACTCGGAAAGTTTAGGAGGAGGCTGGTAGGTCATGAAGCCGACGTGGTGTAGTTCGTGGATGGCGTAATAAATCAGTTCGTGCGGATGCCCCTTGAAATGCGGATACGCGCAGTTGAGCGATGCGGTCGGGCTGATCGCGACACCGATATCGTAACCGAACGTTAGGAACAGGGAGCCACGAGAGCGGAAGTCTTCCGGAAGATAGCGCAGGTCGTCCTCAACCCAGTGAGGATCGTCGAGCATGGGGCCGGAGAAGAACGCGAGGCTCTGCTCGCAGGTTTCCATTTCCCCCAGGTGCTTGCCTAGCGGGGTCAACAGGAAGGCGACGAGCGCTGCGGGCGAGTCTTTGGGCACGTCGTAGTCGAAGTTGCGCGCGTGGTTGAGCAGGTGATTGGCGGCGGGTGATTTCCCTAAACGCTCAAGCAGGGTGGGATCGCCGGAGCGCAGGTATTCCAGCGCCAAGTGAGCGAAGCTCGCGTCGAAGTTGAGATCCTGAGCCGCCAGACGATCCCCGGGGCTCACCAGGTCGTGAAGCGCAATCGGATATTTGCGCAAATCGCGAAGCTGTGCGGCGACGATCTGCGCGGCGACGATCAAGGCCCAAATCGAGATCACAACGCATGCGATTCCACCGGCGCGTCGCATCAGCTTGTTCCGCTTACCATCACGAGGGCCGCTCTACTGGGGCTTCTTCTTCCCGAACAGCCCGCTCAATCCGCCCAGAGGATTGTTCTTGCCCCCAGGGATCAACCCTTTGAGCTGATTGCCCATCATCGCCTTCATGTCCGGCGTGAACTTCGGGTCCGAAGTGGTGCCTCCAACGGTGATGGGGATGCCGCCCGCACCCATGCCGACCGCTTTTGTCAGCCCCGCACCCGCGCCCGCCAGATTCGCCAGCATCTTGAAGTCGAGTGCATTGTTCGGGCTCACGGTGCCCGCGCCGGTTACGGTTCCAAGCGACGGGATCACCAGGTTGATCTTGTCGAGCCGCGTGCCTTCGGGCGCGTACCGCACATCGGAACTAAGGTTCTCGATCGTGGTGTCGTTGCCGGCCTGCTTGCCGGTAAGAGCGTAGACGGCTGAGAGTTTCGATCCCAGGTTAAAGTTAGCGAGGGCCGCGTTGCTCATCTTTACCCAGCCGGTGGAGACCAACTTGTCGAGCGGACCCGCGGACTCGAGTTCGATCGAAAGGGTTCCGCCCTTGAGCCGCGAACCTGTGGGAAGAACCACTCCGAGTGCGGGAAGCATGGCTTCGAGGTCGTCGACGGGCATGGCTTCTCCGTTCAGCTTGGTGTGGATGGAAGTGGTTTCGCCGCGCATATCGTATGTGCCGGTAAGTTTGGCCAGCGCCTTGCCGATCGAGACGTCGCCCTGCAGCAGCTTTCCCGACACATTCTTCAGGTCGTGCTCGACGGCGAAGACAACCTGCACGGGCACTCCCGCAGCCGAGCCCTTGGGAACCAGCTTTAACGATGTGGCCTTCACGGTTCCATTGGCCTTCGCCATGTGGCCGTCGGAAGTGAGCGTGCCGTCGAAATCAGCCGAGCCGGCGATGCCCAGTTCCGTGTCGACCAGCGCCGACTTTGAGAGATCGAGTTTGTTTAGGGTCACCTTGGCCTGCACCGGCGTAAGGGACGTATCGGTCGAATTGATCGGACCGGCCTTTCCGTCAATCTTCAAGCTGCCGCCTCCGGGAAGGCCAACTGAAGCGGTCACCGGAAACGCGCTGGTAAAGGAAAAATCGCGCACCGCAATGTTGACCTTGTCATAGACGATGGGTTGACGTTTGCCGGTGGTCGAGCCAAGGGCGACGGTTCCATCGGTCAGGTCGAGCTTGGCCACGTTCACATTGGCCGGCGCACTGGACGTTTTTTCCGCCGCTTTGGCGGGCTGCGCCGCCTGATTTCCGAGAGACGAGAAATTCCAAACTCCGTCGCGGTCGCGCAGCAAAGTGATTTCCGGATGCTCGATCGTCAAGTGGGTAACGTTGAGCTGCTTGCTGAAAATGAGCGGCATCAGTTCGACGCCCACCTGCAGCGATTTCGCCTGGATAAACGGGGCGCTGCTGAACTTGGGATCGTCGGCGATGGAGAGCTGGTTGGCCTCCACGCTGCCCGAGAAGATGCTGAGGCTTAGATTGCCGACTTTCACTGGCCTTCCCAGAGCCGAGCTAAGGCTAGATTCGATTTGGGGACGGAAGCTGTTGACGTTCACCAGGAACGGAAGCGCGATGGCGACCACGATCAACAGGGCGACGACAATACCTACGATTTTGAGAACGGTTTTCATGGCGATATCTCCTAGAAGGCGGGACCAGCGTGGAAGGTTTCGAGGTTTCAGAGTCTCAAGGATTCGTTCCGAGAAGCATTGCAACTCTGAAACCTTGAAACCGCGCCAAGCCATTATAAGATAGGCGCAAAGCATGGAGCCAACTCGGCAAGAGGCAGTTTCCGATTCGTATCCCCCGGTGCAGGAGGAAGTGGCTCGGCTCGCCGGCTCGCCGGAGGTGCGCGCCGCGTTCGACCGCTTCCGCGCGCAGGAATCGCAGTTTGCGCTGTGGCAGATGGAGGCGACGCGGGTGGCCGCGCCTCCCTTCGGAGAAGCGGCCCGCGGCCTCTGGCTGGCCGACCGTTTCCGCGAACTCGGGCTCACCGACGTGCAGGTGGATGAGGTCGGCAACGTGTTCGGCATTCGTCCCGGCTGCGGCCGCCGTTACGTCGCGCTCAGCGCGCACATTGATACCGTGTTTCCGGCGGCTACGCCGTTGCACGTCCGGCAGCAGGGCAGCCGGTTGTATGGCCCAGGAGTCGCCGACAACGGCGCGGGCATTACGGCGATGCTGGCCGTGGCCAGCGTGCTCGCCAGTGCGCGCATTTCGCATGGCCTGCCATTTCTGTTCATCGGCAACGTCGGGGAAGAAGGCGAAGGCGATCTGCGCGGCATGCGCCACGTATTCGCGACGCCGCGCTGGCGCGATGCGATTGCCTACAGCGTGATTGTCGACGGGGCCGGAACGGAGACCGTGGTGGCCGAGGCCCTGGGCAGCCGCCGCTTCGAAGTGATTGCGCGCGGTCCGGGCGGTCACTCCTGGAGCGACTTCGGCGCGCCCAATCCGATCATCGCACTCGCCCGCACGATTGAGGTCTTCAGTCAAACGCCGGTTCCAGCCTCGCCCAAGACCACGTTTAATGTCGGAGTGATTCGCGGCGGAACTTCCGTGAATTCGATTCCCGAATCCGCCAGTATGAGAGTCGATCTGCGCTCCACCTCGATGGCGGAAATCGACCGGTTGGAGCGGGCGCTGCGCCTCGCTTTGGAGCAGGCGGTCGCGCTGGAGAATCGGGCCGCTGCTCAGCACGGGGCCCGGCGGCCGCAGGTGCTACAGAGTGAGGTGCTCGAGATCGGAAATCGTCCGGCGGGCGAACTGGCTCCGGATGCGCGTCTTCTGAAGGTGATTCGCGCCGTGGATGCGCAGTTGGGCAATAACGCGCAGGTACAGCGGGCGTCGACCGACGCCAACATTCCGCTGTCGCTGGGCCGCGAAGCCATCGCCATCGGGGGCGGCGGCTCCGGAGGCGGCGCGCACACGTTGCAAGAATGGTTCGATTGCGATGGACGAGGCCTGGGGCTAAGGCGCATTCTGCTTACAATGCTGGCACTATCGGGAGTGGGAGAATGATGACGCGAATCGCTCCGATTTTACTTGTACTGTTGGTCGTGGCCTGTGGCGTGGAGGCGCAGAGCGGCGCCCCATTGCAAAACGCTCACAGCGCTCAAATGCCGAAAGCGGACCTGATTTTTATTCACGGCAATGTCTATACCGGAGTGGTCGATCCGGCGGCTTCGCTGGGAGCGGGGAAGCGCTCGGAGGCGCTGGCCATCCGTGGCGACCGTATTCTCGCCGCGGGAGCGCGCGACGAGATCATGAAGTGGAAGGGGCCGGAGACGAAGGTCGTGGATCTGGAGGGCCGCTTCGTCATGCCCGGATTCAACGACGCCCATATGCACCTGGCCAGCGCAGGTTTTCAGAAGATGAACGTGAACCTGTCCGGCGTCAAGACGCTCGACGAGTTCCGCGAGCGCATCGTCGCCAAGGTCGAAACCGCGGCGCCCGGAGACTGGATTCTGGGTGAAGGCTGGGACGAGACCCTCTGGCCGGTCAAAACGCTGCCCACGCGCTGGGATTTGGACGAGGTAAGCGGAGGACATCCGATTTACCTCGAACGCGTGGATGGACACATTGGCGTGGCCAACACGCGCGCCTTGCAACTCGCCAGCATCACCGTCGCCAGCCGCGATCCGGACGGCGGAAAGATCGATCGCGATGAAGCTGGCACGCCCAACGGCATTCTGCGCGAGAAAGCGCAAGGGGCGGTGCAGGCGGTCATTCCCCAACCGACGCACGAGAAGCGGCGGCAAGCCATCGAACTGGCGCTCGCGGATTTGGCGAGTCACGGCATCACCTCCGCCCAGGACTACTCGTCGTGGGATGACTTTCAGGTTTATGAGGAACTCGAACATGAGGGAAAGCTGACGGCGAGGATTTCAGAATGGCTGCCTTTCGACGAAGCGATCGAAGAGCTCAATCGTAAACGTGACTCCCATCCCGCGTCCGACAACATGCTCCGCACCGGAATGTTGAAGGGCTTCATGGATGGTTCGCTCGGCTCGAAGACGGCCGCGCTGCTTGAACCCTATAGTGACGATCGGAAGAACAGCGGCCTGCCGCAGTACGACGTGGCCAAGCTGAATGCGATGACCAAGGAGCGGGTGTTGGCGGGATATCAGATCGGCTTCCACGCCATCGGCGACAAAGGTGTGCAGATGGCGCTCGACGCGTACGCCGAAGCGGAGAAGGCGGCGAAAGAAGCCAAGGTGAAGGCCTCCGACGGAGGTACCGATTACCGGCTTCGCATCGAGCACGCGCAAGTCACCACGCTGCAGCAGATTTTGCGTTTCAAAGAACTCAAGGTCATTGCGTCCATGCAGCCGAGCCACCTGCTTACGGATATGAACTGGGCCGAGTCGCGTCTGGGGCCGAAGCGCGCCGAGCATTCCTATGCGTGGGCTGATTTCCTGCGGCACGGGGTGGTGCTCGCCTTTGGCACGGATTATCCGGTCGAACCGGTTACGCCGTTCCGCGGAATCTACTCGGCGCTTACCCGTACGAGTGAAGACGGAAGGAAGAGTTATTATCCCGAGCAGAAACTGAACATCGAGCAGGCGATCGCGGCCTATACCACGGGCGCGGCTTTTGCCGAGTTTGCCGAAAAGCAAAAAGGCAAGCTGGCACCGGGCATGCTGGCCGACTTTGTCGTTCTCGATCAGGACATCACCGCAGCCCCGCCGCCGAAAATCCTGGCGACAAAAGTTCTGCGTACGGTGGTCGGCGGCAAGACCGTGTACGAGGGCAAGTAGAATCGGGTCATCGGGTGATCTGACAGCGACCATCGAAAGAACTCAGACTCAAGGTTTAGATGACCCGATCACCCGATGACCCGATCACCCGATGGCAAGAGCGGGAACGCGCGTTCCTGATTGGCGCTCCGCTGGCGATCGTCCCGGCGTTGATTTTCCTTCCTGCGGTGACCTTCCTGATCGTTTTTCCCCGAGTGGCGCACGGGCGAGTGATTGGGCTATTCGTAGTGCCCGCCTGCGCCCTGGCGAGTAGTTTCGGACTGTGGAAGCTGGCACTGGGCACGGTGCAGAAGCCCTGGGGAATCTTTAACGTGCTGAGTTTTGGGGCGCTGCTGGTTTTGCTGGTCATCGCGGCCTATACCGGGTTGTTCCTGGCCCTGATGACGCTGAAACCGTAGCGCTCCTGGCTAACGCGAACCCCGTTTTCTGCGTCTAATGAATAGGCAACCTTCGCACCGATCCCTGCCTGGGGCGAAGGTATAATCATTGATTAGGCAGTTTCAGGAGGAAAGCAATGGATTCGCGCGAAAGCGCCTTTTGGGTGCGCTTCAAAGCCAACCGGTGGGCGTACACGCTTACGATTCTGGCGACGCTAACAGTTGGAATTCTGATTGGTACCGTCGTTTCCTATGGAGTGAAAGGCAAGGAGGGGCAGAAGGCATCGGACGCAACCCCGCTCACCATTCCCGCTCCGCAGCAACTCTCGACCGCCTTCTCTCAGATTTCCAAGCAACTGGAGCCGAGCGTTGTGAACATCAATACCGAGTCGACCATTAAGAACCCGCGCCACCGGCGGTCGTTCCATTCCGACCCGGACCAGCAAGAGCCTGGCGGCGGCGATGAAGACACGCCGTTCCAGGATTTCTTTGACAAATTCTTCGGCGGCCAAGGTGGCCAGGGTGGGCCGGACGCGAACACTATCCGTCAACGCTCGCTCGGTTCCGGCGTCATTGTGGACTCGAAGGGCTACATTGTCACCAACCGGCACGTGGTCGAGAAGGCGGATCGCATTCGCGTGAAGTTGCAGGATGAAAACCCGGCTTCTCCCGGCCATGACGCCAAGGTGATCGGTATGGATCAGGAGACCGACCTGGCCGTGATCAAGATCGATATGGATCGTCCGCTGCCGGCTGCGAAACTTGGCAACTCCGACGGCATGGAAGTTGGCGACTGGGTGCTGGCCATCGGCAGCCCCTTCGGACTGCAGGAGACGGTGACCGCAGGCATCGTGTCGGCCAAGGGACGCAACATCGTTCCCAACCGGCAGTTCCAGTCTTTTATTCAAACGGATGCCGCCATCAACCCGGGCAATTCCGGCGGGCCGCTGGTGAATATGGCTGGTGAGGTTGTCGGCATCAATACCGCGATTCTTACCGAAACGAGTTCTTACGCGGGCGTGGGATTTGCCATGCCTTCGAACACGGTGGCGACGGTCTACAACCAGTTGATCGGGCCGGAACACCGGGTCTCGCGGGGATCGATCGGCATCGAATTCGCGGCCCAACCGAACCCGGCCATCGCGCGCATTTACGGATCGGGAGTGACGGTGTCGAACGTGGTATCGGGCAGCCCGGCTGACCAAGCGGGCCTGAAGATCGGCGACACGATCACCTCCGTGGATGGCAAGGACGTGAAGAACGGCGACGATCTGGTCGCCGACATCGCTTCCCGCAAGCCGGGCTCCAAGGCGAAGCTTGCCTTTGTGCGCAACGGCAAAAAGGAAGACGCGACCGTGACCATCGCAGATCGCTCGAAATTGTTCGCTTCCCGTCTGGGCGAAGAGGACGAAAACCAGAGCGAGGAAGCGCCCAAGGCCAGCAAGTTCGGGATGAACGTTCGCAACGTCACCCCCGACCTCGCCGATCGCCTGGGCATTGCCGCGGGCAAGGGCGTGGTGGTACAGGACGTGAAGCAGGGATCCTTCGCCGAGGATCTCGGTTTGAATCGCGGCGACGTGATCCTGGAAGTGAACAAGCAGGCCGTGAACAATCCCGACGACTTCATGAAGATCGAGTCGTCGCTGAAGAGCGGGCAGGATGTCGTATTCCTGGTGCGTCCACGAGGCGCAAGGGCCCAGGATGGAACGATTTTCCTGGCAGGCACACTTCCGTAACCGGTCAATACTCCGGCGAGACTGGCACTCCTTCCTCATTTCGGGGACCATAGGGGTGGGCCGCTCTCGCCGGTTTTTTGTTGGACGCGAGATTGGCTATTTGCCTTATGTAGAGACGGGGCTTGCCCCGTCTCCGGTTGCCGGTCAGGGTACTGGCGGTGCGAGAGGAGACGCGGCAAGCCGCGTCTCTACAGGAAATCATCGCGAAAGATCGAAACTGTTAGGCATGTTTCAGGCGAATCAAATTCGGCGTTGGCGACAAGTGGGGCTTTCGACCCTGCTCTGTCTCGCCGTGCATGGGCTCGCCATCGCGCAGACAACGACCCCGCCAGCCAAGCCGACGCAAGCCACTGCCGCACCGGCCAAAAAGCACCACGCCACGGGCCACACGACCACCACCTCGACGCACAAGAAAACCTCCCGCGGCAAGAAGGCGTCGAGGAAGCGCGGCCAGCAGGCGATGGACTCAACCCGCGCCCGCGAAATTCAGAAGGCGCTCATCCGCGAGCATTACATGCAAGGCGAGCCTTCCGGAACCTGGGATGCCGCCACCCAGGCCGCGATGCAGCGCTATCAGGCCGATCAGGGATGGCAGTCGAAGACGACTCCAGATTCCCGAGCGTTGATCAAACTCGGATTAGGCCCCAGCCACGATCACCTGCTCAATCCGGAAAGTGCAATGACCGCCGCGCCAGCAGCGGGCGATCCGAAGGCCGCGGCGAAAGAGACTCCGGCAGATCACAACCTTCCCCAGCAGTAGATCCCCAGCAGTTGAAATGTTTCCGCGATTGGGAAACCTGTGATCGTTTTCCTAAGAAAGGAAAGCGGCCTATGAGCGCGATGACCTGACGATCAATCATGCGGTACCTCGGTGTCTTTTTCCAGCGAGAACAAGCTGCTAAGGTCGCAATGTGGATACTGAAATCGCTGTCGGCTTGTCCTCTTCGTACCAAACCAAACGCCGCGCGGTGCGCTACAAACTCGATGTCCCGCTCCGAATTATTCTCCAGCAAGAAGACAAAACTCTGATCCGAGAGGGACGTGGCACTGAGCTTGGCGAATTCGGGATGTGCATATCGGTGGGACTGGAATTAAAGGTTGGAGGAGAATTCGAAATTGAATTCACGCTTCCCTATTCATCGGAGCCCATTCGAGTTTCCGGCACCGTGCGCAACCGCAACGGCTATCGCTACGGATGCGAGTTCATTCCGGACGGCCCCGCTGAACAGAAAGATGTAGCGCGTTTGCGCCAAGCCTTGCAACCCTTCGCCGCAGTCCAGCCCTCCTGAGGCCGTTCGTACCGTGCCCAATTCTTGGGGGAACTTATGTCAACAATGGCGCCCTCAGGGATTGTTCAACGGCAAGCTGGCGACAAGTGGACAGAATGACTTCCCTTTCGGAGCCCAACCCAAGGAACTCGAAGCCGTAGCGAAAAGCGTTTCTCTGTCGCACCGTCGCAAAAATCTTTACCGGACCGGGAGGGAGCGTAAATTCCAACTCCACCAACTGGCCAACGGGAACTTCGATTCTAAGCAGGGCTGAGATTCCGGATTCGCTGATGTCAAGAGTATGGCCTGTCAGCACACCGCACGTCCGGGAATGGATACTGATCTCGACCTCAAGTTGGAAACGAGGCTGGCGACGGGCGTCGACAAGGTCTCGATCGGAGCTGGCCGCGGGCTGCTTCTGAGATTCCAATTCCGACTCTCTCTCCGAGTAGGCCTTATTACAGAATGAGACAGCGACTGGCCCCGCCTCTATTGAGTATCGGCACGATTGTGGGAAACGTTAGGAGGGAGTGGATTCCACCCGTCCGGCCGCGCGGAGCGCCCGGCTCTCCACCGGCAAGCTTGAGTTGGCCCTAGTCCAGCACCGGGCGCGGGCAATAGGGGATTGGCATGCCTTTGACGATTGCTCCCGGATTGCTCTCGACCAGCGCCTCGGCATACTCGGCTCCCACGATCTTCTCCGCCACGGCGCGGGCGGCGGAGAGGTTCGGGATGCGGCGCCTGGTGTCGTGAGCGTCCGATGCGAGGATGTGGACGGCGGAACGGTCGAGCAGCCAGCGGGCGACGATTTCGGGCCGCTCTCCCCAGAATCCGGTCAGCGATGAGGCCGTGACTTGAATCAGACAGCCCTGCTCCGCCCACTCCAGCACGCGCTGCGGAGTTTGTTGCAGGATCGGGTTGCGTTCGGGATGGGTCAGGATCGGCGTCAGCCCACGATCTCCCAGGCGGAAGAGACAGTCGCCAAGCTGGGTCGGGACACTGTAGTTGCTGAGTTCAATCAGCAGATAGTTGGTCTCGCCAATCGTAAAGTTGTGCGGCTGGTCGAGGACGCGTTCCAAATTCTCGAACGAAAGATGAAAATCGCAGCCCAGGCTCAATTGCGGCGCGGGACCGGCCTTCTCCGCCAGTTCGCGCAGAAGCCCGGAGAGATAGCCGCGATCGTAGGCATAACGATCGTTGGCATGAGGAGTGGCGACAGCATGGGTAATGCCGTCCGCCGCCGCCATGCGGCACATTTCGACGGCCACATCCCAGGACTTGGGGCCGTCGTCGACCTCGGGCAGAAGGTGGCAGTGGATATCGATCACGACGTAATCGATTAGAACACATCGGGCCGAGGAGGTCAGAAGTGAGAGGTCAGATTGCAGAGGTAAAAACCTTAGGGGTTGGTTTTCCACTTCTGCAGATCTGACCTCTGACCTCTCACCTTCCCTAGTTGCGCGATTCCCGCCTTCTCATGCACGATAGTACACACGGCCTTTTCGTTCTCATCTTGGATATTGAGGAGCAGGTTCGCAAATGAGCTTTTTGAGGGCGGCGCGCGCCGCACGGGCAAGCCAAAGTGGTCTCTCCCGGATTCTTGTGGCCATGGTCCTTGTCGTTGTTCCGGTCGGGCTTTCCCTTTCCTGCAGCAACAGTTACGTCCCCTCGGCGGGGATAAACCACAATGCCTACGTGACCCTGCCGGCAGTGGGCTCCGTGCTTCTGCTGAACATCAACGGCGCAAACGGGGTCATCACCGTCGGAGCGCAGACGCCGCAAGTGGCGGACACTTCTCCCACCGGCCTGGCGCTGCTTCCATCGAAGAAGTTTCTTTACGCCGTCAATTCCAGTGCTCGCGCCAATTCGATCTCGGTTTTCAAGGTCGCCAGCGATGGAACTTTGACGCTCAGCGGCACTCCGACTCCGGTCAGCGGCTTGAGTCCGTACGCGGCGGTTATCGACCCTTTGGGCAAGTTTTTGTTAGTGACGAATACTCTCGGCAACAACGGCAATGAAGGCAGTGTTTCCGTTTTCTCCATTGATGCGGGCGGCGCTCTGACGGAACGCACAGATTTGGGATCGCCGTTTCCCGCGAATGCGGATCCAACCGAGATTCTGATTACCCCATCCGGCAAGTTCGTATACGTGACCAATCCGGTCATTGGGACGATCACCGCTTTTTCGTTCTCGAACGGCGTGCTTACCAACGTGCCTGGGTCTCCGTTCACTTCGATTCCGGGAGGAGGAGGCGGAGCCTTCGGCCTGGCTGTGGATGGCAGCGAACGATTCCTTTATGTAACCAATCCTTCGGCCAGCAACCCTCCGCCGTACGCCACCACCGGCGGCAACATTTCCGGGTTCACGATCGACTCCAACAGCGGCGCGCTGGCCCCCATATCGGGCTCGCCTTTTACCGCCATCAACGGCACCGGCCCCAGCGCGATCACCGTCGATCCTGGCGGCAAGTTTGTGTACGCGACGACCACGGGGTCGAGCTTCTCCATCTGGTGTTTTTCGATCACTCCCGCGAACGGACAACTGGTGGCGGTAACCAACTCGCCGTTCAGCGTGAGCGCGGGGGCCCTGTTCGCTCTCATCGACCCCAGTGGCAACTACTTCTATATCGGGAGTCAGATTGGGAATGGTGTTGCGGGCTATACCTATAATTCATCGACCGGCGTTCCCACGGCGATCGCGGGCTCGCCTTTTTCCATTGGAACACCGCCAACCGCGCCCGGGAAGATGGTGGTTTCAGAATAAGAGAATCGTGGGGGCCGGACGCCCTCCTTCGACCGCGCTCAGGACGGGGCGCGACGTCGCTCGCCGGTTGTCGAGCTTAAGCTTTGTAATGTGCAATTTACAGGCTGGCACTTTGGTGGAGCGACCTTGGCACCCGCGGGCCATTTTCAGATTTTCCGTTTCGTCTTACATTCCCAATTGAGCAGTTCTGGGGGAGGGCTGCCCGGGCGTCATGGATTCGCAAGAATCCGGACGCCCGTTTAATTTTCCGTGAGAATTTACCGCTGGTAGCGCCCCATCCACTCGGTTCGCGCCAGAATGTGCCCTTCCATCGCGTGCTCCACGTCGCTCTTGCTGGCGCCCGGCGCCAACGTCAGTTGGGTACTCAAGGCATACAGTTTGAAAAAATAGCGGTGCGCTTTGCCCGGCGGCGGGCAGGGACCGTTGTAACCGGTCTTGCGGGAATCGTTGCGGCCTTGGCGCGAGCCGTCTGCCAACTGCTCTTTTTTCTCCATGCCGCCCTTCAGCGCATGGGTTGTGCCTGGGATGTTGTACATCACCCAATGCACCCAGGTGCCCACCGGAGCGTCGGGATCGTCCGCGATCAAAGCGAAT
>CAWABC010000015.1:0-52545 GCA_963780105.1 uncultured Acidobacteriaceae bacterium
GTGATCTGGACCAACGGCCCTTGGAAAATAGTACCGAACGATGCGATGAAGTCTGCAGCACCTTTCATGCAGTCGCCCCGAATTGGGACTTGGCCAACCATGCGATTCGGGTATTCGTCATAAGTGCGGCCATCGAGCAATCTTCCGTTTTTCGCCTTTCTCACGCCACCCCATTGTTTGAAGAAAAAAGGCACGCCCTGCGCTCGGCACTGCTTTCGAATGGAAACGACCCACTCCCGCTTCATCGGTCGTGCACCCGGCCCACTCTCACCGCCAACAATCACCCAGGTAATGCCGGACAGGTCAATTTCGCCGAGGTCCTCCAGTAACGGCTCAATCGAAAGGAAGCGTACTTTCGCAGGGGCCTTCCGAAGATGGTCCAATCGTGGCAGACCATGTTTCCGGTCTTCCACACTAACACCCCACCAGATGTTCTCCCGCTCCGCCGCAAAACGCAACCTGCCTTCGAGCAAGTGCAGCAGCCTCTCCGACCGCTTCGTCAGAACCTGATAAGTATGCCAATTCGCCGTCGCCATTACGCGCGCGACGGCCTCTGCATAGTCATCGGGCACTCCCTGCTGGAAGAGATCGCTCATCGAGTTCACGAACACCAACTTGGGTGACCGCCACGTAAATGGTTCCGGCAACTTCTCCGGCACTAAGCGCAGATCGAACCCCTGCTCGTAAGGATGCCCTTTGACCCCACGAAACCGCTCGGCAAACGTTTCTGCATAGCAGTGTTTGCATCCGGGGCTGACCTTAACGCAGCCGCGGACGGGATTCCATGTCGCGTCGGTCCATTCGATGTGGGAGTTCAGACTCACTTTGCTTCCTTCTCCGCTGTCTTTCTTGGAAAGGTAACACGCACGTGATAGGCAAGCGTACCCTTGGGACGCTTTTCGACTGGTGGTTCCAACTCGATGAGCCCCCCTTCCTCCATCTTGAGCGAACCGCCTTGTAGTTCTTCATCGTGTACGGGCGACCGACATTGTGCTTATCATAAATCTGCTCACTCGTCAGTATTTTCCCCGCAAATTCCACAAGTAACATTCCTTCCAAATCATCAAGCGGTCGATTGAGCTCGAATAGCAGAGGTTGTCTGGCTGAAGCAGGACAATATTCGAGGGACGCGACTCCTTGGTGCTCTTCAGAGCTGTGCTTAGCCATAATTTCCTTCATGATCCGATAGCCGAGCGGGTGCTCGTCGCAAATATGAGGTGATGACTGGTGCGAGTCCCTCGCTCGTTCTTAAAGCAGAATGGCAGCACATATTTGGCACCTAACTCGCTAGAGCGCCGCATAGTTCTTCCAAAATTGTCGCTTCGCGTTCACCGGACGACAAGCCTAAAAGTCGTTGACGGAGCCGGTCCGCTCGCGCCTTCGTAAACAACACGTTCATGTGCGGCTCGACTATTTCATTCCCGATCCCCATATTGATTCGGTTGTAGTTGAAGAAAAACACGCAATCACATCCCCATTTCTTGAGGACGGAATTTATAAGACCGAGCGACAGCCCCTTGTAGCCCCACGGATCAACGAACAGGAACGTTGGGACTAGGTTAATTTTTTGAAAAGCTTGAACGGTCTCATCGCCAACTTCTCCAGCGTCGACGTCTGGCTGATACTTAAGCTTCTCGATTCCGGGCAAGCTGGCGACTTCGGAGCGCAACGAACGAACGTTATCTTGATCTTCATCATTGAAGACCGTAACAAGCCGCCCTCGCATGTCCGGATCGGCAACCGCGCTTTCCAAGACGAGCAGCGGGGTGATTTTGTTCCGTCCTTGTAGCGCCCCGGGCCAGCGAATAGATCGACGTAAGCAATTCTTCCTCGCTGTTTCTTGAGGACTATCTTCGCCCAGGCCCAAAAGTAGTCCCGGACTATCGCGACCTTAATGCGCGAGTGTTCTGTCGACTCTTCGAAGAAGCTCTCAGTATCCAAGGCTCATTAGCGAACAAAAGGCGAATCTTGTATTGCAATCTTATCCATAATAGCCCTTGCCTTCAATAGTTTTCTTGGTTACCAGGACGCGCGGCGGTCACCGGATCAGGACCACTACTCGCAATCCAGCACCCAAAGACCAGACCTCAGCCAAAGCATTTTATCAGATGCTAATTCAATGCTATAATAGCATCATGATCGATGTCACCCAAGACATTCATTCCCTGACCACCTTCAAACGCAACTCCACCGGCCTGATGAAACACATGAAGAAAACCGGGCGTCCGCTGGTGCTCACTGTGAACGGCAAAGCCGAAGCCGTGCTCCTCGATGCCAAGGCCTATCAGGAAGTGGCCAGTCAGCTTGACGCGGTGGCGAGCATTCGCCGCGGCCTAGCGCAAGCCCGCAAAGGCATGGGCCGTCCCGCCGATGATGTGTTTGACGAACTGGAACGCGAAGCTAAAGGCAGATGACTTATCGCGTCATCGTCACTCCCGCAGCCGAGAGTGATCTCAGACCAACCTACCGCTATATCCGCAGCCAAGCACCCCACGCGGCGCGCGACTGGATCCGGCGCGCGCGCCAAGCTGCAAAGACGCTTGCACGACTCCCCGAGCGGTGTCCGCTGGCACCCGAGAGCGCATCGTTCGATCAACCCATTCGCGAACTGTCTTTCGGCTCGGGCAACCGCGGCACCTATCGCTTTCTGTTTGTGGTATTTGCGGAAGAGGAATCGGTTTACGTACTACATGTTCGGCATGGGTCGATGCTCCCGCTCTAATCGAGCGCCGGCCGCAGGAGTGCACGCAGCACTAACTGGCAACCCACAACCCAGAACTGCTACCATCCCCTTCAGTGTCCGCCGCCAAAGAAAATCCCGCCCTCAAAGACCGCCTAGTCTCCGCCGCCCCGGTCGAGGACGATTCCTCCTTCGAACTCAAGCTCCGCCCGCAGCGCCTGCAAGAATTCATAGGCCAAGCCAAGGTCAAAGAGAATCTAGACGTAGCCATCCAAGCCGCCAAGTCCCGAGGCGAAGCCCTCGACCACGTCCTGCTCTACGGCCCGCCCGGCTTAGGCAAGACGACCCTGGCAAACATCATCGCCAACGAACTCGGCGCCGCCTTCCAGCAAACCTCCGGCCCCACGCTCCAGATCAAGGGAGACCTGACCGCGATCCTCACCAATCTCCGCGACCGCCAGGTGCTGTTCATCGACGAAGTCCACCGCCTGCAGCCCGCGCTCGAAGAGATCCTCTACTCTGCGCTCGAAGACTACAAACTCGACATCATGATCGGCCAGGGCCCCTCCGCGCGCACCCACACCATGGACGTAAAGCCCTTCACTTTCATCGGCGCCACCACCCGAGCCGGACTGCTCTCCGCGCCGCTACGCTCGCGTTTCGGCCTGCTGCTCCGCCTCGAGTTCTACACCCACGACGACCTCCGCGTAATCGTCGAGCGTTCCGCCGAAATTCTAGGCGTGAGCATCGATCGTCCCGGCGCCATCGAAATCGCCAGCCGCTCCCGTGGAACACCGCGCATCGCCAACCGCCTTCTGCGCCGCGTCCGCGACTACGCCCAGGTACGCGCCAACGGCTCCATCGATCTCGCCACCGCTCAGGCTGCGCTCAGCATGTTAGAAGTGGACCGCCACGGCTTCGACGAAGTCGACCGCAAACTCCTGCTAACCATCATCGAGAAATACCAGGGAGGCCCCGTAGGCTTGAACACGCTCGGCGCAGCCCTAGCCGAAGAGCCCGACGCCATCGAAGAGATCTACGAGCCCTTCCTGATCCAAATCGGCTTCCTGAACCGCACTCCAAGAGGCCGAGTAGCCACCCAACTAGCCTACGAACATTTCGGCATAACTCCCAACCGCCGCCAAAGCTCTCTCTTCTAGGGAAGCCCACTGAATTCGAGTAGAGACGGGGCTTGCCCCGTCTCAGCCGTTTGCAGGCTTAGAGGAATTCGTGGGATTATTGCTCTCGCAAATCGCGGCAGTGTGATCTCCGCTTCCTCCAATGCACAGCGTAATCGAACTCTTCTGTGACCTCGACGAGCTTGGTGCCTGGCTTTTGTCCAAAACAGTTCTGGCTTTTTGGTATTGGATGTTTCCGCAATCCCGCCGAAAAGATTCAAACTAATCCGCTTTGCAATCTGCCTCCGTTTGACTTCCACCGCCGCAATCTGCGTTAATCACTCTTCGTCATCATCCCCGCAGGAATACCGCAAGCAGGAGGAATCATGCGCGAAGTGATCGCCACCAGCCAGGCCCCACAAGCCATCGGCCCCTACTCGCAGGCCATTCGAGCCCAGGGCCTGATCTTTACCTCCGGACAAGTAGCCCTCGATCCCGGCACCCAGCAGGTGGTCGCCGGCGACGTGGGCGCGCAGACCGACCGCGTGCTCAAGAACCTCGCCGCCATCTTGCAGGCCTCGGGCAGCACCCTGGAAAAAGTTCTTCGCTGCACCGTCTTCCTAAAAAACATGGGAGACTTCGCAGCCATGAACGAAGTCTACGGCCGCTATTTCAAGCAAGCCCCGCCAGCCCGCTCCACGGTAGAAGTAGCCCGGCTCCCGAAAGACGTGTTGGTCGAAATCGACGTAATAGCGCTGGCTTGAAGAGTAAAACAGCTCGCGCAGGGACGGCCGCCCTCGGCCGTCCAGCCGAGCGAAGCTCGACAGCTGCCTGCAGTCACAGCAACTTTGCATTTACCATGGAAATTGAGTCAAGGATGTTGCAGACATAAGAATGGAGGCACCATGAAAACCGTCATCCTCGTGATCACTCTGCTCGCACTATCTGGCCTAGCCGTCGCGCAGACGGCTCCAGCAAAGAAGGCGCCGGCGATGCCGGCCACCAGCACTCCCACCAAGGTCACCGGAGCACCCATTAAGACCGCCAGCGGCCTAGAATACTGGGACATCAAAGTAGGCACCGGCGCCGTCGCCCAAAGCGGACAGCACGTCAAAGTCGATTACACGGGCTGGCTCACCAACGGCAAGAAGTTCGACAGTTCGGTCGGCACCGGCAAACCGTTTGAGTTCCAATTGGGCGCCGGCCAAGTCATCAAGGGCTGGGACGAAGGTGTAGCCGGCATGAAGGTAGGTGGCAAGCGCCAGCTCCGCGTGCCGCCAGACCTGGCCTACGGAGCCGCAGGATATCCGGGTGTGATCCCGGCGAATTCAACCCTGATCTTCGACGTGCAACTGCTAGACGTGAAGTAGCAAGGCTCGTGTGGGGACGGGCGTCTCGCCCGTCCAGCCCAGCAAAGCTCGGCACCTGCCCGCCGCTTTGTCCGGGCAGACAAAGGCCCGCAGGATTTCGACATCTCTGCGGGCTCTGATCTCTTACGCCTTAACCACTTTGCCGCTGCGCAGACAGGAAGTGCAGACGCGCATATGCTTGGTCGCGGCTCCCACCTTGGCGTGAACCGGGCGTAGATTGACATTCCAGCGCCGCTTGCTGACGTTGTGGGCGTGACTGATCGTATTTCCGAATTGCGGCCCCTTGCCGCAGATATCACAAACTCGTGCCATAACTCTGAGATCCTTCCAGGCCTGTTGCCGAAACTCTGATTTTACAGGAATTAGCCGGTTTTCGCCAGAATCACGTAAGGACGGTCGCCCTCGCCGGGGTCCCCAGACCGCGTGCCTTTCGCGGGCTGGGTGGTCAGTCGTCCAGCCGAGCGGAGCTCGGCAGCGTCTACGCCGCCTTGCCCATCACCGGCTCCGAGCAATGACTGCACCGCCGCGCATCAATCGGAATCTCGCTCAGGCATTCCGGACACTTCTTGGTGGTCGGATCCGCCGGCACCTGAGCTTTGCGCGTCCGCGCGATCAGCGCATTGATCGGGGTCACAACAAAGAAGTAAACCGCCCCCGCCACCAGCAGAAACGAAACCACGGTGTTTACGAAATCACCGTAGTGAAAGGTGCTGCCGTTGACGGTCCACGTGAGCGCGGAGAAATCCGGCGCTTTGACCAGGGCAGCAATCAGAGGCGTAAGAAGGTCCTTAGTCAGAGCCGTGACCACCGACCCAAACGCCGCGCCAATCACCACGCCGACCGCCAGATCCACCACGTTACCGCGCAGGATAAATTGCTTAAAACCCGATAACATACGTTTACCTCCGCTTTCTGGAATGGCCTTCTCAGATCCGCATCGGCATCACAATGTACCGGTACTTGTAATCCTCGCCTTCCGCGGGACGAAGCTGCCCGGCCGACTGGGCATCTTTCAGCTCCAGTTTCACTTCGCACGACCCGGTCGCTTTGATGAAGTCCATCAGGTATTGCGCGTTGAATCCGATCGCCATCGGCTCGCCGTCATAGGCGACTTCGATGGAATCCTCCGACTCGCCCGTTTCAGTCGATGACGCCGAAAGCTTCAACTCGCCCTTCTCCAGACGCAGCCGGACGGCGCGCGACCGCTCATCGGCAAACTGCGCCACGCGCGCAATCGCCGCTCCCAGCTCTTCACCCTGCAGTGCAATCGACTTCGAAATGTCCTTCGGCAGCACCGCCTCGTAGTTGGGGAATTGCCCTGTAAGCTGCCGCGACGTCAGCAACCGCGGACCCACGCGGAAGAACAGCGTGGACTCGTCCTTGGCGAAGTCGATGGTCTCGACATCCGAATCGAGCAGCGATTTCAACTCGTCCATCGCTTTCTTCGGGATCAGCGTCTTCATCTCGCCAGATACGCCTTCGAACTTCTCTCCCCCGCGCTCCACATGCGCCAGGCGATGGCCATCGGTCGCAACCATGGTGATCGACTCCGGCTTCAGCACCATCAACGCCCCATTCAGCGTATAGCGCGACTCCTCGTTGGCAATGGCAAAGCCCGTCTTCGAAATCATCGACCGCAGCACCGCCGCCGGAATCTTGATTGCGCCCGCCGATGGAAACACCGGCAAGCTCGGAAAATTCGACTTCGCCATCCCAACCATCTTCGTGTTCGACCGCCCGCAGCGAATACTTACCCAGTGATTTTCCAGAAGTTTAATGGTGATATCGGCATCGGGCAGCAGCTTCACGTAGTCATGCAGCTTGCGCGCTGGGATTGTGCATGCGCCTTCCTTTTTGACCTTGGCATTACACGACGTGCGCAGGCTCAGGTCGAGGTCCGTCGCGGTCAGCGACAATTTATCCCCTGCGGCTTCGAAAAGATAATTGGAAAGAATAGGAATCGTAGTCTTCCGCTCCACGACACCCTGAGTAGCTGTCAGTTCACGAAGAAGTTCAAATTTGCTGACCGTAATTTCCATGGTCGTTGTGGCTGCGGCAGGAGCGATTTCCACCGGCATATTGAGTCTCCCGACTCTGGGACTGGAAAATTGGCTTCAGCAACTCAATCTTGGGTAGGGCACAGCTTTAGCCGTGCCGTTACGTTCCACCCAAATTGCGGGCCTCAGCCCCTGAGGTATCCAAACCCTCGAAGTTTCCAAACCAGCTCTACTTCTGCTCTCTTCTTATATCAAATACAAATGCAATAAAACCAGTAGTAACCGTAGGCGCTTCGGAGAAGTGGAAAATCGGTTTAGATCGCTGCGGTTCAATTGCTTGCATAGCTACCGTTAATGTGGAGAATCGCTCCCAGGCGCAGCGGACTCCATACGAACTCGCGGAGGGCTCCAGAATTTCCGTCCCACCCCGCACAGTTTCCACAAACAGTCCACAGCCACATGGGAGGAAGATCAGCCTGACAAGTGGAAAAAACGTTGGAACCCGCCATCTACACGCCCAATTGCTCGGTCAGTTTATTGAGCAACCTGTTCAAATCCTTATCGTTCTTGCGAACCTCTTCAATCTTATCTACTGAATGCAGGACCGTCGTGTGGTGCTTACCTCCAAACTGACGCCCGATCTCAGGCAACGACGCTTCCGTCAGATGCTTGGCCAGGTACATCGCAATCTGCCGTGGATAGACGATGGAACGTGAATTATTCTTCGCTTTAATCTCCACCAGACGCAGCCCGAATTGCTCAGCCACCGCCTTCTGAATGGATTCAATCGTCACCTTGCGCGCCTGCGAATCGATAAAATTCTTCAATACCTGCTGTGTGTAGGCAAGCGTAATCTCCGCTCCGATTAGCGAAGAATGTGCCACCAACCGGATCAGCGCGCCTTCCAACTCGCGCACGTTCGACCGTATATTCGTCGCGATAAACAACGCCACGTCCGTCGGCAATGTCACCCGTTCCTGCTCCGACTTCTTCTGCAGGATGGCAACTTTGGTCTCCAGGTCAGGCGGCTGGATATCGGCAATCAGGCCCCACTCGAACCTACTGCGCAAGCGATCCTCAAATTCCGCCAACTCCTTCGGCGGACGGTCGCTGGCGATCACGATCTGCTTCATCGACTCGTGCAGCGCGTTAAACGTGTGGAAAAACTCCTCCAGGGTGCGCTCTTTGCCCGCCAGGAACTGGATGTCGTCCACCAGCAGCACATCCACCGTCCGGAATTTATCCCGGAAGCTGATCATCTTGTCGTAGCGCAGAGAGTTGACCATCTCGTTGGTGAACTTCTCACTCGACACGTAGCAGATCGCCGCTTGCGGCGTCCGCCGCTTGATCTCATGCCCAATCGCCTGCATCAGGTGTGTCTTGCCCATGCCCACGCCCCCGTACAGAAACAGCGGGTTGTAGGCTTTGGAAGGCCGCTCCGCAACTGCCTGGCAGGCCGCGTGTGCGAACTGGTTCCCGCTGCCGATCACGAACGCGTCAAACGTATAACGCGGATTCAATTGCGCCGCGCTATCCCAGTCGAACCGCCCCTGCGCCCCCGCCATCCCCGTCACCACCTGCGGACCTGGACCGGCATTAGGACCGCCACCAGGGCTTGGAACCGACAGCCCGCCGTTGTGCCGGATCGGCGTGTTCGAAGGATCGTCCTCGGCGGTAACGAATTTCACGTCCGCGTATCCCAGTCCGAGCTGGTCGACCGCTTCCTCAATCAAATCTGCGTATTTATCCCCGACGTGACGAAACTCGGCCGTGGGAACCCGCACGAACAGAATCCCATTGCTGGCGTGGCTGTACCGCGTCGGCTTCAACCAGGTGTCGTAGGAGTGCCGGTTGACTTTCTTTTCCAGGGCGTCCAGTATACGCGCCCATGGGTTCGGACTGATGGCGGAACTAGTGAGAGACATTGTTTATCACAATACCGATAGCGCCGGCATGAAAACGTCCGGGAAAGAATAGCCCTAAAATTATGAGTTCTTCGATTCCTGCAGAGCACCTTAGCTGTTTTGCAGTACGGGTTGTCGGAGAAATTTATTACGAGACGAACGGCATACTAGCACAAAAAAATTCGCCGTGTCCGTGTCTTTACAACATAAATTTTCGGCGCGAGCGCTTCAGCAACCGCGATTTCCCTGCGTTGTCAAGTGTCGAGATACTAACTGCCGCGCAAACTGTGCAACCTAGAAATGTTTGAGGAGAGACGGGCGTCCTCGCCCGTCCAGTCGAGCGCAACTCGACCGCCGCTACGAAATCGGCCGCCGTTCACGCCTCGCCGGCGCCGCCGTCTTGTAACTCCCCGGATACACAACCACCGAGCGTCTTCCGCCCTCACCGTCACTCTCGGTACGCAAATCTTTTTCCTCACGCAGTGCCAGATGCACGATCCGCCGCTCCCGCGACGACATCGGCCCAAACCGGTACGGCTCGCTCGTCCGCCGCACGTGCTCCGCTGCCGCCCGCGCCGCCATCTGCAGTTCGTCGATCCGCAGCGCCCGGAAATTCTTGCAGTCGAACCAGATCTTCTCGTGCTCGTTGCCCTGCAGGTGCAGAATCTCCGACGCCAGCAACTCAAACGAACGCAGCAACTCCCCGCCCCGCTCCAGCAACAGCGTCGAATCCGGCCCCGCAAACTCCACCAGAATTTCCGGATGCTCCCACTCGCGCTGCTGCGCCATCGGAGGATCCACCGTGATCCGGTACTTCAGCTTGAAGCCGCCATGAGAAATGACAGCCTGCAGAAATTCCCCAATCTGTTTCGCGGCAGCAACCTTGTCAGTAATCGGCATAAGTAAAGTTCTCAGCTGTCAGCTCTCAGCCATCAGTGAATGCAAAGAGCGTCGCAAACCACAAGAGATTCGTATCAGGGTATCGCTTCAGCGGTACCGCAACTTCGCAAAACCATATATGCCCCTTTAGGGGCTGGATTTTACTGACGGCTGATAGCTGAAAGCTGACAGCTACTTCTCCTTTTTCCGCGCCCGCTTCTCCATCATTTCCCGCATCTCCCGCCCCATCGACGTCCGATTCATTACCGCCTGCTGCACGATCATGATCACCTGCCCCGCCGACCAGTACAAGCCCAGCCCCGCCGCCAGGTTCCAGCTCATAATACCCAGCATCCCGGGCATCATGATGTTCATCATCTTCTGCTGTGCCGGATCCATTCCGGCCTGCGGCGTCATCCTCTGCACCGCCACCATCGTCACGATGATCGCAATCGGCAGAATGTGCCACGGATCGGGCGCCGCCAAATCTTTAATCCACAGCCACGGCGCATGACGCAGATCCATCGCCACGTTCAGCATCCGGTAGTACGCGAACAGAAACGGCATCTGGATCAGCATCGGCAGGCATCCGCCCGCAGGATTGACGCCTTCCTTCTTATACAGCGCCGAAACCTCTTCGTTCATCTTCGCTTTTTCCGGATCGCGCAGGCTGTACTTCTTATATTTTTCCTGGATCTGCTTAATCTGCGGCGCCACGCGCTGCATCTTCAGCATCGACTTCATCTGCGTAATCCGCAGCGGCAGCAGCGCCACGTTGATCACCAGCGTTTGCAGCAGGATCGCCCAGCCCCAGTTCCGGACGATGTGGCCGTACATCCATTTCAACCACAAAAATAGCGGCCGCGCGATGATTCCCAGCCAGCCGAAATCGACAATCGCCCGCAGATCCGGTTCCGCGCCCGTAATCCCCGGCACCGACACCGATTGCAGATCCGACAGCGCCTTCGGGCCCACATAGATTCGGGCTTCGGTTGCGCCCTTCAGGCTGCCGACCGCCGCGCCCAGCACGTCCACCTTGTCCATCTGCTTGCTGTCGCCGCCGTGCGGAATCTCAATCGGGTTGCGCAGCGTCACCATGACCGCGTTCTTCGGATCGCTCGGCAAAAACACCGCCGCGAAATACTGGTCCGACACTCCCGCCCAGTGGAACGGGCCGCCGAGCGTCCCGCCGCCGTTGATCTTCTTGATCGCCAGCCGCTCGACCTTATCGTCGTACTGGTACACGATCTGCCCGCAATGCATACTGCGCACCGGTCATGTCCGCGCCAAACCCCGCCGGCCACATCGGAAACGCCGTGACCTGCTCGCCCTTCACATAAACCGCCGTCTTCACCCCAACCACATAGCTTTCGCGATCGAACGTGAAGCTCTTCTCAACCGAAACGCTGCCGTCGTTGTAAGCAAACCCGATTTCGACCGGGGCCACCAGCGCATTACTGACAGGCTCAAGGCCTTTCGCCGCAACACTGATCTTGGCCGAAAACTCCCGCAGCCCGATGGCTTGGCTCTGAGTCGCCACATACAGCGCCGAGTTCAGCTTGTTCCGCAGCCCTTCGTCATACGTCCACAACGTCAGCGGATACCCATACTTCTCCGAAGCCGCGCCATTCACCAGTTCGAGCTGGCCACCTTTATCGTCGGTGTATTTCTTCAGCACCCAAGATTTAACCCGCCCGCCACGATTGGTGAACACGATCCGGTAAACGTCATTTTCAATCACCGTCTCCGACTCGCTAGTGGCCACCTGTGGAGACGGGGCTTGCCCCGTCTCCCTAGCCGCAGCCAAAGCCGCTCTCGAAATCTGCGAGGGAGGTTGCGTTGAGCTTTGCGAAGGAACCTGCGCCTGATTCTGTACCGGTGCAGTCTGCGAACTCTCCGGTTTCGCCGGCGCCTGCGGCCCATACTTCTTCAGCAGCGGCTGGAACAGCATGATGATCAGGAACGTCAGCGCAAACACCACCAGCAGCCTGCGCTCCATCCCCGGTTCTTGTTGCGGATTCTTAAATTCAGCCAAATCAGTCAGCTCGTCATTTCTAAGTTAGGGGGACCCCGATTAAGCCGGTGCCCGAATGGCTTTGAAGGGGCATGGCTTCAGCCATGCCGTGAGAACCCGCTACACAAGCGGCTTTAGCCGCTGAGGGCCTCTCGTTCTTCACCACCGCATCCAGTCCGCCCTCAACCAGCGGATGACACCGCAACAGCCGCCAACCCGCCATCAGTCCGCCGCGCACGACGCCATAGCGCTCGACTGCTTCCATCGCGTATTCCGAACAAGTAGGCACATAGCGGCAAGACGGCGGAAACGCCGGCGAAATCCACCATTTGTAAAGCCGTAACAGCCCCAGTGCGAGAGACTTCACTTTTCCACCAGTTTCTTGGCGATCGCATCCAGTGCCCGTCCCACTTCCTCGAGCACCACCGTAAACTCCAGCGTCAGCACCGACTTCTTCGGATTGATCACCACATCCACCGCGCACCCACCCGGCAGTACTTCCCGCCGCAGCCGCACCGCTTCTCTCAGCCGCCGCTTGATCCGGTTCCGCTCCACCGCGCCGCCCAGCGCCTTGCCCACCGTGAACCCGACGCGCGCGCTTTTCTCCGGTAAGGCGCCCTCCGCCCGCCGCAAATAAAACACGGTCATGTGCGAGGAAAAGTGCCGCCGTCCTTGCTTGTACACCCGATCGAAGTCGGAATGCTTCAGCAGCCGCCCCGAACGCGAAAAGCCACGCGGAAAGCTTTCGCCCGCCTTCGCCGCGGGCTGCCCTACCCTTCGCTCCGGAGCGTCGGCGCTCACCAGTTCAAAATCCTGCACAGTAGTTAATGATGTAGTTAATGATAATGACGGCTTTCGCTGTCCGTCCGGAGAACACTAATCGCGGAAACCCGGCGCCACTGAAACACGCTTGCGCCCCTTGGCCCGGCGGCGCGACAGCACTGCAGCCCCGTTCTTCGTCTTCATGCGAGTCCGGAACCCGTGCTTCTTCGAGCGCTTGCGTTTGTTAGGTTGAAATGTACGTTTCGGCATCGAAAAATCCCTGCTCCTGATTGAATCAGATGGCTTAAGGCGAACTGCAAGTATAAATGACGCGCACCAGATGCAGCAAACAGCCCTTCCGCCTGCTTCCGCCTGATTTCTTCGTGGGATCGCGTTATCGCGCGGCAGCGAACTTCTGGCATACTCGACCCATGAAGATGATCGGGTATCCATTCTCCGCCACGGACTGGGCTCAGATTGTGCCTTCCGAGCATGCCGGGGAGACCGGCCTCGCTCTCTGGCGCACGCAGAACTTCGGCGAGATTCGCGTTCGCATGGTCGAGTACTCGCCCGGCTATTCGGCAGATCATTGGTGCTCTAAAGGACACGTGCTGCTCTGTCTCGAAGGCGAACTCGAAACCACTCTCGCTGACGGCAAGAGCTTTATTCTGACTCCAGGCAAAAGTTACCAGGTTGCGGACGGTGAATCCTCCCATCGATCTTCAACCAAGACGGGAGCCAGACTTTTCATAGTCGACTAACTGGAATGACTGATCACCATCCACTGACCATGATCTCCTGCCCGTCATGAATCTCGACGACACCATAGTCGCCATCGCCACCCCGCCCGGTCGCGGCGGCATAGGCGTAGTCCGTCTAGCCGGTCCCGAAGCCCGAGCCATAGCCAAACCCATGCTCCGCCTAGAACGTGAGCTAGAGCCCAACCGAGCCATCCACTGCGATTTAATAGAGCCCGCCGTTCCCGCCACCGATGGAGAGGGGGCTTCAGCCCCCGTGACCCGCATCGACGAAGTAGTAGTCACCTACTTCGCCAAGCCCCACTCCTACACCACCGACGACATCGTAGAAATCTCCGCCCACGGTTCCCCCGTAGTCCTCCGCCACATAGTCGAACTGGCGCTAGCCCGCGGCGCCCGCCTGGCCGAGCCCGGAGAATTCACCATGCGCGCCTTCCTCAACGGACGCCTCGATCTAACTCAAGCCGAAGCCGTCCGCGATCTAATCGACGCGCAAACTCTCTTCCAGGCCCAGGTCGCCGCCCAGCAGTTAGAAGGAGCACTTTCCAATCGCCTAAAGCCCATCAAGCAAAAATTGGTCGACCTGATCGCCCTCCTCGAAGCCGGCATCGACTTCGCCGAAGACGACGTTTCCATAGCCCAGGACGCCACCATCCTCGATCGCATCGCGAAGATCAAAGCGCCGCTGGAACAACTCGCCGCCACTTTCACGTACGGCAAGCTAGTCCACCAGGGACTGACCCTGGCCATCGTGGGCCGTCCCAATGTCGGCAAATCGAGCCTCTTCAATCGCCTGGTCGAACGCGAGCGCGCCATCGTCACTGCCCAGCCCGGTACCACGCGCGACCTGGTCAGCGAAACCGTGGCCATCGGTGGAATTCCTGTGGAACTGGTGGACACCGCCGGGATCCGCCGCGCCCCAGACAATGCAGAAGCCGAAACCATCGGCATCAAGAAATCCATCGAGGCCCTCGCCGACGCCGACTTAGTCCTGGTAGTGATCGACCAATCCCAGCCCCGAAACGAAGAAGACGAAGAGTTACTGCGTCAGATAGAAGCCCGTCCCGCGATCGTAGTAGAAAACAAATCCGACCTGCTGAGCTCGTGTGGGGAAAGCTCGTGTGGGAACCCGCGCCTCGCCCGTCCAAGCCGGGCGAAGCCCGGCAGGATTTCTTCTCCAGAACCCGGCTCTCCGCCCCACATCCCCACCTCCGCCCTGACCGGCGAAGGCATTCCCGCCCTGCGCGCCGCCATCCTGAATCACGTAGCTGGAGACGCAACCTCCCAGCAAGAATCCGGCTTCCTAACCAGCATTCGCCACCAGAAGCTGGTCAACGACGCCCTGGCCGCGCTCGGCGCCGCCACCAACGCCGTCGCCGCTCGAGTCCCCCACGAAATGCTCCTTCTCGACCTCTACGGATCTCTCCGGCCCCTCGACGAAATCACCGGCGCCACCACGACCGACGACGTCCTCAACCTGATCTTCGGGACCTTCTGCATCGGAAAGTAAAGCAGCGTTCAACGGTGTCCGACGAGACTGCATGCGGTGATCAACGGTCTGGCGCAGCCAATAAAGACTTGACACCCCGTTTCCAGGTCATTGAGCGTAAACTTGACACCCGCTAGATTCCATTGACCGATGCCGAGGTAACCAAATGCGACCCACGATCGCCGCGCTCTTCGCCGTCTGGCTGGCCTTTCCCCAGGCCAATACTACTAAGAACCTGAAGCCTCTCCTTGATGATGTGTCCGTCGCTTATGCGAGGCTCGAACCACTGACCATCCGCCCCGCGGAGGGCTACTTCAAGTATGACTATTTGATTCCCGGTGGCTTCTACAAACAGATGTGGGACTGGGATGGCTTCTTCATCGGTTCGCACCTGGCGCATCAGAGCCGCGAACAGGCGAAGTATCTGAAATGGTGGGTTCTGAATTTCACGGGTGCAGTCACCGAAATCAATAAAGATGGCTGGGTGCCGGGGGTCCTCCTCGCTGACAAGCTGCCGGATCCCAAGCCGAGTCCAATACTCGGATGGTTCACCGTGAAGCCGTTTCTGGCGCAGGGCGCGGTCATCGCTTCCGAAAGACTTGGGGACTACAAGTGGGTGGCGCCAGCCTGGGAGAACCTGCGTCTCATCGTCGCCTACCGCGAGAAAACACAATATGACCCGAAGTGGGAGTTGTTCTTCTGGGAGACCGCGATACAGTCTGGAGAGGACAACAACGTCGCCCTCACCAATGACCCGAATGATCGCAACGCCATCCTCGCGGTGGATCTCTGCACCTTCCAGCTTCGCGAATACAAGGCCATGGCGCGGCTCGCCGAGATGCTGGGCAAAAAGACTGAAGCCGGGCAGTACCGGCAGAAATCCGCCAAGCTGCGCGCCGCGATGCTGACGCATTTGTGGTTCGCGCAGGATGGGATGTTCTTCAACGTTCGCCGCGATACTGGCAAACCTGTTCCGCGCATCAGCGGCTCGAACTTCGTTCCTCTCATCGAAGACATCCTGCCGCCCGCGGACGCGCGCGCCATGATTCGCCGCTACTTGTGGAACTCCGAGTACATGCTCGCGCCATACGGAATTCGCAGTCTGTCGAAGAAGGACCCCGCCTACAACAACGTCAGCATGATCGTCCCGTACTCGAACTGGCAGGGACCTATATGGATTAACACCAATTACCTCTACTTCCTCGCCCTCAAGCGCTACCGCTTCGACGCCGAAGCAGCGCAGCTCGCTGGCATTTTAGGACGCTTGGTGCTCGCCGATATCCACAAGTGGGGCTCGATGCACGAGTGCTACCACGCGGAAACTGGAGCGGGACTGGCGCCCACCGCGGAGCAGTCTAAGGATCACGTTTTTCCGGGATTCGTAGGCTGGAATCTGCTGGTTCAGGACATGCTTCAGTGCGAGGCCAAGGGCGATTGTTTTCGTCTCGACTAGCCTCGATTCGCGCAATCTTGCCATCGTTTCTCAGAAATAGAACTTCAGCGCGAACTGGATCTGCCGAGGATTACGCGCTGCCAGTGGGTATCCGAAGCCGCTCGCCTGAGGATTCGCCGGAGTATTGATGTTATTCGGGTCAAGTTCCAGGGGCGTTGGTTCGGCACTGATCGCGCCAAACTGTCCAAATAAATAATTCACGTGGTTGAGCACGTTGAAGAATTCCGCGCGGAATTCGAGATGCTTCTGCTCGCTGATGGGAAACTGTTTGACCAGAGAGGTGTCCCAGGTTTTGTATCCGGGGCCCTTGATGTCGTTGCGTGGGGCGTCGCCGAATGTTCCCTCGGCCGCGTTGTGTGCAAACGCACAGGTATTGAACAGTGTTCCCGGGACGCAGGGCGTGGCGTTGGGATTGCCGACCAGGGTGGGGCGTGAGCAATAGTAACCGACCGTTCCGCCGCAATCGGCATTGGCGACAGAAACGATGTCCGTGGCGGTGTAGTAATTGCCGGTGGCGGCGGAAAGGACGCCGGTCATTTGCCAGTTGCCAATAATCTGGTTCACGACGCCGGAAGCGCCTTTGGCAAACGCGCGTCCGCGGCCGAAAGGCAAGTCGTAAACATAACTGAAAACGAAGCGGTGACGCACGTCGAAGTCGGCGTTGCCATAGTTCGAGTTGGGATAGCGTTGGTCCTGGAAATCGCCGTTGTTCACCGATCCCAGGCTGGCGCTGGAAGCGTTATCGAGGGCGTGCGAGAAGGTGTATGCCGCTTCGTACTGGAGTCCGTGAGAGTAGCGCTTCTCCAGGCGAACCTGCAGCGAGTTGTAGTTCGACTGCGTATTCGAGCGGAAGGTATCGATGGCAGCATCGAGTGCGATGTTGCAATTGTAGAGCGATGGGGTATTGTAGTACGCCGCGAGCGTACAAGAATCGCCGGTAGCTCCCGGCGTTACCTCGTTGGCGGGGCGCCGCGGCGCCGTGGGATCCGATGGATTTGTGCTGGCAACGGCCTGGTTGCCGTTATAGAAAGCGAAGAGCTTCAACCCGCGAGAGCCTGCGTAGGAAACTTCCAGAACGGTGTCGGCGGGCAATTGGTACTCCAGACCGAGATGCCACTGTTGCGTGTAGGGCGTGACCAGATGCGGATCGAGCGAGTAAAGACTGGGCGTGTTCGGGTTGCTCAGCGGATTAACAGGATTGGCGGGATCGCCGGCAAAGCCCTGCGACAGGATGTTCAATGGCAAGCCGGGCGAGTTCGCAAGTGAGATCGAGCAATCGAGGGGCCCGATGTTAGGGTTTACGGTTCCTGTCGTATTTGCGACTGCCGCGGTGCAGGGCGTGGCCCACACCTGCGAAGCGAAGAACGGAGGATTGAAACCGGGGCTCGGGTTGGAGAATGGGCCGTTTTCCTGCCCGCCGTAGAAGATGCCGTAGCCGCTGCGCAGGACGAGTTTGTCGGCGACCTGATAAGAAAGTCCAATGCGGGGCGCAAAATTGTTACGGTCGGGACTGATGAGTCCGGGCGAACCGTTGCGCTGAATGGTGAGCTCGGAGGCGAGCGTGGGCGTCAGTTGCGTGTTTATTCCGCTGGGAACGATCAGCGAGAGCGACTTGAAATCGAACGTGCCCTCCAGGTTGTTCGCCTCCTTGATAGTCGTGAAGAGTTCATAGCGGAGACCAAGATTCAGTGTGAGCCGCGGAGTTATTTTGAAATCGTCAAGACCATAGACCGCGTAAATCTGGCGGTTATAGACGATGTTGTTGAGGCCGGTAATCTCGCCTCCGTCAGGGATGCCGAGCAGGAAAGTGGCGATGGACTCGCCACCGGAACCGGGCGAGGCGGGATTGTCGGTGAAGTCGTTGCCGAAGCTCATGAAGCCACGAGCGGCAGCCGGTTCGTACATGGTGAACTGTTCGAAGCGAAGTTCCGTGCCGAACTTTATGGCGTGGCGTCCGCGGGTCCAGCTCAGATTGTCCGTAAAAACGTAGCTGTGCTGGTGTTCGATTGCAGGCAGGAATTCGGAGCTGCCAATGCCCGTGGTGCCATCGCTGAAGCCGATCGAAGGCAGGCCACCAAGGTCTGGTCCGTAGGGCACACCGGGAAAATTGAGTTGCTGCGAGACGTTGACGTTGTAGTTCAGATTGAAGCGGTGGGAATTGAGGCGATTGAGGCCAAAGCGAAATTCGTTGATCAGGTTGTTGCGAAAAGTGTGAACCTCGCTGGCAGCCAAGCCCTGGGCTGTGTTGTTGCTGTAGCCATCCTGAAAGCTCCCGCCGTCGAGCGCGTTGTTGAAGGGTGAGGGAAGAAAATTACTGTCGTTGCCGTAACTGAAGCGGGCGAAGAAATTGTCCTTGTCTCCGATAATGTGGTCGAAGCGAACGTCGAACTTGTTTTCCGTTTCATTGCGTTTAGGATCGGAAAGGAAAATGTTAGGGCCGAACTGAGGGGCATTGGGCGCGGGAAACAGAGCGGCCAGACGCGCCGCCAGCGGATCGATGGCGCCGTTGGTGCCGTTGAACTGGTTGGCCGGCAGTTGGTTCGGCAGTATTCCCGAGGCATAGCCTCCGATCGGGTAGCCGCAGTATCCGTTGGCATTGCCCGCGTTATAGCCGGCCTTTTGCGAATCGAAGATCTCTCCCAAGTAAGTGTAGTTGCCGTTGCAGTCGAGAGCTTTGCTGCCCGGGATTGCGAGGCCGGTATTCGGATCAACCTGCGGAGCGATCGTAGGATTGCCCGTGGGAGTGTTGAAGAGAAGCGCGGAGAAATTTCCGGCCGTCTCACCGGTGGGCCCTGAGCTTGGAACCGTGGACAGTTGCGGTAGTCCCTGACGAATGCGCAGTCCTTCGTAGTCTCCGAAAAAGAACGTTTTGTTCTTGATGATGGGGCCGCCCAACGTAAAACCGAACTGGTTCTGCTTGTAAGGCTGCTGACTAGTGTCGAAAGCGTTGATAGCGTCAAATTTTTCGTTGCGCAGATACTCCCAGACGTCGCCGTGAATCTGGTTGGTACCAGACTTGATGACAGCGTTCATGATGGCGCCGTTGCCGCGGCCGAATTCGGCGCTGTAGGAGTTGGTCTCGACCTTGAACTCGCCAATGGCGTCCACCGCTGGCTGAACCACATAAGCGGAGCCATTGAGGACGTCGCCCAGATTCGCATTGTTGTCGATGCCGTCGAGCAGGAAGTTGTTTTGCAGAGAACGGGCGCCATTGGCGCTGAACCCGAAGGTGGTTTCGACGCGCGACCCAGGCTCGGCGGGAGTGACCCCGGCGCCGAGCAGCGCGAGTTGGGCGTAGTTGCGTCCGTTCAGGGGAAGCGCGTTGATGCGCCGGCTGTCCACCACCTGGCCAAGGTCGGAGGTTTCGGTTTCAAGTTGCGGCGTTTTGGTGGTGACTTGGACGATTTCCGTCGCGACACCCGGCTGAAGGCGCACGTCGACACTGACGCGATCTTGAATATTGACCTGCACCGGGCCGGCCGCGGTCTCTTTAAAGCCCTGCTTTTCCACGGTGACGGTGTAGCGTCCGATGCGCAGCGGGCTGGCAACGTACTCGCCGTCATCATTGGTCGAGATGGTCAGCACCGTGCCGCGATCGGCATCGGTGACCGTGACCTTCGCGCCCCTGACCACCGCGCCGGAAGAGTCCCGTACCAGGCCCACAATCGCGCCCGCATCTTTCTGCGCCCAAGATGCGCCAGCAAAGCTGGCCAGCAGGGCCAATAAGGCAATCCATCGAATACGAAAGTTCCTCATTGCAGGACTCCTTCTGGCCAGGGGATTGGCAAGAGCTCGCGGCCCAACGCCTGGCCATGGAAAAGGCGATTGACTTCGAAGTATTTTCGTTGTATTACGACTTATTACTTTTACTTTCTTTACACTGGGTTTGTCAAGCGAATTGCGGACCGTCCGCAAAGCTCAACGCGAGCTCCCAAACCTGCGATCCTTGCCGGCGGCCTGAGATTTATGACTGAGTTTAGAGAGACCGGTTCCAGCCCTGCCAATCAGCCCGCGGATCCGAGTGTCCGGCTCCAAGGTACTTTGCGTCGGAATCGCCAGTCAGGCAGCCCCGGCGTGCCTGCGGTGTGCTCTGCTCACTCTCAAGTGATCGACGCCGCCATTCGGCAATGCGTAGAGGATGGCTCGATTCTTCATGTGGAGTCGACGTCAAGCCAGGTTAACCAGTTTGGCGGCTACACCGGTCTGACGCCTCGGCAGTTCGCACATGTCGTGCAGTCGGTCGCAAAGCGCGCCGGACTACCGGCAGAGCGGGTCTTACTGGGTGCAGACCACCTGGGCCCATTCCCGTGGCGATACGAAGCATCGAGAACGGCATTGGAGAAAGCTTGCGAACTGGTACGTGTTTGTGTGGCCGCGGGGTACCAGAAGATCCATCTCGATGCGAGCATGCCTTGCGCCGACGATGGAAAGACAGGCCTCCCCGAGCAAACCATTGCCGAGCGGGCCGCTATGTTATGCCAGGTTGCGGAGGAGGCGCATCGGAAATTGCCGCCGGGCGCTCCGCGGATCGTCTATGTCATCGGAAGCGAGGTTCCTGCGCCTGGCGGAGAGTCTCTCGGCGCCCATTGCCCCGCAATAACAGAGGCCGAGCATGTTCATCGAACCTTGGAAACCTTTCAGCGGACCTTCGCGGAGCGAGGGCTGACTTCTGCATGGGAAAGGGTAATCGCGCTCGTTGTTCAGCCGGGAGTAGATTTCGGATCCGACGTCGTCTTCGACTATGACCGCGCCAAAACACATTCGTTGTCGGCCGCATTATCAATGCACGCTGGCTTGGTCTTTGAGGCACATTCCACCGACTACCAGTCCCCGCGGGCCCTGGCCGAGATGGTGGAAGACCATTTCGCGATCCTTAAGGTGGGGCCGTGGCTCACCTTCGCCTTCCGAGAGGCCGTTCTGGCTTTGAGCGCCATCGAGCGCGAGTGGTTAGGGACGAGGCCGGGGTGCCCAATCTCGCGCGTGCGCGAAGTCCTCGAGGCGGCAATGTTGCGCGACCCAGCTCAGTGGCGGTCGTACTATCACGGCGATGAAGAGAAGGTGCGCCGCGACCTCACGTATGGTTACAGCGATCGCTGCCGATATTATTGGAACGAGCCCGCGGTGAAGGAAGAGATGGACCTACTGCTCCACAATCTTGGAGCGCAACCGATTCCCCTCACTCTCATCAGTCAGTATCTGCCCTGGGAATACGAAGCCATCCGGGTTGGAGAGCTTCAAGCCATTCCCGAACCGATCATTGAGCATCACATTCAGCGAGTTCTGCGGGTTTACGCTGCCGCATGTGCACTAAAATAACGAGCAACCGAGGTCGAACAATGAAAGTCACGACCACCTCCAGCTTCCAGGCAACGACTATTATTCTTGTCCTCACGCTCTCATCCTGGCTGCAAGCCGGAGCTGCGGACCTCTCCACCGGCGGAGCTCAGATCCAGGGAGAGCACCTGAGAATTGAGTTCGATCGCAACTTGCGCAGCCGCGTGGTGGCGCGCTTCGACGGCAAAGAGACGACGATGTGTCCTTTTGTTGGCAGCGAAAGAGCCGTCGCAGTGGACAAGACATGGGCCGAGTTTCCCTTGATCTCGCAAAAGAACGAGCGGGTCAGCGATGCCTTTGGAAGTGGAGAGCGGCTCATTGTGGTGGGAAAAGCGGGACCCTTGACCAAACAAGTCTCGGTCACAATCTACGACGAATTCTCCGCGATGGCATTCTTCGATGTCCAGTACACGAACAGCGGTACGGCCAAGCTTGCCCTCAAAGGCTGGACCAACAACGCATACACGATCGACGCGCAACTCCATAGCCGCATGCCAGCCTTCTGGTCTTACCAAAGTGGGTCGTACGAGAAACGCCCAAACTGGGTCCTGCCTTTGCATGCCCAGTTCCGGCAGGAGAATTTTCTCGGGATGAATGCGAGCGATTACGGTGGCGGAACGCCGATCGTCGACGTCTGGCGACGGGATGTTGGCGTCGCCGTGGGACACGTGGACCCGCGGCCGAGACTGGTTTCGCTGCCGGTATCGATGCCCGATGCGAGTCAGGCCACGATCGCCGTGAGCTTCCGGCATCCTGCAGAACTGGGACCGGGAGAAAGTCTGCATACTCTGCGCACCTTCGTGGCCGTCCACCAGGGAGACTACTACCGTACCCTGGCCGACTACCGGCGTTTCATGATGAAGCAGGGCTTCCACACGGCCACGCCGCCCGACAACGCGTTTGGCCCGATATGGTGCGCGTGGGGATACGGGCGGTCGTTTAAGCCTCAACAGGTCTATGACACGCTGCCCACCGTCAAGCGACTGGGATTCGTCTGGGTCACGCTCGACGATGGATGGCAGAACAATGTCGGCGATTGGGCCGTCAATCCCAAGAAGTTTCCTCATGGCGATGCCGATATCAAGGCTCTGGTTGACCGTATCCATCAGGAAGGTTTTCGCGCCCAGCTCTGGTGGTCCCCGCTCAGCGCTGTCGCGAACTCGGAGCTGCTGAAAAATCATCCCGACTATGAATTACTGAACCGCGATGGGTCTAAACGAAAGATCTCTTGGTGGAATTCCTACTACCTTTGCCCGGCGGACCCCCGCGTCGTGGAGTACCACAAAGCTCTGGTGCGGAAGATTCTGCTGGACTGGGGTTTCGATGGCTTGAAGCTGGACGGTCAGCACATGAACGGCGCTCCAGCCTGCTACAACCCGGCACACCACCACGAACGCCCGGAAGAATCTGTCGAGGCCTTGCCGGACTTCTTTCGCGCGATCTACGAAGCTGCGCAATCGGTAAAGCCTGGGGCGTTGGTGGAGTTTTGCCCCTGCGGCACTGCCTATTCCTTCTTCACCATGCCCCACTTCAATATGTCCGTAGCCTCCGACCCCGAGAGTTCCTTCCAGGTCCGCTCCAAGGCGAAGACGTTAAAGGCTCTGATAGGAGACACCATCCCGTACTTTGGCGATCATGTCGAGCTTAGCGATGGAGGCGACGACTTTGCTTCCACGGTCGGGGTGGGTGGCGTCGTCGGTACTCAGTTTGTCCTGCCCTCGCTCGTGACCAAACGAAGCAAATACGATCTGACTCCGGCGCGGGAGAAGGAGTTTGAGAAGTGGTTGGGCATCTATCGCGAAAAGATGCTCTCGCAAGGCCAATACCTGGGAGGCCTCTACGACATCGGCTTTGACCTGCCGGAGACGCACGTGATCCGCAAAGACCAAACTTTGTACTACGCGTTTTATGCCCGGCACTGGAAAGGACCAGTCGAACTGCGCGGCCTGGAGGATCGCAACTATAGCGTGGTTGACTACGTCAACGGCAAGAAGCTGGGGACGTTATCGGGCCCCAATGCTCGCCTGGCGGTTGAGTTCGATAAACATCTGCTCTTGGAAGTGCGGCCACAATAAAGGGTGGGCGATCTAAGGAAAGTCTGATTAAATCCCTGGGGTCCTCCGTACGCCCCTGTGTACCCTGTGGTTCAAGGTCTTCGATGGTACTTAATCGGCGTTTCCCTAAGCTGCGGTTCATCGTTTCAGGAGGAGCAATGCATTCTCGCGATACAAACGCTGCAGCACCTTGTCGGGAAGAAACAAGCCGTAGATGTTCCACCGCCCTTGGCGCGAAGCGTGTGAAGGATATTCGAAATACTCATCGCGAGTCTCCAGAAAGCGGTAGTGCAGCTGGTACATGTTCATGTCGGGAATCAGGTCGGTCCCGAAAAGGATGCGGTTCGGGCACTTCAGGAAAAACTCGCGGGCGGTGTACGGTTGGCGGCCCAGCTCCGCGCACCGCGCGGAGATATCCACGTAGAGATTCGGATGCGCGTCCAGCAACCGGCTGACATAGCCAAGATCTTCGGGGCGTTCGGCGAGATGGGCCGCGACGAATGTTGTTTTCGGATGGCGGGCGAAGACGCGATCGCGCTGCGCCAGCAGTTCCGCCTTGCTGAAGTGAGATCCGTGAAAGCTCCACTCCGGGTGGGCCGCCAGTTCCTCGTAGCGCTCATTGTGGTTGTCGATGGGGAGAAAAAAGGCGTCGGGGTCCGCGCTATGAAACATGATGGGAATTTTCAGTTCCGCCGCTTTATCAAACAGCGGGGCCAGTCGCTCATCGTCGATTCGGAGTAGGTCTCCAGTCGCATCGCGGACGCTGGTGCCCAGATCCTTCCAGAGTTTCAACCCGCAGGCCCCATGCTCCACGAGTTCTTCGAGATGGTCGACCGTGCGCGGAAAGAAAGCGGCGGAATCCAGGCCCGTCCAATCCATCCACCCATAGGTGGAAAAACGATCGGGGGCCGCTTTGCGAAACTTATCGATGATTTGCAGCGCGGCTTTGCCGGTTCGCATGGTGATGTTTACGATTCGCTCGATCCCGCAGCCATCCATGATGCGCAAAACCTCGGCAGGTTCCAGGGAGTCGAGGTGATTGTGATAATCGATAACCGGAAACTTGGGCCGGCGGATCTCGTGAACGGGTGACACCAGCATTGAGCGGGGCTGGAAATCACTTAGGCGTAAGTCCACATGGGCTTTTGCCGTAACCATCGCTACGAACGGGTCTTGCGCGGGCATCTTATCGCTCATGAGGGCCTCTCGATTGGGTGGGGAAAGGGCAGAGCCCGGCGAAGCCCATCGCTGGCTCCCGCAGTCTCGCGTGGAGGATCGGTTACCCGGGGGTTGCGTTTTGTTGTATACAATGTTTCCATATATTGCGAATTGATTCGTTATAATGAAAAGTCTAATATACTAGTCCGCCGTGCGAAAGGAGAACGACTTGCAAAATCCGCTGCAGGCTCTGCTGGACCTAGCGGATGAAGAAAAGGACGCGCGTGGCGTCCGGCACACGCCGCAAGAAATCTCACAACAGCCGGACAGTTGGCAGTCAACCTTCCAAAGATGCCGGCAACATCGGGTGGAGCTGGCGCACTTTCTGAAGAAATCCGGCGTTACCTCCGAGGATCAACCCGCTCCGGTTGTGTTTCTGGTCGGCGCTGGAACGTCCGATTACATCGGACGCGCCCTGGCTGATTTACTTCGGCAGCGCTGGTCCTGCCTCGTTTGGCCTGTCCCAAGCACTGACCTGCTTACCAACATGGAGAGCCTCCTCGTACCGGGACGCGAATACTTGTGGGTTTCGTTTTCGCGGTCGGGGGACAGCTCCGAGGGAGTGGCGGTGCTGCAGAAGGCGCTTCACGCTTATCCGCGCATTCGTCACCTGGTGGTCACTTGCAACAAAAGCGGCCGGATGGCTCGACTCTGTTGTGAAAACCCAAACCAGGCACTCGCCCTCGTTCTCGATGAGGCCGTGAATGACCAAGGTCTGGCCATGACCAGCTCCTTCAGCAACATGGTGATCGCCGGCCAATGTCTGGCGCACCTCGATGAAATGGCGCGATACGAGGAAATGCTCGGAGACATGATCGGAATGGGACGCAAGTTCCTACGAAGTGCAGCCGATGTTGCTGCCACGATCGCCGCCATGAACTGTGCTCAGGCGTGTTTCCTGGGCTCAGGACCGCTGGCCGCGATCGCTAAAGAGTCGGCATTGAAGCTGCTCGAACTTACAGCCGGAAAGATTCACTCCATGTCGGAGTCGGTGCTCGGGTTCCGGCACGGTCCCATGTCGGCTTTGAACCAAGGCACTCTGTGCACCCTGTTCATCTCCAACGACCCCCGTCGGCAGAGCTACGACGTTGACCTGCTGAGAGAAATACGCGCCAAAAAATTGGCGGGAGTGACAGTCGCCGTGGCCCCGCAGCGTACTTTGGAACTTAGTCCTTTGGCGGACTACCTGATTTCATTGGATGCGCCGCCAACCTTCAGCGACGAATACCGCCCTCCACTGGATGTAATGTTTGCCCAGTTGCTCGGCTTGTTCTCGTCGCTTCATGCCGGACTTCAGCCTGATCGGCCAAGTCCAAATGGCGCGATCAACCGTGTCGTGTCGCAGGTCCAGATTTATCCATAGCCCGTCATTATGCTTGCCACCCCTCAAACGCGACTCCGGTGTTCGTGTTTGCTGGCAATGCTCGGGTTTGGGCTCGCGTCAGGGCAGTGTTCAATGCTCTATGGCGTCGATCCCGGCCCAGCACGAGCCACCATCCAGCGAAACCGGCTAGCACTGGAAAACAATATGTTCGTGGCGCGATGGACTCTAGCCCAAGCCACCGTCGCCGGGTCCGAATTAGTCGCGCATCCTTCGGAGAAGAGTTTTCCGCTGTCGCGGGACCTCTTTGTTCTCCACTTCAGGGACGGGGGCATTCTCCGCTCTTCGACGATCGCCATCAAGAAGGCGCCCCAGATACAGAGATTGAAGGCCGAACCGGAGGCCTCTCAGGCTGCCCTGCACTCTTCTGGGCGACAGATCGTAGTACGCTTCGAGGACTCCAAGCGAAAACTGTCCGTGACCTGGCGCGGAATTCTCCGGGATGGCTCCAATTACCTGAGGCAGGAGCTGTCGTTCCATGCCGGCAGCGACCAGCCGATTACGGAGGTGGAGCTTTTCGACTTCAAGGCGGCCTCGGCGCAGGTAGAGGGTACGGTCAACGGTTCACCCGTCATTGCGGGCGATGCTTTTTTCGGGTTCGAACAGCCGCTGTCTCTGTGTGAGGTTCAGGATCGAGAGGTGACATGTTCTGTTCGTCGCGAATTGCCCCTGCGAGCTGGACAGACGGTCACTTATTCTTCCGTGATCGGCATGGCCCCCTTTGGCCAGTTGCGGCGCGGCTTCCTGAACTATATTGAGCGGGAGCGCGCCCGCCCCTATGGCCCATTCCTGCATTACAACTCCTGGTATGACATCGGTTTCAACCACCCCTACGATGAAGCGGCTGCTCTCGACGTGATTCGTTCTTTTGGGGAAGAGCTAGTGCAAAAGCGCCACGTAAAGCTGGACTCGTTTCTCTTCGATGATGGTTGGGACAATCCCCACACGCTCTGGAGCTTCGGCCCAGGATTCCCTAACGGGTTCACTCCTCTCAAATCTACGGCCGAGCACTACGGGGCAGAACCTGGCGTATGGCTCTCTCCCTGGGGTGGGTATGACGCCGCCAAGGACGAGCGACTGAAGTATGGCCGCCAGCATGGCCTCGAAACGAACGAAGGAGGGTTTGCTCTTTCCGGACCAAAATATTATGCGCTGTTTCGGGAAGTGACCTTGAAGTTCATTCGCGACTACGGGATCAATCAATTCAAGATCGACGGCACCGGCAACGTGAACCGTGTGTTGCCCGGGAGTCAGTTCGACAGTGACTTCCAGGCAGCCATCAGCCTCATAAGCGAATGGCGTTCGATCAAGCCCGATATTTACGTCAATCTCACGACCGGCACGTTTCCGTCGCCTTTCTGGCTGCGGTACGCCGATTCAATCTGGCGAGGCGGCGAGGACCACAATTTCGCGGGTGTAGGTTCCTGGCGCGAACGGTGGATCACCTACCGGGACGCAGCAACGTATCGGGGAGTGGTTCAGCAAGGTCCGCTGTTTCCGTTGAACTCCGTCATGCTTCACGGCATTATCTACGCGCGTCAGGCCGAGCACCTCGGCGCCGATCCGGATCGGGATTTTTCCAACGAGGTGCATTCCTACTTTGGAAGTGGCACGCAACTACAGGAGATGTATATATCGCATTCGCTGTTGTCGAAAGAGGATTGGGACACGCTTGCGGAGGCCGCTCGTTGGGCCCGCCAGAACGCGGACGTAATGATCGATACTCATTGGATTGGAGGCGACCCGAGCAAATTGGAAGTCTACGGTTGGGCCGCATGGTCGCCCCCGAAGAGTGTGGTGACCCTGCGTAATCCCAGTGATAAACCCCAAAACTATGCGCTGGATGTGGCGAAGACATTCGAGTTGCCTCCCCACACCCCTCGCAGATTTCTGGCACGCAGCCCATGGCTTAAGGACCGCGATGCGAAGCCGGTTCACCTGGTTGCAGGCGAAACGAACCTACTGACGCTGAAACCGTTTGAAGTAATCAATTTGGAAGTGTTGCCGGAACAGTAAGCCGGCGTTGTTTGAGGGCATTGCACGGGAGGAAAACGGTGCGAAAACTAGACGTATGTGTGGTTGGCGAGATTAACCTGGACCTGATCCTCTACGGTTTACCCAGGGAACTTGTGGTAGATCGCGAACTCCTGGCTAGCGGCCTGGCGCTAACCCTGGGTAGTTCTTCGGCTATCTTCGCGCACAACCTTGCGGCACTCGGGAGCAAAGTTGGCTTCATGTCGAAGATCGGCAGCGATCCGCTGGGGAAGATAGCCCTGGAGCGCTTGGTAGCTGCCGGCGTAGACGTGGACCAGGTGAAGCGGGCGACCGGGCGGACCAGTACCGGCTTGACCGTTGCTTTACCTCATGCCGGCCACCGCTATATCCTCACCTACCCCGGCACGATGTTTGAAATGCAGTATCTGGACATCGACATGGGATATGTGGAGTCGGCGCGGCATCTTCATTTATCGTCTTTCTTCCTGCATCGGGCTCTGCGCCCCAAGATTGCCGATCTGTTCCGCCGGGCCAAAACGGCCGGGCTTTCTACCTCGCTCGACACTAACGACGATCCCGAGAATAAGTGGGATCGGGACCTGTTGGAAGTTCTCAAGCACGTTGATGTCTTTTTCCCCAATGATCGCGAAGCCAAGAAGATCGCTCGCACCGAGGATCTCTCGCAAGCCATTAACCTGCTTGCTGGACTGTCGAAAGTGGTTGTCGTGAAGCGGGGCCCTTCCGCCGCGATCTGCCGTTCGGGCCAGGAGCAGTGGAGTCTGATGCCTCCGAAAGTGAAGGCCGTGGACGACGTCGGAGCGGGAGACAGTTTTGACGCGGGATTCATTCACCAGCTATTGCGAGGCGCCAAACTTGAGGACTGTCTGGCGTTCGCAAATCTGGCGGGGGCCTACTCGACAACCAGTGAAGGTGGTACGGAAGCGTTTCGGGACCGGCCCGCTCTGGCCAGTTTTCTTCGCCAGCCATGGAATGCTATGGGGCGAGGCGCACTTCCAATTTGAGACCGATCCTCTCCCATCCAAAACTTCATACCAGAGTTACGTTAATGCCAGCCTTCTTCAGGGCATCGAGGTCAGACTTCGAGATCCCCTTATCGGTGATGACCTGATGCAGGCAGGTTGGCGGTCCTATGAGCGACAGGCTGCGCCGTCCGAACTTGCTGGAGTCGCAGACCGCTACCGTGCGTTTGGCGATCTCGATCATGGTGCGATTGACGCTGGCTTCCGGCAGATTGGGTGTGGTGAGGCCGTGCCGGACATCGAACCCGTCAACGCCCAGAAATAATATGTCGGCGCTGAGCCTGCGTAGCGTTTCTTCTGCAATCGGGCCGACCAGGGAAAATGAGTTCTTGCGCACGACGCCACCGGTTAGGATGACTTCGACCGAGGAGCGCGCGAGTTCAGCTGCGATATTGACTGCATTGGTGATGACCGTCAAATTCTGCAGATTGCGCAAGACGCGGGCGATCTCGATCGTGGTAGTGCCGGAGTCTAAAATAACGACCTGCCCTTCGGAGACAAGCCGCGCGGCAGCGGCTGCAATCCGCAGCTTTTCCTTCCGGTGCAGCCGTTCCTTTTCGCTCAACGAGGGATCTTCCAGGGCGCCATCGCGGGCCGGCAAGGCTCCTCCGTGTGTGCGCTGGATCAGTCCCCGCACGTGAAGCGCGTCGAGGTCTTTCCGGACCGTGACTTCAGAGGTTCGAAACTGTTGCGCGAGATCGGCGACCAACACTCGCCTTTCGCGTTGCAAAAGCTCGATGATGGCTCGGCGCCGCTCCTCGTTCAGCAAGTTGTTTCTTTGGGTAGAACGCATTTGGGGGTGCTTCACTTCTCGGACTAGGCACAAAGACGATTCTTTATATCGTATTTCTCGGCGCGTCAGCAAGAACACGGCGCGGCCCAACTAGGAGCGCTTTCACGGCCAAGGCTTCAATGGTTCGACTGACTCAACCTTTTGCATCGGAAACTAAAGCGGTGTCGGCTGGGATCCAATGAGACGAAAAGGGGCGTGGTACCTGCACGATACCGTAAGCAGCATGTTGGTTAATATAAATCAACGCGACTTTCGTCACTACCCCAGTTCGCGCTAATGTCCGAGATGGAGACCTCCCAAAGGTATTACCCTTCTGCCTCGGAAAATAGCGTAGCGTCCAGCAGGGTCCGAGGAGAGGTAGAATCCTCACAGAGGAACGTACGATGGAGAGTCGCCACCCGGTTCATCGCAAGCTCGAATTTTCAGTAATGGCGTGCGCGCTGCTTCTTACCGCAGCCGCCATGGCGCAGGATATTCCCTCCGCCAAGCCCGAATCGGTCGGCCTCTCATCGGAACGGCTCGATCGCATCGGCACGGTGGTCCAACGCAGCATCGACGACAAACAAATCGCTGGCGCGGTAACCATGGTCGTTCGCCACGGCCGTGTGGCGTGGTTCAAAGCGCAGGGCATGATGGATCGCGAGGCGGGCAAGCCGATGCGTCCCGATGCCATGTTTCGCATCTGCTCGATGACCAAGCCCATCACCAGCGTGGCCGTCATGATGCTGTACGAAGAAGGCCGCTTCCAGTTGGACGACCCGATTTCGAAATACATGCCCGAGTTCAAGAATCCCAAAGTGCTGGTAAAACCTGCCTCCGGTCAGCCCTACTCGATCCCCGCCACCCGGGAAATCACGATTCGCGATCTCCTGCGGCACACCTCCGGCCTTACCTACAACTGGAACCAGGACCTAGGCAAAATGTACGACGGCGCCAACGTCGCCAGCGGCTTGCTGCAGTACGACGGTACGATCGCCGACAGTGTGAAGCGCATGGCGGCCCTGCCCCTGCTTTTCAACCCGGGAGAGCGCTGGGAATACAGCCTTAGCGTGGACGTTCTGGGACGACTGGTGGAGGTCGTCTCCGGCAAGCCGCTCGACGAATTTTTCCGCGTTCGCATCTTCGAGCCGCTGGCCATGAAAGACACTTATTTCTATCCGCCAGACAACAAACTCGATCGTCTCGCCGCGGCCTACAGCTACGACGACGACAAAGGATTGACCCGCTTCCCCGACACGCCCGTTACCGAGGGATTTCTCACCTATTCAGCCGACTATCCCTATCGCGGACCCAAAAAGCTGTTCTCTGGCGGGGCAGGACTGGTCTCCACCGCATCCGACTACGCCCGCTTCTGCCAAATGATGTTGGAAAACGGCGAGCTGGGAAACACCCGTCTGTTGAGCCGCAAATCGGTCGAACTCATGATCTCCGATCAACTGGGCAAGGTCAGTCCAGAGCAGGGCTTTGGACTCGGTTTCGGGGTGGAAGGCGTCAAAGCCCCTCTCGCCGAGCTCGGTTCGATCGGAGAATACGATTGGGGAGGGTTCTTTTACACCGGCTTCTCGGTCGATCCGAAGGAACAGATGGTCGTGATCTTCATGGCCCAGCTGCACCCGGAAGGCAGCGTGGACATCAAGGCAAGAGTGCAGACCCTGGCCTATCAGGCGATTAACGATTAGGGAAAGTCCGATTAAGTCTCTGGGGTCCTCCGTGCACCCCTGTGCACCCTGTGGTTCAAGGTTTTCGATGCCACTTAATCAGAGTTTCCTTAGGGTGACCCGAACAAGTTCGAAACCCGCGCATTGTTCTATTCTGTGATGCCGGGCCAATCATCGGTACGAAACGGTGATGCCGGCAATCCCTCGGCATTGAACAGATTGCACTCCGGGCTGTCGGCCCAGGCATAGCGCACGGCCACCGGAGCCGTGACCTCGGGGCTGGAAACGACAACCGAATCGCCCTCAGTATCGCCCTCAATGATAGCCGAGGCCCAGTGGAATTTCCGGTCCGCCCCCGCGACAGCAAAGCCACGCAGAGCGCCGTCCTTGGCTTCGAGCCCGCTCCCTGTATGTGAGAACCAAACCCTGATCTTGCTTCCTTCCACCACCATGGATTGGTACAACGGTCCGGAATAGACGATCGGCTGCTTGTAGGTGGCGCCGAGTGCCCACAAGGCAAGCCGCTGACCGACCTCGGCCTTGCGGTGCGGGTGCACGTCCTTCGGATCACCCAAATCAATCGTCACGGCCAGACCCGTAGCAGGAAGCCGCTTCAAAGTGAGCAGTTGAGCCTCCCGCAGCTCTGCCCAGGCAGACTCGGCGGGCTGGCTGGGAATCGCGCCGTGGTTGGGCAGCTGCACAATCAGAAACTGCATCTGCTCCTGATGGGATGCAAGACGCCAACTCTCAATGAGCGCGGGCAGCAACCGGCGATACTGCCGGGCTTTCAGGCCATTGCTCTCTCCCTGATACCAGACCACCCCGCGGAACGGGAACGGAAGCAGCGGAGCGATCATCCCCTGATACAGGCCGGAGGCCGGACGAGGCGGGTAGCCAACCGCCGAAAACATTTCAATGGAGAAGCCCGTCAGCGTCACAAGTGTGAAGTCATTGCTGACTCCCCAGCCCTCCTGGCGCAGATCGCGAAACCAGATGGTGACGAGCGTCCAGTCGGCGGATGCATGAATCAGAGTCGCGGCATAGTCGTCCGCGTCGGTAATCGCCGGTTCCAGCGCGCGGAAGCGGAACGAACCGTTGCCACGGGCCCAGAAACGGATTCCCGCATAGGCGCTCAGGTCCGCCGGAGAACCGTCCGGCTGGAATCTTGCGTTCAGCCGGGCATCGTCCGAAGCGTCGAGGCGGCCCATCACCCGAGCCGCGAATCCGCTACCGCCGCGGCCGGGAGCGACCAGTTGGAACGTGCTTTCCGGCGCCCAGCGCAAGTCGTAAGACCAATATCCGCCCAGCGCATTCCGCGCGCTGCCCTCGTCAAAATTGCTGAAGTGGAGGTTCTTATTTCCAGTGGCGGGATCGGCGAGCAATTCAAAGTCGTCGAATTCGAGATCAAAGTCGCTGCGTCCGCGGACAAAGGACTTACCTTCGGAACCATTCCACGAATCAAAAGCCGACTTGACTTGCGGATCGCGCTGGGCGGCTTCCGGAGCCATCCACTCCTCGATCGTGGTTCCGGGCCACGCGCTTTCCACGATGCCAATCGGCACCTTCAACTTCCGGTGAAGGTCGCGCGCAAAATAGTAAGCGACGGCGGAGAAATCCTTGGCCGTGTCGGGGGTGCACGGCTGCCACGACGCGGGAAGCGTATCCGCTTGCGGATCGAGCGCATCTTTTTTCGGGACCATGAACAAGCGGATGTCCGGGTAATCGGCTTTCGGCACCTCCTCCGCGGCGTCGGCCGACCCGCTCAGGGCAAAGGTCACATTGGATTGCCCGGAGGCAACCCACACTTCGCCGATCATCACATCCTTAATGATGATCGTCTTCTTGCCCGCCACTGTGAGGGTGAATGGGCCGCCCGCCGGCATGGCGGCAAAGTGCACGACCCACTGACCTCCGGCATCCGTATCCACGTTGCGCGTGTTGACGACTAGGCTCACTGATATCTTCTCTGCGGGATCCGCCTTGCCCCAGATGCGGATTGCGCGGCCTTGCTGCAGGACCATGTGGTCGCTGAACAGATGGGGGAGTACTGGCTCTGCCGCTGCAAGAAGGGGCCATACACAGCACAAGATGGGAAGGGCGAAGAGCCCGCGGGCGAGCGAGTATGACCTACGCGTTCGCCGTGGCAGGCCTCGGAGAAACTCCGATTCACGCGGGTTTTGGGAAGGGCACGACTTCAGTCGTGCCACCAAGTCGCTAATAATGTGTCGCGCTTTAGCGCCCCAGGTGAGCTTCTTCCTCCCCCAACGACTCTTTCCGCAAGCTGCTAGCGCAATCTCGATCAAGAATGCTCCGATCACGGTTGGAGTGTAAACGCGCCTTGCAACTCGATCTTGTCGGACGAGCCGCCCACCAGGATGCTGAACTGGCCTGGTTCCGCGGTCCAGCCTTTCTTCCTCACGTCGTAAAAGGAAAATGCCCTGCGGTCGAGCGCTATGGCAATATACCTGGACTCGCCGGGCTTCAGTTCGATCCGTCCGAATCCCTTTAGTTCCTTGACGGGGCGCGGGACGCTGGAGTGAGCGTCGCCTACGTATACTTGCACGATCTCCGCTCCCTCCCGCTGTCCGGTGTTTTCCAGGTCAAACGACACCGTGACCGGCTGGTTCAGATTCCCGGCGCTCGGGGACACCTTCAAATTCCGGTAGGCGAACGTCGTGTAAGAAAGGCCGTACCCGAAGGGAAACATCGGCTTCACGCTGGAGCGGTCGAAATGACGGTATCCCAAGAAAACGCCTTCCGAATACTCCACTTGCTTCTCTCCAGGGTTGGGATAGTAACTGTGGAACGTCGCATTGTCGTCCCACTTACGCTCGAACGAGGCCGGGAGCTTGCCAGACGGACTGTATTCGCCGAAGAGTATCTCGGCCAGCGCGGTGCCGCCTTCCTGCCCAGGGTACCAGGCCTCGATGACCCCAGGGATGCGGTCGATCCATTGCGTCATATCTACGCTCCCGCCGGATGTGATCACAACGATGGTGTTCTGGTTCACGCTGCTGATCTGGCGAATCAGTTCGTCCTGACCGGCCGGCAGCGCGAACGTGCGGTCGGACCCTTCGCTCTCGTTGGAAGGGTCGAAGCCCACGCAGACGATGGCAACGTCCGCCTTGGCAGCAACGGCCTTGGTATCGCGGCCGACAAACTCCCGCGCAATGGCGACGCCCAGACTCACGCTGGCCGATCCGACCGCTTCAAAGTATTCCAGCCGGATCTTGTACGCACGCCCGCCTTCGAGATGGCGAGTGTAGGAATTGAGCGTTTCCGCATGGCGTTGCCAGTCATTGATTACTTGCTCATCATCGATAAAGAGCCGAACCCCATCATCGGCTAAGGTATAGAACTTGTAGTCGTCGGAAGTCTTGGGAATGAAGTAGCCGGTCCAGCGCGCCGAAAAATGATCGACCGGCCCATCGGCGGAGTAACTGCCTTCTCCCCAGTTAAACTTGACCAGCCGATCGGTGCGCGTGAGCGCCGGGGCGCCTTCCAAATCCTGGTTATTGAAGTATTCCCCCTTGAGACCCGGCTCGCCGCCCGGAGCAGTGACGAACTGCTGTCTCTGGAAGACTTCGTTGAACGGCGGGTTATCCACTGCGTAGAGGACCCTTGCGTTGGTGCCAAGGTAATTGCTGATGCCTTCCATAAAGCTCACTGCGTTGAACGGCGCACTTTGAGAACTACCCCCGCCACCTGGGACTGCAGGGTAACAATCGGGTCCGAGCACCGCGATGGTCTTCACTTTCGACTTATCGAGCGGTAGTAAATCTCCCGAGTTCCTTAATAGAACCATGCTCTCCCGAGCTTCTTGCCGTACTAACTCACGCCCAGGTTGGCTGTATGCGGGTATGGACGTATCCGTTTGCGGGGAGTCGAAAAATCCGAATTCGATCGCGGTGCGCAGAATGCGTCTGACTTTGTCGTCAATGGTAGCGACGGATACTTTTCCTTCGTTCACCGCGGCCACAAGGGTCTGCGGGTTCATGAACCTGCCGGTCGGCATCTCCAGGTCAAGACCCGCATTTGCGGCGGCGATCCCGTCGTAGGTTGAGTCCCAGTCGGACATCAGAATGCCGCGAAAGCCCCATTCCTTTTTGAGTATCTGGTTGTTGAGGTAGTCGTTCTGCGTCATGTGGATGCCGTTGACCAGGTTGTAGGAATCCATGATTGCGCCGACGTGAGCTTCTTTTACCGAAGCCTCGAAGGCGGGCAAGTAGATCTCGCGCATCGTCCTCTCATCGATATTGGAGCTGACGTTGTGGCGGTCGTACTCCTGGTTGTTACCCATGAAATGTTTGGCAGTTGCAATGACGCGACGGCCCTGTATCCCTTGGATGAGGGAAACTGCCATGCGCGATGCGAGAAATGGGTCTTCCCCGAGATACTCAAAGTTGCGCCCGCACATAGGCGCGCGATAGATGTTCATGCCCGGAGCGAGGATAAAATGAACGCCACGGGCGCGGGCATCGTCGCCCATCATCGCACCCACCCGTCGTGTGAGGTCAACGTCCCACGAAGCCGCCAGCGCGATGCCGGCCGTGTACGCCGTGGTTGGGCCGTAGTCGTGCACACCCAACGGGCCATCGGACATCTTCAATTCCGGGATGCCGAACCGCGGAACCGAGCGGATGAAGAAAGGGTCGATGCCGCCGATGTAGGTAATTTTCTCTTCAAGCGTCATCTGACGGAGGATGGAATCGACGCGCTTGTCGACATCGGTCGCTGCGCCTGACGATTGCGCCACGGCAATCCGGACATAACTAGCGAGCAGGATAGCAAACACAAATCTACGAATCGGCATGAGTTTCATGTTCCAAGAATTCCTTCTAGAGCCAGTCTCACAAATGGTCTTGGGTAGGGCACGGCTTCAGCCGTGCCGCCCAGTCCGCACCAAGAGGGCGGGCTTCAGCCCCTGTGGGCCTGACATCCGCGTCCCGGAAAACTGTTATGAGCACAGTTCCATTTCTCTTCGATGTCTCTCTTCATTTTTCTTCAACGATCGCGAGATCCCACGGTTTGAGGGTGACCGCCTGAGAAGGCGCGACGGTCGTTTTCGTCAGCAGATCCTCGCCCAGCTTGTACGAATACTTAAAGGTCTGCGGATCACTCGAATAATTCATGTAATAGTGGATAACCTTGCCGTTGCGGTTCGTGCCGTGCTTCACCCGCACCGTGGCCGGGAGTTCCTGGTCCGGGCCGGTAAGTCCGGCCATCTGGAGCACGTCCAGCAGCACCTTAGCCTGTAACGTGTCTGAAAGCACGGTGCCCTCATAGGTCAGACTCCCGCTACCGAACCGATTGCGTGTGATCGCCGGATACTTGCCGAAAAATGGATGATCGTAGTACGCCAGCGGTTTCGCGCCTTCGAGAATCAGCATCTCCGCCCACGTGGAAACTTTGTTCTCGGCGCCGGCCTTGAACGGGTCATCCCTGAGCGCCAGCGGCTTGGCCAGACTCGAAAATTCCTGGTAGCGAAATCCAGCCGCTTCGCGAAGCGGTCCTGGCGCCATGGTCCAGCGGACCGTGTCGTATTCGTTGGTGAATCCGCTCTTGAACGCCATCACCAAATGGCCGCCGCCGTGAACGTAGTCCACCAACCGGTTCAGCACTTCGTCGCTGGCAACATAGAGCGGCGGAACGAGGATGACCTTATAGTCGGAGAGGTTGGTGCTCTCGGGGAAAATGAAATCCACAGCGACATTCTGACGGTACAGCGTGTCATACATCTGCCGCAGGATGGAACGGTAGTTGACCTTGTCGCTGAACTTCATGAACTCGATGCCGTAATACGAGTCGTCGCTGTAGAGGATGGCAACCTTACTAGTACATTTGAGGTCGACGATCTCGGGTCCAATGCGCTGTAACTCGTGCGCCGTCCGGCTTACCTCTGCATAGGCACGATTCGGTTCCAGGTCGTGCGAGAGAACTCCCTTCCAGTAGGTCTCCTGCCCGTAGTGAATAGAGTGCCAATGCCAGTACTCGACCATGTTCGCGCCCGAGGAAAGGTGGGTGTAAACGTCGAGCCGGAGCTGTCCGTCGTACGGTGGAAACTGTTCCTTCGAGTCCCAGCCGATGGTCTGCGCGTTGGTTTCGGTGACCAGGTAATTCGTCCGCTTGAGCGAACGGGTGTAGTCGCCCGCCATGCTGGAACCGATCCCGTCGAACTCGTCCTGGGTGCCGTGATAGGGATTGGCGGCCATGATGTCCATACTACGGGCGATGTCGTGTTCATTGACTTCGGGGCGCGGTGGACCGGCAAGATCGTGAGTAATGAATTGATCCGGCCGCTTGTACTCATTGACGATGCGGGCCTGCCAACTCAAGAAATCGGTGGTCATCCACTGCTGATAGCGCTCCCATTCCAGCTTCCATCCCGGATTGATGATGCCAGCTTGCGGAGGAATCTCGGTCCAGTCGTTCAGCCGCTGACCCCAGTAATTCAGTCCCCAGACTTTATTGAGTTCGTCCACGGTCTGGAACTTATTCTGAAGGTATTTGACGAACCCAGCCTGCACATCGGGATTGGCCGCAGCGCCCGACGAAGTTTCATTGTCAATCTGCCATCCGATGACCGTAGGGTTGTCTTTGTAGTGCTCAAGGAGCTTGCGAATCACGCGCTCGCAGTAAGAGCGGTAAACAGGGTTCATCAGGTCCGTGTTCTGACGGAGGCCGAAGGTAATCGTTTGTCCGCCGAAACGTGTGATGACGATTTCCGGATGCTCCTTGTACATCCACGCCGGAATGGAATAAGTCGGTGTCCCCAGAATGACCTTGATTCCCGCTTTCTGCATGCGGTAGATAACTCGATCCATCCAGGCATATTCGAAGCGGCCGTCCTGCGGCTCCCACAATCCCCAACTCGATTCGCCCATGCGAACCACGCTGATGCCCGCTTGCTGCATCAGTTGCACGTCCTGCTCGAGACGATCGTAGGGCATGTACTCGGTGTAGTAGGCCGCGCCGTAGAGAACCGTTTCCATTTTGTCGGGCGCGAATGCAGGCTTGCTTTGGGCCTGGGCTAAAGACGGGAGAGTCTTGAGTAAGAGCACAACCAGAACCGCAAATAAGGAATAGGAGAATGACCGTTTCATGGCAATCGAATGGCTCCAGGTGTTGCGTCTGTTCAAGTGGTGCTGTGAGCGCTTTGTTCTGCGCGGGCAATTTGAATTAGCTTCGGCAGCACGTCTCCATAGTCGCTTACCTGTCCGGGCTTCCCGAAACCAAAGTAGACCCGGCGGTACAGTGGGTAGAGTTCTTCATAGATCTTCTGCTCGTAAGCTTCCGGAGTGAATGTGCGGTACGACGGGCAAACCCGCGTTTGCGCCTCCTCGATGGTGTGGAAGGTGCCCGCTGCCAGGAAGGCAAAGATGGCCGACCCCAGGCCGGTTACTTTGCTGGAGGGCACCAGCACCGGCTTGCCCAGCACATTGGCGTAGACCTGGTTCAGCACTGGACTATTCTGCGGCACGCCTCCGCCGTTGATGACGCGCACCGTGGACGCGCCATATTCGCTCATGCGATCCAGAATCACACGGGTGTGAAATGCCGTGCCTTCAATGGCGGCAAAGAGTTCATCCTGCGCGGTGTGCTGCAGGTTCCAGCCCAGAGTGATGCCGCCCAGGTTCGGGTTCACCAGCACGGTGCGGTCGCCATTGTCCCAGGTCATGCGCAGCAACCCGGTCTGGCCGGCGCGATAGTTCTCCAGACCTCGGCTAAGATCCGCCACCGTAGTATTCGCCCGCCGCGCGATGGCGCTAAAAAAGTCGCCCGTCGCTGAGAGGCCCGCTTCGACGCCGGTGTACTGCGGATGCACGCTTCCCTGCACCACCCCGCAAACACCGGGGATCAACTCCGCATGTTTCACGTACGCGATGATGCAGGTGGAGGTCCCGACGACGTTCACCACGTCGCCTTCTTTCGCGCCTGCGCCGATCGCATCCCAATGCGCGTCGAACGCGCCCACCGGGATGGGGATGCCCGCACGCAATCCCAACTTCTCCGCCCAGAACGAAGAGAGATGACCGGCGAGTTGATCGGAAGTCGCGTAGGTGCCGTTTAACTTGGCCCGAACGCCCGCCAGCAGGGGGTCAACCTTGCTGAGAAAACTTTCCGGGGGAAGACCGCCGAGAGCCGGATTCCACATCCACTTGTGGCCCATCGCACAAACGCTGCGTTTAACGTGTGCGGGATTCGTAATGCCGCAAAGGGTGGCAGCGACCATGTCGCAGTGCTCGAAGGCGGTGACGAACTTTCCGCGCTTGTCGGGGTTGTGACGCAGCCAGTGCAGTAATTTGGCAAAGCCCCATTCCGAGGAGTACACGCCTCCGCACCACTGGATGGCTTCGAGGCCGTCCTGGTGCGCCCGTTCCGTAATCTCCGCCGCTTCATTCTTGGCCCGGTGATCGCACCACAGGTAGTACTCATCCAGCGGTACCAAGCCTTCGCCGACCGGAACCACGCTCGACCCCGTCGTATCCAGCGCAATGGCCTCGACCTGATCGCCTTTGATTCCGGCCTCTTTCACGGCCTGCCGGGTCGCGGCCGCTAAGGCGCGCATATGGTCGTCGTGCGACTGGGTGGCGTATTCCGGGTCGTCTTTCTTGCGATGCAGCGGATATTCGGACGCCGCGGACGCGATGAGTCCCCGCCCGCTGTCCACCAGCGAAACACGGACGCTCAGGGTGCCGAAATCCACTCCCGCAACAATCGCCATTTCTTGCCTCTAGCAGGCTGCGGAAAAACTCGGTGTCGCGCCTGGTTTTGGGTGGCGCAGCGCTTCAGCGCTGCGGTCACTGCCTTGTTTTGACTTCGGCTTTACAGTTTGCTGAAAAACTCAAGATTCGTATCAGGGCATCGCTTTAGCGATGCCGTAAGTTCTTTGAATTCAGATGCCCCTTTAGGGGCTGGGCATGCAAGAATGACTTTTTCAGCAGACTCTTTAGCCGCTGAGGTCACACTCTCCGCTAGAAAGCTAGTTTTTCAGCTACTGCTAGTTACAATGCCGGTATATCTGCCAACCGAGATAGCGCGTGGCGGCCTCGTGGATCGCGCCCGCAACCGTTGAGAAATTCGCCGCCACGTGATGCTCGAACCCGTTCTCGCAGATGTAACGCAAAAGCCGCTGCAGGTGCGGAATCCGCACGACTCCCGCCCCGCCAAAAGTGTTGAGCGGATCGTCGGTGAACGCACCTTCACCCGTATAGCCGCGCATGACGCCGGCCGTGTCGTCGGTCGAGAAGCGGGCAAAACTCATCGCGCCCGCTTTCACGCGGCCCACGCAGGTCCCAAACGTATTCTCTTTCCCGACCGTGCCGGCGATGATTTGCTGAAAATCCATGCGCACGTCCTGGAAAAAATGCTTGGGCAGGTTGCTGCAATGGAAGCAGACCGCCTTGTCGGGATCGTCTCCGTAGTTGTTGTTCCAGTCGAGCAGCGCGCTGGGAGTTTCGGAAGCCAGCGCCAGAGCATGCATGCCGATGGTGCCGCACACGTCAACCTCGCAGGCGCTCGCGATCAGGTTGTTGCTCATCATGCTCATAATGGTGCAGGGCACGACCCCGAAGAACTCCTCCATCGAGGTCCAGCATTGCACCGCGCTAACAGTTACGTCGGCCGCTTTCATCCAGCCGTCAATGACGGCGCCGAGCTTGGCCATCTTGATCAGCGCCGAATCCGGCACGCCGCCGGTGGCAACGTACTTGCGAATTTCGCCCAACTTGCCTTCGACGGCAGAATCGGTATCCGGCAACCGCGCGATGCGTCCGAAGATTTCCGACAGGTCGATGGTTTCGACGGAAATGCCTTGCGCTTCCAGCAGCTTCTCGCTGTAGCGCACCGTGTTAAACGCTGCCGGCCGCGCGCCGATGCTGCCGACCCGCAGGTTGCGCAGTCCATTGGCAACCCGGCAAACGGCGGCGAACCAGGCCAGATCCTTTTGAAATTCCGCGGAATCGGGACTTACCGTGTGCAGGCTGGTTAGCGAGTACGGAATACCGTACTGCCGGAGGTTGTTGCAGGCCGACATTTTGCCGCAAAAACTGTCGCGCCGCGACGCGATGGTCATTTTAGCGGGAGTGTCAGGCGTGGCCTGCACCAACACGGGGACGTTTAGGCGCGCCAGTCGCAGCGTGTCGGCAATCGCGCGCTCGTCGCCAAAGTTAGGCAGGGTCACGATGACGCCATCCAGCCGTTCCCGATTCTTCTGGAACAGCGCCGCGCAACACTTGGCCTCTTCGTGAGTTTCCACCGCCCCGTGCTTGCTCTCCTCCGGACCGAGCACCACACAATCGATTCCCGCCTGTGCCAGTGCCCGCATCATTTCTTCGCGTCCGGACTTCGCCAACTGGTCGGGAAAGAAGCCACGGTTCCCGACGATGACGCCCATCGTCATTTTCTTGGACATATATCCTTCTTCTATGAAATCGGTAAATAGCGCTATCTAGGGATTACCCCCATTCCGCGCCCGTTCCCGCGCGGGCGAAAAACGGTAGCAGTAGACCGCGCCGAAAATTAGCAACACCCCGCCCCACCAGATACTGGCGTGGTGATTCAACGTCAACACTGGATTGTCGGCATGAGAAGCAACCTCCCACACGCCCGCGCCGGTGATCAAAATACCGTTCACCAGCATCGACACGCCAATGAAGAACCATATCGACAAGGAACCGCCGGATTTCATTCTTCCTCCCTACCAGAAAACGATTTGCAGGATGACAAACGCCACGGCGACCACCGCCGCCCAGAATAGTGGACGATGGAGAAGTGAGGCGTGCTCGGTCTTGGGAATCGGCGTCAACCCGTAGACCAGGTTGGCTAACTCGGCGTCGGTCTTGGGCTTCGTCAGCAGACTCACGATGACCGTGACGAGCGCACCGATAAGTCCGCACCATAAGGCGCGGAACATGTTCTGCGCCTGATCCTGCGCTTGCATGGACAGAGCCACATATTTGACCACGCTGGGATCGACTTTGACCCACGTGTACATGCCGATCGACGACGCGGTACCCGCTAACAATCCCCAGAAGCCGCCTGCGGAAGTGGCGCGTTTCCACAGCATCCCGATCAGCACCGTGCCAAACAGCGGCGCGATGAAAAAGCTGAACAGGGCTTGCACGTAGTCCATGATGCTGGGCATACTTCTCGCGATATATGCCGTACCGATGCTGACGATGATGCCGATAATCGTGCACCAGCGGCCCATCTTTACTTTCGATTTGTCGGATGCGTTCTTGTTGATCAGGGCTCCGTAGATGTCATAAGTCCACACCGTCCCGAATGCACTGACGTTGCCCGCCATGCCCGACATGAAGCCGGCGATCAGGGCGGTGACGCCGAGGCCGAGCAGGCCCGGGCCGCAGTAACGCGCGAGCATGAGCGGCAAGACTTCGTCATAACCGTGCAGTCCCTGCTGCTGCCCTGCTGGCGACCAAGCTAGTCCCGCATCGACAAGTCGAATCAGGTGACCCTGAGGATCGCGAAGCAATGCGAGGCCGAGCAGGCCGGGGAGAATCACGATGAAGGGAACTGCCATCTTGAATACTGCGCCGATGATGGGAGCGAGTTCCGCCGAGCGCAGATCCTTCGCAGCCAGGATGCGCTGCACCACGAGAAAGTCCGTCGTCCAGTATCCCATCGATATGACCGCGCCCAGCCCGAAGACGATGCCGATCCAGTTGATGCCCATCGGATTGTTGCCAAAGTTGCCGAGCGTGGACCACAGGTGCGTATAGGCGCCCGGGTGCGGGACATTCAATTCGGTCAGATTGTGCAGGATCCTCGCCTGCAACCCGCTCCAGCCGCCAGCCTCGATCAGGCCGAGGATGGGGATCAGCAGGGCGCCGGCCCAGATCAGGAAGAATTGCAGGACTTCATTAAAAATCGCTGAGCGTAGTCCGCCAAGCGCCACGTAGACCGCCACCGTCATGGCTGACACCCAGATGCTGAAGTGCATGTTCCATCCCAGGACGACTTTCATCACCACCGCCATGGCGTACATGTTGATGCCGCTCATCAACACGGTCATGAAGGCGAACGAAATCGAGGACAGCGTCTGAGCGCCCTTGCCGTAACGCAGCTTAAGATATCCGGGAACCGAATGCGTTTTACAGATGTGATAGAACGGAATCATCACCAGCGCCAGAAACAGCATAGCGGGGATGGCGCCGATCCAATACCAGTGCGCCGCTAGGATGCCGTACTTATAGGCGTTGCCGGCCCAGCCCATCAGTTCGAGCGATCCCAGGTTCGCCGACAAGAACGCCAGGCCCGCCACCCAGGCCGTCATCTCGCGTCCGGCCATGAAGAAGTCCTCGCCCGTGTTGGCGCGCCCCTTCAAATACAGTCCAATCGCCAATACCAGCGCGAAATAGAAAACGATAATGGCAAAATCCACCGGTGCAAGGTGGACCAGCGTGGATGCAGCCATCAATGCGGGGACATGAGTCATTTCGTTTTCACCTGGCCGTAGTAGGCGCCTTGTCCGTGCTTGCGTAGAAAATGCTTGTCGTGAAGTGCGTGGCCGATCGGCGAAGCCTCCCCGGCTAAGGTAACGGTATAGTAAGCCATCCGTGCCACCGATTCGAGAATGACCGCATGGTGGGCGGCTGCGGCTGCCGTCGGTCCCCAGCAGAACGGCCCATGTCCGGCCACCAGTACCGCGGGCACGGCATCGGGATCAAGCTTCCGAAACAGCCGGCAAATTACCAGCCCCGTGTTCTTCTCATAGTCGGTCGCAATCTCCTCGGGAGTTAGAGGGGATGTAACCGGCACCTCCCCGTGGAAGTAGTCAGCGTGCGTCGTTCCAAAACAGGGAATAGGCATGCCAGCCTGCGCCCAAGCGGTCGCGAACTCCGAATGCGTGTGGGCGACACCGCCAGCATGCGGAAAATGTTTGTAGATCTCCAAGTGAGTCGGCAAATCCGAAGAAGGGCGAAGTTCACCCTCGACGATCTCTCCATCCAGTCTGGTAATCACCATGTGCTCCGGCGCCAGATCCTCATACGGCACGCCGCTCGGTTTGATGACAACCAATCCATCCTTGCGCGAGATGCCACTGGCATTGCCAAAGGTATAGAGCACCAGCCCGCGACGCACCAATTCGAGATTGGCCTCCAGTATTTCCTCGCGCAAGCTCTCCAAAAGCATAGAAATTCTCCGGGCTAACTCTCCGAACTAGGCCGTGCCATTCTGCGGCGTCCGCGCCGGCGAACCGGGCGCCAGCGCGGTGGACTCCCGCAGCACCAGGCTGGTTTCGAGAGCATACTCCGTCCCATTCGGCGCCGGAGTCTCGCGCTGCACCTCCGCCAGCAGCGCCTGGAACGCCAGTCGTGCCAGTTCCGACTGCGACATGCGCACGGTGGTAAGCGGAGGCAACACGAACTGCGCCAGCCGGATGTCGTCGAACCCGACCACCGACAAATCGCGCGGAATGGAAATCTTATCCTCGTAGCTCTGCCGCATTACGCCGATCGCGGTCATGTCGTTCGAGCAAAGAACCGCAGTGGGCGCGGTGGGCCCGGCCCGTAACTTGGCCATCGCAATCATGCCGCCCTCCACCGTGTGGTCGCCCTCAATCACAAGTTCCGGTAGCGCCGCCAGACCGATTTCCTCCATCGACCGCAGGAACGCATTCTTGCGGGCCACCGCCGACTTGAGGCTCAAAGGACCACTGATGAACGCGATGCGCTCATGACGCAAGGCCGCCAGATGCTGCACCGCCTGTCGGATGCCATGCAGGTAATCGATCCGGATGTTGCTCACTCGGGGCCGCGCCGGTCCGACATCCACAAACACCAGCGGGACGTTTCGCACCTTCAAGTCCTCGAGCAGCAATTCCTCCATGCCGAACGTCATCACCGCGACCCCATCGACTCGGCGCTCGATCATGCGCCGGACGGAGGTCTCCATGAGCCTGGAATCGTGAACCGTGGAAGTCAGCAAAATCTCGTAATGGTTCTGCACCGCAATCGTTTCGAAGACCTGAACGATCTCGGGGAAAAACGGGTTGGTGATCTCGGAAACGATCAGCCCAAAAATGCGGCTGCGGCCGGATACCAGCGCCCGCGCCTGGCTGTTGGGAAAATATCCGAGATCGTTCACGACCTTCCAGACACGTTTCGCCATCGCCGGATTCACCGTCGGGATCCGATTGATCGTCCGCGACACCGTCGCGGTCGATACTTTGGCGCGTTTTGCGATTTCCCGGATATCCATACGCTTGCCCGAGTTACTTCTTCCCGCAGTTCACCGACTTCGATCGCCCCGCGATCCACACCGCCACAGGAGGGCACAGGGTTCCCGAAGAAATCCCTCCCGCCGCTGCCTCGATCCTTCGTCCCGAATCAATCGCCGGAGAGCTAGCTCGCAACGCATATCCCGAGACTGTATCCCGGCCAATGCCGGCGTGCCCCGGATCGATCATCTGCGGGTTCGATGTCAGAGCGTGCGCATCGTCGGCCGCCGGCAATCCGTAGTACACGTTGTAGTCGTAAATGTTGTTGGTGCTCTTGCCCGGACCCGGCGCACGTCACATAAGACCCATCCGGGTTGCCCGACACCCCGTACGAGAATCGCGCCGTGCCTTCGACATAGAAGATATTGTTATAGAAGTAAGTATCCGCAGCCCATCCCGTCCAATCGGTGTGGAGAACCACATCCACGTTCTCCCCTTTAGCAACGTAGATCGTGTTGTTATAGATGAGCGTGTTCTTCACCGGACCCGAGAGCTTAATCCCCCGATGATGATCGTTCTGGCTGATGTTGTAGCGAACAATCGTGCCGGTATTCCCCGCGCTGACCTCCGGACTCTGCGATCCTTCGTTGCAAATCAGCAAGAAATCCGCCCTCGTTGTCGTGGCTGTAGTTGTACTGGATGACCGTATTCCGGCTGTTCCAGTCGGAATCGAAGCCTTCCGCGTCGTGCTGCCCGCGAGTGCCATAGACTTCGTTGAACTGCACCACCGTGTTGTCGGCGCTCCACGGCCAGATGCCCACGTTGTAGTCTTGCGAGCGCTGGCTGGCATTCGAGACGACATTGTACTCAACCAGTGCGCCGTCCGTGGCCACGTTCACAATTCCGTCACCGCCAATATCGTCGAGTACGTTGTTCCGGATCACCACTCCCAGGCTCGGATACCACTTCGAGCGCACCCAATGCGTGGACGAACCAAAAATACCGCTGCGGTCCACGTGGTGGATATGGTTATCCTCGATGCGGAGATCCACAAAGCGGCTCGGCTTCTTGTCCCCGGCGCAGTGATAAGTGATTCCGCCGTTCTCTTTCATCTCGTTGCTGCCGTTGACGTCGTGGACATCGAGACCCTGAACGTAGATGTGATGCGCCTCGCCGTAATCGACGGCCATGACGCGAACGCCGCGCCGAACTCCCGGAGATGTGCCCGTGTTGGTCACTTCGAGATTCCGAATCTCCCAATACTCCTGATTCTTCAGCAGGACCGCGTCCTCGGCCTCGCCGTTGCCGTTGATGACCGGCTTGGCCTCGCCGCCGTACTTATCGATCATGATCGGCTGGCCCTCGGTTCCGGACCCCTTCGGCCAGAGCTGTCCCGTCCACATCGAGCCGGACTTAAAGAGAATGCGATCACCGGGGGAAAAGACGGTCGCGTTCAGCTTTCGCGAGTGTCTTCCAGGCCGTGGATAGGGAGGTACCGTTGTGGACGTCGTTACCTGACGTCGAGTCAACGTAGTAAGTCGTTCCTGATTTCTGAAGACTGCCCGCGCTGCCCTGGCGGCTCTGCTCCCCAAAGCTGCCGAGCCCTCCCGCCATCATTAATACGACGCATAGCCAAAGACTCTGGCGAGATGCCCTAGCGGCTTGCATGTCGGCTCCAAGCATCCTGTAACTAGCCAGACTGATTAAGAGCGGTCGTTGTAAAGAACTGCCGGGCAGCCGCAGGTTCACGAGTTACCCGGCACGTATTCCGCAGACGGCTCCTAGAACTCGAAGCGAATGCCAAACTGCCCATTTCGCGGCCATCGTTCGAACGCCAAAAATTTGACCCGAAGTTGCTCGCACCGATACTATTCTGGTTATTGCCGGCTAGCAGCCATTGATGTTGTAGTAGTGGCGGTTGAAGATGTTGTAGAACTCCGTGCGAAAAGTGCAGTCTATATTGCCCCTCGGAACCCATATTGAAGTTCTTCAGCAGGCTGGCATCTTCGTTGGCCGATCCGGGACATCGCAGGGCGGAAGTGCCGGCGACGGCGGGAGGACTCCAGCCGCGGATTGCTCGCGACGCTCTGCGGGATGTAGACATCCTGCGCCGGGACGGTCGTCTGACCCGCCGGTATCGGCACGTAGTGTCTGGGATTGTTGGGGCCCGTGTATCCGGCCAGATTGAACTGTGGATAGATGTCTGCCCCACAGCGGCCAGTAAGGATTGGCAGCACCAACGTCGAACGGTGCGCCGAGTGTGTACTTGACCAATCCTGTTATCGTCCATCCACTGACGATTCCATTCACCACGTGGTTCTTGGCCTTGCCAACCATTGCCGTCCCTTGCCAAACGGGAAGTTCATAGCTGACGAAACCCTTCACGACGTGGGCCAAGTCATACCCCGTGACTGGCGTGTGCCGCCTGGACGCATGTTGCTGAAATCCTGAACACCGGTGTAGTAGCCGTTGACCTCCTTGCTGCGAGGAAAAGGAGTCGCCCTCCTGCCGAGACCAGGTGTAACTCATGTCCATGGTCAGGCCACGGCCGGTACGCTTTGACCACGTCCACCACCATCGAATCGTAGAAGCTCTGACCGAGTGGCAGTCCCACGTACAACAAGTTGGCGTAGCCCCAGTAGTTGACTTCTGCGTCGGCCAGTTGCGGAGAGGGCGCGATCGCCGCCAGAGCCGGCCCATAGAAGCCCCGGATAAGGATACGGGACTCCGTAGGTCGAAGCTGCGTTTGCAGCACCGCAACTAGGCGGGTCAGGAGTTGCGCAAAGACGTAGTCGGCGTAGACGCCGGCATATCCTGCTGCCGCTTGCTGTTGCCACAGGCGCATGAAAGTCGACGTAGGGCCCTCGTTCCACGCCAGCGCAGTGTCGGTCAGACGGTGGCCGCGATTGCCCACGTAGGAAATCTCCAGCCGCGTGTTCGGCGTCAGTTCGTGCTCGATGCCAAAGTTGAATGCCTCGCTGTATCCCAGCTTAAGGCGCGAGGATCGATAGCGTACTCTGGGAATAGGGACGTGGGATCGGTGCTTGCGTTTGCTTTCGTGAGAACGCCTGGATAGTTGGCGCTCCCGTCCAGATTGCTCCAATTGAAACCGTTTGCGTGTTCGTGCCCAATTGCGGCGCAAATGCGTTCGGCACGCCGTCGGAGAAAGCCACGCCCACGGGGTTGTAGATGAGACCGAAGGAGCCGCGGACTACGGTCTTCGGCTTCAACGCGTACGCAAAACCAAACGACGGTCCGAAGTTCTTCGCGTATTCGTTCTTCTCGAAACTGTCCCCGCCATTCTTGGCAAAGACCAGCAAGCCGGGAATACCGTAGTTCGGGTTGATGGCGTTGAGGTCGAAGTTCGCCCAGTTCCCGTATTTCTCGTGAAAACGGAAATTGTAGTTCCAGCGCAGCCCCATGCTCAGGGTGAGTCTCGGAGTAGCCTTGTAGTTGTCCTGGGCGAACAACATCAGTTCTTTTTGCCGCCCGTACAGGTTGTACGCCACCGTCTCACTGGCGTTGTTGACATGCCCAGCAGAAACTGGCAAAGCCAAATCCGTCGTAGGGATAGTCTGGGCCGGCGGTGTAGTTGACAGGAAAAGTTAAAGGAGAGGGCCCCGTGACCCGAGCGGCTGTTGATCTGGTGGGCTATAAAGTCTCCTCCGAACGAGAGGTTGTGGCGGCCTTTGCTCCACGTAAGCGTGTCGCCGGTGGTTTGCGTTGACTCCGGAGAAATTTCCCTGCCAGGTACTGCCGATGAAGGTCTCGCTGTGACCGTACGTAGGCGTTGTTCGTGAAACTAATCATCGGAAAGGTGGTGGCTCCGGTGTTGCCGAATCCAAGTTGCGACGTCCAATTGCCGGGGTCGGCGAGGGCGAACTGGCATTGTAGTCGTAGTTGTAGGTGAAGTTCAGGACGTTCAGAACCGTCGGACTGAAGGTATGCGATTCGCTGACCCGCCACTGGTGCGAACGGAAAATCTGAAAGCGACCGTTGGAAAGCGGTCCGCCGTTCTCGGTTCCCGCCTGCCATAAGCCGCCGCTATCGTCCAGCGTACGCGGTTGGTGGTTGTAGATCCACGAACCGGAGAGACGGTCCTGTTCCCGCAGCACGTGGTCCAGCTTGACCACGTACCGGTTGGGCGTCTGGGTGGGCGTGCTGTCGATCAGGCCTCTGCTGTTGTTGTCGATCCCGCCAAATTGCGGCGCATAGTCTTTTGTAGTAGCCATTGACCACCTTTGCCTCTTGGCTGATCCGACTGTCGGGGATCATATTACCCGTAAACTGACAAGGCTGAGGATTGTTCGGATCAGTTTGGTTGCAGGATGGGGAACCTACCGAAGTCGGATCATAGATCATGTTCACCTGCGCCGGGATTTGCTGCCCAGCCTCGTTCCAGACCATAGGCCCGGGATGGTTGCTCCCAGCAGGTCGCTGAAGTCTCCCTTCACGAAATCCGCTGTGGGAACGGTTGCCGACCCTCCGTTAAGTCCGAAATCGGTTTGTTGGAAGCGCTCAAAGGCGCCGAAGAAAAAGGTCTTGTTCTTGATAGATCGGACCACCCAGGCTGAAGCCGTAGTCCCAGGCCCGCCTCTTTGGTTTGCGTTCACCGAAGTTGTCATTGGTCCAGGTGTTCGCGTCCAGCAGTTCGTTGTGGCCGTAGAGGAACGTGGATCCGTGAAACTTATTGGTTCCCGACTTCAGGTTCATGGCAATTACGCCACCACCGGTGATGCTGCTCTGCGCATCCAGTCCGCTGGTTTGGGCCTGCAGTTCTTGCACGGCTTCCATGGCTGGACCCGGACCCGGAATTGCCCTGAAAGCTGGCCGTGCCGGACGTGCCGTCGACGGTGAAGTCCTTGGTGAACCACTGGCCACCGTTGATTACGGCCCCGTAGGGACTGCTGTAGACCGAATAGCCCGGCGTGAGCGCAACCGCAAAGTCTTCGACAAATCGCCCACCGCCTAAGATACTCAACGGGAGATCGATCACTTTTGCCGTTCATGTTGGTGCCCGACCGACGGCCTCTCCAAGTCCAGCACCGGAGCATCGGTCGTGACCGTCATCGTTTCGCTCACCTTACCCACCTTGAGCGCGGCATCGAGCCGGGCCACTTCGGTCGATTCCAGGGTGACGGCGGGACGGAGCAGGCTTTCAAATCCGTCCTTCTTGAATTCCACCGAGTACTGACCGGGAAAGAGGTTGGGGATGACGTAAATGCCGTCCTATTGGAGACGGTTTTCGTGGGCACATTGGTGCCCGTGTTGGTGGCGGTCACTTCCGCACCAGCCACCACCGCGCCGGTGGAATCGGTGACCGTGCCGGTGATCGAGGCACGATTGACCTGGGCGGCCGCGTTCTGAGTACTCACCTGGATCAAGACGACGAACAGAAGGGGGAGGAAGAAACCAAGGGATCGAACTCTGCGCATATTGCCTCCATGGCCAGCAAACGTTTACCGTACCGAGCAGCTCCAACTGAAAACGCTACCGACTGCAGCCGCACCTTGTCTGTGATTCTTCTCACATGGACTGGTGACAGCAATTATGAGAGCAAAAGCCTAAGAGTTCGATTCCCGCTGCTTCCAGTTTTCTTGCCGCCCACCAGTTCGGGAGTCGTTCTCAGTAAACGTTTACTACAACGGCTTTTTACGACGGAACGTTCCCCTTGTCAAGTCCCTTTTTGCACATTTTGGTCGGCACCCTACCCAGCTTGCGGAAAAACTAGCTGTTGCTGTTGATTTTGGGTGGCACAGCGCTTCAGCGCTGCGGTAAGTGCATTGTTTTTGAATCCGGCTTTAGCCGCTGAGGGCACGGGTTCTGCTCAGAAACGACTTTTTCCGCAGCCTGTACCGCCGTTCCCCCAGGTCCACGCGCACTTCATACTCGGGCGCCACGCGAATCCCAGACACCTCCGCGATTTCGCCGCTCGGTGGAAACTGCGGCCAGGCATCGTGGGGCAGATAAATTTTGGCATCTTTGCGCAGCGGCATGATCTTGAGCTCCAGATTCTTGCCCAAGGCCTCGGGCGCGAATCGCTTCAGCCCAATTTCCCAGGTCGTCCCTTTGTAGAAATCATCCGCCAGCAATCGCTGGCCTACTTCGAGCCGCGCCACATCGCCCACATATTGAATTTGCAGGAACGACGTCGCAGAGCCCGTCCAGAGCGTGCGCGGGAATGACAATCCGCCACACACCGGCCCGGTCGAAGTCGGAATCGTCGGGAGCCATGGCGTTGTACTTTCCCATCTTTATTGCGCCCGGCACTGGAAGGCGCAGCCGCGCGAATTTTCTCCCAACGCACCGGCACCTGTTTGTGCGGCATGGTCGCGGAGTAGGAAACGAACACACCGTCACGGCCAGTTCGCCGGAGAGGCACATTCGCCAACGGCGCATTTTTCAGGCCGGGAAAGACGGAGAAGCGGAGCTGCCGAACGTCGCGCGCGCGCAGGTGCAGCCTCGT
>CAWABC010000016.1:0-15299 GCA_963780105.1 uncultured Acidobacteriaceae bacterium
CATCGAGGCGTGCGGCGGAGTGGTACCACGCGCTCGCGTGGTCTCCGGCGTGGCTCGTCCCTTCCTTTTCGCGTGGTGCCTCGCGTCGTCGCTCGCTCGCGCCGCGCTCCGGCTCACGTCGAGCGACCTGCGGCTCGTCGCGGCCGAACTCCGCGTCCCCCTCCTGCTGTGGGCGCGGGCGGGGCGCCTGCCCGCCTCTCGGGCGGCGATTCGACGAGCCTCCAAGGGAGGGGAGAAGGGTCGAGGATCCGCTTCTCGCCTCGGCGGGTGACGTGTTCCGATTCCTCCGCACGCGCGAGCTCGGGGCGTTCGAAGCGTGGAGGGCGGAGAGCCGCCCCTCCGACGTTCAGCGCAGGGAGCTCGCCTTGCTTGCGACGCGCAGGCGCTGGACCCTGGGGGGTCTCGCCGCCTTCATGCTGGCGATCGCCGTCGCGCTCTTCGGGACCTGGTACGCGCCGCTCGCGCGCGGCGAGGCCCTCGCGGGCGCGGCGCTCGGGACGACGGACGTCTCGACGGCGGAGCTGTGGCTTCGATCCTTCACCGGGTGGTCGGACGCAGGCCTCGGGTCGGGGGCGCTCGACGGCTCCTTCGCCGCCCTAATGCTTCCCCTCAGCCTCGTGCCCGGGGGGCTTGCGATGGGTATAGGCCTCCTGCTCCTGCTCAGCCCGCTTCTGGCGTCGCTATCCGCCTGGTTCGCCGCGGGCGCCGCGACTCGGTCGCTCGTAGCGCGCACGCTCGCCGCCGTCTTCTGGGGGGTGTGGCCTCGGTCATCCAGTCCGTCAGCGACGGCCGAGTCGGATCGGTCATGGCGCACATCCTCCTCCCCCTCTTCGCCCTCGCGGTCGCGCGGAGCATCGGTATCGAACGCAGGGATCGGCTCGCGGATGGGATGGTCTTCCCGCCCTCGCGCCTCGGGTCGCGCAGCGCCTCCGCCGTCGCGTCCCTGCTCCTCGCCGCGATCACGGTCGCGTCCCCCGTGCTCCTTCTCCCCCTGGTCCTCACCGTCGTCGTCGTGGCGCTCGGTTCCACGGTGCACTGGAGATTCGCGTTCACCATCCCGCTTCCCGCCCTCGTGCTGCAGGGCCCGGCGCTCGAGGCCGCGTGGCACGGATGGGGAACGGCGGGATGCCGTTCAGCCCGCTCGTACAAGGGAAGACGGTCCCGCGCTCGCGTCGGCGCCGGCGAGCGGCTGGGACCTGCTGTGGGGGGTCGCCCAACACCCGCCTGTGTGGCCCGGCTTCCCTGGGGCGGGGACGGTCGTGCTGACGTATGCCGCCGGGGTCCTGCTGGTCGTGGCGGCGCTCGCCGCACTCGCGAGCGGTCGGTCGGCGGGCGCGGTGGCATCGGGCTGGGCGCTCGCGCTCCTGGGCCTGGGCGTCGCGGCCGTCTCCCAGCGAGCCGTTTCGGTCGTCGCCGGACCGGACGGCCAGAGCGTCGCCAACGGATGGGCGGGTCCGGGGCTCTCGCTCATGGGGCTCGGGCTGCTGTGCGCGGCGTGCGCGGCGGCTCCCGCGGGGTCGACCCCCGGCGTCGCGTGGCGCGCCCGGCCCCTTCGCGCGATCGGGGGCGGGCTCGTCATCGGGGTCCTCGCCGTGTACGTCGGTGGGCGGTGTGGCCCGGCAGGGCGTTCGGGGAGACGTTCACCCCAGCGCTTCCACGGTGCTGCCGCTCGTCGCGACGCTCGAGCAACGCTCCCAACCGATCAGTCGGTCGCTCGTGTTGTGGCAGGACGAGGCCGGGCTCGTGCGGTACACGGTCGAGGCGAGGGACGGTTCGACGACCCTGGCGGGACGCGGCGCCACGACGTGGCCGGCTGCGCCCGAGGACGGCGTGGACTCCGGCGTCCTGGCGCCCGCCATTGGCATCTTGGCCGGGGGCGGCTCCGGGGCCGCCGACACGCTCGTCGGATGGGGCATTTCCACCGTCGTCGTCGCGCCGGGATCGCCTGCGCTCGAGAGCGAACTCCTGCGCTCGCCGGAACTGTCCCTCATCGGCGCGAGCGACCTCGGCCACAGCTGGCGCGTGAAGACCAGCGGGGGCATACCCGCCGCGCGCGCCTGGATTCAGACGGGCCTCGGCGACCGCGTCCCGCTCTCGAGCGGCCCCGTCGGCCTCACCGCGAGCCTTCCGCCCGCGGCATCGGGGACGGTGATCCACGGCGGTACCCGCGGATGAGCGATGGTCGGCGACCCTGGGCGGGCGAACGCTCGCCCCTGCCGAGGCGGGCGGGCGCCAGGCGTTCGCGCTCGACAGCGCCAGAGGCGGCGGCAGGAGCGGCGGCGGCGTCCTGCGGGTTGCCTACCACGACTCGACGTATCGCGCCTGGTGGTGGGCGGGCGTCGTCGCCATGCTGTGGGCCGCGGCGAGCCTGTTCCCCCTCAATGACCGCCGCTTCGGAAGGCCGTCGCCGTGATCGGCCGGACGCTCGCGGGGGTCGCCGCCGCCCTCGCCGCCTTCTGGCTCGCCGTTTCGGTGGCGCCCCAGAGCGCCCTCCTGGAGGCTCCGAACCCCGTCGTCGTGCCGGTGGTCGCCGCGTCCCTTCCGATCGCGTGCCCGGGCTCTCTTTCGATTCCCGTCGGCAATGTCGGGGGTGGGCAGGGCTTCGTAGGCTCCGGCTCGGACGACGTCCGCGAGAGCATCTTCCCTTCGGGAGCGGACACGCCCGTGGCGACCGGCGCCGGATGGACGAGCGTGAGCTCCCTCGCCACCGAGATCGAGCGTGTGGGGGGCGGAGACATCGCCGGGCTCGCTGCCCTCGCGTGCCTCGCGCCTCGGACGGAGGGACCTGGCTCGTGGGCGGCTCGACGGCGCTCGGGTCAAGCGCCCGCCTGGTGCTGACGAATCCTTCCGACGTCGCGTCGGACGTCGCGGTGAGTTTCTACGGGCCGGCGGGCAAGGTTGACCAGACCCTGAGCGTCGCGGTCGGGCCACACTCGCAGACCACCTACCTCCTCGAAGGGGTCTCGGCGGGCCTCGCGACCCTGGTGACGCACGTGGAGGCGACCGCGGCGGGCGTCACGGCCGTCCTCCAGGACTCCCGCCTGAACGGCTTCCTCGCCGCGGGCACGGAGTGGGTGGTGCCGAACGAGGGGTTCGCCGAACAGTTTGAGGTGCCTGGGATCGGGCCGAGCGAGCCGGATGGCATGGGCGGCGCGTCCTCCGTGAGGTCTTCGCGCCGGAGGACACCACGGTGAAGCTCACGCTCGTGAGCGCGTTGGGAATCGAGCCGTGGCCAGCGGCGCAGGACCTGCACCTTCGCGCGGGCCAGGTGGTCGATATCGACGTTCCCGCGACGGCGATCGCGACGGTCTTGGTGGAGGCCTCGGCGCCGGTGTTGGCCGCGGGGTACACCACCACCGGTCGCGCGCCGGACGACCCGCTCCAAGGGGCGGCCATTTGGGACTCGGCCTGGGTGAACGGGCAGGACCACCTGGCGGGACTTCGGCGCGGCGTTGTTCGGGAGTCAGAGGTTTGCCGTTGTATGCGACCACCAGGCCGGCAGTAGCCTCTTTGGTCTCGACGTAGAGTCTTGTCGTGGATTCCTTAGGCGTAGTCTTGGTGCCGCGAAACAGAAAGCGGGCGCTGTCGTCATTGGCCGCCTTAATTTCATTCTGCACCGCTTTACGCACCAGCGCCGCCGGATCCTGGTACGAAGAAACTGTCGCTGGCTGCCGGGCAACAGCGGCCGCGGTGAGCAGCAGAATCGAGGCGCTGGTTTGCGCGAAGCGGCGGGCGATGGCGTTGCGCGAGCTCGAGTTGACCACCGCCATGACTAGACTGAGCACCTTGATCCCATGTAGACGATGGTAGCAAACCGGAGGCCGCGCAAGGCCGCCGCTGTAAGTTCCTTACGGAGAATGATTTCCGGCCAGCAATCCGAACCGGAAGCGAGCGAATGATTTACAATCGGTGGATTCGCGGCGACCAGAGCGCGAGCGAAGATGGAGGCCAAGCATGGATGCTGCGCAAACCGGAGAGTTCGCCCACATTGGCAAGTCGGTGGTCATCAAGGGAGAGCTGTCGGGCTCGGAAGACTTGTACGTGGATGGCAATGTCGAAGGCAAGATTGAGCTCCGCAACCACAGCCTGACGGTCGGGCCGAATGGAAACATCAAGGCCGACGTTACCGCGAAAGCCGTGGTGATTCAGGGTAAGTTGGATGGGGCGGTGAACGCCTCCGAGCGCGTGGAGTTGCGAAAGTCGGCGGTGGTAACCGGCGACTTAACAACGCAGCGCATCGCCATTGAAGAGGGCGCGTTCCTGAAAGGGAAAGTCGATATTCAGAAAGAAGCCGGAAAGGCAGCGGCGCCCGCGTCTAAGTGAGAAAGGACTGGCCGGGCTGCTGGCTGGGTGTACAGGTCACTGGTCTTTGGTCATTGTTGAATGGCATCTGTTTCTGACAACGTAATGAAATTCTTTCGCAGCTCTTCGAACCGGACTGCGGGCCCGGCAATTCCGCAGAAGCTGACCCGCCGGTCGAGCGGCGTCGGGGAGATTTCGCGGCTGCTGAATTCCGAGGAAGGGTTGTGCGTGCTCGACATGGGTTCGACCTCGGCCAGCAACATCCGCTTTTTCACCGGCAAGGGACACAAGATTTACAGCGAAGACCTGCTCTGGTCGTCCCTCGATCCCGCGCTCCGCATTCAGGACGGCGCCGGCAAATCGGTTGTGGACAGCAAGAAGTTTCTGGATGAGAACCTGGTATACCCGAACGCTCACTTCGACGTAGTGCTGTGCTGGAACCTTCCGGATTACATGGAAGAGAGCCTGGTGAAGCCGACCATCGACCGTTTATGGTCGGTGTTGAAGCCGGGCGGGTACCTGCTGGCGTTCTTTCACACCCGTGACGCCGGTCCGGACTCGACCTGTTATCGCTATCACGTGACGGATAGCGACGTTCTGGAGATGCAAGAGGTAAAGTTCGCGCCGCCCGGACGTCCCGCGTCCGAAAAGCAATCCCCGCGCCTGCAGCGCGTGTTCAACAACCGTCACATCGAGAACCTTTTCCGGGATTTCGCCTCGATCAAATTTTTCCTGGCGCGCGACGCCATCCGGGAAGTGCTGGTGGTGCGCTAGTCAGGCTTGCTGGTGGAGCGCCGGGCGTCACCGCCCGGCCCGCGATGCTCTGGACGGGCCCATCGGACTGTTCAACCTTTGGACATGCAAGTTGGACACGTCTTCGAGTGAGCCAGGCGCGCCTTGTGGGCTTGCTGATACGCTTCCATTTCTTCTTTCTGATGCTTCCGCTTTGCTTTCTCCGAGAGCTTCGGCTTGACTTCGTTGCGGAACAGAAACGAAGTCCATGCCGCGTGTGCGCGGGTCTCACGCTCTTTCAGCTTCTTGTAGGTGGCGCACTCTGACTCAGCCATTAGCGTTTAATGATAGTCGAAAAGCCCGCGTGTCCATTCCTGTTTTCGCCGGTCTCTTGATAAGATGTAGAGTCAGGCATCGGTTCCGCGCGACGTTTTCCCGCCAACCCCGCCAGGTCCGGAAGGAAGCAACGGTAACGGGCTCTTTCGTGTGCAGTGGAGCGCCGGTGCCTGGCTTTTGTTTGGGGTGAGCGCGCTTCCTCTGTCTTCTGCACGAGTTGTGCGCCGTAGCCCCGGCATCTTGCCGGCTGTCCCGAGGGCGTCACGCCCTCGGCGCGGCGGGCGAGGACGCCCGCCGGACAGCCGCCGGGACGGCGGCGCTACCGTCGAGATTTTCGTATCGTGCAAGCATTCCAGTATGAGCAAACGCCTCTATTACGACAGTTCTGAAATCTACGAATTCGATTCGGTGGTCGAGGCCGCGGCGCCTCCATCGCCTGAGCAAGCACGCCCGGCCCTCATCCTGCGGGAAACCGCGTTCTACCCAACCAGCGGCGGTCAGGTTCACGACACCGGATGGCTGACGGCCACTGGAGGCGAACACGGGGGCGACCGCCTGCGAGTCACGGAAGTTGCGGATGCGGACGATGGCAGAGTCGTCCACTACCTGGAAGCGCCAGCGAAGTTGCCGGTTGTGGGCACGGCCGTACATGGCAGCATCGATCTCGAACGCCGCTGCGATCACATGCAGCAACACACTGGACAGCATGTTCTCTCGGCGGCTTTTGTCGAGCTTTATCAGATGCCGACCGTCTCGTTTCACATGGGCACGAGTGAAGCCTATTGCTCGATTGATCTGGCCGTGCCGTCGGTAAGTTCGGAGCAGATTGCTGGAGCCGAGAAGCGGGCCAATCAGATTGTGTTTGAGAACCGTCCGGTGCGGGTTCGCTATGTTTCGCGCGCGGAAGCGGAGAAGCTTGGCCTGCGCAAACTGCCTCCGGCGGAACGTGACGAATTGCGTCTGATCGAGGTCGCAGATTTCGATCTGTCGGCGTGCGGCGGAACTCACGTCGGTTCTAGTGGGCGGATCGGTTCGATTCTGCTGCGGAAAACCGAGAAAGTGCGGCAGGGTACACGAGTGGAGTTTGTCTGCGGCAATCGTGCGGTACGCATGGCGCGGCGTGACTATAGCGCGCTCAGCGAAGCGGCCGCGCTATTCTCGGCGAAGCTTTGGGATGTGCCGGAGCAGATCCGCAAGAGTGTCGAAGAGAGCAAGCAAGTGCGTAAGCAAAAGGACGATGCGCTCGATCAACTCGCCGAGCTCATGGCTTTGGCCGCTCTTCGGGACCAACCGGAAACGCACGGGCGAAGAATCATTGTGCGGGCGTTTTCCGATCGCGACACTAGCTTCGCCAAACTCTTTGCGCAGAAGGTGAGCCGAGCGGGGACGCCGGCCATCGCGCTGGTGGCGAGCAGGGTGGATCCGCCGGGGCTGGTCTTTGCGCAGAGTCCCGGCTGCTCAGCCGACATGGGCGCGTTGCTTAAGCAAGTATTGTCCGCCGTCGGAGGCCGCGGCGGTGGCAGCCACGATTTCGCCCAGGGCGGAGTTCCGGCGGGCTGCAATGTCAACGTTGAGCAGCTTTTGCGCGAGGCAGCGGGTACAATCGGAGCCTGATCCCGCAGGGACGCGCCATCTTGCGGGAAGAAGGCGATCCGATGGAGCGACGGGCGTCCTCGCCCGTCCGGCAGCGAAGTGGCCGGGCGGGGACGCCCGGCTCTCCACTGGCAAAATCACTCGATGCTGGAACCGCGGCTGATACTCGTCAACCTCCTGATCAAGCTGGGCGTGGCTGCGGCCGTGTCGAGCGCCCTGGTGCGATCCAAAGAATTCAAGAGTCTGATTTTTCGCGAGCACCGCGAAACCCGGCACAAGATTTATCTGGCGCTATGGATGGCGGTCCCCATCGCCCTCGGGGTTTGGATCCGATTCAGCGCCAAGAGCTTCCTTGCCGGCGATCTTTCGCTGGAAACGGCATTGCTGCTGGGCGTGATGGGCGGACGCTTGTCGGGCGGACTCGGCGGGGCGCTGATGTCGCTGCCCGCGGTAGTGCACGGCGAGTGGGCCAGCCTGCCGCTGAATGTGCTCGCCGGAATCATTGCCGGGCAGTTGCGCCGGTTCGCGCCCGAACAGGAAGATATCTGGTCGTTTTCGCCGTTCATCGATCTCACCCTCTATCGCATGATTCGCCGCAATCTGCCCCGGCCGCGCGTGTTCGATTGGCAGATCTTTTTTTTCGGAACCATCGTCGGCTTGCGTCTGTTGCAGACCGAAATCTGGCACTTCTGGCCCAACTCCATTTTCAGCCTGGAAAGCCCCGGCCTGTGGGGCAAGTACGGAACCCCGAACGGATACTTGGTGGAGAGTGCGATCTACCTGACCGTGGTCATGGTGGTGGGCACGGAACTGAAAATCTTTAACAGCGTCCGTATCCAGATCAAGCTCGAAGAGCAGGAGCGACTGCTGCTGCAGGCGCGCATGGCGGCGTTGCAGAATCAGATCAACCCGCATTTCCTATTCAACACGCTGAATTCCATTTCGTCGCTGGTGCGGTTCGATCCCGACACGGCGCGCGAGATGGTCCTGAAGCTTGCAACTATCCTTCGCCGCCTGCTGCACAGTACGGATTCATTCGTTCCGCTGCGCGAGGAAGTGGAGTTCATCGACAATTATCTGGACATTGAAGTCGTACGCTTTGGACGGGACAAACTCAAGGTGGTCAAGGATCTCGATCCGGCGTCGCTTGAAGCCATGGTTCCCAGCATGTTGCTGCAGCCGCTGGTGGAGAATTGCATCAAGCACGGACTCGCGCCCAAGGTCGAAGGCGGCAGCATCACGCTGCGCAGCCGCCTGATCAAATCGCGGCTTGTGGTCGAAGTGGAAGATGACGGCGTGGGCATGGGGGCGGCGCCATTGCCCGAACAAGACGATGGCTTTGGCGGAATAGGCATCGGCATGGCGAACGTTGCCGAGCGGCTCAAGGTGCTCTACGGCGATGCTGCCAGGATGAAGATCGAAAGCCGCGACGGCGGCGGCACGCTCGTACGACTGCGTTTGCCGATTCTGCCTAACCCTGAAGAGCTAATGACGGCTGCGCCGACTGCGATGACCGCTCCAGCACCTTTCGGTAAAAGTCTTCGTAAAGCGGAATAATCTTGCTGGAACTATATTTCTCCTGGGCGGCGGCACGCGCCCGTTTGCCCATGGCGCGCAAGGCCGATTCATCACTCAGCAGTTCGGTGGCGTAACGCGCCATGGTCTCCACGTCGCCGACATCGGCCAAGAACCCGGTCACGCCGTGGTCGACTAACTCCGGTACTCCGCCCGTGCGGGTGGCAATCGGGACGACCTCACAGGCCATTCCCTCCAGCGCCGCGAGGCCGAAGGTTTCCAGTTCACTCGGCATCAACAGCACGTCTGAGATGGCGAGTTTTTCCCGGATCTGATCCTGCTTGCCCAGAAACAGCACGTGCTCGTGAATGCCCTTCTGGACGGCCAGCCATTCGGCCTGCGAACGATCGGGTCCGTCGCCGATCAGCAGCAGTTTGGAGGGAATTTTCTTGCGCACGCGGTCGAAGATTTCTATCACATCGAGGATGCGTTTCACCGGGCGGAAGTTCGACAGATGCACCAGCAGCCGCTCGTCGTTCCTAACATACTCGCTGCGCTTTCCCAGCCATTCCGGTTTGCGCAGATACTCCTCGCAGTTCACGAAGTTGGGGATGACTTCGATGTGGTTCTTGACGTCGAAAACTCTAAGGGTGCGGGTGCGCAAATACTGCGAGATGGCGGTCACGCCGTCGCTCTGCTCGATAGAAAAACGCGTAATCGGAAGGTACGAGCGGTCGAGGCCAACCAGAGTGATGTCGGTGCCGTGCAGAGTGGTGACAAACGGTAAGTGCTTCCGCGGCGGAGTTGCCGCCAGCATCTGCTTGGCCAGCATCGCACTCACCGAGTGCGGGATCGCGTAGTGCACGTGCAGCAGGTCGAGTTCGTAGAGCTGCGACACCTCTGCCATCCGCGTCGCCAGCGCCAGGTCGTACGGAGGATATTCAAACAGCGGATAGCGCGTGACCTCGACCTCATGATAGTGAATATTGGGTTCCGGCCCGGTCAGCCGAATGGGCTGCGAATAGGAGATGAAATGAATCTCATGCCCCCGGCGAGCGAGCTCAAGTCCTAGTTCAGTGGCCACAACTCCGCTGCCACCATAGGTTGGATAACAGGTGATCCCGATCTTCATGCGCCTCCCACGATAACACTATTGGATTCGCGGGAAGGGCTGGGGATGCATAAGGGGAATTTGCTCGCTCATCACAAGCAGACAACGAGCCGTTACTGCGGCCGCCAGGTCATTTCCAAGCGCACTGGAATGTCGTTCTTGACGGGCATCGTCAGAAGCGATGGCGGGTCGATTTTGAAATCGGCGAGTGTGGCTGGAATTGTCCCTGTGATACGGGTCTCGCCGCCTTGCGTCACCAGTTTGAAAGGAACCTGTTTGTACTGGGCAGTCTGGCCGGCAAACTGAATTTCCAGATCGGCGTTAATGGTCGCGGATGTGGCGGCCGATTCGGGCAGGCGGGTTCGCACGATGACCATGGGAAACTCCGCCCCGCGCGTGACCTGGAGCATATGAAGGTCGCGGTTACTGTCCCCGGAATCAAACGACTTGACCGGCACCGCGATCAGAAAATCGCATTGTCCGGCGTGGCAAACTCCTTTGCCGCGGGCCGCGTGGCTCACTCCCTCGGTCTGATGCAGCGGATGGGATACATGGTAGGTGAGAGTGCACTGTTCAAGAACCCACTGGCCATCCGCTGCGGCGAGGATAGGAAGCGCCAGAAGCGCGAAGGCCATCAGGATGGTCTTTTTCATAAGCGCGGATCAGAACTTAACGGATACCGACAGAAGAGCTGCTCCAAACGCCCCGGCGGTTACAATGGCCACCGGCCCATGCGCGGAGGCGATGCCGTGAACCTTCTCCCCTTTGCTCTTTTGATCGAAGGCGATCGCTCCAAGAATAGGCGTCAGAACCATCCCGGGGCCATGGATCCAGGCCATAACCTTGTGGAAACGGATCGGCCCACGGGTTTCGGTTCCGGGCACCCTGGGCGCTCGAATCGCATAGTACGCGGTCATGAAATACAAATCTCCCGTCAGTCCGCCGAGAGCCACATGCAGATCGCGCGAGGTCGTGCTGGTGCTCTTGCCCCCAGCGTTGAGCGAAGTGGCAACGGTGGCAATCAACGGAATGGTGGTGATCAAACCCAGCCGCTGATGGATCTTCAGCATGTGCGTCCGCTTATCGAGCAGTGCCTGTTCCCGAGCGTTGCCCTGGGACTGCTCCGCGGGAAAACCCAGGTCCTGTAGCGAAGGCGGTGTGGTGCTGCTGGAAGGGGCGTTGGGCAGATTCTCCTGCGGCGTCGGTTGGTTAACTGGTATGGCATTGCCAACTTCGCCGATTTCCAGTTTCGCATCCAGAAGCGTTGTCTCAGTCCCATTGACCGTTGCGGGAGGAAGTTCCACCGGCTTGAAACCGGCAGCCTCAAATCTCACCCGGTAGCTGCCAGGCGGCAACCCCTCAAACTTGTAAGAACCATCCGTCCCCGTGGTTGTACTTCGCGTCTGGCCAGTGTCTACCCTGGTGGCCGTCACGGCAACATTCGCCACGGCGGCACCGGAGGGATCCGTAACCGTGCCCGTCAACGCTCCCATCGCACCCGTCTGAGCCATGAGTGAGGGAGTCCATGCAAACAACAGGCAAACAAGAATGAGGCTCGGGAAACCACTTTGCTGGTTGGGAAAGATCTTCCTCGACATCGACCACCTCATCCTGAATTCGATCATGCAGTCCAAAGCAGCGCGAGGAACGGAACAAGGTGCAAACGACCTTTTCGCGTTGGATGCGTATTCCTTGGACTGCGATGCCCGGACGTCAAGATGTCGGTGCGCTCAGTCTTTGTTCGGCTTTTTCGGTGTCAGGTCGCAGGCTTCTCTGACTCTATCCACATTCAGGCCGCCGGGAGAAAACTCCGCGATCTGGCGGCCGCTGCGGGTGGGGAGCTCCACTTTGAAAACCTGGGCCCCGATTGCGCCTCGAACCGTGCCCTTGTCCATGGAAAGGGAGTGGTTGCGCAGCCAGTTCCAGCCCTTGTAGTAGTGCGAATCGTCAACGCGAACCATGACCTCCCACTGCATCTGTCCCCACCAGCCCGGGGGGCGGTTTGGCGGACCCAGTTTGACTCCGGGATTAAATACCGCAACCTTCAGCTTGCCGTCGCTGCAAAACAGATTCACTCTGGGCTTGTATTCCGGGTCCTCGCGAAAATAGTTGTCCGACTGAATCTCGAAGCGCACTTTCTTTGCGCCCGTCATCTTGTCGGTGGAGTGGAACTCCAGCCATTTTCCGCCGGCGCTGACGCCATCCTGTTCGTCCTGATAAGGAGTCATGGCGCCACTCTGGGCGCAAGCCAATACTGCCGCGCCTGCGACGAAGAGCAAAAGAGCGGCTCTCGCCGCCAACTCGAAACCAATTGTTCTTAGAAACCAACACGATGCTTTCAAGATGTCCTCCAGACAATCACACCCCTACATACTATTGAACCCGGAAGCTGGTGAGAAGTTGTATGGAAATGGGCGACTTTGCGGGGTTCTACAAAAGTAGCGTCGCCGTCCCGGCGGCTGTCCGGCGGGCGTCCTCGCCCGCTCACGCCGAGGGCGAGACGCCCTCGGGACGGCCGGCAAGATGCCGGCGCTACGTTTGCCCCAGCCGTAATAATCACGCGGTCATGGTTCTAATGCGGAGACGCCGTGGCCTCGATCAACTTCTGAATCGGAGGAGCCACCATCACCAGCAAGTTGGCCCGGGGCTTCATTGACCGTTCCACCACCCCCAATTGCCCGGTGCGCCACGCGTCCGGCAGGGGCTGATTCTTATCGATGCTGTCGAGCGCCTCGAGTCCTGCAGCGGCAAGAGCAGCTAGGTCCCCGGACAACGGCTTGTCCTCCGCCAGAAGAAATGAGCGGTCCAGGACAGGTTGGAGTTTCGCGTCGTTGTCACGCCACTTGACGAGCGATGCCCGGATGCGGGCCTCGGCGGCGGAATCCTTGTCGCCGCTCTGGAGGTAGCTGTCGACTAGCTCCGCGAATTGCCGAGCCTCCTTGCTTTCTGGCCGACACGCATCGGCCAGACGGTTCAGCGGCGTCGATTCCACCGGTGGCTGCGGAAAGACTTCCGTGCGCGTGTAGTCTTTCGTGGGTTCCAACACATCGGCCAGGATGCGCAGGGCGGCAATATCGTGACTGCCGGTGAGACGGTGAAGCATCAATGCGTAGGTCGACTCATACTTCGACACACCGTTCAAACCCAGCCAGCCGAGACGCCAGCTTACTTCGTCCAGTCGCCGATACATGGATTGGATGTCGCGGGTTTCCTGCGGCGACCAGAAGCGCTCGGCAATCGCCGCTAGCCGCGGCCAGAGCCGCGAATCGATCGTTTCCGGCGTGACGAACTCCGACCACATGCACGCCTCGCCGCCCAGAATGCGCTTCTGTTCCTCGGCGGAGAGCGCGGCTGCCCCACCCGGTTTTGTTGTTGTCATTGTCATTGGGTCCACGGCGTAATGGCGCGCGGCCGGCCACATCAGGTCAAGGTAGTAGCCATAGGAGAGCAGGCCGCGATAACCCTGCTTCGCGGCCTCGGCCAGGGAATCCTGTCCACGCCACGACTCGACCACTACGGTCTTCGGCAAGTCGGGATGCAACACCTCATCCCAACCCATCATGATCTTCCCGTGCTTCTTCACGATCTTTTGCAGGCGTTGATTGAAGTAGGCTTGTAGATCACGGTTGTTCTTCATGCCGTGAGCCCGAATGAACTCCTGGATTTTGGGATTCGAATCCCATGGCTTGTTGTTCACTTCATCGCCGCCAATGTGAAAATAGGCGTCGGGAAACAGGCCCGCCATTTCTCCAATGAACTTGTCGAGGAACTTATAAGTCCCGTCCCGCGTGGGATCCATGACGGTATCTGCGTCCGCGATCCTGCCGGCCCTGTAAGTGCCGGGCACACTGGCGAGTTCCGGGTAACCGGCCATCCAGGAGCGGCTGTGTCCGGGCATATCGAATTCTGGAACCACGCGGATGCCGCGATCGCGCGCGAAAGCTACAAACTCGCGGATCTCGGCCTGCGTGTAGTACTGCCCCTCGGAGCCCATCCCTTGGAGTTTGGGAAAGCGCTTGCTCTCGACTCGGAAACCTTCGTCGTCGGAAAGGTGCCAGTGCAGGACATTCATCTTCACCGCGGCCATTCCGTCCAGGTTCCGCTCGAGCACTTCGATGGGGATGAAATGGCGGCTGACGTCAATCAGCAGACCACGCCAGGCAAACCGGGGCTGATCCTGGATGGCGATCACCGGCACGGCAAACCCTGCGGGAGTCAGTTCGATCAGTTGCAGGAATGTCTGCAATCCGTGGAGCGCCCCCAGGGCATTCGGCGCGGTCAAGGTGGCGCGCGATGGGGTGATTTCGAGGGTATAGGACTCATCTTCGCCAAGTTCCTGGACTTTACGGCCGGCGTTCGCGGCGCGGATCACGAGCGTCGCGTTGGAGGCACTGGCTTGCTGTCCGTTCAACGTCATGCCAGTCTGCCGGCTGACCTGGTCGAGGAATCTGGCGATGCCCCGGTCAAGACGGGCGTCTTTCTGGCCAGTACTAATGACGGTAAACGATTGATCGACGACTAGCTGGCCGGCACCAACCGCAACCTTTGTGGGCACGGGCATGAGATTGAGCGAGGAGGGAATCTGAGCCATCGCAAGGATTGAGAAAGAGAAAACACTCAGCAAATATTGCAGGGTTCGCATGGACATGACCGACTATCTTGGCAGGAAGGTGCTGCGGTTGTCGAGAAGATGCACGGAGTTTCAGAATCTCCGTTCCTTGCGTGCGGCAAACAAGATCTTAAACGCAGAGTACGCGAAGGACTCGCGAAGGCCGCAAAGAAAGCCGTCGGTCGCACTTAAACTGCACCGCTAACCAGGAGCGATTGATTGGGCGCGGGGATGGTGAATTTTAAACAACGGCTCCGCTGCGATGCGCCGAACCACTTCTTCCACCGCCAGCTTCACCTCTGGCGAGGCCTCGGTTCCAGGTTCGAAGCGCCGTCCTTCGATTCCGTAGACTTGCAGTCGCTGGGGCAGGCGGTCGAGGGCGCGAGCCAGAGGGATGGCCTCAGCTAACCCGAATCCGTGGGTGGAGGTCGATGGGCGAACTGGGAAGGTTGCTTGCCCGCCGTCCCAGAGCGATACTGTGCCTACAGGCGCGCCGGTTTCGACCGCGTCCACTACGATTACGTGATCGTCCCCGCTCCACGCTTCCAGGAGTTCCGCGGCTTCCCCGGTGTGCGTTTCGGCTTCGATGCCAAGCTCTCGCAGGCGCCTGGCGACAAGAGCTCCGGCGCCGTCATCGCCTCGCTCCGGATTGCCGCAACAGATAATGTGCATGGATCAATAGATTAGTGTGTTCTTGCAGATCGTGCGATCCGAGGCATCTTCTGTCGGCTGTCGCTAGGGCGCGTCAGTTCGGCGCGGCGGGCGAGGGCGCCCGCCGGACAGCCGCCGGGACGGCGGCGCTACAATCGCGGTTCGGCGCCCTCGGTCTTGGTTCGGTCCACCGTGAGTTTTAGAAAGTGTGTGGCACAGGAAATGCACGGGTCGTAGTTGCGAATCGCCTGCTCACACTTCCAGGTTGTTTCGTCCTCCGGCCAAGCCACCAAGCGCGCGGCGTATTCACGCAGATCGTCCTCGATGCGCTTCTGATTTTGTGAAGTGGGTGGAACGATCTTGGCGGCGATGATCAGGCCCTGGTCATCGAAAGCGTAACGGTGATAGAGAATGCCTCGGGGAGCCTCGGTGATGGCCTGGCCCACTGCG
>CAWABC010000017.1:0-14190 GCA_963780105.1 uncultured Acidobacteriaceae bacterium
ATGACCATCATCTCGCCAGCCAGCGCGCGGGCGGCAATGGCGGAACTGCGCGCAATGTAAGTGCAATTTTCAGGCATGCTCGGGCACCCCGTGGAAGTTCCGGATTTCGTCCCACACTCTGGCATCAGGATAGAACGTGAGGCGGCGAAAGGGAACTCTGGCGACGAAATCGCACGCGCTGGCGAAAAGCTTTTCCACCAGGCCCTGGTCTTCGGCGAAAAACAGAATATTGCGCATCAGCCGGCGGACCGCCTCCGCGGACGGCAATTCATCCACCCGGTTCTCCGGGCCCTGCTCGAGAAAAAACAGAGCCGAGACTGGAGCGGCGCAATTCTCGCCAGCCTTGGCCAGTTCTCCGGCAAAAGGCGTGCCGAATGCCGCGTACCCGTCTACGCCAGGACGCACATACGAAACTTCGTCGGTCAGCAGGGTAATGTCTGCCGGTGCGAGCCGCGTCATCGTCGTCTTGCCCGCGCCCGATACGCCCGAAAACAGATAAGCGCGGCCATCGCAAATCGCACTGGCGGCATGCAGCAGAAATCCGCCGCGCTCGGCCAGAATCAGGCTATGCACAATGCGCAACACCGAATCGAGAGAATACGGGTTGGCATTTTGCCGCACCCTGCCTCGTCCGCTGCGCGGGTCCCAGCGGGCGTGGAAGTCTCCGCGCTCGAGCAGCCACTCGTCACCGTCGCGGCGGACCCGAACATCGTCATCGGAAGCCGGTCCCCCGCTGGTGAGATCGAACTCCAGCGCAAACTCGGGACGCGAAAAACTCAGGAACCCGGCATAGCGCTGGCGCAGCAGATCGAGAAAGCCTTCGTCGCAGGTGGACAAGGCGATCGGAATTCCTCCGATCTCGACACACGCGACTTTTAGGAGCGCAGCCATTACAAGATTTCCGGTTCCGCGCCATGTGCAGCGCCTCGAAATTCGCCCGCCCCTCGCTGCCGGAGGCTGTGAAGCTTCAAAGCAAGACGGCGTGCGACGCCGCAACGACAGAGCAGTATTCCCAGCGCGCGAGACCACTTCGCGCCCAGCCGGCGCGCTCCCGGACCCCTTCGGCTCACCAGCCTTCCCAGCAGCGCATCCGGAGGGTACAGCGGGTCGGGGCCGGGCACGGAGTCGCCGCGCAGTAGGAAGCCATCCGGCGTGCCCGGAGCGAGGAAGCGATGCCGGACCAGACGATGCAGGAACAGGCGCCCATCGCGCCGGGCAAGCACGATCTCGCCGGGCCGGACATCCTCAAGCGAGCAGCTTTCGACCCCGACTACATCGCCCGGCCAAAGAGCGGGCAGCATGCTTTCCCCGTGAACGCGCAGACGCACAACCCTGTGCAAACTACCACTGCCACGCAAAGTATCTGCCAGCAAAGCTGAACGCACCGCACTCCAACTCGAGTCCGCCGCGCTCGTGGCAGCTTCCAGCATCAGGAGGTTTTTGACGAGAACTGACATGCGTTGATGCCAGACACGAGTTTGCCACAAGACAGCGCCTGCGTCTCGAAAACCTGTTCGTGCCGGAATGCTGGCTTCTGGTAGAGCTTCTTCTTGTTACCCGCGTTGTTCGGTTGGAACTGCTGCTCGCGAGGAACCGGATTGTCGGTCATAGTTGGTCAAGCCAGTCTGGGCTAACAAGCAAGGGCTGATTTATCCCCCAGTCTTAGTTACGAGTGAAGGAAGTTTACTACACGTCTTTGCATCGTGCCAATACGACCGGCAGCAAGTGAGGAGGGCGAATCGACAATCTCAATAAAATGAAAGAGTCCCATTTTGCCGCGCCCGCCGCAAACTCAGCGACAAGCCGACCAGCGCCACTGGAAGCAGCACCATGCCAAACCCAGCCAGGACCGCCAGTGTGCGAGCCATCGCGATTATGGACTGGCCTTCGATCAGCGCCCGGCGCATTCCGTCGATGGCATAGGTGAGGGGAACGGCGCGCGCCAGAAGTTCGAGCGGGCGGGGCAGGCTCTGGATCGGGAACATGGTTCCGCTCAGAAACCAGAGCCCGGAGCCGAGCAGCCAAAGCACCGCCGAGCCTTTCTGGAACGCAACCTGAAGCGTGGCAGCGGCGATCCCCAGGGCCAGGGCGATCGCCAGAGAAAAAATCAATACTGCCGTGCACGAGAAAAGATTGGCGTGGATCGATGCCCGGAAAACCGTCACCCCTGCGAAAAGATAAACCAGCAGATTGACAAGGTTTCCGGCAAAGGCAGAAATGGAGCTCAGGACAACTAACTCAGCCGGGGCGGTCGATGTCGTCATCAGCACTTCCAGTGTCCCGGTCTGTTGCGCTTCTTGCACCGCGCTCAGGAAGGATTGCGCGCTCATCACAAAGAAAGTGTAGACGCCTGTCCCGACCAGGAGGAAGGGGAAGTATTCAACGCCACCGGGTCTAAACCCGGGACCGATGGCGCGGGAGAGAAAATAAAAAGCCGCCAGTTCGGTGAACACTCCAACCAGAGCCACGACGAAACCGCTGCGGTGGCGAATGGCCGTCAGCAGATCGCGCCGCAGGATGGCATGGAGCTTGTCGAGGGTCGAAGTCATAAGTTAGAGCGAGATTTGTAACTTGTTTTTCTAGAGCGTGTTTCATGAATCGCTTTTGGGTAGGGCACGGCTTCAGCCGTGCCGTTCAGGGCCAAGAAAAATGCTGGCTTTAGCCCCTGAGGGCCCCACCTTCCAACCTGAAAAGGATTTATGAAACACACTCTAATTTGCATTTTCAAACCTGGGCACAGTGAGCTCAATTCCGAAACGCAATTACAAATTATCAATTACAGATCTTTCTCATCGATCTCCCCCGTCATGCGGAAGTAAAAAGACCGCAGCGCGTCCGCGTTCTCGTCATCGCCCACGTCGCGGTTGGCAAGCACCTCGCCGCGATGCAGCACGAGCAGGCGATCACCGACCGCGGCCGCTTCCGCAAAATTGTGGGTGGCGAGCAGAACGGTGGTTTCTTGCCGTGCTAAGCCGCGGATCGTGGCCCAGAAGTGCGCCGTGGTGGCAGCGTCCAGGCTGCGTGTCGGTTCGTCGAGCAAGAGTACGCTGGGGCGCTTGACCAGGGCGCGCGCGATCCCCAACCGCTGGTACATGCCGCTGGAGAACTTCATGACCAGCGTGTCGGCCTGCTCTTCGAGACCGGTGTCGTGGAGGACTTCGTTGATTCTTTGCGCCCGCTCGCGGCACGACACTTCGTCGAGCGCGGCAAAGAAATCAAGGTTCTCACGAGCCGAGAGACGCGGGAAAAACGAGCGCTCCGTCGCAACCGCGATGCCGACCTGCCGCCGCACTTCACCAGCATTGCGCCGCGCATCGAAGCCGCCCACGCGTACCGATCCAGCGTCGGCGAGGAGCATGGTCGAAATCAGCTTGAGGGCCGTGGTCTTTCCGCTGCCGTTCGGGCCGAGCAAAACCAAGACCTCGGCGCGGGCAGCCGAAAACGAAACCTCTTTCAAGGCAACGGTTTCGCCGCCCCGCTCCCTTCCAAACCAATTGAACAGAGCGGGACGATGGCGAAAGATCTTGCGAACGGATTCGAAGACGACTCGGTCCATGACAATGAAACGGCGACTTGCGTACCGTATGCGCGAGCGCGAGCAACGAACGGCGGTTCGACGCGCGCCGAAGACTCTGTATTATAGTGGCGATTCGCGGTCCTAATGATTTTGGGTGGCGCTGCGCTTCAGTGTGTCCGTGAGAACTCGTTCTCAAGCAGTCCAGTGAAACGTAGCGTAGCAGAATCCGGCCCCGGAGGGGCGCCCGACCTTAGCCCAGCGCTTCAGCGCTGGGGAAAGTGGAAGAAAGAATTCAAGTCCCGGAGGGACGACCGAGTTCTCGCGCACGCTCTGCAGCGCCGCGATGACGAGTTTGTTTTCAGCACCGGCTTTAGCCGTTCGCGCCGAAGAATCCGCTTCCATGACCGAACTCTTGCCTTCGTCTCCCGAGTCGAGCACCGCGTTCCAGCGAGGCGACGAATTTGAATTCCTATGCGCGTTGTCGGGCGTGGACCTGGCTCCGGAGCGGATCAAGCGCATTGCGAATTGGAATCTCTCAGCCCTCGATTGGAGCGAATTCCTTCGCCTGGCGGAGCACCATGGAGTTCTTCCGCTCGCGGCGCGCAACCTGGTCGAACACGCTCGCGGCTTACCCCCGGAAATCGAGCGCTCGCTGCGATCTGCGTACGAAGCGAACCTGCGGCGCAGCTTGTGGTTCAGCGCCGAACTGGCGCGCATTATGCAGCACTTCGAGCGCACGCAGTTGCGCGCGGTCCCGTACAAAGGGCCGGCGTTGGCGCAATCCGCTTACCGCGATCTGGGGCTGCGAAGTTTTTCGGATCTCGACTTTCTGATTTCTCCAGCCGACTTCGAACGAGCGGATCAGGCTCTTGCCGAAATTGGCTATCGCCCTTCGACGGACCTCACCGCACCCGTAGAGCGATTGTTCCGGCGCACTGGCTACGAGCGCCTGTTTGCCGGCGCCGCGGGAAACTTGATCGAACTGCAGTGGGCGTTGCTGCCGCATTTCTACGGAATCGATCTGCGCGTTGACGATCTGCTGGCGCGCACCAGCCGCACCGTTGTTGGCGGATGCGAAGTGCCCTGCCTGTCTCCGGAAGATTCGCTGTTGGTGCTGTGCTTGCACGCCGCTAAGCATCTTTGGACGCGACTCATCTGGCTTTCGGATATTGCGGAGACTATGCGAACCCAGGCCATCGACTACTCACTGGTATTTTCCCGGGCCCGCGCACTGGGAATCGCCCGCAATCTCGGTGTCAGTTTCTGGCTGGTGAAGAACGTGCTTTCTGCGGAACTGCCCAAGCTCGCGGAGGAAATGATTGCCGCAGATCCTCAAGATCCCGCTCTAGGCGCCGAGTTCGCCGGGCGCCTCGCTCGCGGCGCGGCTTATGACTTCGAGTCCACCGAGTACTTCCGCCTGATCCTGAAACTGCGGGAGCGGCGCGGCGATCGCTGGCAATACTTGTGGCGATTGGTCTGGACGCCAGGGACGGGAGAGGTTGCGGCGCTGCGATTGCCCGAGGCGCTTTTTCCTCTTTATCGCATCGTGCGCATGGGCCGATTGACACGGAAACTATTCTGTTGACCGAAACTCAAATCCGCTGGTGGAGCGGCGGGCGCCTCGCCCGTCCCGCCGGGCGGGGACGCCCGGCTCTCCACTAATGCAATTCTCCGTCGCCTGGCGCCACGTCCGGAGTGTCAACTTTCTTCTGCGCAACGGCCGTGTTCGCTGGCGCCGGCGCCGGCTGAAATTCCCCTGGATCTTTACCCGCCAGCGCGACGTTCATGAACTGCATCCACACGGGCAGAGCGGCGCGGGCTCCAGTTTCTTTTTCGCCTAACGATTTCTTTTCGTCGTAACCGATCCACACGCCGCAAGTGAGCGATGGAGAAAAGCCCACGAACCATGCGTCGGTGAAATCGTTGGTTGTCCCCGTCTTGCCCGCCAGCGGATAAGGCATCTTGGCGGCGGCGACCGCGGTGCCATGAAGCACCACTTCGCGCAGCATCGAGGTCATGACGCGCGCGGTGCGCGAACTGACCGCGTCCTTGATGTCGGAAAAGTCTTCTTCCAGAATGCGCCCTTCGTAGTCGGTCACTTTGGTGATGTAGCGCGGAGCTACGCGTACGCCGTCGTTGGGAAACACGCTGAAGGCGGAGGTCTGCTCCAGCGGCGTGATCTCCGCCGAGCCCAGCGCCACCGGAAGGTAGGCCGGAATATTTGCGGTAATGCCGAAGCGGTGGGCGTAGTCGATCACGGTCTTAATGCCGATGCGGTCGGCCAGCTTGAGCGCGGGAATGTTTCTGGACTGGGCGAGCGCGCGCCGCAGCGTGATGGTGCCCTCAAATTTGTCGTCGTAGTTGTGCGGCGAATAAGGGCCGGAGGCGGTTTGAAAAGTTACCGCCGCATCCAGAATCGTATCGTCGGGGCTGCCACCCTGGTCGATGACGGCGGTATAAACGTAGGGTTTGAACGACGAGCCAACCTGGCGCAGCGCCTGGGTGGCGCGGTTGAATTTGGAGAGATTGAAGTCACGGCCACCGACCATGGCCTTGATCTCTCCGGTCGCGTTGTCGATGGCGACCAGCGCTCCTTCGGCCCCGGAATCCTGCTCCAGACTGACGCGCGATTTTCCGCCCGCATCCAGCGCGAGCACTTTGATGTAGACGATGTCGCCGACGTGGAGAATGTCGGGCAGTTTGAGCTTCGTCCATGCCACGTCGGCCTGCGACAGAGCGGCCTTGCGCTGGCCGAAGCGGATAGCGGCAGCGCCCGGCGACACTTGTGTGACCAGCGCGTGCATGTAGCCATTGATTTCGGGAACCTCATCCCAATCGGGGTCGACGTAGTTGTCGAGCTTTTGACCGTCGGCCTTCTGACCTTCCGCCCTTTGACCCAGGCCAAGTACGTTCACGAGTTTGCCATGCCAACCATGACGGCGTTGGTAGGCAGCGAGGCCGTCGAGCAGCGCCTTCCGCGCCGCATTCTGCAGATCCATATCTAGCGACGTGTAAACCCGCAGTCCGCCTTCGTGAACCTGGTCGCTGCCATACTTCGCTTCGAGGTATCGCCGTATTTCCTCGACATAGTGCGGAGCCAGCGAATTCGGGTCTTTCTGCAAATCGAGCACGATGGGCTTGCTCTTGGCATCCGCCGCTTGGGCCGCGGTGATTTTGCCGTCCTCCAGCATGGCGTTGAGCACGAGGTTGCGCCGCTTGAGTGCGCGTTCCGGATGGGTGATGGGCGAGTAATATTGCGGCGCCTTGGGAAGTCCCGCGAGCAACGCGGCCTCCTCCAGTTTCAGTTGCTTCGCCGGTTTGGAAAAATAGTATTCCGAAGCCGCTTCATAGCCGTAAGCGCCGTGGCCGAGAAAGATCTGGTTGGCGTACAGCGTGAAAATCTGCGGCTTGGTGAACCGGCGCTCGATCTGGATGGCCAGCAATACTTCCTGCATCTTGCGATAAAACGAGCGGTCGGGAGAGAGAAACAGATTGCGAGCGAGTTGCATGGTGAGGGTCGAGGCTCCCTGCACTTTCCCGCCCGATTCGATATCGCGGTACGCCGCACCCACGATGCGCCACAGGTTGATGCCCGAGTGCCGATAGAAATCCTTGTCTTCGATCGAGACCAGCGCATTGCGCAGAACTTCCGGATAATCGTCATACGCAGCGATGACGCGGCGCTGCAGGGCAAAGGTGCCAATCACTCGCCCTTGTCCGTCATAGAGTTCGGTGACGGAACTGGGACGGTAACGTTCAAGTTCCTCGACTTGGGGCAGGTTGGTCGAGTAGACCAGCAGCAGCCCAGCGGCCGCGCCCACCGCGGCAGAGAGCACGGCGAGCAGTCCGAACAGCACGAGTCCCACCAACTTCCGTCCGCCAATTTCTATCGCCGGAAGATGTTGGAAGATGATTTTCACGGGCGAGGTTTCAGAGTTTCAACGTTTCAATGTTAACGCAAAAAAGCAGGTTTCAAGGTTTCAACGTTTCAAGGTTTCAATGTTTAACGAGAGCGTCGGGTGTTGCTCAAGTCTTCCAGTCAGCAAAAAAGAAATCGCCCGCCGAAGCGAGCGATTCGCAACTTTGAATCCTTGAAACCTTTCTTAGCCTTTCGTTTCCCGGTTCTTCAGTACTTCCAACGCTTTGTTCAGCTGGTCGTCCTGCAGGTTCTTCGGCTTCTCGTCCTTCTTTTCGCCGGGAGTTGCCGTCTGGTCTTCGTCAGGCAACCCACCATCGTCTTCCGCAGTGTCGGCGCTCAGCACGTTCGGCGTCACCGCCGCATCCTGAATCGCTTTCCCGCTCGGCGAATAGTACTTCGCGACCGAAAGAATCAGGGCGGAGTTGTCCTGCATTTCGATCAGTTTCTGCACCGAACCGTCGCCGAAGGTTTTGTCTCCGACCACATCGCCACGGGCGTTCTCGAGAATTGCGGCGGCCACGATCTCGGCTGGTCCCGCCGTGCCACGATTCACCAGTACCGCCACCGGCAGCTTGGTGATGTCCTTGGCTGGATCGGCGTTGAAAGCCTGGCGCGGATACTTCTGCCCTTGCAGGTAGGTGATCGTGCCATGGTCAAGGAAAAGATTGGCCGCGGCGACGCCTTCCGACTCCGCGCCACCGGCGGAGTTGCGCAGATCGAGCACCAACTTCTTCGCTCCCTGCTTTTGCAGATCGCGAATCTTGCCGGCGATCTCCTGCGACTTGCCATCCGGGAACGCGTCCACTTGGATGTAGCCGACGTTGTCCGCCAGCATCTTTTCGGCAACGGGCGGGATCGTAACCATGTCGCGCGTGATCACAATCTTCTGCGGTTCGGCTCGCCGTGGCCGGACCACCGCGACGGTGAGCGTAGACCCGATCTCGCCCGACAACATGCCGCGAATCTCAGCCAGCGACATGTCGTGGGTGCTCTTGCCCTCGATCGACTCGATGATGTCGGAGTTCTCGACCCCGGCCTTCTCCGCCGGGCCTCCGGGAATCACCGCGACCACGGCCGCGTATCCGAAGCGCTTGGAGACGGTAGCGCCGATATCGGCCTTGCCGTCGCTCTTCATCGCCTTGTAGCGCTTGTACTCGTCCGGCGACAGGTAGCTGGAATTGGCGTCGAGCGATTCCAGAAGACCGTGCAGTGCTCCTTCGGTGACGCCGGGGATGTTCGGCTCTTCCACGTAATCGTTGCGGACGCGGGACAGCACTTCGCTGTACACCGACAACTGGCGATACGCGCCGTCGTTCGAGGATGCGCGAACGTGGACAAACCCGCCCACAATGGTGAACAACAGAATGGCCAGCGAACTGGCAATGATGGTGACCTTCAACTTCGTCGACATAATGTGACTTCGCTCTGTAATCTTTGGTCTCTAAAGCTCTGGATCGGGCGATCGGGCTTCCCCGGCGGAACTATTTCCCAATCATAGCGGTTTGATGCATGAATCGGAAGGTCCGATTGCACGGCGGCAAGTCGCGAGTAATGTAAGCGAGAAAAGCAATGCTGGCGTTGCCTGCTAGTTCTCGGGTTCTCGCACATTGCTGCTTTCGTCAGTATGTTTACTGGTTAGTACTGGTGGCCCCCTCCCCCCTCGCTATTGGAATCATAGAGTTAGGGGCTAAAACGGCCAAAATCTTTGAGTTTAAAAGACTCATAGCTAAGATCTTTGAAAATCAATGACTTAGGTCGTCAAAAGGCGCTGAAAATGGGTTTGGGGCAGCTTCGAGGGCCGTCTTGGTCGACGGATACACCTCGAAACTGCCCCAATCAGATCTCTAGCATTATCGTGGCGCACGATAGGTCTTATGTCAATGGATTTCGAGCAGGAAAGGTCGTGAAAAAGGGAGTTGCAGGGTCAGATTGCAGAAGTGATGATCCCGCAGCGTCCCACGTCTCGAAAACCCTGTTCAGACCCATGACATCCTTTACAAAGTGTCCCTAGACATCCTTTACAGTGAGGTAATGCGGCTCAGAAATGCCTTGAGGTGACGCTGGGGGGCTGGCCCAGCCTTTCCTCATTTTAATCCTCGAGGGTGCCCCGCTCTTGTCGCGTCTTTTGCGACAGGGCGGGGATTTTGATCTCCATGAGTTGAGGATGCCAAGTCAAGTCCCCCGTTCTGTCCCTGCAAAGAACGCAGGGACAAGGACGGGGCAGCCGCTGGATTTGAGATTCTATTCGGAAAGGATGGGCCAGCCCCCTTCCACTTGCGGGGGTTGCAGGTTACGCTGAGCGCAGCTAAATTAGATGCGAGAGTTGGAGTTGTCCATGAAGAAGCCCATCCCGATGGAATCTGCCTCTGCCTTAATCGACGCGAAGATCAACGAACTTGGGGACTGGCGCGGGAAGACGCTCGCGAAAGTGCGCGGAATCATACACGCGGCAGACCCCGAGATCGTCGAAGAGTGGAAGTGGGTGAAGGCGACAACGCCGGGGACTCCCGTTTTTTCCCACGGCGGCATTGTCTGCACGGGAGAGACGTACAAGAACGTCGTCAAGATGACATTTGCCAAGGGAGCTGCCTTGAAGGACCCTTCCGGTCTATTCAACTCCAGCCTCGAGGGGAATGTCAGACGCGCCATCGACATCCACGAAGGCGACAAGGTCGATGAGGCGGCCTTGAAGGATCTCATCCGCGCTGCCGTGGCGCTCAATCTTCAGGGCAAGAGCAAGCCGAAGCCCCGGCGAAAATCCCCACTCTAAATTTCGCAAAGAACGCTAAATTTAGAATGCGGCACCCGGCTTGAATGGGGCACCCGCCTCAGGGGCTAAAGCCCGCATTTCAGTTGGCCGCTAGCGGCACGGCTAAAGCCATGCCCTTCCCAAGACCCATTTATGGGACCAGTTCTAACTGGAACACTTTTCCAGCAGGGTGGCTATTTCCTCGTGGCCTTTTTCTCTGGCTACCATGGCTGGGGTTTTGCCGGCATCGTTGGCTAGTTTGGGATCGGCGTGGTGCTTGAGCAACAGGTCCACCATCGGACGGTCTCCATTCTGAGCGGCGGCGTGGATTGGAGCCCAGCCTGCTTGCTGGCGGGCGTTCACGGGGGCTCCGTGTTCGAGCAGAAGGCGTGCGGCTTCCAGGTTGCGAGCGGAGGCGGCGGAGTGCAGCGGCATAACCTGTGTGGGATTCGCGGCCACGACGTCGACCGCGGCTCCGTTTTCTATGAGGAGGCGGGCGGCTTCAGGCTGTCCGAAAAAACAGGCGAAGTGCAGGGCGGTGAAGCCGTCTTTTGAACGCGAGTCGAGCGAGAAGGAGTTGACGGCCGAGGCATCGCGAACGCATTTCTTAAGTCGATCGAGACGGCCAACCGACGTCGCTTCGAAAATGTCCAGCGCCTGCTTCCTGCTCGCGATCAGTTCGGCCAGGTCGCGGCGGCCACGATAGAGGCAATGCATGAGCAGGCTGACGCCGGTCGCGTCGCGGGCCTCGGAAGCGACGGGGTCCTGTTCCAGAATTTGGCGGAGGCCGTCCGCATCGCCTGCCTGCAAAAGTTCGGAAATATGCTGGGAGTTTTCCATGGGCGCTTTCTCCTAATTACTTAGCACTGCTAACTAATTATAGAGTTTGCCTTTCGCTTGTCAAGAAAAATGTTAGCCATGCTAACCAGTCGCGATGCTAAGCTGTGTCGTATGCCTCGTCTTGAGATCGGGCGGGCGAGGCCGCCCGCCCCCACACGGTTCGAAGTGGCGGACCGCCTGCACTCGGCTGCGATCCATCTGCTGCGCCATGCGCGCCAGCAGGACGTTCTGGCCCGCCAGGGCCCGGCGCGGCTGTCGGCGCTTTCCGTCCTGGTGTTCGGCGGTCCCATGGCGCTCGGGCAACTGGCGGCTGCCGAGCAGGTTAAAGCTCCAACCATGAGCCGCATCGTGGCGGGATTGAAGCGTTTCGGACTGGCCAAGATTGAGACCGACTCGAAAGACGCGCGGCGGATTCGAGTGACGGCAACGGCCAAAGGGGAACGCTTACTGCAACAGGCGCGGGCGCGGAGGATACGGCTTTTGGCGGAAACCCTCAGCGGTCTGAAGGAGGCGGAATTGGGCACGCTGCTGCGGGCGGCGGAGGTGATGGAGCGGGCCGTGAGGCAGGCTAGCGGAAGCAAGTGAGACGTCGCACGGAGCCGAGCTTCGCTCGGCTTGGACGGGCGAGGGCGCCCGTCCCCACACTGGCTTAGGCGACCCGCTAGGGTTGGTCGGCGACTTGGTTGCGCAACTGGCCGATGCCTGCGATCGAAACTTCGATGACATCACCGGCTGCGACCGAGCCAACGCCTTTGGGTGTGCCGGTGGCAATCAGGTCTCCGGGTTCGAGCGTCATGATCTGCGAGATGTAACGGATGACAACATCGAGCGGGAAGATGAAATCCCGCGTGTTGCCGGATTGCCGCACCTCGCCGTTGACTCGGGTTTCGACTTGGACGCCAGCCCACGGGTCGATGTTGATGCCGTTGGCGACCACGGGACCAATCGGGCAGAAAGTGTCGAAGCCTTTGGCGCGGACCCACTGACAGTCTTTGTTCTGGAAATCGCGGTTCTGCAGATCGCGGGCGGTGAAGTCGTTGACGCAGGTGTAGCCGAGGATGTAGGGACGCACGTCTTCGCCTTCGGGGAGCCGGTGGCAGCGCCGGGCGATGACGACTCCGAGTTCACCTTCGTAGTCGGTGCGCGCCGAAACTTTTGGCCGAAGAATCGTTCCACCGGGCGGCAGCAGAGCAGAGGGCGGCTTGAAAAACAGCAACGGCTCCTGCGGAACGTCGTGGCCAAGCTCGGCGGCGTGCTCGCGATAGTTGCGGCCGACGCAGACGATCTTCGAAGGCTCGACCGGCGGCAAGAGAGACGCTTGCGCGAGCGGAATGCGGTCCAGTCGGCGGCTGGGAAGGCCTTCGACGTCGCCGCCGCTCTGCTGCGGAGGCTGGAGGAGCAGGCGAGTGATTTCCTCTTCGCCATTGTCCTTGCCCGCGACAGACTCGACCAGGCCGTAGTGGGCGGAACCGTTGTGAATAAATCGGCAATATTTCATCAGACCATTATTCAAACACACGAGCAGAGAGATCACGAAGGAAAAATCTGTGGGCGAATTAGCGAAGCCGAGCTGCGCTCGGCTTGGACCCTTCGGCTCCGCTCAGGGCAGGCTCGCGAGGCGCCCGCCCCCACACAACCTCTTAGGGCACGGGCTCGCTGGCTTCCTCGGAGCGCTGGCTTTCGTTTCCACGCACGTCCACGGCAGAAACTGAGTAGGTGTAGGTTGTTCCAGAGGCAACCGCGCTGTCGCGATACGACGGCGACTTTACCAGCTCGGAATTCAGCTTCTCCACCGGCTTGGTTCCGGCGCCGTTGGTTTCGCTGCGATAGACGTTGTATCCGGCGAGATCGGCGTTCGTCACCGGCGCCCAGATGAGATCGATAAATGGCTTTTGACCCTCGCCGGAGTATGCCGCCTGCAACCCAGCGGGTACGGAGGGCGGAAAGACGTCATGGGCGATGACGCGCACGGGCGGAGTATCGTCTCCCTCAATCTGCACTTCGCTGTCGGGCCGTTTGACGATGCTCACGGCGGTGATGCGGTAGAGGTAAGTCTTTTCCCATTCGAAGCTCGAGTCGGTGAAATGCGCGGGGCCGGGCTCGGTCGTTGTAACCGAAACCGGGACTTCGCCGGCAACTGCGTCTTTGCCGGAGCTTTCGTCGCGCCGGTAGATGCGATAGCGATACTGCAGATTGGGGACGTTCTGCGGTTCGTCTGCGCTCGTCCAGGTGACGGCCAGCGCGCCGTCGAGTTCGATGAGCAGCACGGCGTCGGCGTCCACCGGATAGCCGGCAGCGTAGATCGACGCCTCGACCATCCGAATCGTGGGCGCGTCCATCATCTCGAGCGCGCGGCGGGCACGATCCGGCTGCGACGATCGCCGACAGGGCCGGGCCGCGGCGTCGAGGTGTCGTGAAGTCGGCGAGCAGCGTGCGCACGGCTGCGGGGTGGGTGTGAGTCGCACGGTCACGTTGAGGGCGACGCCGAAGAGCTCCTCGAGCCGACGAACGCGCCGAGCAGGTCGTAGCCGGTCGCATTCGCCGTCGCGCGCGCCGGTGCCGAGGCGTCACGATTCGCCGTCGGCCAGGATGACGGTGACTCCCACGACGTGGTTGGTGTCACGCCGTACTTGAGGCAGTGCGGGCCGCCGGCATTCTCGGCGACGTTGCCGCCGATCGGCGACTACGCGGCCTGGCTGGAGCGGATCCGGCGCGTAGTGCAGGCCGTGGGGGCTCGCGGCGCGCGTGAGCGCGACGTTCACCACGCCGGGCTCGACCACGGCACGGCGGTTGTCGGGATCGATGGAAAGGATGCGCGTGAGGCGATTGAGTCCCAGCAGCACCACGCCGTCGGCCAGCGCGCCGCCCGACAGTCCGGTGCCGGCGCCGCGCGGGACGAAGGCCACGCCGGCGTCGGCGAGCGCGCGCACGACGGCCACCACCTCGTCGCGCGTGCCGGGAAACACCGCGCAGGCGGGTTGCCGATGATACGACGGCAGACCGTCGGCGCTGTAGGCCACGAGTTCGCTGGTGCGGAGCAGCACGCGCCGCTCGCCGACGATGTGCGCGAGCCGCGCCGCGAGATCGGCGTCGATGGTTCCCGGCACGTGATCGGTGGGTGGGGTCATGGCTCTCGCAAGGCGCGGATCGGGCTGGCCTACATTA
>CAWABC010000018.1:0-3244 GCA_963780105.1 uncultured Acidobacteriaceae bacterium
TATACCAGATGCCATCGCCTGGCAGGAAAGTGTAAGCGTCGAACCACGGGTCCCAGGCCCAGCCCCAACCACCCCAACCTTCCGTGTACATGCTGGCCGCGTCCACGTTGGCTTCCGCCAAATAGGCCGATCGCAGGCTGCTCCAGCGATACAGATCGCCTTCCTCATACAACTTCTTGTCGAATTTGCGTCCCTTAAACGAGTTGCCTCCAGCCAGGTTCAGCTCACGTCCACCCTTGACGGCGATACTCTTACCGCCATCGTCCACCGAGGCCTTGCCGTCAAACACGCGTAATTCATTTTGCTTTAAGTCGAAATCGTACAGGCCGGTCTTCAACAACCTGGTCGTGGAGCCATCTTCGCGGATGCGAAGGTCATTTTCCGGATGAATCTCCGCCACTTCGATCATGGCGTGCCCTCGGTCGACAGCGACCTCGGTGTCGGTAAGACTTGGCGAAATCATTCTGACAGAACTGTTGTTGCCGACGCGCAAGAAGACGCCTGGCGTCAGCAACACTTCAGCCTTCCCTTTTTCGGTAGTTAGCGATTCGCCGGCCCGCAACTCGGCAGATCCAATCGACTTCGAGTCGAGAGCCTTGGTACCCATCGACACCTGGCCTTCGACATAATTGAGAGACCCTGGCACCGCTGCATTTGTGTTCGCATTGTCCGCAAACGCAGGCAGCGAAAGAAGCCCGGCCAGGAACAGACTGGCGATTGGTCTAAACTTGGTTATCGCCATCTTTGCACCCTCCGATCCCTTTGCTTCATTAGATGATCCAGAGTTATGGTTCGATGCCCGGCGGATAATCCCGCTAGATAGCAAACGCTTTGACCTGGCGACGGCATTTTGAATCTAAATATCTAAATAGAAGAGCTCGCTTTTATTCGATTCGAGCGCGATCATAGTCTCGGTCGTGGCGTCAACATACGTGTGTGTCCAGGAGCGCCTCCCTATGCTCTTCCCAAATTACGGTTCGAACAGTCAATTCCGCACTTCGCTTCTTAGTCTTGCCGCGGGTTTTTGCTGCCTGTGGTTTGCAGCGCCAAGCGTAGGTCAGCAAGTGTCGTCGCAACACCCGGCGGTCGCCAGCAGTGAAACGACGAAGCCTGACGTGGACAAAGCCCAGGCGCGCGGAACGGCGCCGGCAGAACCGCCAGCCGTGCTGCAGCAGCTGAATTCCGCGATCGAGCAGCTCACCGCCAGGATTTCCCCCGCAGTGGTTCAAATTCTGGTCACCGGCTATGGAGCTTTGGAGGAGAACAATCACGGTCAAACGGCGCTCGTGACCCGCGAGCATGCGATCGGTTCAGGAGTGATCGTGGATTCGAACGGCTACATCATCACCAACGCTCACGTGGTCGAGGGAGCGCAAAGCATTCATGTGGCTCTCCCCATGCCTGCGGTGGATTTTCCCGAGCGACTGGCGCCCGTGGGCAAGCAGCGCATTGTTGAAGCGCGGCTCGTCGGCCTCCACAAGGAGACTGACCTTGCCTTGCTCAAGATTGATCAGACTGGCTTACCCACACTTGCGCTCGGCAACCACCGGCCCGTGCATCAGGGACAACTTGTGTTTGCCCTTGGCAGTCCCGAAGGACTGGAGAACTCGGTGACCATGGGCGTCGTGAGTTCAGTTGCGAGGCAGGCGGATCCGAATCGTCCCATGGTCTACATTCAAACCGACGCTCCCATTAACCCAGGCAACAGTGGCGGCCCGTTGGTGGATACCGACGGCTACGTAATAGGAATCAACACTTTCATTCTCTCCGAAGCGGGCGGCAGCGAGGGTCTAGGCTTCGCCATCCCGGCGCGAATCGTGCAGTTCGTTTACGAGAGCTTGCGCAAGTATGGACACGTGCATCGCGTCGAGGTCAAGGCCGGAGCTCAAACCATCACCGACAGCCTGGCCAAGGGATTGGGGCTTGCGCAAAACTGGGGGGTCGTGATCGACGACGTGATGCCGGGAGGTCCCGCGGAGGCGGCCGGCCTGAAGATTGGCGACATTGTAGTCAAGGCTGATGGCCGCCTCATCGGTACCTTGCCGGCCTTCACCGGCGCTCTCTATCTCCATCCACTGGATGAAGTGCTTACGCTCGAAGTGCTCCGTGGGACCGAGCATAAGACTCTTTACATCGCGGCGCTCGAGATGAAAGACCCCATGGACGCGTTGCCTGATTTAGCCAATTCGCGCGATAACTTGGTTTCTCGGCTGGGAATACTGGCGCTCACTTTGGACGATAAGTTACGTTCCATGATAGGCACGCTGCGCAATCCCTCCGGCGTCGTTGTCGTGGCAAGAGTCGCGGATTTCATGAGTTCCGTGACTGGCTTGCAGACCGGAGATGTGATCCACAGCGTGAACCAGACATCAATCGACTCGTTGAACTCTCTCCGTGCGGCGCTGAAGCAAATCAAACCCCACGATCCGGTCGTTCTCCAGGTGGAGCGGGGAGGGGGATTGCAGTGGCTGGCGTTTGACATGGAGTAGTCGATTCATGGTGCCTTCAGTCCATCGTCAGCCACTGGATGACGTTGTCCAATATGCGTCTTTTCTCCTGACGGTTAGGGTTTCGCGGCCGGGACGTAAACTCCGTCTGCCGAAACCAGTTCCGCATTCGGTACTTCCGTCGCGACTTTTACTCTCTGCACCCCGTTTTTCTTCTGGGGCTTGGCGGTAAACGTCAAGAAGTACTGGCGCGTCAGGCGATGCTCCATATCGTCGAGATAGGGAGTGAAGGTCACGGGTGGTCCAAAGAAGCCGATGTAATACGATTCCCCGCCGGTCTCGTCCGTAACCTGCGCGAGGTAAAGCTGACCCCAATATGTCCGCCAGTAGCTATGACCGGAGTGACCCACGCCCGGGGTGTAGATCGCAAAGACGACAACGCCGGCGCGCTGAGCATCTTCGATGGCCGCGCTTAGATACGGATCCAGTAGATCCCCGCCTCCGTAGTAACGATCGATTCCGTCGGAAACCATGAGGACCTCCCGGCGCGCGGTCGTTTCCGGCCATTTCTTGATCAGGTCGGTCAGAGAAAAATATGGACTGCCGTTGATGCCGCGCATTCCCATGGGAAGGCGCAGGGCTTTCGCAGCCAGAGCATGATCGCTAGTCAGGTTCTGTACCATTTTCGCGATGCCGTTCTGCATGTAGGCGACCCCAATCTTGGTGGATGCCGGCTGTGCGAGGATAAATTGGCGCAGGTCCTCCAATTGCGAGCCAAGACTGATATTGGACCCATC
>CAWABC010000019.1:0-20702 GCA_963780105.1 uncultured Acidobacteriaceae bacterium
TGCGCGAGGCGGGTCTCGGCATCGAGGATGTGACCGAGATCGCCCACGGCTTTGACTATTCTCCTTACAGCCAGCTCTACTCGCTCGATCCAGATTCCTCGAAGCTCTACCAGAGCGTGTTTTCGAAGGAAGCGCTGGTCCGGCAAGTGCATCGCTTCTTCCCCGATTTTCGTGCCGAGAAGATTCAGCCGGTAGGTCATCATCTCGCGCACGCCGCCAGCGCTGCATTTACGTCAGGGTGGAACGAGTGCCTGGTGGTGGTGAACGACGCAATGGGAGAGGTGCAAAGCCTCACTGTGTTCCAGTTTCGCGACGGCGAGTTCAAGAAGCTGCGCGAGATTCCCGCCAACGATTCCATCGGCATCCTGTATTCCCTGGTGACGCTGCACCTGGGCTTCGATTTCAACTCCGATGAATACAAGATCATGGGGCTGGCGCCCTATGGCGACCCGGAGCGTTTCCGCGCTTTCTTTGAGAAAACGGTCGAGCTGCGCCCCGATGGTTCGCTTCGAATTCCGATTCTCCGGCTCAATCGTTCGCGAGAGGAACGCGAGAATTACTTGGCGACCCGCGCCTATCTGGACGAGCACCTCGTAGCCCGACGAGCGCCCGACGCGGAGATCACCCAGGACCATAAAGATGTAGCGGCGGCCCTGCAGGAGTGCCTGGATCGAGTTGTGCTGCATGTTTGCGGACACTTCGGAAAGCAGACCGGCATGCGGCGCATCGCTCTGGCCGGCGGAGTCGCGCTCAATTGCACGGCCAATGGCAAGCTGATCGACTCCGGCATTTTCGATGAAGTCTATATCCAACCCGCAGCCGGAGACGACGGCACCGCGCTGGGTGCTGCCTTGTACCGCGCGTCACTCTCCGAGGAAATTCTTAATGAGCGCATGCCGGTTCCGCTGCAGGGACCGGCATACCCGCTTCCGTGTATTGAGAAGGCACTTGAGAAGTACGCCAGCCGCATTACGGTGACGCCTTTCGCGTCTCTCGATCAGACCTGCAGCGAAGCGGCCAAGTTGATCGCCGAAGGACGAGTGATCGCCTGGTATCGCGGCCGCATGGAGTATGGTCCGCGGGCGCTGGGGAATCGCAGCATTCTTGCCGACCCCGGCCATCCCGCCATGCGCGACCGCATCAACGCGATGGTCAAGATGCGGGAAGCGTTTCGTCCGTTCGCGCCGGCCTGCTCGGAGGAGCAGGCGCATCGCTGGTTCAACGTTGCGCCGGGAACGCAAATGCCTTACATGATCACGGTGGTCGATGTGCGCCCTGAGCACCGGGCGTCGTTGCCGGCCATCACTCACGTGAACGGTTCGGCGCGCTTGCAGACCGTTTCGGCAAAGGACAATCCCGATTTCCATCGCCTGCTTGGCGCGGTCGGCCGAACCACGGGCCGGGAAATGGTGCTCAACACCAGCTTCAATGTGAAAGGGCAGCCCATCGTGAATACGCCAGAGGAAGCCATTGAGACTTTCCTGGGCACGGGCATTGAATTTCTTTTTCTGGAGAATCGACTTGTTGCCCGCAGAAATAGCTGATTGCAACCAAACCGACGCGGACTACCCGCGCGAGAGCACGATTGCGCAGCTGTTCGAGCAGCAGGTTGCGCGCACGCCGGATGCGGTCGCGGTGGTTTCGGCAGGGCGCGGCCTGACCTATCGCGAACTCGACCAGCGCTCCAATCAACTGGCGCGGCATCTGCAGCAGGTCGGCGTTCACACCGAGACACTGGTTGGCATCGCCGTCGAACGATCCGTCGAAATGATGGTCGGGCTGCTGGCGATCCTGAAGGCGGGCGGGGCTTACGTTCCGATGGATCCCAGCTACCCCGCGAAACGCATCGCGCTGATGATCGAAGACTCCGACGCTCCGGTCATTCTCGCGACGGAGCGCACCAGATCCTGCCTGGGGAATACTGCCAGACAGGTCGTCTCCATCGATGGAGCTGGCGACGCTGATGCGATCGCCGGCAACGGGGCACCACCCGGTCTCTTCCACGGCCACTGGGCGGAACCTCGCGTATGTGATCTACACCTCGGGCTCGACGGGCAAACCCAAGGGCGTGATGATCGAGCACCGCAACGTAGTCAACTTCTTCACCGGCATGGATCGCGCGATTGGGTCCGAGCCGGGCGTGTGGCTGGCGGTGACCAGTATCTCTTTTGATATTTCCGTGCTGGAACTGTTCTGGACGCTGACCCGCGGCTTTCAAGTGATTATTCACGGCGATGAAGGCACGCAGACGATTCCGGACGAGATTCGGCAAGTACCAGCGTCACGCACATGCAATCGACGCCTTCTCTGGCGCGGATGGTTGCGGTCAATCCCGATGGTCTCGCTTCGTTGGGACAGTTGAAGAAACTCTTTCTTGGAGGAGAAGCGCTTCCGCCATCGCTAATTCGTCAGCTTCGCCAGGCCTTCCACGGCGAGATGCACAACATGTACGGGCCAACCGAAACCACCATCTGGTCCACGACATTCCCTATCACCGGAGAATTCGACAGCATCCCGATTGGAAAACCCATCGCGAACACTCAGGTCTACGTGCTGGATTCCGAGCTTCGACCGGTGGCCGCGGGCGCGCCGGGCGATCTGTATATCGGCGGCGATGGCGTGGTGCGCGGGTACTGGCAGCGACCGGAGTTGACAGCCGAAAAGTTTCTTAGCGATCCGTTCCGGCCCGGAAATCGTATGTATCGCACCGGCGATATTGCGCGTTTCCTGCCGGACGGAAATCTGGAGTTTCTCGGGCGGGCGGATTTCCAGCTGAAGTTGCGTGGCTTCCGAATCGAAATTGGAGAGATTGAAGCGGCGCTCGAGAATCAAGCGGGAGTCGGTCAAGCGGTGGTAGTTGCCAGCGAATTCAAGCCCCGAAGTCAAACTCAGACTCAAACTCGTACTGAAGACAAACGCCTGGTGGCCTATGTCATTCCGAAGTCCGGAACAAAATTAGAAGTCGCGGATCTTCGCACGACGCTGGCAGCAACTCTTCCCGAATACATGGTGCCCTCCAACTTCGTATTTCTCGATTCGTTTCCGCTGACCGCGAATGGCAAGATCGATCGCAATGCGCTGCCTCATCCTTCCACCCTGGAGAATGAGACCCGCGCAACACCCGAGTTGCCGCGAAACGAACTGGAAAGCGCGATCGCGCAGGCGTGGAAAGACGCGCTGGGAGTGGACAGCGTGGGATTGAATGAGAACTTTTTCGATCTTGGCGCGCATTCTCTGATGGTGGCCGAAGTACACATGCAGTTGCAGCAAGTGCTCGGCCGCGAACTCTCTTTGGTCGACCTGTTTCAGTTCCCCACGGTCACGGCGCTTGCGAACCATCTCAAGGGAGAGGAAGCGGCGCCGCAAGTATCAAGCCGGGCAGCGCGGCGTTTGGCCGCCCGACAACAGCAGGCACAACGAACATGAACAACACAGCCATCGCGATCGTTGGCATGGCCGGACGTTTTCCCGGCGCGCGCAATGTTGCGGAGTTCTGGCAGAACCTGAAGAACGGGGTGGAAGCGATCCGTCCCTTCAGCGACGCCGAACTGCTGGCTGCCGGAGTTTCCGCCGACGAACTCGCCCAGCCGGAGTATGTGAAATCGGGCGTGGTGCTCGAAGATCTGGATAAGTTCGACGCGGCCTTCTTTGGATTTAGCCCGAAAGACGCGTCGATCATGGATCCGCAACACCGCATTTTCCTGGAGTGCGCATGGGAAGCGCTCGAAGATGCGGGCCACGCGCCAGAAAGTTTCGAGGGTTCGATCGGAGTTTATGCCGGCTCGGGCATGAACTCGTACATGATCTACAACCTGCTGACGAACCCGCGGCTGGTGGCGAGCGCCGGGCTGTTTCTGATTCGGCAAACGGGAAATGATAAGGATGTCCTCGCGACTCGCGTCTCGTATGAACTAAACCTTCACGGGCCGAGCATTAACGTGCAGACGGCCTGCTCGACATCGCTGGTCGCGGTGCATCTGGCGTGCCAGAGCTTGCTCAATCAAGAATGTGACATGGCTCTGGCGGGCGGAGTCACGATTGAGTTTCCGCAAGGACGGGGCCATCTCTATCGCGAAGGCGAGATTCTGTCGCGCGACGGACACTGCCGCGCCTTCGACGCCGATTCCAGCGGCACCGTGTTTTCGAGCGGCGCAGGCATTGTGGTACTGAGAAGGCTCGAAGACGCTTTGGCCGATCGCGACACTATTCATGCCGTTATTCTCGGATCGGCGATCAACAACGACGGCGCAAGAAAAGTCGGCTATCTCGCGCCGAGTGTCGATGGACAGTCTGAGGTCATCGCCGAAGCTCTGGGTGTGGCGGGCGTGGCGGCGAGCGATATCTCCTATGTGGAGACGCACGGCACTGGGACCAAGGTTGGAGATCCGATTGAAGTCAAAGCGCTGACGCGAGCGTTTCGCGAGAGCACGCAGGGCAAGGGCTATTGTGCCATTGGGTCGCTCAAATCCAACATCGGCCACTTGGACGCGGCCGCCGGCGTTGGCGGCCTGATCAAAACGGTGCTGGCACTACGGCATCGTCAAATCCCCCCCAGCCTGCACTTCCGCAAACCGAATCCGCTGATTGATTTCGAGAACAGCCCGTTTTACGTCAATACTGGTTTGACGGAATGGAAGACAGAGCGTGGGCTGAGGCGCGCGGGCGTGACCGCGCTCGGCATCGGCGGCACGAATGCGCACGTGGTTTTAGAGGAAGCGCCGCCGGTTCAAAAACACGCAGCCGCGAAGAAGCCTTATCAGTTGCTCGTGCTTTCCGCGAAGACCGCTTCCGCGTTGGACAAAGCCAGCCAGAATCTCAGCGCCTACTTGCAGGAACACCCAGAGTTGGCGCTGCAAGATGTTGCTTACACCTGCCAGTTAGGCCGGGAGCCGTTGCCGCACCGCCGCACGGTTGTGGCTGCCACCACTGACGAGGCGGGAACGCTGCTGACTAAATCTGCACCCAGCCGGGTCTTCACCGGACAAGCGGCTGCGAGTGCCCCCGGCGCTGTCTTTATGTTCTCCGGTCAGGGATCGCAGTACGTGAACATGGGCCGCGAATTGTACGAGACGGAGGCTCTGTTCCGCGCTCAGTTGGACCATTGCGCCGAGCGCCTCATCCCCGATCTCGGTCTCGACCTGCGAACTTTGTTGTATCCGCGGGAAGAAGATTCGGCAGCGGCAGCGGAGAAGTTATCCCATACCGCCTATACGCAGCCCGCGTTGTTCAGCATCGAATATGCGTTAGCGCAATGGTGGATGGCGCACGGAATCGCACCTTCCGCAATGATCGGCCACAGTATCGGAGAGTACGCGGCTGCTTGCCTGGCGGGTGTGTTCTCGCTGGAAGACGGGCTTCACCTGAGTGCCATTCGCGGCCGGTTGATGGGAGAGATGCCATCCGGCTCGATGCTGTCGGTTGCCGTAGCCGCCGACACGCTCTCGCTTCCAACCGGCGTGGCACTCGCCGCGATCAACGGGCCGGAACAGTGCGTGGTCTCGGGTCCCACTGATGCCATTCAGAAATTCGCGCTGCAGCTCGAGAAACAAGCCGTTCCCTGCCGCCTGCTGCACACGTCGCATGCATTTCACTCCGCGATGATGGACCCAATGCTCGAATCTTTCCGCGCTCATCTCGCAAAAGTTTCTCTGCGCGCGCCCAAGATTCCTTACATCTCGAATGTCACCGGCACGTGGATCACAGCTGCCGACGCAACCGACCCGGGCTACTGGACCAAGCACCTGCGAAGCACTGTGCGCTTCTCCGAAGGGCTCAGCGAATTGTTCCGCGACCCGGCGCGCGCGTTTCTCGAAGTTGGTCCAGGCCAAGCGCTCACTTCGTTGACGCGCCAGAACCCTGGTAAGCCGAAAACCTCCAAAGTCCTGCCTTCCATGCGGCACCCGCAGGAACAGGTGTCCGATGCGGTGTTCCTGCTCAACACCGCAGGACAACTCTGGATTGGAGGTCGGTCGATTGACTGGAATGCGCTGCACGCCGGAGAAACGCCGCATCGAGTTTCTCTTCCAACCTACCCATTCGAACGCCAGCGTTTTTGGATCGATCCTGGGGAAAGAACTATTGCCAGCAAGGAAGTCGAGGCTGCTCCGAGTGCTGAAGGTGCCCAGACCGAGCAATGGTTCCATCGCCGCGTTTGGAAAAAATCTGCGACCGAGACAACACCTCCTGCCGTTCAGGCATGCTGGCTGCTGTTTCTCGATGAGACAGGGGTCGGCTCGGAGATTTCGAAGCAACTCAAGACATCTGGCCATGAGGTTTTGGAAGTAGTCGCCGGTAACAAGTACAAGCGCAAGCGCACCGGTTCGTACGCAATTCGCCCCGGCGTGCGCGACGACTACGACGAACTGCTCAAAGATATTGTCAAGCACGAACATCCGCCCACGAGAATTCTCGACCTGTGGCCGGTCACGGAGGCAGCCGCCGGCCGAGCGCTCGATCAAGCGCTGGACTTGAGCTTCTACAGCCTTCTGTTCCTCGCGCAAGCCTGGGGCGATCAGGATCTGGGCGCCGTCGAGATTGCGTGTGTCTCAAACGGACTGCAATCGGTCGCGGGAGAGAAAGTTGTCGAAGCCGCCCGCGCGGCACTGCTTGGGCCCGTGCGCGTGATCCCCAAGGAATTTCCCGACGTATTCTGCCGCAGCATCGACCTGGACCGGAATATTCAGGATCGGAAGAGAGCGGCTAGCAACATCATCGCGGAGTGTTCTCTGCGCAGCGCGGATTCCTGCGTCGCGTACCGGCAGTCTGAGCGCTGGGCGGAAACCTTCGAGCCTGCCAGCCTTCGTACCCGAACGTCGGGCGCAGGTTTAAGAGAGAAAGGAGTCTACCTGATTGTCGGCGGTCTGGGAGGGATCGGTCTGGTCGTCGCCGAACACTTGGCGCGAACGGTTCATGCGCGACTGGTGCTGGTGGGACGCACGCCGCTTCCACCCGCGTCGGAATGGCAGTCTGTTATCGACCAACCGAATGGCGCGAACGGCGCGCGGCAGAAGATCACGAAGCTGCGCGAAATAGAATCTCTGGGCGCCGAGGTACTGACCATTTCCGCCGACGTGACCGACTCCAAACAGATCGCACAAGCGCTGCACATTGCGCGGCAACGCTTCGGCGACATTCATGGCGTGATCCATGCCGCGGGTTTGATCGAAGATGGGCCTCTGCAAATCAAGACTCGCGAGAGCGCTGCTCGCGTGCTGGCGCCGAAGATTCAAGGTACGCTGGTTTTGCAGCAGGCACTTGGCGAAAGCAAGCTGGATTTCCTCCTTCTGTTCTCGTCCATCAGCTCTCTCGCGCCACCCGCTGGGCAAATCGACTACGCTGCCGCCAACGCTTTCCTCGATGCATTTGCCCTCAGCCAAGCGGGCCAGCCGGTCACGGCTGTAAATTGGGGGTTATGGGCGGATGTGGGCATGGCGGGCCGCGACGCTGCCGGCAGTCATCCCATCGCGGGCAGGCGACTGGTACAGACCGCGACCGAGACAGTTTACTCGGCTTCGTTGAGCTGCGAGAAAAACTGGCTGCTCAGCGAGCATCGCTTCAAGAACGGCGCCGCTCTCATACCGGGCACGGGGTATCTGCAACTGGCGGCAGCGGCGCTGGGCAATGTCAAAAACAGGTTCGAACCGGTTGTTGATTTTCAGGATGTGTTTTTCCTGGCGCCTCTTACTGTCGCTCCCGATGAAACAAGAGAGGTGCGGGTGCGTCTGCGCCGCCAACGCTCCGGCTTCCGGTTCTCGATCTTGGCCAAAGATGAAGGATGGAGCGAATATGCGTCCGGACAGATTGGGCGCAATCAGAATCCCATTCCCGGGGATCGGAATGTGGCGGAGATCCGTGGACGCTGTTCTTTACGCCGCATCGATTTTGACGACCAGCACCGCACCCGCCAGGAGAAGTATTTCGATTTCGGCCCGCGCTGGCGGAATCTTCAGAGTCTGCACATCGGAGAGCGCGAAGCGCTGGCCGAGTTGCAACTGGGACAGAACTTTACCGCGGATGTCGAGACCTGGCCGCTGCATCCGGCTCTGCTTGACCTGGCTACGGGATCGGCGCTCTATCTCATTCAGGGTTACGGAGAGTCCGAAGCCCTCTATCTACCGCTGTCGTACAAGAGGATCACGATTTACCGCCCGCTGCCCGCGCGCTTGTACAGCCACATCCGTTGCCGTCAGGAAAATATGGCGCAACGCGAAATCGCGACTTTCAGTTTCACGCTTCTCGACAGCGATGGCCACGTGCTGGCAGAGATCGACGAATTTTCTTTGCGGCGCATGGCAACGACCTCCGACAGTCCTAACCCTGCACTGCGGCTGCGGGTGTCCGCGACTGACGGCGAGTCAGTGGAACTGCTTGAGAGCCAGGGAATGTCATCGGTGGACGGGATCAGGGCATTCGATAAGATTCTCTCATCCGATATGCTGCCGGGCGTCATCGTGCTTCGCGGTGGTCTGCCCGGCAAGCAGACTGGGCCAGTGGCAACGGCGCTTCGGCCAGCCAGCACGGCGAAGCCGGAGGGCGAGATTGAAAGTGTTCTCGCTGAATGGTGGCAGGAACTTTTGGGAGTGGAGACGGTTGGCCTTGACGATGATTTCTTCGACTTAGGCGGCCATTCGCTGATTGCCGTACGCCTGTTCAGCAAGATCAAGAAGACCTACCAGCAGGACTTGGCCCTCTCTACCCTGTTTGAGGCGCGCACCATTCGGCAATTGGCCACGCTGATCCGGACAGGCAGGAACCTTCAGCGATCCGGAAGCGGCCCGGCCCTCGGCAGTGGTTGCCGTTCGCCGGCAGGGTTCGCGCTCGCCTCTCTTCGTGGTCTCCGGTGTTGGCGGACATGTAATCCTCTTCGACAGATTGACCCGTTACCTGGGAGAGGATCAGCCGGTGTTTGCGCTTCAGCCTCAAGGCCTGGATGGCCGGGAGCCCTTCCTCACGCGGGTGGAAGACATGGCGGCTTACTATCTCCACGGAGTTCGCGAGGTGCAGCCGCATGGGCCGTACTGTTTGGCGGGATACTCCTTTGGTGGCTTCGTGGTGTTTGAAATGGCCCAGCAACTTCATGCCGCCGGAGAGACAGTATCGCTGCTCGGCTTGTTGGATACGATTGAATGGCAGTATCTGGAACAGTATAAACAGAACGCCGATCTTCGCCGGCGCTTTGCCATGTACAAGATCCTTCTCCACCGCGCCTTCCCTTGGAGAACTGGACTGTGGCAGGCAACGAGCAGTGCGGCTTCCCTCCTCGCGAGGAAGCTGTTTCCTCTGGTGCGCAAACTTCTCCACTTGCCGGCTACAAGCGCTCCCGATCTGCGAACCATTAATCGCCTCGCTGGGTCCTTGTATCACCCCGCGGTTTATCCAGGCCACGTCACGATCTTTCGGTCCGTGAACCGAACTCCATTCGACGGAGACGACGAACTGCTGGGCTGGGGAGGAATGGCAGCAGGAGGAATCGAAGTGCAGGATGTCATGGGCACTCACACGAACATGCTGCGCGAACCCAATGTACGAATGTTGGCGGAGAAATTGCGGTCCTGTCTTGACCGTGCGGAGGAGGCGCAGCGAGGGGACCTCACTTCTGCCGCCCTCTCGGAGACACGCACCGCACGCCACCTTGAACACGTCACCCCTGAGTCAAAACTGTCGGCCAGTCCTGAGGCCAAACCTTGGTCCGCCCTCGTGCCCATTCAGCCAAATGGTGCTCGGCTTCCTCTTTTTTGTATTCACGCTCTGGGGACGAGTTTGTTCTTTTATCGACAAATGGCGGCACATCTTGGGCCCGACCAACCTTTTTACGCGCTGCAATCTCCGCTCGAGTCTCAGGAGCAAACTCGTGAGACGAGTATCGAAGAACTGGCGTCCCTTTACCTCAAAGAGCTGCAAACATTCTTTCCGCAAGGACCTTATCTAGTGGGGGGCGCGTCTCTTGGAGGACTCATCGCCCTTGAGATGTGTCGGCAGCTCAAATCACAAGGTAAGAAGCCCGGGTTACTCGTACTATTCGACACCGCTGTTCCGGGATGCGACCGTCACGTACCAGCTAAGGAGCAAGTGTCTCGCCACTGGCAGAATTTTCGAAGCCGGGGTGCGGTTTATCTGCTGCAAAGTGCCGCGTCAAAGAGTGAATACTATTGGACTCGGCTGGTTCGCAGCGCTCAAGCTGCGGCATGCTTCGGTTACCACCTGGTGGGGCGAAGCCTCCCACCTGGCCTGCACTATTCTGCAGGTGGAGGCAGCTCACAGACGAGCCCTGGGGCGTTACACCGTCCCGTTTTATTCTGGAAAGATCACGCTGCTGCGGGCAGCGGACGTCCGGGAGACGATGGGCACTGACAGGAATCCGACTCTGGGCTGGGAAACCTTGGCGGGCGGCGGGTTGGAGATTCATGACATCCCTGGCGGTCACATCTCCATGTTCGAGGAACCCAATGTACGGACTTTGGCTGAAACGCTCAAGGCCGTACTGGCGTCGTCTGACTCACTGCCCGAAAATGAGATGGCGGAAAAGTTAAGTCTGGCGCCCGTGCCTGGCCTTCACGATAAAGGCTGAAGGACCGGGACAACACGATCTGTACTCTCGTAAGCTGGAGCGTCCTACCCGCGCTTTTGTGCCATGGCCCGCATATACTCCAACACCCACCTGAACAGCTTGAGAGGTGTGCGCGGACGGAGAAGATCCGTCACGCCAGGGTCGCGGTCGTCCCATTGAAAGTGTACTTGCCGGAAACGCCAACTATTTCCATTGCGGGTTAGGATCGCCGAATAGCGCACAGGGCGATCCGACCCCGGTGCGTGTAACACTCCGACACTCACAACCCACGCCACGTCTCCCGACGACCAGATGATGGAATCGTCGACCGCAAATCTGAAATCCCCCCAAGTCAGCCAGTCCTCCCTGATGGACTCGGCGACTGCGGGATAGCCCCGCGCCCAATCGCCGGCGTCAGTCCCAAGAAAAAGGATATCGCCGTTCTTCGGAAAGAGACGATTCATGAAAGCATTCAAGTCGTTGGGGTCCCGCTTGACATATCCCTCCTGAAAGTCTTTCAACGCGTCAAGCACTCCCGCACGCACCGAGGGCGGAGCGTCTCCCGCCGGCAGCAGATACTGCTGGCGGAGTTCATTCGGAGGCAGCACTCTTCAAATGCTGGCTCGAGACAAAACCGAAAGTGAAGCCACCCAATACGAACAGAGCGGTTGCCAGAGCGGAAAAAATCCTCTTGCGAGTCAATCCGAACGCCACTTTTGCCCCCAGGCCGAGGTTTTGGAACGACTATACTCGCCTCCGACTTTCTACGCATCTGGCTGCGAATCCGATGCGCTCCTGAAGTTGCAGTCGGCAGTTCGTGGTTGGGTGCTTGAATCTCCCACGTTGGCGATAGCAAAGCCGGCGGCGAACTGATCCATACGATCCCCGCTCCTGCGAACGCCGTTGGACACTCGAATCCCAGATAAGGTAAATCTAGATTGGGAATCCATGAACGTATTTCACATCATAGACGTTCAAACCAATTTCATGAAGGGAGATGCGGCCGCTGTGCGCCACGATCATGACAGCGACTGCGGCCCAGACCATCCAGAATGAAGGAGGCCAGCCTGCCGGCGATCCGAAACAACGATCCGATGCAACGCCCCCACACTTCGTGGTTGGAAGCGCCAGGTGGCCACCGGTGTTTCCCGCTGGACGCGTTGACGTCTGGAGAGTGCGCCTTGACGAACCGGCGACGGCAGGCTCCGAGGCCAGCGTTCTGTCTCTCGATGAGATTGCCCGCGCCAACCGATTTCACTTCGAGAAAGACCGGATTCACTTTACCCGATGTCGCTACGCGCTGCGGGACTTGCTCACCGGCTACCTTGCCATTCCCGCCACCGAGATTCGTTTCGAGTACCTGGCCAGCGGCAAGCCCCAACTCGCAGACCAGCTGAATCCACGCCGGCTGCAGTTCAACGTGTCCCACTCGGCGGGAACAGCGCTGATCGCAATTGGCAGTGAGCACCGGCTCGGCGTCGACATCGAGAGAATCCGCGGCGATGTCGACACAACCACGCTGGCTGAGCGATTCTTCTCTCTCCGCGAACGCGAAGGACTTCAGGCGTTGCCGGATCATCTCCGCGTGCCCGGCTTCTTTGCCTGCTGGACGCGCAAGGAAGCTTTTCTGAAGGCCACGGGTGATGGGCTTTCTTTTCCGCTGACAGATTTTTCCGTCACCACACATCCCGATGTCGATCCCGCGCTTGAAGAAATCAGAGGAAACACCGTAGTCAGAAAACAATGGTTTCTGGCTGACCTCAGCGCCGTCGAAGGCTATCGTGCGACGGTGGCTCTCGAACGCTCTCATTCTCGCCTGGAAACCTATGCGTGGAACTGACCCTGCTATCCTGACAAGTACTAACACGGACTCCGTCTCACCCGCTCCCACTTTCTCCACCTCAGCGATCAATAGCCAGCGCACGATTGCCGGTCGACCCGGCCCGAAGCAAGACTGAATTGAGGACGATAACAAATAGGCCTGCTTTGCGTGCGAACGTACTCGCAGAGTGGGCTTATCTTTCTTGCCCGCCAAACTTGAGAACCAACCCATTCCGACCCTTCATGGCCGCGCTATGTGCGGTGCTTTGCGTCGGCCTGGCGTGCTGTTACAAAGCTCGGCCGCACAGCGTTACGCTCACGTGGGAAGCGCCTCGGGCCGTCCCAGGAATCTCGGTCGTCGGCTACAACGTGTATCGGAGCACGACTTCTGGCGGTCAATTTGTGAAAATCGCCTCCCGAGTCTCAGAGCCTCGGTATGAAGATCGCCTGGTCGTCAGCGGCAGAACTTACTACTACGTTGTAACTGCCCTGGACCAATCCGGTCGCGAGAGCAAGTTCTCCAAAGAAGTACCAGCTCCGATTCCTTGAACCGGCTGGGCCATGGCCGACCAGCGCGAAACTGTTTGTGATGGACTTCTAGGTTCGACGTCGTGCCGCAGGATTGACACCTCCAGCCATCGCGATGCAGCCTTTCTTCCGACAAGGGGTCCTGCCGCAAGCAAGTTGCTCTGGGGCGAATCATTCTCAGGACGCCTTCTCCCACAGGTTGTCAAGGAAGGCCTGCTGCTGTTCGCCCGGTAGGAACTTGTAGTAGCTGCGAGATCGAGTTGAGCAGGACCTCCGGGTGCCATCGTCCAGGTGCGCTCCTGCGAGGAAGTCGGCACAGATCATCTCCAGACAGTACCCGCGCGACTTGTCCGTGCCCAGCATCAGAGCTGCAGTCTCAATCGCCTGCTCGATGATCGGGATCTGGTTCTTGTAGACCTCGAAGCAGATCAACTCCGACGACTCCTCTTCCCTTCCCGTCAGTTCCCTCTCCACTGCCCGCCTGAAGTCCTCCTTCAGCATCTCTCGGGCTTTGTGGACCCAGGTCGCACAATCGAACCGCTGGCCGTCCTCGGTGAGGGATGTCAAATGAGGGCTGAGGCAAGCTCCTTTTGCGGCCGAACCGGAAACGGTTTGATTTTGGGCTGCCTGCTTTTCTGAGCCTTCGAAAGATCGTAATTGATCTGCATCTTCAGCCAAAACTCGGGAGACGTGTATGGCATCGCCTTGGCAAGCCGCACGCTCATCGCCGCCGAAATGCCGGCGCGGCCGTTGAGTATCCGGGAGAGATTCGCCCGCGTCACCCCGAGGCGTCTCGCCGCCTCCTTCACAGTCATGTCGCCTAGGTAATCCTTCAGGACCTCGCCGGGATGGGATGGATTGAAAAGCATGCTTAGCTCCTAGTGGTAATCCTGGTAATCGATGAGAATCGCGTCTTCGCCCTCGAACGCAAACGTGAGCCGCCAGTTCTCGCTCACCCGCACGGCCCAGCGCCCCTCCAGGTCGCCCTTGAGTGGGTGCAGGGCGTACCCTGGCGCATTCATGTTGGCCGGGCAGGTGGCCGCATCGAGAGCGGAGAGTAGCCTTCTGAGTCGAATTGCGTGTTCTGGCTGAATGCCAGCCTTCGAGCCGGTTTCGGCAAACTGCTTGACGCCTTTGTGCCGATAGCTCTTCAGCATACGTGTAGTGTACCAATACACAATACACATTGTCAATGGACATCCGCGCGGCCAGGCGGTCCAGCAAGGAACCCAGTGATGAGACATCCGCGACCTATTCGAGTTCGATAGCGGCCCGGCTGGGGATAACACGACCATGCAACCCGACTGATGGCTTGTTGTAGCAAGCTGATCGCTCGATCAGTTTGGTGGGCAACACAAAGGAGCCTGCCTTCGTCCGCATGAATGATCAGCGAAAGAGGGTCCAGTTCCCGAGCATGCTCAATTTCCTCAAGGGCTTGGTCATGCTGGCCGGTCATCCACAGTAAGAAGGAATACCACTGGTGAGCGGTGGCGTAGTTTGGGTCCAGGTGCAATGCGCGTTGGTATTGCGGTCGGGCAGCAGACCAGTTGAGGCGCCCGCTCTCGATAACGGCAAGAGTTGCGTGTGCTTCGGCCAGCGTTTTATTCAACCGCAGGGCGTGTTCAGTTGCGGACTTCGCTTTTGAGACGCCTTCGTTTGCCGGGGTTCCGCCATAGTAAGGAAGCAGCACGTACCCCTGTGCCATGCCCTCATAGGCGGGAGCATACATAACTCCGCCTTCGCACTCTTGATTGCAGAAATGGGAAACAGGGGGACAGACGGTCCTGCACGCGTTCAAGGGGGCCGGAAAGACGTCAGCCCGCACATATCGGCGCTGACCCGGGACTCGGCGGGCCATCTCTATGGCACCGGGGAAGGTGCCGAAGCTCAACCGCCGACTCCGACAGAACTCGCTCCGCAGCATACCGCTGCTCATGAATTCTTCCGCTAACTCCTGAACTTCCGCGCGTGTACGTCGTTTGTGTGCTGAAACCTTCTGTTCTCCCGCTCATCCGGAAACTTCGGCACAAACCGTGTCCCTCGAACAGATGTGTTGCTCAAGACGCTTACGTTGTAACTGCCGTGGATCAAGCCGATCGCAAGAGCAAGTTCTCCAAAGCAGTATTCCCTGAATCGGCTGGGCACAACGGTTACGGATTTGGAATGATAGCCTGCGTTTGATTCGAGTATCCGCTCTCCTCTGAATTGGCATTCACCGCCGTTGCTACATAGTAGTAAGTCTGGCCGGAAACGACCGTGTTATCGGTGTATGCGGTCGTGCCATCGAGCGCGCTATTGATCATTGTGTAGGAACCGCCAGATACCTGACTGCGATAGATGTTGTAGCCGACTGCGTTCGTGTCGGTGGACCAGGTGAGATCCACGGCGTGCTGAATTGCGACCGTTCCCGTGCCGGTCAGCGATTGCACCGCTGGCGAGTTCGAGGCGTTGCTTGAGAACGACAAAGAGGCTGAGGTGGCCCCACTCGTCTGCGGTGTGAAGGTGACGGTGAAAGCAGCGGATTGACCGGCGGTGAGGGTCGCCGGCAGTGAAATTCCGGAGAGCACAAACTCGCTGTTGTTAAGGTTTGCCGAGGTCACCGTGACCGATGCGCCACTAGCAATCAGGCTGCCGTTCAGCGACGAATTCGATCCGACCACCACGTTGCCGAAGCTAAGACTGGTCGGAGAAGCCGCCAACTGGCCCGCGGCCGTCCCGGTTCCAGAGAGCGCGATATTGAGCGGTGAGTTGGATGCGTTCGACGCCACGGACAGGTTCCCGCTCGCCGCACTGGCACTGGTCGGTGCATAGGTGGCAGTGAACGTCACGCTTTGATTCGCCGTCAGAGTCAGGGGCAAGTTCAGTCCGCTGATCGAGAAAGCCGCGGCGCTGGAACTCACTTGCGAGATCGTGACCGACGAGCCGCCAGAATTGGTCAGCGTCTCCGCTAAGCTTGAACTGTTGCCGACCTGGACGTTACCAAACGCGAGGCTGGTCGGATTGGCACCCAGCGTTCCCTGGGTCACGCCAGTTCCGGAGAGTGGGATGCTCAAGTTAGAAGCTGAGCCGGTGGAAGTGATGCTGACACTGCCACTAGCTGCGCCACTCGTCGTCGGAGAGAAGAGCACCGTGAACGACGCGCTCTGGCCAACGGCTAGTGTCAAAGGCAAGGACAGGCCACTCAAACTGAATCCGCTGCCACTGGCAGTCGCGGCCGAGATTGTAAGGCTGGATCCGCCAGAATTGGTCAGCGTCTCCGCTAAGCTCGAACTGTTGCCGACCTGGACGTTTCCGAACGCAAGGTTGGCGGGGGTTCCTGTCAGCGTTCCCTGCGTCACGCCAGTTCCGGAGAGTGGGATGCTCAAGTTAGAAGCTGAGCCGGTGGAAGTGATGCTGACGCTGCCACTAGCTGCGCCGCTCGTCGTCGGAGAGAAAAGCACCGTGAACGGCGTGCTCTGGCCAGCGGTTAGTGTCAAAGGCAAGGACAGGCCACTCAAACTGAATCCGCTGCCGCTGGCAGTCGCGGCCGAGATTGTAAGGCTGGACCCGCCAGAATTGGTCAGCGTCTCGGCTAAGCTCGAACTGTTGCCGACCTGGACGTTTCCGAACGCAAGGTTGGCGGGGGTTCCTGTCAGCGTTCCCTGCGTCACGCCAGTTCCGGACAATGGGAGATTCATGGCGGAGTTGGAGGCATTGGAAGTGAAGGCTAAGTTGCCGCTTACACTACCGGCCAACTGAGGGGCGAAGACAACCGTTAAAGTGGCGCTTTGGCCCGCTCCCAGAGTCAGGGGCAAGGTTAAGCCACTCGAAGTGAAACTGCTGCCGGTGAGCGTGACCTGAGAGACCGTTAGACTGGAGCCTCCGGAGTTAGTCAGGATTGCGGATTGCGTCTGGCGGCTTCCCACTTGCACGTTGGCAAAATTCAGGCTGGTGGGATTGGCGCTAAGTTGACCGGAAGCTCCGCCGGTACCGGTGAGAGCGATGGCCAGCGCAGGACCAGAAAAGAACAGGCTACCTCCGGCCGTGCCGGCCGATTGTGGCGCGAAGGCGACGTTCACCGAAACGCTTTGCCCTGCGCCTAGAGTCAATGGGAACGAGGGCCCGGTCGTCGAGAATCCGCTGCCCGTTGTCTGGAATGACGAGAGGGTTACCTTCCAGGAACGATTATTCGTAAGCACGACGGGCAAGGTGGAAATGGTTCCTATCGCCACTTGGCCAAACGACACCATCGAGGGGCTGGCAGTTACGGATGCGCTACTTACGCCTGAACCCCCAACCTGAAGCTGAAGAGGGGAGTTCGATGCATTGCTGGAGAATCTAATCGTGCCTCCCGTCCATCCTATCGCCGTGGGAGTGAAGGTCACACTCAGATCGACACTCTGGCCCGCAAGCAAGACCAGCGGCAGGCTCAAGGAGGACGCGGTGAATTTGGCGTTGCCCACACTGATTCCCGAGATGGTCACACTCGTCCGCCCATTATTCGTCACGGTGTCCAGCAAGGTTTCGGTCTGACCCACAACGATGGCGCCAAAATGAAGGTTCGTGGGTGTGCACGCGAGTTGTGGCGTAGCTGCTGCGGCGCCCACGGGCACCATTCCGAGGAGAACGATCGCCATGCCGATGGTTAGAAAGTGGACTGTGTGGACGTAGAAAGACTGGATGATGGACTGGGGGAGTCGCATATCATCCAGTTTGGTCGCCTTGTGGCTAGGGGAACAGATTCCGGCAGTACAGCAAGCCGCCGAGCGATAGGCCAATACAACGCCGTGCGGTTATACGCCCTTTGGTCCATCGACTAGTACATCGACAAGGACGCCAATTTCTCCGAAAATCCTCAAACCACAGATTCTCTTCGGTAAGTCACTTGTTATCAACTGTCATACCATTACGTTCGGGTGGGCTCCGAAAGCTCGTCCGCAAGTGTTAGATTAGATCCAGAACGCACATGAACATAACGACACGAAATCAAGTTCCGGCCTTCGCTTTCTTGTGCGCCGTTTCGATCTTGTTCTGGTGGCATCCTCTGGTCGTGACGCTGGGGTTGGCGCAGGCGAACGACGCCTACACTTACATCCTTTTGATTCTGCCCCTGAGTGGCGCGCTCATTTACTTCGATTCGAAATACGTGAATTCGAAAGCGCTCCGCATTGACCCGGCGCCGAGCCCTCGCGTCGGCGCGGCCCTGCTGGCGCTCGCGCTGCTGATTGGCGGTTACGCGAGATGGGGATCGGCTGCCACGCCCGATGATGTCCGGCTGTCGCTCGGTATGTTCGCGCTTGTGACCTGGTCGATCGCCAGCGTCCTATTGTGTTTTGGCGCCAGAACTTTTCAGTCGTTTCTGTTTCCTCTTTGCTTCTTGTTCTTGATGGTCCCCATTCCCGAGTTTGCTTTGGGCTGGATCGTCGAATTCCTGCAGCAACAGTCTGCGTCAGCGGCGCGACTCATGTTTCGGGCGGTTGGGGTTCCGGCAACGCAGGATGGAATCATGTTGTCGATCCCGGGACTGGATATCGAAGTTGCACGCGAGTGCAGCAGTATTCGGTCCAGTCTGATGCTGGTCGTCACCACCATGGTTTTGGCCCATCTGTTCCTGCGCTCACGGTGGCGGAAGGTGTTGCTCGTTGCGGTGGCAATTCCGCTGTCTGTGGCAAAGAACGGACTTCGCATCTTCACGATCGTGGAACTCGGAACGCGAAGTGGACCCGGGGTTCCTCACGGGAAGCTCCATCACCATGGAGGGATCCTCTTCTTTGGTCTCTCGGTGGCTGCGGTGAGCGCGCTGCTATGGGTGCTGCGCAGAACCGAGTTTCCGATACCCAAGAACGGTTGAGAACGGATTCCAGTTTGCCGGTTCCTCGAATCGATTAAGCTGGTTGTCTCGCGTTACTGGAGAATGTGGTGAACATATTTCACATCGTCGGAGCTCGTCCCAACTTCATGAAGGTCGCTCCGGTCCTGAATGCCCTGAAGGAGCGGGAGAATGTGGTGCAGACCCTCATCCACACCGGTCAGCACTACGACGTCAACATGTCCGATGTGTTCTTCCAGCAACTGGGCATACCGGCCCCCGATGTGAACCTGGCGGTCGGTTCGGGCACTCATGCGAAGCAGACGGCCGAGATCATGATCCGGCTGGAACCCGTCGTGCTCGAACGCCAGCCGGACATGGTCCTGGTGTATGGGGATGTGAATTCGACGGTCGCGACGGCACTGGTTTGCGCCAAGCTGGGCGTTCCAATCGGTCACGTCGAAGCGGGACTGCGCTCGTTCGATCGAACCATGCCGGAGGAGATCAACCGCCTGGTGACCGATCAGCTTGCCGACTTGCTGTTTACGCCGTCCGAGGATGGGGACGAGAATCTTCGGCGCGAGGGAATTCCGGCGGAGAAGATCTTCCGCGTCGGCAACGTGATGATCGACTCGCTCGTGCGCCTGTTGCCAGCGGCGCAGAAGACGTTGGCGCAAACCACGAAAACCCATGGTCTGCCCGAGCGCTACGCCCTGGTCACGCTGCACCGGCCGGCGAACGTCGACGATAGCGCGACGCTGAAGGGAATCCTGGAGTCGCTGCTCGAGGTGAACCGGGATTTGGCGGTGGTTTTTCCCGCCCATCCACGAACGCGCAAACGAATTGCCGATTTTGGATTGAATGCCGGGCAACTGCGCCTGCTCGATCCTCTTCCCTATGTTGATTTTCTGGGATTGCAATCCCGCGCCACCGTGGTGATCACCGATTCGGGCGGCATTCAGGAAGAAACCACTTACCTCGGCGTTCCTTGTCTCACGGTACGCGAGAACACGGAGCGCCCGATTACGGTTTCGATGGGAACGAACGTTCTGGTCGGCCGCGATCCGGAAAAACTGCGCATGGAATTGTCGCGAGTGCTCGGCGGAAAAGCAAAGCAAGGAACTGTGCCGCCGCTTTGGGATGGACACGCAGGAGAGCGCATCGCCGATGTTCTGGTGGCGCAACGCTCGTGCACGCGCACTGCGATCTGAATCGTTGCCTCAGAAGAAGCGCCTCAAGAACGCCCACCCGCTCCGAGCAAAAAGACGAGGCCTGCTTGGCGAGCAAACATGCTCGCATAACAGGCCCATTTTCTTGCCGGCTAGAACTACGATTGCCCGGGCTTTGCCTTGGATCGGAGGAACATTGCCCCGAAGCATGTGAGCCCAGCTCCGAGAAGGTAAACCGCAGTAGAACCACCTTCTGGAACCGACTGACAATGCCTATACCTATCGTGCGGATCGCACCGGTTGTCCCGCCGAGCAAACGCACCCGGAGCGAGGCAACAGACCACGACGATTGCCAGCCACCATCTTCCTCTACTCTTGCTCATGACAAACTCCCTTTACAGCAACATTGCGAATCGCCAAGGAAGGGGAGTATCGGGGCCGGTAACTTCCGAGCGACTCTTTCTAATCCTCCACGATTAGACTGCCGTCGGTAACCTCGTGTCAAGATGATACTTTTTGCAACAGTTGCACGAAAATGCAACATCGGCAACCCATGTCGAGGTGGCTTTAAGCAAAGCCCAACCTAGTCATCCTGGGCTGTTTGTGGACCTTGCCAAGGCCTACGCTACGGAGTCGGAATCACGGCCTGCGCCTGGTTCGAGTAGCCACTCTCAACCGAGCTGCCATCGACCGCCGTGGCGACATAGTAGTAAGTCTGGCCGGAGACGACCGTGCTGTCGGTGTATGCGGTGGTGCTGTCGAGCGAGGAGTTGATCATCGTGTACGGACCACCCGATACCGTGCCGCGGTATATGTTGTAGCCGACCGCGCCCGACGAGGCGTTCCAGGT
>CAWABC010000020.1:0-27743 GCA_963780105.1 uncultured Acidobacteriaceae bacterium
ACGCCCAGCAAAAGCGCCAGCGCCCCGGGAACGCCGTGTGCCAGCATCAGCCACGGAATCGCCGCATAGCGCTGCCGCAGAAACGAGTGGGAATCCAGCAGTGTCCGGTCGCGAGTCGCCAGAACGTACAGCGTCATCAGGCCGAATACCACCCACATCGCATGTTTAGCCTGGAATTTCTTGCCGAGTTACGGCTCCCCGAACAGCAGTGGCCACAGTTCCCCCCGGCTCGACGCTGCCACCCCGGCAGCGCTGGCAATCGCGGGAGCATAGCACATCTCTTAGATTTCGAGGTGGAAATTCGTTCGTTGTCGCCCCTACTCCACGCCTAACGTCGCCAGCGATTCTTCCATGCGACTGGCGAGTCGACCTGCAGTTGCCGCGGCCTTGCGCCTGCATTTCTTCCAGTTCATCGAAGGCGCGGAACAGACGCATCTTGACGGCGGCGTACTGCTCGGAATCGGAGAGGGCGCGTCCGTGCGATTCGGCCCACGCGGCGACCGCCTGGTGCGGAGAAAATGCTGACGGCATAGGTCAGCTTGCGGTCGGACGTGACGTCAAAGACGTATTCATTGGCGGAGGATTCCGCCGACAGCCCGTTTCCCGACGAAGTAGTACTGGTAAACGTAGCCCTGAGAGCCGGTATAGGTTTTGAGGCGACGGATGGTCATGAGGGTAGATTGCCGGTGGAGCGCCGGGCGTCCCCGCCCGGCTGAACGGGCGAGACGCCCGTTCCTCCATCGTATGAATTATCTCCCGGGTCGATACTTTCCGTGCTTCGGGCTGCGAGCGAGCAGGCACGGGTTGCTCGAAGCTCGCAGCGCTACCTACTGCTGTTCCCCGGCGAAATCACTCTCCCGTACTCACTCGCGCGCGCCAAGCGATCGAACACGCGCCAAGCGGCAAGCGAGATATTGCTGATGGCCTCTTCTCCGTCACGCTCGCGATGCAGATAAGCCGTCATGACGCAGAGAATATACGGACGCTTGTCAACGAAGATCACGCCCGAATCGTTGCGCACGCCTTCGAGTTCGCCGGGCTTGTTGGCAATCTTCAAATCGTCGGGGAGATCGCGCGGGATCAAACTGTCTTTGTGGGTGGAGAGGACCTTGAAAAAATCGGCGGTCATCTCTTTGTTCAGGATCTCCCCGCGGTAGAGCGATTCGAGCAGGTTCAACATCTCGTTGGGCGTGGACACGTTTTCACGGCCTTCGCCAGCGGCTTTCAGGTCGTCATCTTGCGGCGGAGCTGGTCTCGTGCAGCCCCTGCGCCTTCAGGAAGGCATTTACGTTGCCCATGTCGACGCGGTCGATGAGGACGTTGGTGGCCGAGTTGTCGCTGACCGCGACCATCATGGTCGCAAGGTCGCGAAGCGTAATCTGCGTGACGCCGGGCGTAAGGCCGCCCATGATGTCGCTGTCCTGAACCAAGTCGGCGGCGTTGACCGTGTAAAGGTCTGTAAGCTTCAACTTGCCTTGCTGGGCTTGCCGGTAGAGTTCGGCGAGAACGCAGATCTTGATGGAGCTAGCCTGCGCGAAAACGTCGTTGGCGTGTAACAGATACTTGTGGCCGTCAGTGAGATCGACGATGGCGACGCCCATGACACCGTCGAGACCACGGTCGACGTCGAGAATGGATTTTTCCAGCTTCATCCAGAGGACTTGCTGCTTCTCGGCGGTCGGCGGCGGCGAAGTTTGAGCGGACGCGGCCCCGGCCAACCCGAGACAAACCGAGGTCAGCAAGGCAGAGATTGTTTTCTGTAGCATCGCTCCTCTTGGCATTCAGATCTTCGCCTCTCGCAGACGTTTCACTGCCGTCTCGGAAGTGACCGGAGAATAATAAACCTCCTTGAACGTGTAGGACCGTGCCTTGGCTGCAAGAATGGGCAGGATTTCGATGTGCCAGTGGTAGTCGTCATCGAGTGTTTTCCAGTATCCAAGCGCCTCCGAAGGATGTTGGCTGTTGGGCGAGGTATGGAGCACAAGATGGAAGGCTTCGGTGACGGTGCGAATCCGTTGCAGCGTGCGCCGCAGAAGCGCGGCGAGATCGGTCAAACTGCCCACCCGCGACGCACCCGTGCGCTCAAAAGAAGATTCGTGGCCGCGGGGCATAATCCAGGTTTCGTAAGGGACGCGCGGCGCATAGGGGCAAAAGGCCACGTAGTCTCCGCGAGCCTCGACGACGCGCAGGCTCTGACGCTCCTCCTGCGCCAGAATGTCGCAAAAGACGCAGCGCTCCTTGCTCTGGTAATAGTCGCGTCCGGCGCGCAGTTCGTAGAGGACGCGGCGCGGCACAAAAATGGTTGCGGTGAGCTGGGAAGTGGGGTGATCGAATTCCTGTCCAGCTCCCTCGCCGTGATTCTTGAAAATGCTGACGTACTTGAGCCGGCTGTCGCGCTTCAAATCCTGAATGCGCAGCGCCGCCAGGCGCAGAAACTGTTCCACTTCGACGTCTCTCACGTTCCAGAGATGGCCGTCGTGGCGAGGATTTTCGATCAGAACTTCGTGCGCGCCCACCGATCCCATGTGGTCATAGAGGCCGTCGCCCCGGCGGGCTGCCTCGCCTTCAATGTGGTAGAGCGCGTGCGGATGGACGACCGAGCGCGCCGACCATGCGCTGCCATCCACGCCCGGCAGGTTGGCGATCACATGAGTGGGCTCGGCCGAGGCGCCGCAAAACCGGCAGGCTTGGGATCGTGGAGTGGGCTCGATGACGTCGTCGCCCGTGATCACCCAGGAACGGGTGATGGGATCTTTGCGCAGTTCCATGGCAGTAAGGAGAACAAAAGAACTTGTAATTTGCAATTGGTGATTTGTAATTTGACGAGATTACCAATTACAAATTACCAATTACCAATTACCCATTACCAATTCTCTATGTCCGAGCCCTCCACGCCGCTGATGCGGCAGTATGCCGCCATCAAGAAGGAGCATCCCAACGCTCTGCTGTTCTTCCGGCTGGGCGACTTCTACGAGCTCTTCTTTGACGACGCGGTGCTGGCCGCGCGCGAGTTGCAGATCACGCTGACCTCGCGCAATAAGGAAAAGGGAGTGGCCATCCCGATGTGTGGCGTGCCCTACCACGCCGCCGAGGGCTACATCGCAAAGCTGATCCGGCGCGGGTTCAAGGTCGCGGTCTGCGAACAGGTAGAGGATCCGCGCCTGGCGAAGAAGCTGGTGCGGCGCGAGGTGACGCGAGTCGTCACGCCGGGTACGGCAGCGGATTCGTCGCTGAACGCGGAGGAGAACAACTTTCTGGCGGCGGTGGCAACGGTCGGGGATCGCGTCGGTTTTGCGGCTCTCGATCTTTCGACGGGCGAGTTTCGAGCGACGGAGTTTGCTGGCGAGTCGGCCGGACGCCGTATTCAAGAAGAACTTGAACAATTGCGGCCAAAGGAAATGCTGTATGGATCTTCGGCCCCACTATTTGAAAAGAAGAGCGGTGGAGAGACGGGCGCCCTCGCCCGTCCCCACACGGACGCCCGTCCCTCAACTGGCACTGCGCCCGTCGCTCGGGTTTCCGGCGGCGGCTGGGCCGAGACTCCTTTGGACGATTGGATCTTCGCCCCCGACCATGCCATCCCTCTCCTTGAGAATCACTTCGGCGTGCTCTCGCTCGAGGGCTTTGGGCTGGCGGGAAAACGGGCAGCGGCTTCGGCGGCGGGGGCAATTCTGTATTACATCCGTTCCACCCAACGCGGCACGCTCGATCATGTGGACCGCATCGGCTTCTACGAGCGGCAGAATTGCCTGGTGCTCGACGCGGTGACGGTGCGAAACCTCGAGCTGATCGAACCGCTCTTCGCGGGAACCGACGCGGGAGTCACGCTGTTCCGTGCCCTGGATGCCACCGTGACGCCGATGGGCAAGCGCTTGCTTCGCACGTGGATGCTGCGGCCTTCTCTGGATCGGGTCGAGATCGAAGGCAGGCTGGACTCGGTTGAGGTGCAGGTCAAAGACACGGTGCGGCGCGAAGAGTTGCGGCGGGCGTTCGACGGGATCTTGGATCTGGAACGTCTGTTGAGCCGGGTCACGCTGGAGACGGCGAATCCGCGCGACGTGCTCGCTCTGGCGGCATCGCTCGCGAGAATCCCCAAGGTGCGAACGGTATTGGCCGGGTTATCGGAGTCACGACTGACGGCGACGCGACTGGGCGCGCTGCATGGAGCGATCGACGAATTCGGCGATCTGCGCGAGAAGATTGACGGCACGCTGGTTCCGGAGCCGCCGCTCACGTTGAGCGATGGCGGAGTGATCGCCGCGGGCGTCGACAAAGATTTGGACGAACTGCGCGACCTGAGCCGCAACTCGAAGCAGTACCTGGCACAGGTGGAGACGCGCGAGCGCGAACGAACGGGGATTGGGTCGCTCAAGGTAAAGTTCAATTCCATTTTTGGTTACTACATCGAGATTTCAAAGGCAAACCTGCACCACGCGCCCGCCGACTACGAGCGCAAGCAGACGCTGGTGAATGCCGAGCGCTTCACGACTCCGGAGCTGAAAGAGTATGAGTCCAAAATTCTGGACGCCCAGGAGAAGATCGTCGAAATCGAGCGGCGGCTGTTTGCCGAGTTGCGCTCTGCGATTGCGGCCGAAGCCAAGCGCATCCGGCAAACCGCGCTGGCGCTGGCGGAAGTCGATGTGCTGGGCTGCCTCGCGCACATTGCGGCGCTGCGGAGATTACTGCCGGCCGCACTTCGACGAAGCTGAAAAGGCCGAGAGCGTCTAGGAGGCGTGCGGCCACTTGATCTGGAAATTGTCGAAGGCCGTCACCCGGTAATTGAGCTGCAAGAACTGGCAGCAGGGAGCGAGCGCTTCGTTCCCAACGATTTGTTTCTGGATGCCTCGACGCACAATATCGTCGTGCTGACCGGGCCGAACATGGGCGGCAAGAGCACCTACCTGCGGCAGGCGGCGCTGATCGTGATCATGGCGCAAATGGGCTCGTTTGTTCCCGCGCGCGCCGTGCGCCTGGCATTGTCGACCGCGTCTTCACGCGCATTGGCGCCAGCGATAACCTGGCGCGTGGGCGCTCGACGTTTATGGTCGAGATGACGGAGACGGCGGCGATTCTGCACACGGCGACGGCGCGGTCGTTGATCTTGTTGGATGAAGTCGGGCGCGGCACCTCCACCTATGACGGACTGGCGATCGCCTGGGCCGCCGTCGAATATCTGCATGCGCGACGTGCGAGCCAAGACTTTGTTTGCCACACACTATTTCGAGCTGACCGAATTGGCGGAACAATTGAGCGGCGTGAAGAACTATCACGTGTCCGTCAAAGAGACCGGCGGAAGCGTAGTCTTTCTGCGCCGGGTCGAACCGGGAGCGGCCGACCGCAGCTACGGAATCGAAGTCGCAAAGCTGGCGGGATTGCCAAACGAAGTCGTAGTGCGCGCGCGCGAGGTGCTGGCCGAGCATGAATCGTCCGAGCACCGGCTTTCGGGGCATCTGACGCCGGGCGCGGAGCCGGAGCGTCCGACGCAGTTGACCATCTTCACGCCGCTGTCGCAGCCGGTGCTGGAAAAGCTTCGCGAAGTAGATTTGAACCGGCTGACGCCGCTGGAAGCGCTAAACTTGCTGGCGGAGTTGAAGAGGCAAATCGAGTGATGTTCGTCGTGCTTGCTCTGGTCATAGCCTTAGGAAACTCTGGAGAATCAATGGCAACCTGCAGGAACTGACCACCAACGACGTCGTCAGCTGTATTCCCGGAGGCGAAACCCGTCGAAGCTACGATGTCGAAGTCATCGAGCACGGCCTCGTCAAAGGAGCCGGCGCGGCGCTTGAATTTCTGGGGAATTTTTTTTTGGCGCATTCCCGCGCAGGCAAGTACTCCTGCTGCCACACAAGCCTTCATCCAAAATGTGCGGGCAGCGCATGGTTCACAAAGAATCGACTCTTGGGCTCTATTTACCAAGCTCCCAAGCTCAAGGGGTCCATCCTCGACAAGAAGGGAGTAGACAAGAAAAACACCGTGAACATCGGCCAACTTCTCATCATCGGCTTCGACGGGATCGAGATGTCCCCGCGCCTCGCTTCCCTGCTCACGAAGATTCAGCCGGCGGGAGTGATTCTCTTTGCCCGCAACATCACCGGAGCCGAGCAGACGCACACTCTTCTGCGGGAGTGCCAGAAGTGCGTTGCCACGCCGCTTTTCACTTGCGTGGACCTCGAAGGCGGCACCGTGGACCGTTTCCGCAACGTGATCGGTTCGGCGCCTTCTCCGGCAGAGGTCTTTGCCACGGGCAGCCGCGCGCTCTTTCGCAAGCACGGACGCGTGATCGGCGAGAACTGCCGCGCGCTTGGCTTCAACGTGGATTTCGCCCCGGTGCTCGACCTGGCCTTCGAGGCTTCGCGTTCGGTGATGAGTTCGCGGGCGGTCTCGGACGATCCGAAGCAGGTGGTCGCCTACGCGCGCGAGTTTCTGCGCGGATTGGGCGACGCCGGCATGCTCGGCTGCGGCAAACACTTCCCCGGACTGGGCGAGGCCACGCTCGATACGCATCATGAACTGCCCAGCGTGGATAAGCCGCTGCGCAAATTGTGGGAGCAGGATCTAGTTCCCTATCGCGCGCTGCGGCGCGAGTTGCCGATGGTCATGGTTTCGCACGCTGCGTTTCCGGCAGTGACGAAAGAGCGGACTCCGGCATCGCTCTCGAAGAAGTGGATCACCGACATTCTGCGCAAGAAGATTGGCTACCGCGGCCTCATCTGTTCCGACGACTTGGAGATGGGAGGCGTGCTGGCGGCTGCCCCGATCGAACAGGCGATGATCGGCCACCTCCGCGCCGGGGGCGATCTTGGCCTGATCTGCCATCGGGAAGATTTCATTCTGCGCACACACGAAGCGGTGGTCCGCGAGGCGAAGCGCGACGGCAGATTTGCCCGCCGCGTTCGGGAATCGGCGCGGCGCGTGCTGGCATTTAAGAAGAAGGCGTTGCTGAGAGATCAGCGGCGGGGCGTCAAAGTCCCGCCCCCACTTCCGCACGAGTCGAGAAGCTGACGCGCCAGCTCTGGGAATTCGGCGAAGAGATCCGCATGGCAACGCTCGCTCGCGAGGAGCGCGCATGATCGTTGCCGGCGTAATGAGCGGCACCTCGGCGGATGGAATTAACGTGGCGCTGGTGCGGTTCGCCTCCGAGGCTGGACGGGCCAGAGGCCCGTCCCCACACAAACACCTAGGCTCAGACTTCGAACTTCTTGGTCACGAAGAATACCCGTTCCCTGCTCCGGTTCGGCGCGCGATTCTGGCAATGATGAACGCGGAATTGGCACGCGTTGCGGATCTCTCGCGGCTGAACTTTCTTCTCGGCGAACTCTATGCGGAGGCGGTGGCAAAAACGGCGCGCAAGCATCGAGTGAAACTCGACCTGGTCGGCTGTCATGGCCAGACACTCTATCACCAGGGAGTGGCGGAGCGATTTCTCGGGCGCAAATTGGCGGTAACGTGGCAAACGGGCGAAGGCGCGGTGATCGCGGCGCGGTTGGGTGTGCCGGTGGTCTCTGATTTTCGTCCCGCGGATATCGCTGCCGGAGGGAAAGGCGCTCCGCTGGTGCCGTTTCTCGACTATCTTGTCTATCGTGATTGGGGGCGCGATCGTCGCGGGGGACGCATCGCGCAGAACCGAATTGCGCAAAACATTGGCGGCATCGCTAACCTCACGGCGATTCCCGCGGGCGCCTCGCCGCGCCAGGTGATTGCCTTTGACACCGGCCCCGGCAACATGGTGATCGATGCGGTGATGGAGGAACTGTACGGACGGCGTTATGACCGCGACGGCAAAGTCGCGGCCTCTGGACGCGTACTGGATGGGGTGATCGTGCGGTTGTTGCGCGCGCCCTTTTTCCGCCAGAAGCCCCCGCGGACGGCAGGCCGCGAGGAATTTGGCCGCGAATACGTGGGCCGGTTTCTTCAGCTCTGCCACGGAGCCAGCAAGTCCGACGTGGTCGCGACGGCAACCGCCCTAACGGCGCGATCGATTGCGGACGCGGTGCAGCGATTCGTAGTGCCGCGATTTGGCGCGCGCCTAAAAAAGAAGAGCCGCCAAATGATCGTTTCCGGTGGAGGCGCGAAGAATCCGACGCTCATAGCCATGTTGCGCGATGCAATGGCGCCCTTGGCGATCAGCCTGCATTTCTCCGATGAATTCGGCCTGCCAGCGGAAGCCAAGGAGGCCGTTGCCTTCGCGCTGCTCGCGCACGAAACGTGGCATCGGCGGCCCAGCAATGTGCCGTCGGCTACGGGAGCGAAGCGGGCCGCGATCCTGGGAAAGATTTCGTATGCGTGAGGCGACGGGAGGGGCGCGAACAAGAAGCAGGTCCTTCGCTTCGCTCAGGATGACAATTCTGTTTTTGTTCCTCCTCGCATGGGTGCTACCTCTCCTCTCTTGTTCACAACCTCCCGACCCCAACACGCTGGTGATGATCATCGAGAGCAGCCCCACCAATCTCGACCCCCGGGTCGGAATCGACGCACAATCTGAACGCATCGATGCGCTGATTTTCGATGACCTTCTCGATCGCGACGAGCGTCTCAACGTGACGCCCGCGCTGGCGGAACGCTGGGAGATCCCCGATCCCCTGACCTACATCTTCCACATCCGGCACGGCGTGAAGTTTCACGATGGCACCGCCCTCACCTCGCGCGACGTGAAGTGGACGTTCGACTCGCTGCTCCAAGGCAAGATCCGCAGCACAAAGGCCGCTGTCTACCGCTTCGTCGATCGTCTCGATGCACCCGACGCCAATACCGTCGTCTTTCACTTAAAGGAACCGTCTTCGACCTTTCTCTGGAATCTTTCGGACGGCGCCATCGGCATCGTGCCTTACGGCAGTGGAGATGAAATCACGCGCCATCCCATTGGCTCCGGCGCGTTCAAGTTCGTCAGCGCGGAAACGGACAAGGAAGTTGTTCTCGAGCGGAACGACACGTACTGGGGCGAAGTGCCGCATCTCGGCCGCGTACGTTTCACCGTGGTGCCCGATGCCACTACGCAGGCTCTTGAGCTGCGAAAAGGCAGTGCCGACCTCACCATCAACTCGCCGATGCCGCCCGACACTGTCATCACTCTCGAACACCATCCGTCACTCGTCGTTCAGCACGGACCGGGCACAAGGCTGGCCTACCTGGTATTTAACTTGCGCGATCCCATCTTGAAAGATGTGCGGGTTCGCCAAGCCATCGCCTACGCTCTCGACCGTCGACCCATGATCGAGTACCTATGGCGCAACCAGGCGCAGCCTGCCTACAGCGTTCTACCGCGGCAAAGCTGGGCGTATGACGAAGAGGTGTCCCGATACGACTACGATCCCGACAAAGCTCGGCAACTGCTCGATAGCGCCGGCCATCCAGCCGTGAACGGCGTGCGCTTTCATGTCACGATGAAAACTTCCACCGACGAAAACACGCGCCTGATGGTTGCCGTCATGCAACAGCAACTGCGTGCTGTAGGCATTGCGCTCGACATTCGCAGCTTTGAGTTTGCCACCTTTTTCTCGGATGTGACTCACGGGGCGTTTCAGCTTTACGGGCTGCGTTGGATCGGCGGCAATGAAGACCCCGACATCTTCGAATACGCCTTCCACTCCGCGAAATTTCCGCCCAATGGCGCGAACCGTGGCTTTTATTCAAACCCCCGATTGGATGCGCTGATCGACCAGGCGCGCCGCGAAACCGATCAGAACGTCCGCAAACAGTTGTATGCCGAGGTCCAGCGAATTCTGGCCACCGACCTGCCCTACATCGACCTCTGGTTTCTCGACAACGTGCTCGTGCACACGCGCCGCGTGAGGAACGTAACCCTGAACCCGTCGGGAAATTACGACTTTCTGAAGACCGCTGAAATCAGTACCCAGTAGCCAGTCGCCGGTACCCAGTTTTCAGCGTGATACCATCGAACTTCGGGCGCGCGCATGAGCGTGAGTAGCGTTGTTCCTGACACCTAACACCTGAGACCTGATCTTGAACATTCTTTTTATCGGTGACATTTTTGGCCGCCCGGGGCGGACGATTGTAAAAGATCGTCTGCCGGAACTGCGCAAGCGGCACGCCGTGGATCTGGTCATCGCCAACTGCGAAAATGCCGCGGCTGGGTTTGGAATCACGCCACCGCTGGCGGAAGAACTTTTCGATCTCGGTATCGACGTGATGACCACCGGAAATCACGTCTGGGACAAACGCGAAATCATCGAATACTTCCAGATGGCGGATGGCAATCCACACAGTCCGGCGCGCCGGTTGTTGCGGCCGGCAAATTTTTCGCAGGGTCTGCCCGGTTGGGGAGTGTACGAAGGCCAGAAGAACGGCGTCGCCTATGCCGTGGTGAATCTTCAGGGACGTGTGTTCATGGGCTCCTCCGACGATCCCTTTCGCTACGCCGATCGCCTTCTGGAACAGATCCAATCGAAAATCGTGTTTGTCGATTTCCATGCCGAGGCAAGTTCCGAAAAAGTTGCTTTCGGCTGGTACCTCGATGGGCGCGTGACCGCCGTCGTGGGCACGCACACGCACATTCCCACCGCGGATGAGATCGTGCTGCCGAAGGGCACTGCCTACATCACGGACGTTGGCATGACCGGGCCGTACGACAGTGTCATCGGCGTGAAGAAAGAATTAGTGATCGAGAAGTTTCTCAGCGGGATGCCGTCGCGCTTCGAAGCGGCCAACGGCGACGTCCGCCTGTGCGCGGTGCTGGTCGAGTGCGATGACCAGACCGGCCGCGCCACCCGGATGGAACGGCTGATGCTGCGCTGAGGGTTCTACCGCCGGACTCCACCGTTAGAGGGCATTCACCGTTGCGTATCCGCTCGCGTAGGGACAGCCGCCCTCGGCTTTCCAAGCCGAGCGCAGCTCGGCCGTTGCCGGCCGCGACGGCAACTCTGAAACCGCTCCAGTGCTCTCCGGTTACGACCGTAGTTCCCTACCGAGTATTTCACTTGCAAGACATCGGCAGCCGGGCATTCTATAGTAAGCTAATATGCGATGGCTGCCAGCGGGAATTTGTTTGTTGCTTGCCGGAGTGTGTCTGGCCGCGGACACTCCGGTCGCCGCTCCCTCGCTCTGCTCCAATTCCGCGGGTGCGCCCGCTTGCCACGGTCCGAAGAAAGACCTGAAGGCCGCCCGCCAGGCTTTCGCGCGCGGCCTCAAGCTCGAGAAATCGCAGAACGATAATTTGCAGAATCTCGATGAGGCTTTTTACGAATTTGAGGAAGCGTCTCGCCTGGTCCCGCAAAACGTGGAGTACCTCACCGCGCGTGAGATTACGCGACAACATCTGGCCGGGCTGCATCTGGAACGCGGAAATACGGACCTGCTCGACGGCCGGCAAGTGGAGGCACTGGCGGAGTTCCGAACCGCGCTGAACCTCGATCCGCAGAACGAATTCGCCGAGCAGCGCATACTCGACGCCCTGGGACCCGTGCCGGTGCATGCCGCAGGCCCGGCGCAAGTGGTCGCCAGCGCCGACGCGCTCGCCGCCAAACCGATCGACGGGCGTCATGACATCCACTACCGCGGCGATTCGCGTGGTCTCGTCACCGCGGTCGCCTCGAGCTATGGGCTGACGGTAGTCTTCGACGATAACTTCCCCAGGCGCCGCGTGCGATTCGATATTGAGAACGCAGATTTCGGAACCGCCATGCATGCGGCCTCCGCGGTCACGAAGAGTTTTAGCGTGGGGCTGGAAGACACCGTTCTTCTTGCGTGCGCTGACACCCCGGAGAACCATCGCCTCTACGATCGCATGGGCCTGCGCTCGTTTTACATCCCTGGCGTGAGTACGGCTCAGGAGTTGAACGAGCTGATGAACTCGCTGCGGACGCTCTTGGAGTTCAAGTTCGTGAGCCTCAACGCCGCGTCGAGCACGATCACGGTGCGCGGACCGCAGGCGATGCTCGAAGCCGCAACCCAGTTTCTCGGTCAACTGGACAGCCCCAGTCCGGAAGTGATGCTCGATCTGAAAGTGTTCCAGGTAAGCCACACCTACGCGCGGAGCATCGGGTTGCACATCCCAAACAATTTCAATCTTTTCAACATTCCGGCGGCCGCGCTGGCGGCTGTCGGCGGACAAAACATCCAGGACCTGATCAATCAACTGATTTCCTCCGGCGGCATCAACCAAGCCGGCAACCAGTCCATCGCCGCTCTGCTGGCGCAGTTGCAGGGCCAGCAGAATTCGATCTTCAGCCAGCCGCTGGCGACCTTCGGCGGGGGCCTCACGCTGATGGGGCTGAGCCTCGATCAGTTATCGGCCGTATTTTCCATGAATGAAAGTTCGGTCCGGCAGCTCGATCACGTACACCTGCGCGCTTCCCAGGAGAAGGACGCCACTTTTAAGCTGGGATCGCGCTATCCCATCCTCAACGCCAGCTTCGCTCCGATTTATAACAATGCGGCGATCTCGCAGGTCATCGGGAATCAGTCGTTCGCCGCGCCCTTTCCGTCCGTCAACTATGAGGACATCGGACTCACGCTCAAGGCGAAACCGCTGGTTCACGGCAATTCCGACGTGGCGCTCGACCTGGAGATACAATTCCGCACGTTGGGAGCCACCGGCGTCAATGGCATTCCGGTCATTTCCAACCGTGAGTACAAAGGGGGAATCCTGCTCAAGGAAGGGGAACCGGCGGTGGTGGCGGGAATGATTACCGAGTCCGATCAGAAGAGTCTGAGCGGACTGCCTGTGTTCTCCAGAATCCCGGGTCTCGGCGACCTCACGTCGCAGACTTCGAAACAAGAAGAGGACGACGAGTTGCTGATCCTGATCACGCCCTACGTCGTCCGCTGCCCGGAGCGCACCGAAGCGCCGGAAATCTGGATGAGCAAATAAATCGGTAACAAGTTAACTACTGTCATCCTGAGCAAGCGAAGGACCTGCTGTCGTAAGCGTTGAGGAGAAGCAGGTCCTTCGTTGGCTCAGGATGACGACCAGCATCTTACTTGTCGCCCTTTTCCTGGCTTGCCTGGAAATCCACAATCTTCTTCAGAAGATCAACGGGCGCCGCACCGGGTAAGTTACGTCCGTTGATGAACACCGTCGGCGTGCTATTCACGCCCAGCGACTTTCCCAGCGCAATCGAGGCCTCGACTCTGGCTTTCGTATCCGGCTTGGCGGCGCAGGCGGCGATCTCGTCGGCATTCGCGCCCGATGCGGTCGCGATGGCTTTCAGCTTTTCGTCGGCGTTGGACTCAGTGATATTGGTCTGCTCTTCAAACGTCTTCTGGATAAATTTCCAGACCGCATCGTTCCCTGCGCGTCCCACGCAATCTACATAATCCGCCGCTTTCTCCGCCCAGTTGTGCAGGGGCAGCGGAAAATTCTGGAAAACAAAGTGGGCCTCGGGCTCCAGCGCCAGGAGTTGATCGATCATGGGTGCGGCCTTGGCACAGTGCGGGCACTGCATATCACTGAACTCGACAATGGTCACAGGAGCCTTCGCCGATCCCTTCGCCGGGCCGTTCACGCCTTTTTCCAGCTTGGCGCGGGCATCGTCAAACGGCTTCGCCCCGAAGGGCAGGATGTCGCCCGTAATGGCATGCTTGCCGTCGGAGCTTACCAACAACCGATTCGGGTTCGAGCCCTGCGCATTCGTGATCACCACGGAAACTTCGGCCAGTCCCGGCACCTCGGACGGACGAATCTCATTCACCTTCCACGTGATGGTGGGATCGTAGCCGAACATCTGGAACAGGAACGAGTTGACCGTGTCTTCGCTGGGAAGAGCCGTCGAGCCTGCGGCAGCGGTCGGAGGGGCCGCCGGTTTGGCTGCGGATTTTGCGGCCGGGTGAGCAGGTTTGGTTTGAGCGATGGCGATGCCGGACAACAGAAGAACCGCGAGCAATGTGTGATGCATGCGTGTCATAGTGTGAGTTCGACTGGAATTCGATTGTTACAAAAACCGCGACGTTGTCATTTCTTCACTCAGCTTTGGCACCACCCAGACAGCCCACACATTTCGCGAATTTACGAGTCGCTGTTCCTAAACCTCGGCCTTCGCCGCAATCGGGAATCTCCGCCCATAGCCGAACGCCTTGGCGGAGATCTTGATTCCGGGCGCCGCTTGTTGCCGCTTGTACTCGCTGCGCTCCACCATCCGGATCACCCGCCGCACCAGATCTGCGTCAAACTTGCGATCGCGCGCAATCTCTTCGACCGAGCGCGATTCCTCCACGTAGTCTTCGAGAATCGCATCGAGCACTTCGTAGGGCGGGAGTGAATCCGAATCTTTCTGATCCGGGCGCAATTCGGCGGACGGCGGCTTCTGGATCGTCGCCTCCGGAATTGCTTTGCGCCGCGAGTTCACGTATGCGCTCAGGCGGTACACCAGCGTCTTCGGCACATCCGAGATCACCGCCAGTCCCCCCACCATATCGCCGTAAAGCGTGCAATAGCCGACGGCCAATTCGCTCTTGTTGCCGGTCGAAAGCACCAGAGCGCCGAACTTGTTTGACATGGACATCAGCAGCAATCCGCGGGCGCGGGACTGAATATTTTCTTCGGTAACATCCGGCGGCATCCCGGCAAACACGGGCGCAAGCGTCTGGCGTGCGGCTTCGTAGATTTCGTCGATCGAGAGCAGTTCGAAGCGAATCTTCAGGTTGCTGGCCAACTCCCGCGCATCGTTAATCGATCCTCGCGAAGAGTAGGGACCGGGCATGCCGACGCCAATGACGTTCTCAGCGCCCAGCGCATCGGCCGCGATCGACGCGGTGAGCGCGGAATCGATGCCGCCGCTGAGTCCGACGATTGCCCGCTCGAAACCGCATTTGTGGACGTAATCTCGCGTGCCCAGAACCAGCGCCTCATACGCGCTGCCTTCTTCGCCCACGATCTGTGGGTGCATGTCTCCGCTCAGGTTCTGGGAGTCGAAATAGATCAGGTCTTCCTCGAACGACTTCGCTTGCGCAATCACCTGTCCGTCGGGCGCAATCACCAGGCTCGATCCATCGAACACCAGGCTGTCGTTGCCCCCGACTTGGTTCACCATCGCGACCGCGACTTTCTGGTTCTTCGCGATGGCCGCCAGCATGTCCCGGCGCAGTTCGCGCTTGCCCAGCCAGAATGGCGACGCGGAAATGTTGAGCACGAAATTCCCGCCGGCGCGCACCAGTTCCTCGACCGGGTCGATGCCGTAGAGCCGCCGGTTCCAGAAGCGCTTGTCGTTCCAGGCATCTTCGCAGATGGTCAAAGCCATCTGCTTGCCGCAAAGGCTGAACAGTTGCTGGCTCTTAGCGGGAGCGAAGTTGCGTGCCTCATCGAAGACGTCATAGGTGGGCAGCAGCATCTTCGACTGGACGAATTCGATGCGCCCATCGCGCAGCAGCGCGGCGGAGTTCATCACTTTCTTGCCCGAGTCCGCTTCGGCCGCGGTCACCATCCCGCAGATCACGGCAATGCCCTGCGTTTCCGCGGCGATCCTCTCGACGGTCGCGCGACAGCGCGCCACAAACGAGGACCTCTCGACCAGATCGCGCGGCGGGTAGCCGGAGACGGCGAGCTCCGGAAACAGAATCAGACCGGCGCCAGCACTCCGCGCCTGCAGCGCAAACTGGATGATCTTGGCGGCATTGCCGGAGAAGTCCCCCACGGTGGGGTTGATCTGGCCCAAGGCAATCTTCACACTTATAGTGTAGAAAGGTCGACACCGAAAGGCGCTAATGGCGAGGGGGGGATAGAATAGTCGTTTGACCTTCTTGATGCGACAGCGCGGGATTTGATCACACTCGCATTCAGGCGCGTCTATTCCGTCGCCGGGGCCGGCGATGAACCCCAGTTGGGGCCTGGGTCCGATCCGGGACCGGGGGGCGGCGGCGGGTCCATCGGTGGCACGCCGGAAGGGTCGGCAGGATTCGACTCCGGCATCTCTTCTCCCGGACGCCTCAACGTGGGCGCGTTCGCGGGGCTGTCTTCCTGTCTTTTGGCGACGGTTGGCGCACCCAGATCGACTTCCTTTTCGACACGCACGATTTTCTGCCCATCGACTTTCATGGTCTCGACGCGCACGACTTCGTCGCCGACGAAACGCACAAAATCCACGTCCTCGGGGGGCGTGCCGTAGATCCATTCTTCGTACTCGACCTCGCCATCAACTTCGCTCTGAACTCCGCCCTCATGCTCGCGCACTTTCTTTGGCGGACGTCCCTTGGCGTAGATCACCATTTCGCGATTCATCCCCACCAGCACGTGGTGATTCTTAATGGCCTCTTTGACCTGGGGAGTAACCGTTTCCAGGTAGGCCTCGAGCGCGGACTTGGCATCGAAATCAAACACCGGACGCAGCAACTGCTTCAGTTCCGGCCCGGTCAGCTCTGGAACATACTTGTCGAAGTAGAGGTCCACGTAAGATCCGCGGGCATTGGCGGACGAATCCGACGGTGCAATCGGCCCCCCTCCAACCGGACCTGCAACCTGGATGCGCTGATACCACTTCTGCTTCTTGACGGGACCACCGTTGATCTCAAAGCGGATGTGGTCTTCCTTGATGACGACGTCGCTGATGCGGGCCCGGTCGCCAGGTTTCGCGGCTGGTCCCCAGAGCGCCATCAAATGTTGGAGTTCCACGCCGCTGGGGGTGACGGTTCCATTCTTGAGTTTCAGCCCAGTTTTCCCCATCGGAAAATTTGCGCGGATGTAGACGAGTTCTTCATTGAAGGCGTGGACAACGTCTTCACGGGTTTGCTTGGAGATCCTCGGCGGCGGAGTATTCTCCGCAAGCGCCAGCGCGGAGAACACCAAAACCATCGCCGGCAGCCAATAGAAAACGGAGTAATCGTGGAGGGACCGCAAGCAACACCCCGCGCCTACTCGGGCGGTGTATATTATAGACCGGCGTGTGGCGGTTTGGCCATGGCGTGATCTCCGCAGGACGCCCTCGCCGATGGCCGTCGAAGGATGCTAGGCTTTTTGCTTTCTGTGAAGCGTATTCCTTCCCTCGACGGTCTTCGTGCAATTTCCATTTCGATGTTCTTTACTGTCACCTACTCGCCGATCCGGTGGAGTTCGTCGGCACTGTAGTCGCCCTCCACGCATCGGATCCTTGGTCATCGAGTCGGGCTATCAGGCCGTGACCACGGATGCCCTGGCCTGGTGGTGGGGCGCATTCTCGGCGCCGACCCTCCACGCATCAATCGCCGTGCGCCGCGCCAAACATGCCGATCCTTATCGCTTCGCGCAGTTCCTGCCCTATTTTTCGGTTAAGCCCCTTTACATCGAAGCCCTGAATCTGGTTCACAAGGCGGGAGTCGGGTTGGTGCGGTCGATTGCGGTGGTGTCGGCAGTCTCGTTTGCCGGATTGGCAGCGCTGATCTACTGGTGGGTGCTAAAACTCGGCGGTTCGGTGTGGGCGGCGTGCCTGGTGTTGCTCGTCTCCGAGATGTCCACCCTGGCTCAGGGCGCCGGGCGGACGGGCTCTCGGTTCTGTTTTCATGGGAGGGCTCTTTTCGCTCTGGTTTCTGAGGCCCTCGGTTGGAGTTACGTTGCTGGTATCGTCGGGATGGGTGCGCCCCGAAAATGCGCTCTTCGGCATTCTGGCTCTGGTCTATCTCGCGGTCAAGGGCGAGCTGCGTGTTTGGATGGCTGTCGTTTTGATCGGAATCTCGGCCATAACACCGATGGCAATCAATCATTTCGGCGGCTATGGCTGGAAGCGCTGTACTCGCATACCTTCAAGTTCACGGAAATGGATCCCGGACTGTTTGTTCCTACTTTCACAGTATCCGACTATCTCCATGCCTTGCGTTCCGGAGTGCGAGAGGCGCTGCACAGCAGTCTGGTTGCTTACCTGTTACTTTGGGTTGCGGGCATAAGACTGGTGCCGCGCATGCGGTGGCCTCTTCTGCTTTGTGGAGTTCTCTCAGTGGCGAAGTTTGTCATCTACCCCAATTTCGAGCCACGATATTACGGTTTGCTGTACCTGGTAACTGCGATTGGCGCGTGCGCCGCGGTCCAGAGTCAGGCTAGCTCTCGCGGAGTGTCGCAGAAACCGGCGTCCTTTTAGAGTCGTTGCTTTCTACGACGTAACTGGTGTCCTCCTAACGGACAATGAACACAACAACGAAGAAGACCGCCCCATTTACATCGAACATTCTCACTCTATTCGATCGTTGGAGTCGCGGCGGTCATTCTAGCGCTTCCAATGCTCATCTACGGTCCCATGGTGCAGGGTCATGATACAGATGAGCACCTCAACTTCGCCCGCCATTTCAGCGAGCAATTCTGGGGAGGCGAATTGTCTCCGCGCTGGCTTGCCGGAATGAACCACGGGTTGGGCAGTCCCACCTACTTTGTATTTCCTCCCTTCCCAAGTTATGTTTACACGCTGTTAGTACCAGTGGCAAAGATTGGTCATTTTAACGCATTCAATATGGGAGAATTTCTCGCCCTCCTTGGCTCTGGGATTTGCGCCTATCTTTGGCTCAACACCATGGCCAATCAGTGGATTGCGTGTGCGGGCGCAATCCTCTACATGCTGATGCCTATCATCTCGCGGCGGATTATTACCGCCGGACGGCTCTGCCCGAGTGCTGGGCCTTGGTTTGGATGCCCTTAGTGCTCTATTTCAGCGCAAAAGCGATGCGGCGGGAGCGTCTTTACCTTGCAGGCTTGGCAGTGGCCTATGCGTGTCTCATCCTAAGTCACCTTATCAGTGTGTTGATATTCTCTCTTATTCCCTTGGCTGCTGCCATCACGCTATCGGCACCAGGCCAAAAGGTGAAAGCTGCTTTCCGCATCGCTGGAGGAATGTCGTTAGGCACAGGCCTGTCATGCTTTTATCTCGTCCCAGCGCTGTTCCATGCCCGGCACTTCCCCGCCTCCAGGTTGTACCCGTGGTCCTTTTTTCAAGATAACCTCATCGCCATAGGAACGCTGTTACACGCCGGGGGGTTTGTTCATGCGATCTCATTGACGGTTCTTAACATGATCGCTCTCGGCGTATTGTGCAGCGTCATAGTGCTCGCGAAAGGTCAGAAGGATTCCAGGACGAAAGTGTTTTTCTGGCTTGCGGTTTGCGTCATTCCTGTATTTCTGATGTTTCGCCTAAGCTTCCCGGTATGGAAGATGTGTCCTCTCCTGTTCGCGGCGGTGCAGTTTCCGTGGCGTTTCAATATCGTCTTGTGCATCGCGGTGCTTTCCATTGTCACGGTGTTCCTATCGGAGCTATCTCGGCTGCCCCGATGGTCCCGAGCATTGTCGCTGCTTTTGGTGCTCGTGTTCATCGTTACCTGGCTCATGGCGTATGGCGACATTTGGAGGCGTTACCGGATGGAAGCGGCCCACCCGATAGAAGTAGTCCCCCCAATACCACACGTCGATGACCACGACGGCTGGTTGAACACCTGGTCGGCTCCCGAAATCGACGCGGCGAGGGCGCTCCAGGCGAGCACTGGACCGCAAGTAAGATTCTTGACGGGCCTAGGTACCGCGAACCTTCTACTTTGGAAGCCCCGACATATCGAGCTCCAAGACGAACAGCTGAACGGGCGGATGGGTCATGATCAGACAGTTTTACTATCTGCCATGGGGAGAGCAGGGTTGGTTAGCCCCCTACCAGACTTTTGATGTCAAAGCGGCAATGCCAGAAGGACTATTGGAACTACGGTACCACCCGGACTTCAGCAAATCCAGCTTGAGATCCCTATCGGGCGCGCGGAGCGCGTCGGATGCTGGATGAGCGATGGTTCGCAGTGGTGTGCGTAGGGGTGGCTTGGCGTCAGAGGCGGGAGAGTCGCAATTTGCCCAGGCGCGGAGCACGTGAGACCGCGCGGTAACCGGCAGTGTGAGTACGTCCGTAACGGTGTGGTGTACTTTGAGCACCTGAGGTAACCACCGCCAACCCCTTAGAATGGATGCAGGACGGACCAGCGCGCCCCCGCGCTTGGGCCGACAGGACTGCCTTTTGCCGTTAAAACTGCCCATTCCCGCGCGCGTTCCGCTGCTGTACGTCATCCTGGGCGTGCTGTTGGCGATCAGCGTCCTCCCGATGTACTTCTACTCGGCGCAGATCGAGACCATGAACCGGGAGCGCCTCAAGACCAACGAAATGCTGCTGCAAAATACGGTCACGCGTTCGCTGGCCGACGACATTTCCCAGCACCAGGAAGCGCTGCATATGATGCTGGCCAATTTGTCGTCGTCGATTCAGGTGATGATGCTGGCCAATCCGAGCGGGAACGACCTGAGCGCGCAGAAACTTCTGACGCCCGAACTGCGGGCCATGCTGGAGAATTTTGTTTCGTCGTCGAACGACATTGCCTACGCCACGCTGCTGAATGCCGACGCCAAGGGAGTTTCCGCCGGGCGTATTGAGCCCGATGCCTTTCTGCAACGGGAACTGGAGCGGGCCTATCAAGCCGCCCGCGAAGGACGCGATCTACAGCGGCCAGCCGTTGATGGTGGGCAGCGGAAAATCCGCGCACACGGTCATGTTGGTCAGTTCGCCGATCATGTTCGACAAACGCTTTCTGGGGATGATCGGGTCGGTGGTCGACATGGACTACCTGATTCGCCGGTTGCAGCAAGTCAGCCAGAGCGGATTGATGCCGTACGTCGTGGACAGCCAGGGCAGGCTGGTGGCGGCGGCGACGACGCAATATGCCACCGGACAGGACATGACCCACTTCGAGATCGTCCGCAGCTTTGTGGACGAAGGCGCGAAAGCCCAGTTGGCGGCGACCCGCGAATTCACGATTCGCGATGGCAAAAACACGACCGAGATGCTGGGAACGTACAGTCCGGTGACCTCGCTGGATTGGGCGGTGGTGGTGCAGAAGCCGCGCGAAGAAGCGTATCGCGGAATCTACGAGATGCAGCGCACGGGGCGCTTGCTGGCATGGCTGGCGGTGTTTGCCAGTGTGGGCCTGAGTATTTTCTCGGCGCGGCGGATCACCAGCCCGCTGCAAGTGCTGGCGCAGTCGAGCCAGGCCATTGCGCGCGGCGATTTTTCCCAGCGCGTGCACCTGAAAACGCGCACCGAGATCGGCGAACTGGCGACGACGTTCAACACCATGTCGGAAGAACTGGAACAGTTCGTCGAGGACCTGAAGCGCGCCGCCGATGAAAACAAGAACCTGTTCATGGGGTCGATCCAGATGCTGGCCGGCGCGGTCGACGAAAAGGACCCCTACACGCGCGGCCACTCCGACCGGGTTACGAAATACTCGCTGATGATCGCGAAAGAGATGGGGCTGGATCCGGGATTCCTGGAGATCCTGCGCGTCTCGGCGCAGCTGCACGATGTCGGCAAAATCGGCATCGAAGACCGCATCCTGAAAAAACCGGGCGCTCTGACTCCGGAAGAATTCGAGATCATGAAGACGCACACCACCAAGGGCGCGAACATCCTGCGTCCGGTGCCGCAATTGCGCGAGATGCTGCCCGGAATCGAACTGCATCATGAGGCGCTCAATGGGCGCGGATATCCTTACGGTCTGAAAGGCGACGAGATTCCGCTGCTGGCGCGCGTGATTGCGGTCGCAGACACCTTTGACGCTCTGACCACCAACCGTCCTTACCAGAAGGCGCACGATCCGGTGGAAGCTCTGCGCATCATTCAAAGCTCTCGGGACAGCGCCTTGACCCCAAGGCCGTGGCCGCGCTGCTGGCGGTGTTTCACCGGGGAGAAATTCGTATTCAGAAATCACTGACGCAGACGATCCCGCTGGAATCGCCGCACCCGCTCCGGTGCCGCTCCGTCCACCCGACCCCTCGATCCTCTCACGATCGAAACCACGCGAACCTGAAGCACTCCGAGAATTGGTGGGGGGTTGCCGAGCAAAGGGTTCAGACTACCTAACGCGAGTGGCAAATTGCCTTTCCCGCGTCGATTCTCCTATAATCGGTGTCGGATACCTCATGATTCAAACTCTTTTTGGCAGTCTGGACGAAGAACAGAAACCCAGTTTTATTGAGCGCATGAAGGAGGCCGTCTCGCGCACGCGCGAGAACCTGGCCGAGCGCATCGAAGATGTCGTTTCCATCGGCAAGGAGATCGACCGCTCCACGCTCGACGATCTGGAAGCCACGCTGATTGGCGCCGACCTCGGCACCACCACCACCCATGAGGTTCTGGAGAAGCTGCGCGACAAAGCCGACCGGAAGCAGATCAAGGATGTGAATGAACTCAAACGGCTGCTGAAAGAGGAATTGCTGGCGATTCTGACGTCAACCGGTGCACAGCCCGTGACCAAGGTGGACGGCACGCCGGAGGTGATTATCGTGGTGGGCGTGAACGGCACGGGCAAGACGACCACGATCGGAAAATTAGCGCAGGTGTTTCGTGCGCAAGGCAAGACGGTGCTGCTGTGCGCGGCGGATACATTCCGCGCGGCGGCGATCGAGCAACTCGAAATTTGGGGACAGCGCACGGGAACGGAAGTGATCAAGACGAAAGCCGGCGGCGATCCGTCCGCTGTGTTATTCGATGCGCTGCAGGCGGCAACCGCGCGCAAAACCGATTACGTGATCGTCGATACTGCCGGGCGGCTGCACACCAAGCAAAACCTGATGCTCGAACTCGAAAAGATGAAGCGCACGGCACAACGCATCGTACCGGGCGCGCCGCACGAGACTTTGCTAGTGATGGATGCCACCACCGGTCAGAATGGATTACAGCAGGCGCGGCAGTTCACGCAATCGTCCGGAGTCACGGGAATTGTGTTGACCAAGCTCGATGGCACGGCCAAAGGCGGCGTCGTGGTCGCAATCTCGCGCGAGTTGGGACTGCCGGTGCGGTATGTCGGCGTCGGGGAGAAGGCGGGGGATTTGCTGCCGTTCGATGCTAAGGATTTTGTGGATTCGCTGTTTGCGTAAGAATCCACCACGGAGACACGGAGGCACGGAGGAAAACAACTGATGAAAGTCTGGTGGCAACTGGCGATTGTTGCGGTTGTCTTGTGGTTTGTTCTGCGCTTCGTGCGGAACCTGTTCCGTCCCCGAGCCCTCCGGATCAGTCGAAGATCCCTTGGCGGATGTGCCACCGCCGAAGCAGACGCGGTCCGCAAAATCGATCTGGCGCGGTAGCATTGTTGCAGAAGCCCGATGAGGAAGATGAGGATCGCAGGTTATCCTCCTCGAAATTTATGAATTGGTTTTTCTCCGTGCTCCGCTGGTGAAGCGGCTCTGGTATGACAACCGACGAACAACACATGCGAAAGGCGCTGGACCTAGCGCGAGCGGGCGTTGGCCTCGTGTCGCCGAATCCCGCCGTGGGCGCGGTTGTGGTGGACGCCGCGGGCCACGAAGCCGGAGTTGGCACGCACACCTATGACGGCGTAAAGCACGCCGAGGTACTCGCATTAGAGCAAGCGGGCGCCGCGGCGCGGGGCGGAACTCTCTACCTGAATCTGGAGCCGTGCTCGCATCAGGGACGTACCGGGCCGTGTGCCGATGCCGTGATCGCGGCCGGAATCAGCCGCGTGATCTGCTCCATGGAGGATCCAAATCCACAAGTGGCGGGTCAGGGATTTGCCAAGCTCCGCGCGGCGGGAATCAAAGTCGAAATCGGGTTGTTCCAAGCGGAAGCAAAGAAACTGAATGAGAGCTTCGCCAAGTACATCCGGCGTGGCAAGCCGCTGGTCACTCTGAAATCGGCGATGACCCTCGACGGGAAGATCGCCGACGCCACGAAACCCGGCACGCGGAGTCGGGCTCGGCCACGCCGGCGACGGAGGGCGCGCGCAGCGGATACCATTGGATCACGGGCGAGGTGGCGCGCGCTCATGTGCAGCAACTGCGCCATCAGAATGACGCGATCCTGGCGGGAGTGGGAACGGTGATGGCGGACGATCCGTTGCTCACCGACCGAAGCGGCCTGCCTCGAAGGCGCAAGTTGCTGCGCGTGATTCTGGATTCTTACTTGCGCGTTCCGCTGGCGTCGCGCGTGATCCAGACCGCCGAGAACGATGTTCTGGTGCTGTGTTCGACGGCGGAGGAACAACCTAGACAGGCGCTCGAAGCGAAGGGGATTCGCGTGCAACAGATATCGGCGACCGCGGACGGACGCCCCGACTTCGCCGCCATTGTCCAGAGCCTGGGAGAACTGGAAATCACCAGCCTGCTGATCGAAGGTGGAGCGCTGGTGAACGGCGCGGCCCTGGCCTCCGGCGAGGTGGACAAGGTGTTCCTCTACTATGCACCGAAGATTTTTGGCGAGGGCGCGGTTCCCTTCCTTGCTGGGGAAAGTTTGCACGGCAGGGCACAGTGCGTGCAGCGGTTCGAGTTGCATCGTTTCGGCGAAGATTTCGCGCTGGAAGGGTATCTGCGCGACCCGTACTCGGGAGGGGGATAAGCTGTACCTTCATATTCACGACACAGGTATGAGTTGTCATCCTGAGCGAAGCGAAGGACCTGCTGTCTCATGCCCTGACAAGAAAGCAGGTCCTTCGCTTCGCTCAGGATGACAATGGGCATCTAAGTTAGGAATTCACGGCATACTACTACGAGGAGATATAGCTCTTATGTTTACCGGAATTGTCGAAGAAGTGGGCAAAGTCGTAAAGATCGAGCAACGCGGCGAGAATCGCCGCATCACCGTCGAGGCTGCGAATGCCCCGAAAGAATTGGGAACCGGCCACAGCATCGCGGTCAGCGGCGTCTGCCTGACGGCGCTTGACATCAAGCCAAAATCATTCTGCGCCGACCTGGCGCCGGAAACCTGGGTGCGCACTTCGTTCTCGCGGATGCACGAGGGCGCAATGGTAAACCTGGAGTTGCCCATGAAGGCCGACGGGCGCTTCGGTGGCCACATTGTTCAGGGGCACGTCGATGGCGTGGGCAAGCTGATCGAGCTCGAGCGCATCGTACTCGGAGTTCCGAGAACTGGTGGCTGCATATCGAAATCCCATCCGAAGTCGAGAAGTACACCGTATACAAGGGTTCGATCTGCATTGAAGGCATCAGCCTGACGGTCGCGAAACTCGAACACAACCGCTGCACCATCGCCATCATTCCGCACACGGTCGAGCTGACCAATCTCGGGTCGCTGAAGCCGGGCGACCCCGTGAATCTGGAAGCCGACGTGATCGCGAAGTACGTCGAGAAGATGATGAAAGGCGACCCCGCGCAGAGTTCGATCACCGTGGAGGAACCTGGTGAGGACAAGGATTTCTAATGGAGCGACGGGCGTCCCGCCCGTCCAGCCGTTGGCGGCCGGGCGGGGACGCCCGGCTCTCCACTTGCCTTACGCTTCCAGCTTCAACTCATCCAACTCCAGGAACTCATGAATGATGGGCTCGGTCGGATTTCTCCATGTCCTTGTAGGGCCCGAAGAAGATCGCGCGGCCTTCGTACAGGAAGACGATGCGGTCGGCCAGCTTCTTGGCCAGGCGCATGTCGTGGGTGACGACGACCGAGGTCAGAGTGCAATTGCAGTTTGAGCCGGGCGATGAGATCGCCGAGCAGATTCCCCATCAGCGGATCCACCATGGTGGTGGGCTCGTCGTAGAGCACGCACTCGGGTTGGGCGGAGAGCGCTCGCGCGATGGCGACGGAACGTTTCATGCCGGTGGAAAGGTCGGAAGGCAACAGCTCGCGCATCTCCTTGACGCCGACCATTTCGAGCAGGCCATCGACGACCTGGTAAATCTGCTCTTCGGAAAGCTCTCTTTTTTCGCGCAAGGGGAAAGCGACGTTTTCACCGACCGTTAAGGAATCGAAGAGGGCGCCGTTCTGAAACACCATGGTGACTTTCTTGCGGATTTCTTCGAGTTGGACCTCGTTGTAGTCGGTGATGTCCTGGCCGGCGACAATGACCCGGCCGGAATCCGGCTTCAGGAAGCCCATGATGTTGTGGAGCGCCACCGATTTTCCGACGCCGCTGCGGCCGAGAATGCAGACCATCTCACCCGGCAACACGTCGAAGCTGACGTCCTGGAGAACGATCCGATCTCCAAATGCCTTGGAGACGTCCTTGAACTCGATGTAGGGAGATAGCGTGCCTGCAGCAGCCCATGGCTATCAGCATGGCACGAGATGGCCGCGCGGCTCAAGCGCTAGCGTGGGGACAGCCGCCCTCGGCTGTCCAGGCGAGCGCAGCTCGCCGGGGTTTCGTTAGTCGATTTGAGCCCCAAGAGCGTGGCGGGGCTTCGCCCCGCTGGACAGCCGGGGGCGGCTGTCCCTACGTGGGCTTCAACCGGCCCTCGGCCGCCAGGCAATCCTGCGGGGTGTTCACGTTGAAAAAACTCTGCTCGGAAAAGCCCGCTAACGCCAATTCGTTCTCTTCGATCACCCGAACCGACACGCTGGAAAACGCCGCATCGACCTTGTACTTCCCTGCCCGCAAAGCCTGCTCCGCGGCAATGGAGAACTCGCGTCGATAGACCGCACAGAGCGGCTGAAATCCTCTGCTGGTGCGAGGCACAGTGATGATCGCGCCACCGGGTTCGGCCGCCGCGAAAAGAAACTCCAGAAGCTCCCTGGAGACGAAGGGCATGTCTACGGCGAGCATCAGGTTCAGTTCGGCGGTGGAATGCGTGAGCGCGGCGTGAATGCCAGCGAGGGGACCGCATCCGGGGAAAATGTCGGCCACCACTGGTACATACTTGGAAGATGCGTATTTTGCAAACCTGCCGGGGTCGCCGACGATGGTCACGCGGTCGCAGACCGTGCCCATCACGGTGAGCGCGCGCTCGATCAAGCTTTGGCCGCGAAAATCCAGAAAGGCTTTATCTGTATTCATGCCCATGCGGGAACTCTTGCCTCCGGCGAGGACAAAGCCCATGCGCGACCGTTCGATTCGTGCCATATGGAAAAGCATAAGGCCTAAGCTGCGATACACGAAAGTAACCTATCCAGAACGGCAGGCCGTCGGAAGATGGAGGTGTCCGATTGGTAGGGGGCACTACTTAAACGTCATGCCGCAAAGACTCATGGATGTTCTGATGCTAGGACGCTGCTCGCACGAGTTTTCCTGGCCGCGCCGCGCGGCCAACGGGGAGTACTACCAAGTCTGCCTGGTGTGCGCATCCGCTTACCAGTACGACTGGAAAACGATGCGTCGCGGAAATCGGGTCGACGAACCGGTGGCGGAGACCACGACCGTCCGGCGCCGCTCCGGTCAAAAGCAACCGACCTGGATGCCCCGGGCGCGTCGCCTGCGGTCGAAGCTTCCGGTTCGCTACCGCGGAAAGAATCTTCATACCTGGTATGAAGGCGTCATCCAGAACATCAGCCAGTCGGGCGTGCTGTTTCACGGCCCACAGCAACTGCCGGCCAACGCACTGGTGGAACTGATCTTCGAGATGCCCGAAGAAATCTCCGGACAAAAAAACAGCAGCGTACTTTGCCAGGGAAGGCTGATTCGTATCAAGGATGCGGTGGACAATGTTGAAGACGCGTACGGGCTGGCGGCCTCCATCCTCGATTACAAGTTTCTCCACAAGGACTGAAGACTGACCCACGAACGGGTTTGGGTAGGGCACGGCTTCACAGCCTGCGAAAAACTCGATGTTGCACTTGATTTGGGGTGGCGCAGCGCTTCAGTGTGTGCGTGAGACCCGTTGTTGGGCAATCCGGTGGAAAGAAATCTGAAAATCCAGCCCCGGAGGGGCATCCGAGCTTAGCCCAGCGCTTCAGCGCCGAGGAAGAATGGAAGAAAGAATTCAAGTCCCGAGGGACGACTGAGTCCTCGCGCACACTCCTTATCCGCCGAGGTGTGAATGCCGTCCGGAAGACACTTTTTCCGCAGCCTCTTCAGCCGTGCCGCTCAGAGTTGCAAAAAACGCGGGCTCCAGCCCCTCGGGCACTTGTCGAG
>CAWABC010000021.1:0-27915 GCA_963780105.1 uncultured Acidobacteriaceae bacterium
CTGGGCACGCTCATTACTTCGGGCGTCCCCATTCTCGAAGGCTTGGCCATTACCGCCCGCACCTCGGGCAACGCCGTGCTGGAAGAGGCGCTGATGAAGGTGCGCAAGGCCATCGAAGAAGGACGCACCATCGTCGATCCCCTGCGCGAATGCGGCGTCTTCCCCAACATGGTGACCCAGATGATCGGCGTCGGCGAAGCCACCGGCGCCATGGACTCCATGCTGCAGAAGATCGCGGACTTCTACGAAGACGAAGTCGACTCCGCCACCAAAGACATGTTGGCCATGCTGGAGCCGGTCATCATCGCCATGCTCGGCTTCAGCATCGGTGGCATTGTCGTTTCTCTGTACCTGCCGCTGTTCTCGATGATCGCGAAACTAGCAGGATAGAAAAACAGTCGTTGGTCGTTAGTCGCTGGTCGCCGGGCACAAACTCCCGTCGCCAGCGGCTAACTCCAAAGGTTCGAGGGCTGGCGACGAACTGCGAACGACTAACGACCAAAGACGAACGGCCGAATTCATGCCCTTCACCTCCAACGAGCGGAACTGGCTGACCTGGCTGGTGAAGGTGCGCATCCTCATCCTGATGGTCCTGCTCGCCATCGAACTTGCCGTCATCCGCCTCACTCCCAGCCCCCTGCCCATCGCTCCCTTTCTTACCGGGATGGTGCTGTGGTTCGTGCTCTCGCTGTTCTTCCTTTTTCTGGTTTCGGTCTGGAGCGAACACCGCTTGCAGGCAATGCTCCAGGTGCTCGCCGATTTGGCCATGGTCACTCTGGTCGTCCATGTCACCGGCGGCATCGACAGTTCGCTGAATTTTCTCTACCCCCTGGTCATTGTGGTCGCGTGCATGCTCCTGCCCCGATCCTGGGGATTTCTCAGCGCCGCCCTGGCTTTCATCCTGTTTGGAACCATCCTCGAACTCGATTACTACCTGGTCATTCCCTCCTATGCCAGCTCGCATCCCAAACTGCAGGCCTTGCAGGTAGTGATCCTAGTCAACCTGTTTGCCTATTTCGCCATCGCCTACCTCGCCGGCTTGTTGATGAGCAAGCTCCGCCAGGCAAATGTGCAATTGAAAGATGCCAGCGGTGCGCTCGAAAATCTCCAGGCGCTCCACGAAAACATCGTGCAGTCCATGAGCGGCGGTGTCATCGCCACCGGCCTCGACGGACGCATCACCCTGGCCAATCGGGCGGCCCAGCAACTGCTAGGGGCCTCCGAAGCCGAGTTGCGCGGACGCTCCGTGGCCGATCTTTTTCAGGATCCGTTGCCCCACTGCGGCGCCAGCCGGGGCGATGCCGAAGTCCGCTACCTGGCCGTCAACGGCTTTCGCAAGACCTTTCGCGTGTTGGTCTCGGCCCTCAACCTGAGCGCGCCCGGTGGCCTGGGCTTTGTGTACTCCTTTGACGACCTCACCGAGATCCGCCGCCTGGAACGCGAGGTGCGCATGCAGGATCGCCTGGCCGCAGTCGGCCGCCTGGCCGCCGCCATCGCTCACGAAATCCGCAATCCCCTGACCTCCATCGCCGGCTCGGTCAGCATGTTGTCGGATGCGCCTTCCTTGAATTCCGAAGAGCGCCACCTGCTGCAGATTGTGATCCGCGAGTCCGATCGCCTCAACCACATCATCACCGATTTTCTGGCCTACTCCCGGGGCAAGCAATATAAATTCGAGCGCGTTAATCTGATTCCGTTGCTCGAGGACACGCTCACCTTGCTCGAACACCGCCTCACCGCCGAGGACACGGGCATCCAGCTCGAGCGCAGCCTGCCGAAGTCCGAAGCCTGGGTGCTGGCCGATGGCGACAAGCTCAAGCAGGTGTTCTGGAACTTCTGCGAAAACGCCGTCCGCGCCATCAAGACGACGGACCAAGGTGGAACCCTGACCGTATCCCTGGCCGAGCGCGGTCCGGACTGGGAGATGAGCTTTTCCGATACCGGACCCGGCATCAATCCGCAACAGACGGAAAAGATCTTCGAGCCCTTCCAGTCGACCTTTGAGGAAGGAACCGGCCTCGGCCTGGCCATCGTCTACCAGATCGTGCAGGCGCATGAGGGCAAAGTGTGGGCGCGTTCGGAAGTCGGCAAGGGCACCAGCTTCGTGGTGCGCTTGCGGCGCATGGAAATGGAAAATGACCACGCGCAACAGCACGGCGCCGCGGCCGGAACTTCCTCCGCCTTAACCTCCTCCGCATCGGAATCTGCCCGAGCCGCACTGGCCGCGGCGGCAGTGGGAGCAGGAGGAGGCGCGCGTGGGTAACATCCTGGTTTGCGATGACGAGCGCTCCATCTGCGAACTGCTCGACATTGCCCTGCGCCGCGATGGCCATAAAGTCGAAACCGTCACCGGCGGCGAAGCCGCCAAGCGCAAAATCGACAGCGCCCTGTTTGACGTGATCGTGACCGACATCAAGATGCCCAGGGTCGACGGCGTCGAAGTCCTGCGCCACGCCCACCAGATCTCGCCCGACTCCGCCGTCATTCTGATGACGGCGGTCGACGACTACGAAGCCGCCGTGCAGGCGGTCAAGGCCGGAGGCGCGACCGATTACATCCGCAAAAGTCCCGGCCTGGTGGACGAGGTCAAACTCGCCATCGCCCGCTCCCTCAGCAAGGTTTCGCTCAGCCGCCAGAATTTTGCCCTGCGCCGCGACGCGGCCACCCGCAACTCGCTCGACAACATCGTGGGCGTCAGCCCCGCCATCGAAAAGCTGAAGCAGACCATCCGCACCGTAGCCACCACCAGCAGCACGATTCTGGTCTACGGCGAAAGCGGAACCGGCAAAGAACTGGTTGCCCGCGCCGTGCATACCTGCTCGCCGCGAGCCGCCGAAGCCTTTGTCTCGGTCAACTGCGGCGCCTTTCCCGAGACCTTACTCGAAAGCGAACTCTTCGGCTACGTCAAGGGCGCCTTCACCGGAGCCAACCAGAACCGCCGCGGCCTGTTCGAAGTCGCCGACCAGGGCACGATCTTTCTAGACGAGATCGCTGAGATGACCATGCCCATGCAAGTCAAGTTGCTGCGTGTCCTCCAGGAGCGCACCGTGCGTCCGGTAGGAGGCACCAGCGAAATCCCGGTGGATGTCCGCGTCATCGCCGCCACCAACCGCGATCTCGACCGCCAGGTCGCCGACGGCACCTTCCGCGAGGACCTCTACTATCGTCTGAACGTGATTCCCATTCGCGTGCCCGGCCTGCGCGAGCGCCGCGACGATGTCCCGCTGCTGGCCAATCACTTCCTGAAAAAATATGCTCCCGGAGCGGGGAAGAGCATTCACGGCATCGCCGCCCAGTCGCTGGAAGCTCTGACCGGCTACGATTGGCCGGGCAACGTCCGACAACTGGAGAACACCATCGAACGCGCGGTGGCGCTCGAAACCTCGAACGAACTGCGAGTCGAGTTGCCGGCCGAGCGTCCCAAAGCCCGAGCCGTAGCCGCCGGAGCGGAAACCGCCGCCAGTATGCCCGCGGGCGCCGTTCTACCCGAAGGCGTGAACATGGAAAACTACGTCGCGCAGATCGAGCGCTCGCTGCTGCAGTCCGCCCTCGGACAAACCAACGGCGTGCAGGTCCGAGCCGCCGACGTGCTAGGTATCTCCTACCGCTCGTTTCGCCACCTGATGAAGAAGTACGAGCTATAAATCGCAGCGATCAGCCATCAGCTCTCAGCTATAAGTTAGAGCGGATTCAAGGTTGCCGTGTCCAGTTACTGGAGGGACAGCCGCCTCGGCTGTCCATGCCGAGCGCAGCTCGGCACCTGCTTGTGGTCACAGCAACTCTGGATTCGGGCCCGCGTCCCTGAATTTCCTCGCGCATTTGTGATCTCCGTCCTTGACGGATGGTCACCTCCGGCTATACTCAACGGTTAATTCAGTTACCGGATTCTGGTTCGAGGGGCCCGGAAGCCGGAGGAGGCGGAATTGTTGTTCCCGCGCACATCGCCACGCGTCCCCCTCTTCTTACGTGTTTCCCGCCTGCAGCGAATCCTGTTTCTCGATAGCTCTGCTAACCCTGCATTTACCTGCGGAGAAATGACGATGACTATGTTCCGGTTGGGCAAGTGGTTAGCGGTCGGGCTTGCGCTCGGCATGTTGGCAGCGCAGGAGGCGAAGGCGGGAATCGGATTCCAGCCGGTTTCACCCGATGAACTCAAGATGACCAGCGAGCCCCTCGCGCCGGGAGCGCCCGCTATCATTTTGTACCGGCAGGTGGACCGGGACGACAACGGCGCCACCAATCACGAAGACCATTACTATCGGATCAAGATTCTGACCGACGAGGGGCGCAAGTACGCGAATGTCGAGGTCCCATTCCGCAAGGAGGACGAGGAGTTGGTGCAGCTGAGAGCTCGGACCATCCGGCCAGATGGCTCGATCATAAACTTCGACGGCAAGCCTTTCGAAAAGAATCTGGTCAAGGGGAGGGGGGTCGGCGTTCTAGCGAAGACCTTTACCCTGCCGGACGTGCAGGTTGGAGGCATTATCGAATACTCCTATACCTTGGACTACTTGGGGCAGCATACGGTCAACCCGAGGATGCACTTCGTTTACAACTCCCGTTGGATTGTGAGTGAGGAACTGTTCACGCGGAAGGCCCAGTTTTCTCTGAAGCCCTACACGAGCAAGTCGTCGCCGTGGAGCCTGCGCTGGAGTAACTACTTGCCTCCTGGCGCGGTTCCTCCAAAAGCGGGCCCTGACCGCATCGTGCGGATGGAGGTCGGCAATCTACCGGCGTTCCAGGCAGAGGACCACATGCCTCCTCCGGAGGAATTGAAGTCGCGGGTGAATTTTATCTATGAGCAGACGATGAACGCAACCGACCAAGCCACTTACTGGAAGGACCTCGGCAAGAAGAGAAATGGGGAGTTAGAGAGCTTCGTCGGAAAGCGGAAGGCGATGGAGGAGGCGGTGGGCCAAATTGTCTCGCCGGGCGATTCGCAGGAAGTGAAGCTGCGAAAGATCTATGACCGGGTGCAGCAGTTCCGGAACACATCGTACGAGTTGCGGAAAACCGAGCAGGAAGAACAGCGGGAAAGAGAGAAGCCGCCGGCAAATGTGGAGGAACTTTGGAAGCGTGGCTATGGCGATGGCCAGCAGCTGACGTGGCTGTTTCTGGGCTTGACGCGGGCCGCAGGTCTCGAAGCCCACGGATGCTGGGTTTCAGATCGCCAACGTTACTTCTTCACTCCCGTTACCATGGAAGGCGCGAAGTTGGACGCCAATATTGTTCTCGTCAAGCTAAATGGGAAGGATGCTTATTTTGATCCAGGCGGAAAATTCACGCCGTTTGGGCTACTGGCATGGTCGGAAACAGGGGTTCCGGGGTTGCAGCTGGATAAGGATGGCGGGACTTGGATCCAGACCGCGCTGCCGCCATCTTCGGAGTCGCGGATCGAACGTGTGGGGAAACTGAAGCTTTCCGATACGGGCGATCTGGAAGGGAAACTTACCGTTACTTACGTCGGGCTGGAAGCCATGCGTGATCGGCTGGCAGAGCGGCACGCGGATGAAGTGGAGCGCAAGAAGTATCTGGAAGACGGCCTAGAGTCGCAAATCGGAGCGGCGAGCGAAGTGGAGCTAACCAACAAACCGGACTGGACTAGTTCGGAGGCACCGCTGGTGGCGGAATTCAACTTGAAGATTCCGGGCTGGGTCTCGAATGCGGGCAAGCGAGCAGTTATTCCCGCCGCGATTTTCACCGCCGCCGAGAAAGGGATATTTGAACACGCCAGCCGGACGCTGCCTGTCTATTTTGAGTATCCCCACGCCAAGCTAGATGACGTGACCGTCGAACTTCCCGCAGGATGGCAAGTGAGCAGTGTGCCGGAGGCGCGAGACCAGAATCTGCAAACCGTTCACTACGCATTGAAGGCGGAACAGGGCTCAGGAACTTTGCGGCTGACGCGAAAGCTAAGTATAGACATTCTGCTGCTGGAGGCGAAGTATTACCCGGCACTTCGGAGTTTCTTTCAAGTTGTGCGGACCGGCGATGGCGAGCAGATTGTCCTGCAGCCGGGGGAGATCCATGCCAGCAAGTAACTCTGTTCCTACGCGAATGACTAGCCCGAAGGCATTGCTGGTTACTTGCTGGGCCGCTGTGTGTCTTTTGGCCATCGTGCCGCCGGCGAAGGCGGGCGTGGGATTCCAGCCGGTTTCGCCCGAGGAACTCAAGATGACCAGCGAACCGCTGGCGCCGGGCGCCCCCGCGATCATTTTGTACCGGCAGGTGGACCGTGACGACAACATCCAGACCCCGCATGAAGACAATTACTTTCGCATCAAGATTCTGACCGAAGAGGGCCGGAAACATGCCGACGTCGAGATTCCATTTTTCAAAGAGAGCCAGAACGTAGTGAACGTGAGGGCTCGGACCATCAGGCCAGACGGCTCGATCGTAAACTCCGACGTCAAAGTTTTTGAAAAGTATCTGGTCAAGGGAAAGTTCGAAGGTAGGGAATTGAAGGTCCTCGCGAAAACTTTTACTCTCCCGGACGTGGAGGTCGGGGGCATCATCGAGTATTACTACACCGTCGATTCCAATGAATATACGCTCTTCGATTCCCATTGGATTCTGAGCGATGAGCTGTTCACAAAAAGGGCACAATTTTCCCTGAAGCCCTTCTTCGGCAACAGTTACGTGACGTATTCTCTGCGCTGGAGCTGGCAGGGCCTGCCTTCTGGCGCGGCTCCCAAAGAGGGACCCGATCACATCGTACGTATGGTAGCGGACAACATACCAGCGTTCCAGACGGAAGACTTCATGCCGCCTGCGAACGAACTGAAATCGCGAGTGGATTTTATCTATGAGGAGGGCTTGGGCGAGAAAGACCAGGCCAGTTTCTGGAAGCACTTCGGGAAGCAGCGGAACGGGCAATTGGAAGGTTTCATCGGAAAGCGCAAGGCTATGGAGGAGGCGGTGGCGCAAATTGTCTCGCCGAGCGACTCGCAGGACGTGAAACTGCGAAAGATCTATGACCGGGTGCAGCAGATCCGAAATAAGTCCTACGAACTGGCAAAGACCGAGCAGGAGGCCAAACGCGAAAAAGAAAAGCCGGTGGAAAACGTGGAGGAGATTTGGAAGCGAGGCTATGGCAACGGCGTCCAGCTGACCTGGTTGTTCCTTGGCCTGGTGCGCGCGGCGGGTTTTGAAGCCTACGGTTGCTGGGTTTCGGGTCGCGGAGAATATTTTTTCACTCCGGTTACGATGCAAAGCGCGAAATTGGATTCCAACGTTGTACTCGTCAAGCTGAATGGGAAAGAACTTTATCTGGATCCAGGAGGAGCCTTCACGCCATTCGGCCTGCTGACCTGGTCGGAAACGGGTGTCACGGGCTTGCGGCTCGATAAGGACGGCGGGACCTGGATTCGGACCACGCTCCCCGAGCCCTCCGAGTCGCGGATCGAACGCGTGGGGAACCTTAAGCTTTCCGACACGGGCGATCTGGAAGGGAAGGTAACTGTCACCTACACCGGACTAGAAGCCATGTATCAACGGTTGGAAGAGCGGCACGCGGACGATGTGGCACGCAAGAAGTTCCTGGAGGAGCGCGTAACCTCACAAATCGAGGCGGCGGCCGAGGTGGAACTGACTAACAAACCCGACTGGACCAGTTCGGAGAGCCCGCTGGTCGCGGAGTTTAACTTGAAGATTCCGGGTTGGGTCTCGAATGCCGGCCGGCGGGTAATGGTTCCCGCCGCCATCTTCACCGCGGCTGAGAAAGGGACCTTTGAACACGCCAATCGGGTTCACCCTATCTATTTTAGGTATCCGCACGAGAAAGCCGACGACATAACTGTCGAGCTTCCGCCGGGGTGGCAAGTAAGTAGTGTGCCACCGGCGCAGAATCAGGATGGACACATCATTCGCTATACCTTGAAGGTGGACCCCAGCCAAGGATCCCTACGGCTGACGAGGAGGTTAACCATCGACATTTTGCTAATAGACCAGAAGTACTACGCGTCCCTTCGGCAATTCTTTCAGGTAGTGAGGACTGGCGATGGGGAACAGATCGTCCTGCAGCCAGGGGAAATCCATGCCAGTAACTAGAAGGTATCGCTTAAATCGTCTTGGGAAAGGTCCGGCTTCACAGCCCACAGAAAAACTCCGATTTGTATCGGGGCATCGCTTTAGCGATGCCGTAAGTTCATCGAAATCGGAAGCCCGTTTACGGGCTGGGCATCGAAATCCAATGCTACTGGTTGTTTTCTGGGCCGCTGTCTGTTTTTTGGCCATGGTGCCGCGGGCGGCGGCCAGTGGAGACGCCCCGCCGTGGATGCATGCTCTGGTCGGAGCCACGCTGTCCTCCTACGATGACAAGACCGACGCGGTGTTGCTGTATTCCGAAACTAACGTCTCCGTTCTGTCGGAGGATAAGATCAGAAAGCATGTACGCGAGGCCTACAAGATTCTGCGGCCTGAAGGACGGGAGCGCGGCACGGTAGGTGTCTATTTCAATCCAAGCCGAAGAATCACAAGCATCCATGCCTGGTGTATCCCGGCGCACGGCAAGGACTACGAGGTCAAGGAGAAGGACGCGGTGGATTTTGCCGCGCCAGCTGAAGGCGGTGAATTGATCTCGGACTTAAGATACAAAATACTACGTGTGCCGGCGCCCGATGTGGGCAACATCGTTGGCTACGAATATGAAGTGGAGGAACGGCCCTTCTGGTTGCAAGACATTTGGCAATTCCAGAACGCCGATCCAACTCGCGAGAGCCGTTACTCGCTGCAACTGCCTCCCGGCTGGGTTTTTAAGGCCTCATGGCTTTCTCATACCGACGTGAAGCCAGACGAGGGAAGCGGCAACACTTTGCAATGGGCGGTCAGGGACGTCAAAGGGATCAGGCGTGAGCCGGACATGCCTCCTCTGGAGGGTGTGGCCGGACAGATGATCGTGTCGTTTTTCCCTTCCGGCGGCACCTCGCGGAAGAACGAGTTCGCGAACTGGGATGGCATGGGGAGTTGGTATGGAAATCTGGTGAACGGACAGATGGACGCTTCCGAACCAATCAAACAAGAGGTGAACGCTTTGACTGCGGGGAACACCACAATCTTGGCGAAGATGCAAGCCATCGCCGCTTTCCTGCAGCACGACATTCGGTATGTCGCGATCTCTTGGGGAATCGGTGGCTGGCAACCGCACGCCGCCCCGCATATTTTCTCGCACCGCTACGGTGATTGCAAAGACAAAGCGACGCTAATGCGCACCATGCTGCGCCAGATCGGCGTGGACTCCTACCATGTTGTGATCAACACGGAACGAGGAGCGGTTACGCGTGAGACGCCGGCGCACAACGGGTTTAACCACGTAATCCTTGCCATCAAGTTGCCGGATGACCTGAAGGATCAGTCGCTGATTGCCCTAATGCAGCATCCCAAACTCGGAAGGATTCTCTTCTTTGACCCAACTAACGAGGTGACGCCCTTTGGCCAGATTGGAGGCTACCTGCAGGCGAATTACGGTTTGCTGGTAACGCCGGACGGCGGTGATCTGGTTGAGTTGCCGCAACAGCCGCCAGCCATGAACAGTATCCAGCGCGTGGGCAAGCTGACGCTCGACGCCAACGGGCTGTTAAAGGGCGATGTCGAAGAACTGCGTCTCGGAGATCGCGCTGCATCGGAACGGTGGCGATTGCGTACGGTGACGAGGAATACCGATCGCATCAAACCGATCGAAAGTCTCTTGGCTGGATCGCTTCCCAGCTTTCAAATTGTGCGCGCGAGCCTGATCAACTTGGATCGCACCGACCAGCCTTTCGGTTTCAATTACACTTTTCAGTCCGCTAACTACGCAAAGAATGCGGGAAATCTGTTGTTGGTGCGGCCACGTGTGCTGGGAAGCAAGTCGTCGGGGATACTGGAGACCAAGGAGCCGCGGCAGTTTCCCTTCGAATTCGAAGGGCCGTTGCGGGATACCGACAGTTTCGATATCGCGCTGCCACCGGGCTATGAAGTGGACGAACTGCCGCCTCCGATGGATGTGGACTACAGCTTTGCCAGCTATCACAGCAAGACCGAATCCAGCGGGCAGACCTTGCATTACACCCGCAGCCTGGAGATCAAGGAATTGAGCGTTCCCGTCAGCAAAATGGACGAACTCAAGAAGTTCTATCGCATGATCGCCACTGACGAACGGAACACGGCGGTTCTGAAACCCACTGCAGACGGCAGATAGCGGAATCGAGAACAGAAACTTTGGTCGGGGCGCGCGGATTTGAACCGCGGACCCCCTGCGCCCAAGGCAGGTGCGCTACCAGGCTGCGCTACGCCCCGACTGTACTTCGATTATAAATGCGATTGTAGAAGATGGCAGGGGAGTGACATTCGTAACCCTCCCCAAAGGTGGCCTCCCGTTGCGTGCCGCACTGGGGCTATAATTTTGTCTCGGAAGTCATGCCCAGTTCACGCTACGCGTTGGTGACCTACGTCCGCAATCCGGTTGGCGAGTTTGTGGAAGAACTGCGCCGGGAACTCCATCCGACTACGGCTCACATGCCCGCCCATCTCACGATTCTTCCTCCGCGGGAACTGACGGGTTCCGAAGCGGCCGCGCTGGAATTTCTGGAACAGGCTTGCGGCCGCGTCATTCCGTTCAACGTCGAAATGGGAGACGTGGAAACCTTTCTGCCTACGACACCCACGGTGTTTATCCAGGTGAAGCGGGCTGCTTATCGGTTACGGGAACTGCACGATCAACTCTGCGGGAAAGGGCTGTGCGGCGAAGAAAATTGGCCCTACATTCCGCACCTCACGATCTTGAAGACGGAACGGGATGAGCAGGCGCGCGCCGCCTACGCGATCGCCCGCGAGCGCTGGGCGCAATTCTCCGGCCCGCGCCAGGTTCCAGTCGAGGAGTTGATGTTCGTCCGCGAGAATGGCAGTGACTGGCAGGATGTGGCGCCGGTGCCGCTGGGACGCGGCCAATTGTCCTCCAAGTTATAGCCGGTCGTTCTAGTCGATCGTTAAAGCCGGTCCACCACTTGATCCGAAACGAGGTCCGCAATACCCCCTGAAAACCCGTAACCAGCAGCCATTTTCCCGTCCCGGATGGACATGTACTTTCTGCCCGTTGCCAAGCCCATTGGCTGGATTACCATGGGTTTAACGGGCTCGACACCAAGCGCCGGATCCCAGGCTGCGGGTTTGATTCGGAAGAGAGCATATGCAAATTGGGGTTTACGGATCCGGCTACCTCGCCACGGTTATCTCTGCTTGCCTCGCCGACTTCGGTACGCCGGTTTGCTGCTGCCATGCCGACGGCACGCGCATCATGGAAGTGGCCAAGGGCAACATACCTTTCTTCGAGAAAAACCTTCAGGAAGTGATTCGGCGGAACGTGCGATCGGGACGCCTGGTGTATTCGGCGGACCCGGAAGAATTGGCGCGCCGGGCGCAGGTAATCTTTCTCGCCGAAGATTCCGCCGACGGATTGTTGGAACTCGTCGTCCGCCTGGCGGGCGCGGCGGGCCGTTTCCAGGTGCTGTCGCTCGTCACACCGGTTCGGGTGGGTACGACCCGAAAGTTTGAACAGACACTGAAGGAGAAAGGGCTGAAGAGCCTGCTGGTGTGCCAACCGATGTTCTTCACCAACGGATGCGCGGTCGAAGACTTTAACTGGCCTGACCGGATCCTGCTCGGGACGCCTTCGAGTGAAGCGGTTTCTTCCCTGAAACAAATTTTTCATCCGCTGGTGATGCGCGGAGTTCCGGTACTGGTCACGAATTACGAAACGGCGGAGTTGACACGCGAAGCGACCACGGCATTTGTAGCGACCAAGATTTCGTTCATCAACGAAATCGCAAGCCTGTGCGAACACGTGAACGCCGACGCTGTCAGCCTGGCGCTGGCCATGGGACTGGACAAGAAAATTGCGCCGCGCTGCCTGCAACCCGGCGCCGGCATGGGTGGAATCTTCGCGGAGATCGACATGGAGTCGCTGACCGGGTTGGCGCGAGAGAACCACGTCGACCTGAAGGTGCTGAATGCCGCCCGCGAGGTGAATCTTGACCTGGCGGCCCGGCTCATGCTGAAAGTGTCGGGTGCGATCGATACCGTGCAGAACAAAGACATCGGCATTCTGGGGCTGGCCTTCAAGCCGAACACCAACTCGGTTGCGGGATCGGCTTCCCTGCATCTGGCGCAGAATCTGCTGGCCGGGGGAGCGCGCGTGCGGGCCTACGATCCAGTAGCCATGCCCGATGCGCGGCTTCAACTCAACGGCACGGTGAAGTACTGCGAATCTGCCTACGGAGTTGCCGAAGGCGTGGATGCGCTGGTCGTGGCGACAGGCTGGCCCGAGTTCCGGACGCTCGATTTCGCCAAGATCCGTCACCTGGTGAAACGTCCGATCATCATCGACACCAAGAATCTGCTCGATTCGTCGCGTCTCCGCGCCATGGGATTCCAGTACCTGGGCGTGGGCCGACCGTAGGGAAGACGATCGTGGAGAGACGGGCGTCTCGCCCGTCCAGCCGGGCGAAGACGCCCCGCGCTCCACATCGAAGTAGCAGGCCAAAGGCACCGCCCTCCCGCCGCAATTGCTATAATCGAACCCTGCGGTGGGAGTAGCTCAATTTGGTAGAGCATCGGACTGTGGCTCCGACGGTTGCGGGTTCAATTCCCGTCTCCCACCCCAATGTTTCAGTGAGTAGTAGAGCCTTCCGTGCCGTTCCCGTGCTGTAGAGCCCGCTGCGCCACTTTTTCATGCGCCCGCCGCATTACCAACCCATTTGGCGCATCCGCTCAAGGATGAGCGCGCTGTAGTGATTCATGCGCTCGGGCCGTCGCTTTAGGGGAGCCGGCAGAATCGCGGCGAGCCGCGCCCCCTGTTCCCGGCCGACATTCCGGGCCGCGGTTCCGTCGTAGTAACGACACGCAGACTCTGCACCATAAATACCGGGGCCCCATTCGACCACGTTGAGATAGATCTCCAGAATGCGCCGCTTGCCGAGGACGAATTCGGCCACGGGTACCAGTGTGAACTCCGCCCCCTTTCGGAGGACAGAGCGGCCCGTTCCGAAAAATAGGTTCTTTACAAGTTGTTGCGTAATGGTGGACGCTCCGCGAGTGCGATCGCCTTCCAAATCGTCTTCGGCGGCGATTTGGATCTCGTGCCAATCGAACCCATGGTGCTGGTAGAAGCGCGCGTCCTCCGCCGCGATTACAGCGTGCTGGAGATCGGGCGAGATTTGGCTGAGCGGAATGAATTTGTAGCGTTCGCGATACGGAGTGTGGTGAATCCAGGCCTGCAAGCGGCGCTGCATGTGCACTGCGGTTGACGGTGGGTCGATCCAGCGGGAGGCCAGAAGGATCAGCGCGGCAAGCGACCAAACAAGCACCACGCCGATGGCAAGCCATCGAACCAAGGATCGGAGAAAACCCTTGCGACGCGGTGTCGTGGGGTGTGTGTCTGGCTTTTCAGTCACATTTCAGAATAATACCCTGGGCTGGGTTGCCGCTTATGTCAAGGAGAGTTCAGGAAACACGCTCGAGATGGCAGAAAATGACCCCATTTTGTCATTGCTGCCATCCTCTTCGCTCAGTAGCATCGGGCGATGAGCAGCTCAAGAAAACCGCTTTCTACCATGAACGGCTCAAGGACTATTGTCTTCCTGGCGGCTCCCAACACTCAGATCCTCGACGTGGCGGGGCCATTTCAAGTCTTTGTTCGGGCAGCGGAACTCTTCGTCCAGGAGCGCCCGGCACGGAAGGCGCCTTATAAGGTGCTGCTGGCAAGTTCCACCCGCCGCAGATCGGTGGCGACAAACTGCGGGCTAGTACTCTCTGGAGCTGAGACTTGCCGCTCTCTCCGCGGACCCATCGATACACTGCTGGTGGCTGGCGGGACCGGCGTCAAGGACGCTGCGCGTGACGAAGAGTTGCTTCTCTGGCTGCGAAAAGCCGCGCCGCGGGTGCGCCGCATTGGATCCATCTGTACCGGGGCCTTCCTGCTGGCTTCGGCCGGGCTCCTGGACGGCAAACGTGCTGCCACCCATTGGAAGTGGGCAGCGGACCTGGCCAGCCAATTCCCGCACACAACCGTCGATCCCGACCCAATCTATATACGCGATGGAAACACCTACACCACCGCCGGGGTCACCGCCGGCATGGACCTCGCGTTAGCCCTGGTCGAAGAGGACCTTGGGCCGCCGATGGCCCTGAAGGTCGCACGAGAACTGGTCTTGTTCCTGCGCCGAACTGGAGGTCAATCGCAGTTCAGTGCCGCGCTTTCTCTGCAAGCCTCCGACCGGAAACAAATCGAAGAGGTGCGTTCTTGGGCCCTCGACAATTTGGGCCGGGACCTGCCGGTGGAAACGCTGGCCGCGAAGGCCGGCATGAGCCCGCGTAACTTCGCGCGCGTGTTCCTCAAGGACACGGGCACGACCCCGGCGCGGTTCGTGGAGCGCGTCCGCGTCGAAGCTGCCCGCCGCCGGCTGGAGGAATCGCGGGACAAACTGGAGAAGGTTGCGAAGGACTGTGGGTTTGGCTCGATGCAAGGATTGCGACGATCGTTTCTTCGAGTGGTTCACGTTCCTCCCAACGATTATCGGCACCGGTTCACGGACCTGACCACGAACTGAGTGCGTATCGTGAAAGAAAGCAGGCAAAGGACATTATGAACAGAAGAGATTTGCTAAAGAGATCCGTGGCACTCGGCTTCATGACTGCAATTCCGTCCCTGGCCGCAGGCGAGCTTTTCACCGGCGCAGGCACGGCCAACGCTGAAAGCCCTCAAGAGCAAGAGAAGGATAGGTTCGCAGACAGGCCCAGTCCCCTTACACCTCCCGCCAAAGGCCCCATCCCGGTTGCCTTTGTAGTTTCCGATGGCGCTGTCGTCATCGATTTCGCCGGACCATGGGAAGTGTTCCAGGATGTTCATGACGCTCAGGGGCAGGGATTCTTCAATCTCTATACCGTGGGCGAGACGACCAAGACAGTCACCGCCAGCGCGGGGTTGAAGATCGTTCCCGACTACACCTTTCAAACGGGCCCTGCACCCAAGGTGATTGTCATCCCGGCGCAGAACGGCGAAAGCGCGGCCATGCTGGAATGGATTCGCACGTCGGCCAAGGCCGCGGACGTAACCATGTCAGTCTGTACGGGCGCCTATGTGCTGGCAAAAACCGGCTTACTCTCAGGCAAGGCCGCAACCACGCATCACAGCGCCTACACGGAGTTCGCCATGCAATTCCCGGACATCCAACTGGTGCGTGGAGCCAGGTTTGTGGAAGATGGGAATCTCGCATCCGCGGGCGGGCTTTCCTCCGGCATTGATCTCGCGCTCCACGTAGTCGAGCGGTATTACGGCCGCGAACGAGCCAGGCAGACGGCCGACATGATGGAATACCAGGGGCAAGGCTGGTTGGACCCGAACTCGAACCAGGCCTATGCCAAACGTCGCATCTCCACCGACGAACACCCTGTCTGCCCGGTGTGCGATATGGATGGCGACCCCGCGTTGAAGTCGGTCTACAAGGGCAAGACTTACTACTTCTGTTCCCCCGACCACAAGGAGGTATTCGACAAGGCTCCCGCTAAATTCACCAACCCAGCTTAAGGCAGTTCGGCCCACCGATTCCCACCTCGCGGAACTTGGTCAGGTCGGGGAGGCGGGCAGAATCGTCCCGCGGCAACTGCCTAGTCCGATGCGCCGGAACCCGTCCCGTTCGCAGAATCCCCGGAGGATGACCTCGTCCCCGTCTTCCAGAAATTTCCTGTGCTCTCCGGTCGGCAACGTCACCGGATCCTTGCCGCGCGAGGTGAGCTCCAACAGGCATCCTCGCGCCGTTTTGTCCGCACCGGAGACCGTTCCGCTGGCCAGCAAGTCGCCCGCCCGCAGATTGCAGCCATTGCTCGCGTGATGGGTCAACATCTGCGCCATGGTCCAGTACATGTCACGAAAATTGCTTCGTCCCAAAACCACGGGAGCGATACTGGCCTTCCGCATCCGGGGCGACAGCAGGGAGACTTCCAGCCACAAGTCGAGACCACCCTGTTCCTGATCGCTCGGGCAGAAGAGGTAAGGCAACGGCGCCGGATCGCCTTCCGCGCGCGCAAAGGCGGGCGCGCGAAATGGAGCGAGCGCTTCCATCGTCACCACCCACGGCGAGAGTGAAGTCGCAAAACTCTTCGCCAGGAAGGGGCCCAGCGGCTGATACTCCCAGGCTTGGATGTCGCGAGCCGACCAGTCATTCACCAGGCAGATGCCGAAGATATGTTCTTCTGCTTCGCCAATCGGAATGGCTTCTCCCATCGGGTTTCCAGCACTCACAAAAAAGCCAAGCTCCACTTCGTAATCCAGCGCCTGGGCCGGCCCGAATTCCGGCCCTTGGTTCAGATCGACATCGCCATCGCGCGTCTGGCCGGACGGCCGCCGGACCGGCGTTCCCGTCGGAACCAGTGACGACGCACGCCCGTGATAGCCAATCGGAATGTATTTGTAATTCGGCAACAGCGGATTGTCGGGGCGAAACAGCCGCCCAACATTCGTAGCGTGGAAGATTGATGCGTAGAAATCCGTGTAGTCGCCAACCACCGCGGGTAGAAGCATGTCAACGTCAGCCTGCGCGACGAGATGACGCGAAGCGCGCTGCCGATCGGAGCCGGGCGCATCGTGGCGCAAAATCGCGTGAAGGCGCCGACGCAAAGCCCTCCGGGGACCGGTGCCCAGTGTCATCAGCGCATTCAGCGAATTGGAGGCACAGGCATTCGCCGCGAGCCGCAGGTCATCCTCGGCCAGATCCTGGGCCAACAAGCCCTCGCTTCGCAATCCGGCGAGGTCAAGAATGCGGTCTCCGATCGCGACTCCCACTCTGGCCTCAACGCTTGCATCTCGCCGCTGAAAGATTCCGAAGGGTAAATTCTGAATGGGAAAATCCGAGCCCGCAAGGTTGGCGGTCTCAATCCAACTTTGCGCGTTCGAAGCGTGGGTCTCGTCGAGAGCGGGTCTCATAACAGGTGTAGAGCCCGTAAGTCGTCGATGGGCTCGGTAAAGGAGCACGACCCAAACGAAATTGCGAAGTCCCGGCGCGCCAGGAACAGGTCGCGCGCATGGAGTCGGTGCTCGCGCCAGGAAACTCCGTCCGCGTCAAAGCAGAAGGCTGAGGGCGATCCTTCTTTGAGCACATCGACCGCCAGAGCAGCGTCCATTCCCCCGCGCAGGAAAGCCGCCCCCAGGAAGACGTTTAGAAAACCATGCATCATCCCCGACGGACTATCGGGCTCGTAGGTGAGTCGGTGAACGGAGCGCACCGGATGGTGCAGTCCTGCCGTTGCCTTGAACGGCAAATCGGCAGACGCACAGATGCGGAGAAACTCAACCACAGCCTCGGGTGTAGGAACCTTGTCAGCGGTCTCGCCGCCCGTCCGAATCTTCAATCTTCGTCCCCGACAGCCCTCCACGGCGGCAATCGATTCATGCATGCGGTCTGAAAGCGGCAGTTCGAGGTACGCAGTAAGTTCACCGGGAATAAGAGCATCCAGTAAGAGTACTTCGTCAGGGGTGGAGGCCCGGGCTTCAACTGATTCGATTACGACCCTGGTTTTTGAATTTAAGGCTGCCCGCCTGGCGTTGAACTGACGAATGTGGTCCAAGTCAGCGCGGGCATCGGCTCCCAGCAGGACAGACAAGCCCCAGTAGGCCGAGTCGGTTTCGATTGCAGACAGCCCGCCAAGCACCTCTTCCAACGCGATCAGGCGCGATGCCGGAACAATAAAGCGTCCAAGAACCCAGTTATATTCCGACTGCGAGTACGCAGCGTAGTTCGTGGCTGCCGCTCGCATGCTCAACGACGCCGGAGGGAACAGCCCCGCATAGTCGATCAATCGCTCGAAAAGAGATTCGATCGCCGAGTCCGCGGAGCGTTTGGTCATTTGTGACGTTGGAAGATTCATGCCGTTAGTGAGCGGAGTTCTTGAACCTCTTTCCCAATCCCTGCCAGCATTCGAAGTACTGATGATCGAGCTGCGAAGTCTCCAGCGCGAACTTCGTCGGCTGGCACACAAAGCGAGTCTCAAACATGAAGGCCAAGGTGTCACCCAGATAGACCGGCTTCAACTCGGACTTGCTCGCTTTCTCAAACGTTTCCGCGTCAGGCCCGTGACCGGCCATGCAATTGTGCAAACTGGCGCCGCCAGGTACGAATCCTTCCGCTTTGGCGTCATATTCGCCGCGGATCAGCCCCATGAACTCGTTCATGAAGTTGCGATGAAACCACGGTGGACGAAACGTGTGCTCGGCGACCATCCATCGCGGCGGAAAGATCACGAAGTCAACATTGGCGGTTCCAGGAATTTCCGACGGCGAAGTCAGCACCGTATAAATCGACGGGTCCGGATGGTCGAAACTCACCGTATTGATGCACTGAAAGTTCGCCAGGTCGTATTTATAGGGCACATAGTTGCCGTGCCAGGCGACAACGTTCAGCGGCGAGTGATCGATCGCCGCTGCCCAAAGTCTTCCCTGGAACTTAGTCACCATCCGGTAATCGCCTTCTCGATCTTCAAATGCCGCGACCGGTGCCAGAAAGTCACGCGGATTCGCCAGTCCATTCGCGCCGATTGGTCCGAGATCCGGCAGGCGAAGCAGCGCGCCATAGTTTTCGCAGATGTAACCGCGCGCTTCCTTCTCCAGCAGTTCGACGCGGAAACGAATTCCCCGTTGAATCACTGCAATCTCGCCCGGACCTGCTTCGAGAACACCCAGCTCGGTGCGCAGCAGCAGACGCCCCATTTGTGGCACGATCAACATCTCGCCGTCGGCGTTATAGAAGAAACGGTCCGTCATCGAGGTGTTGGCAACGTAGATATGAATGGCAACGCCCGCATGAGTATGGGTGTTGCCATTGCCCGCCATCGTGATCAGGCCATCGACAAAGTCGGTGCGCTGTGAGGAAGGCGGGATTGGAATCGGCGTCCAGCGCAACTGGTTCGGCGGCGTCGGCGCCTCGTCGAACGGCGCGCTGCGCAGCCGTCCCAGGCTGATCGGCTCGAACGGCTTGTGCGCGACCGACGGACGCATCCGGTACAGCCACGTCCGGCGATTGTTGGCACGCGGCGCGGTGAATGCCGTTCCGCTCAGTTGTTCCGCGTACAACCCATGCGCCACTTTTTGGGGAGAATTCTGCCTGCGCGGCAGCACACCTTCGACCGCCTCGCTGGCAAACTCGTTGCCGAATCCCGATTGGTAACGCAATTCGGTCTTTCCGGGGGCCTTCGCTCTTGCGGAAGTCGCTCTTCCGTTCGTTGCTCTTGGGTTAGGCATGCCTACAGATTTCCTCGCCGCGCCTGCTCCATTTCGATCGATTCAAACAGCGCTTTGAAGTTCCCTTTGCCGAATCCGCGGCAGCCTTTGCGCTGGATGATCTCGAAGAACACCGTCGGTCGATCCTCCACCGGCTTCGAAAAAATCTGCAGCAGGTAACCTTCCTCGTCACGGTCCACCAGTATACCCAGCGAGCGCAAATCTGCCAGAGATTCCTCCACCGGCCCCACCCGCGCCGTCAGCGCTTCATAATAGGTGTCGGGAACGCGAAGAAAGTCGAGCCCGTTGCGCTGCAATTTCGCAACCGTGAACGGAGCATCCGCGCACCGCAGCGCGATGTGCTGCGCCCCAGCTCCGCCGTAGGCTTCGATATATTCCGCAATCTGGCTCTTCTTGCGCGCCGGGGCCGGTTCATTGATCGGAAACTGTACCGAATGCGAATCGTCCGACATCACGATGCTCATCAACGCGCTGTACTCGGTCGAAATATCCTTATCGTCGAACGTGATGTAACGATGGAAGCCGAAGACGCGAGTGTAGTAATCAGCCCAGTACTGCATTTTGCCGAGTTCCACATTCCCCACGATGTGGTCGATGCGCAGAATGCCGCAGTCGTCCCCCGCGATCGGCGTCGCCATGAACCCAGGCAGAAATGGCCCTTTGTAATCCTTATATGAAATTAGCGAGTGGATGGTGTCGCCATAGGTGTGCACCGCGGCCCGGCGAATGCCGCCGTGCTCATCTTTGATGTCATGCGGTTCCTCGGCTGGCTGCGCTCCGCGGCGGACGGCTTCGGCGAATGCCTGATCTGCGTCGTCCACTTCCAACGCGATGTCGCGCACGCCATCGCCATGCTTGCGGATGTGCTCCGCGGCCAAATCGTCGGGCGTCATGGGCGTAGTCAGAATGAAGTTCGCCTTGCCCTGACTTATCGCATAAGAGGTTCGCTGACGCTGGCCTGTTTCCAGTCCACTGTAAGCAACCTGCGAAAAACCGAATCCCTTGCGGTAGAAGTAGGCTGCCTGCCGCGCGTTGCCCACCCAGAATTCGACGTGGTGAATGCGTTTCAGCTTGAGCGGATTTTCCATCCGAGTCCCCCCCTCATAATTTTATCGCTGCGCGGACGCGCCGCGACCGGCATGAATCTACCTGGAAGCCCCGGTCCCCACCGGATCCTCGACCGCCACGCGATGCACCCAATGATTCCACTCGCGAGAAGCACCAGTCTTCGCGCGATCAAATGCGCTGCGAATCTGTCCGGTCACCGGCCCTGGCGAGCCTCGCCCGATCCGGATGCCGTCCAGTTCCACAACCGGCACGATCTCGATAGCCGTGCCGCACAGAAAAGCCTCATCTGCCGTACGCATGTCCTCCACCGTGATCGTCCCCACTTCAACCTCGAACCCTTCCGCCACAGCCAACTGAAGGATGGAGTCGCGGGTAATTCCCATCAGGATTGACGACCTTTCGTCATTCGTGCGCAGGGTGCGCCCGTTCACCACGAAGACATTCGCGACCGCGGCCTCCGCCACCGTTCCCTCGATGTTGAGCAGAAGCGCCTCGTCGTAGCCGCGACGTGATGCCTCCATCGTGGCCAACCGCGAATTCAGATACTGACCGCAAGCCTTGGCGGTGGTCGGCATCATGCTCGCGTCAAACTTCCGGTAGGGAGACACGGTCAGCCTCGCGCCCCGCCGCCGGCTCTGTTCGCTGACGTGAGCCATGTGCGGCCAGGCCATGATCGCCGTCTCCGTCGCGCAGCGCGCGCGTATGCCCAGGGTTTCCGCGCCCATATACGCAAGCGGCCGGATGTAGGATTCGGTCAGCCGGTTGCGCCGAAGCACTCCGCAGATCGCTTCGGTCAACTGCTCCTCGGTAAAAGGAATACACATGCCATACACTGCCGCCGATCGGTAGAAGCGCTCCAGGTGAGCATCCAGGCGAAAGATCGCCGGTTCGCCGTCCACCGCATAGCTGCGAATGCCTTCGAACACTCCTGTCCCGTAATGCAGAGCGTGAGTGGAGAGCGGCACGGTGCTCTCCGCCCAGGGCACGAATTCGCCGTTCATCCACGTCCATTGGATGTTCTCAAATGTCATTGTGGTCGCCCCCTCGAGCTGGAACTGCGCTGGACCTATTGTTGGAGGAAGCGGGGAATTCGTAAATACAATACGTTAAGCTCCACGTGTACCGTTACCTATAGTTTCTAAAGTACAATGGCTATATGACTTTCGATAAGTCAGAGCTAGACGCGACCGGCTGGCACATTCTGGAAGAGCTTCAACGGAACGGCCGCCTCTCGTTTGCCGAACTCGGCCGCCGCGTCGGCCTGACCCTCCCCGCCGTTGCAGAGCGCGTGCGCAAGATGGAAGACGCTGGTATCATCACCGGCTTTCGCGCCGAGGTGAATCCCGCCACAATCGGCCTGCCCATCGCCGCTTTCATCCGCATCAGCGTTGTCGGGGACGTCTTCGCGCGCATCGCCAAAGCCGTCCGCGACATGCCCGAAGTTCTCGAATGTCATCGCGGCACCGGTGCCGATTCGTTTACTTTGAAGGTTGCCGTCGAATCGGTGCAGCACCTCGAGCGCTTGATCGACAAACTGACGCCCTTCGGCACAACCTCGACTTCCATTGTTCTGTCGACTCTGGTCAAGCACCGGTCCTTTATGCGCCGCGCCCCTGGCGCGCGCAAGAAGTGACTTAATGCACTTCCACCGACACCAACTCCCCTTCATGCTTGCCCACAGCCCGGTAGTTCACCGACACCAGACGATTCTTCCACTCGCAGGAAAACTGGTCCTCCCCAATCACCACCAGCGATTTGTAATCCGCGGCATGCATCTTATAAGTCGTCATGCCGCTCAAGATCGTAACCGTAGCCTCGGGAGCCTTTGAGCAGTCGCTACTCACGATCTTGCCTTTCAGAAATTGTACCGGCCCGGTCGTGCCCGGGTTAGGAGCCGCCGGCTTCGGCGCCGCATCCGCATCTTCATCTTCCGCTGAACTGGCGGCTGCCGCAGGCGCACTCGTCCCTGCCGCAGGCGTGCTAGCTGCCCCCGCCGGCGCCTCGCGCTCCCCCGCGCGCTGCGGACGCACACCGTACTTCTGCAGCGTTTCCAAATCGTCCAACTGCTGTTTCGCCGCCGCGGCCGCCACCCGATCCGGTCCCGCCTTCAGCCGCGTAAACACTTCCCGCGCCAAGTCCCACTTCTTGCCCGCAACATAAATCTGTCCCAGGTTGAACCGGTACTCCACATTCCGCGGCGCCAGCGCGATCGCCTGTCGTTGCGCTTCCAGCGCGGAGTTGATTCCGCCGCCCTCCACTCGCGCCATTCCCAGCATGTTATAAGCGTCGGCTAACTCAGGGTACCAATCCGCGACCGCCCGCAAATCCTGCATCATGTTCGCCAGTCCCTGCATCTCCTGCCGCGTCGCCTGCGCCTTTTGATACTTCAGCGCCGAGCGGTAATACCAAATCCATGGGTCTTGCGGATTCAGTTCCGTGGCCTTCTCCAGTTCGTCGGCCGCCGCATCGAACCGCTTCTGGCGAATATCGTCCCAAGCCAACCCGCGGTGCGCCGCCTCACTATCCTTTGGATCCGCCGTCAACTTTTGCAACTCGCGCAGCGCCTGATCGCGATGCTCCGGAATGCGCGCCATCGCGTCGTCAATCACCGCTCTTGCTTCCTCATCTTTAACCGGACTGACTGCCATCCCGATGTCGTCCGCGCCAAATGGAACGGCAAAATGATCGGGTTGCTGCGTGTCCGCCGGATTCGCAACCGGCTTCTTCGCCTGATCGAGCGCAATGCCCAGCCCGCTCAGCGACTTGAAATAAGTCTTCACCGCATCTTCCATCTGCTCCGGCGACAGATCGAACGCCTGCACCACCGCTTTCTCCACCGGCACTTTCTGGTTCAGTACCAGATCGAAGTAAGTTCCCGCCTCCGGCATCTTGTTTTTGTTTACGAGATAGTGAACGACCATCCACGACTGCGCGTAGTACAGCGTGTTGTGCGTCCCCTCGCGCGCGCCCGACCCATCATGCTTCATCGTGAGCAGGTCCACCATCGACAACCACACCGGCGAACTTAGTAGCTGGGTTAGCGACTGTGGCGTCTTCGGGTCGCGCCGCATTTCATCGAAGACGTCCTCATGCCATTCCGGCGCGAGTTCCGGATCGCCTCCTATCTCCACTTGCTTGCCGATGTCAATCGACCCGAAGTATTCCGCCAGTCCTTCGTCGAACCAGCCCTGCGCTGGAGGATAGTTGAAATTCAAGAGATAATGCGCCAGCGGATGCGCCACTGCCCGCCAAGGATCGGCTTCAAAAAGATTCAGCACGATATAAACGCGGTCCGATCCCGGCACATAAAACCCGCCCGCCATGCTCTGTTTTGCGGGAGCGACCACGCCATACTGCTTGTCGCTCTTGAGCGCAATGACGGTGATCGGAACCGGCATTTTCAGCTTGTCTTTCAGCAGCAGTTGTCCAAAAACCGCACGCATCTGTTCCATCCGCAAAGCGACTTCCCGTCCACGCTTGTCGCCCGCATCGGTGATTACCGAAAAATGCGCGGTATGCACTTCGATCCACTTGGGCTCGTCCTTGGCGGATGCAAGGGGCAAGAAACAGCCCGCGACCAGCACACTCAAAACAACCGCGCCGATACGTAACCTGCAAATCACATTGGTGTCCCTTCCGGGGAATGCTAGCACGTTGCTGGGCAATGGAGAGACGAGCAGGCCGTGGTGAAACTCGCGCGCTCAAAGCCAGCGCCTAAAGGCGCATTCGTAACACGGCACTTGCGGCATGCCTGAAGGCATGCCCTGATACGAATCTTAATTTCACCACGGGCTGCGAGCGCGGGCGCTGGCAAATGCTCGCTTTTACCTTGGCTCTAAACCCGCTCGCACGTTACACTCTCGTCCGTGGCCACAGTTCCTTCTTCCCGCCTCGCCTGGATTGACTGGATGCGCGGTCTGGCCTGCGTCCTCATGTTCCAGACCCACTGTTACGACGCATGGTTGGACGCCGATGCGCGCAAGACGCGTTTTCTTCACGGGATCGCAACTGCTGGGCACGTTGCCTGCGCCTCTCTTTCTCTTTCTCGCTGGAATTTCCTTTGCCCTGGTTACGGACAAACTCATTCGCAAAGGGCTGACTCCTGCCGCAATCACTCGCACCATGGCTCGGCGCGGCGCCGAAATCCTTGCCTTCGGACTCTTGTTTCGCTTGCAGGAGTTTCTTATCGCCTGGGGATGGGCTCCTTGGTCGGACTTACTGCGCGTGGACGTCCTGAATATCATCGGACTCTCCATGATCTTGATGGCGCTGCTCTGCGGATTCACCTTGACAGTCTGGAGGAAGACGAGCGATTCGCGTCAAGAGATGTCTCAGAGCGTTAGCCGCTGGCGCGCTGCACTGGTAATCGCCGTCTATCGCCGTTGCCGCGCTGATCGCCTTACTCACGCCGCCTCTCCACACAACCTGGCGACCAAATTGGCTGCCTTGGCCGCTGGAATCCTACATCAATGGATGCCATAACCTGGGCGTTCCTCAAGGCTGGCTCTTCCCTCTGTTCCCGTGGGCTGCTTTCGCCTTCGCCGGTCTGGCTGCTGGATTCATTCTCTTCAGCGACTGGGCCCGCAACCAGACCGCGAAGACACTTAGCGCTGTTCGCCGCCGTTGGCGCCGTGGCCATTCTCGCAGCCTACGGATTTGACCACTCTTCTTTTCATCTTTACTCCGTTTATAACTACTGGCACACGAGCCCGAACTTCCTGATGATGCGCGTAGGACTGTTGTTAGTGATCGCGTTACTGAGTTATGCGTGGTGTCGCTGGGGATTGGCAACTCGCGGCTTCAGCCCGCTGATTCAACTGGGGCAGACGTCATTACTCGTCTACTGGGTCCACATCGAATTCGTTTACGGACGCTTCTCCATTCTTCCCAAACGAGTCCAAACTATTTCCGGCGCTTCGTGGGGACTGTTGCAGATTACTGTCTTCATGGTGATCCTCTCACTCGTTCGCACCAAAATCGACTGGAAGAGGATCGAGTGGAAGAAGATGATCCGGAGAGTGCAGCCTGCGTAGGATTACGTGCGTGCATTTCCGCTTGTTGTTCCGAAGATATTAACCCGTGCTTGTTGGCCCCCTCCTGGACCGGTCTTTTAGAATCATGGACTTAGGAGGAAGCTTTTGGAATAGTCTTTGATTCTAAAGGACTTAGCGGTAAAGTATTTTAGAATGTGCGAGTTAGCGAGCTTGACCGTGCGGGGAAAATCTTGTCAAGAGGGTCAGCGGGCGAATTTCTCCTTAACTTACTCAATTCAGGGCAGATATATTTTCCTCAAACTTGTCCGTTTACCCCTGTGAATTTGAGATAATAGATATAGAGATGAAGAGAAACGAGCGCGGCCCGCGGGCCGCGTTTTTATTTTGGGGTCTGAATTTTGCGGTCAGGATGGGAGTTATGGCGACTTATCCAATTGAAATCCGGCGTTGCCGGCACGTCAAAACCAATGGCACGCAGTGCGGATCACCGGCGCTCAAGGGCAAGGAACTGTGTTTCTACCACGAACAGAACCGGCCGCGGGAAGTGGAACTTTACCTTGACGGAGAACGATATTCCGATGGCTCGATGGTGCTGCCGGTGTTCGAGGACGCGCATGCGATTCAAACCGTGATCCGGCAGGTGGTGCAACTGATGCTGGCGCGGAGAATCGAGCGCAAGGACGCCGGGCTGCTGCTGTACGCGCTGCAGATCGCGTCCGGCAACCTGAAACTGATGCAGGCGGAAAAAGCCAGGCCGACGCAGGTGGTGGTGGAACCGGACAAGGCGGCGGAGACGCCGCTGGGCATGACTCCGTGGTCGGCCAGCGGCCAGGGACATGATCGCGACGAAGCGGAAGGAGGGGAAGAAGCGCAGGACTCACCGGCTCCGCCGGCGTCGCCGGAGGAGTTCTATGCCGCCATGAGTGTCGAAGAAAGAATGGCGATGAGAAAGGACTTCGAAGGGAAAGGCTTGATTCGGCCCGGCGAATTCGAAGCCTATTTCTCGGACGGTGGCCCTGATCCGTTACTGCTCGCGATTACCCGGCTTTGGGAGGAACGCGAGCGCAGGAAGCGGTCGCAAGCCGCGAGTTTGGAGAGTGCAGGGGAGGAGGGTCTGGCTCCCGGGACGATACAAGCGTGTCGAGCGAGGAGTGCGCGGATGGGCAGAGGGTGAAAGCCCACTCATCGCAAAAAGCGCGATGAGTGGGGCACCCGGCCACCCGCCAGGACCTTCAACTAAAATGGCGGGCTTTTCGAAGTGCACGGACTAGTACGCTTCGAAGTGCTTGACACTGCCGACATTGTTAGAGATGCGATATTACAACACTCAGGATTCGACTAGGTGGTCCCGAGTCTTAAGTGGCAAAGTCAGCGACTGTCACGGTAAACTAAGCTGTTCTAGTCTCAACTTGATCTGACATTTGCTAAACTCGCGCGATAGGCGCAGAAGGAGAATGTCAGATGAGCACGGACGAAAAGATCATCAAGAACAAAGTGGGGTTGCTGAAGCTCAGCGAGTTGCTGGGCAGCGTCTCGGAGGCCTGCAAGGTGATGGGCTATTCCCGCGACAGTTTTTACCGCTTCAAAGAGTTGTACGAGAAGGGTGGCGAGTTGGCCTTGCGCGAGATCAGCCGACGCAAACCCTGCCCCAGAAACCGGGTCGAAGAGCACGTCGAAAAGGCGGTGGTGGAGATCGCCTTGGAGAAGCCGGCCTTCGGCCAGGTGCGCGTGGCCAACGAACTCACCCGACGCGGCTTGTTTGTTTCCCCGACTGGGGTGCGCAGTGTCTGGCTACGGCATGATCTGGAAACCTTTCGCAAACGGCTTAAGGCGCTGGAAGCCAAAGCCGCCCAAGAGCACCTCGTGCTCACCGAGGACCAACTCCGGGCCATGGAACGTGCCCGCGAGGAGAAAGAAGCCCACGGCGAGATCGAGACCGCGCATCCCGGCTACTTGGGCACGCAGGACACCTACTACGTCGGCACCATCAAGGGTGTGGGTCGTATCTATCAGCAGACATTTCTCGATACCTACGCCAAGGTCGCCTTCGCCAAACTCTATGACCGCAAGAACGCCTTGGTCGCCGCCGACCTGCTCAACGACCGCGTGCTGCCGTTCTTCGAAGAGCACGAGATTCCGTTGTTGCGCGTGCTCACCGATCGCGGCACGGAATACTGTGGCCAGCGCGAGCACCACGAGTACGAGCTGTACCTGGCGGTGGAGAACATCGACCACAGCCGCACCAAAGCTCGGCACCCGCAGACCAACGGCATCTGCGAACGCTTCCATCGCACCATCCAGGAAGAGTTTTATGCCACGGCATTTCGCAAGAAGCTCTATACCAACTTGGAGGAACTGCAGGCGGATCTGGAGGACTGGCTCGCCGAGTACAATCGGACACGGCCGCATTCGGGGAAGTACTGCTACGGCAAGACCCCGATGCAGACTTTCTTAGATTCGGTTTCTCTGGCGCGGGAGAAAATGCTCGACTCGTTCTCGATTCCCGCGCCGGAGCCGGAGCGGAGCCCTGCGCAGCGGAGCGCAGGCGGAGGCGCGGCTGCGGAAACGGCCGCTTGATCAAACCATAGT
>CAWABC010000022.1:0-16569 GCA_963780105.1 uncultured Acidobacteriaceae bacterium
TGATCTCCGAACAGGTCTCCGTAACAGCGCGGCCGAGAATCTCGGGTATAGACATGCCCATGAGTTTTCCGAATTTCGATTGATGATAGGCGGCAATGTAGATGCGCTTCGATAAAACACTCCTTAGGATGACTTCTGTTCCGGCGTGACACTATCGCTTCCAATGGTAACGCCAGACTTAAAATCCCGCAGCCGGTCCTGGAGTTCAAGTTTCAGGACCTTGCCATAGGCGTTGCGGGGCAATGCATCTATAAAGATGAGTTGCCGGGGCAGTTTGATCTTATTGATTCTGGGACGAAGAAATTCCATGAGTTCGAGGTCGCCGGCGCTCCCGCCTGATTTTAGCGCAACGAAGGCGACTGGGACCTCGCCCCACTTCTCGTCGGCCATCCCCAGGACGGAGACCTCGGCAACCGCGGGATGATCGAGCAATTCCTTCTCGATCTCTGCCCGATAGATGTTGACGCCGCCGCTGATGATCATGTCTTTGCAGCGGCCCGCAATATAGAAGAATCCATCGTCGTCGCATCGCGCCAGGTCGCCAGTGTGGAACCATCCGTCTCGGTCGAGCACCTTGGCGGTGGCGGCAGGATTGTTCCAATAGCCCCGGCAAACGTGCGGCCCGCGCAGGCAGAGTTCGCCGACCTCATCAGTTGCAACAGGATTGCCCTCGGCATTGAGCAGTTTCGCCTCCGTGAACATCATCGGCTTACCAATCGAACCAGGTTTGCGCCCGGTGTCCTCGTCGCTCATGGCAAAGCAGTTCACGCCGACCTCAGTCAGACCGTAGCCTTGGCGAAAGATCAGTCCGCGCTCTTGGTAGGCACGGAGAAGTTGTAACGGAAGCGGAGCGCCTCCGCTGGCACACCAGCGCAGATGGCTGCAATCGAGCGCTGCAAATTCTGGCGAATCAAGAAACATTTTGAAGATCGTGGGTACGCCGAAAAGAAGGGTGCACTCGTAGTCTCGGAGAGCTTGTAGAACTTCAGCGGCGTCAAAGCCATCATGCAAAACGATGCTGCCGCCGATGGCGAACAGCGGGCTCAGGAATACGGTGAGGCCGCCAGCGTGATACATGGGCGTGTAAACCTGAACTCGGTCACTCTGCCGCAATTGCCAGGAGATAACCGTGTTGTAGGCGTTCCATGCGATCTGCCGGTGTGGAATCATTACGCCCTTCGGCAGTCCGGTGGTGCCGCTGGTATAGAGCAAGCAGAAAAGATCCTCAGGCTGGAGTCTGGCTGCGAGCGGATCTGGACGAACCCGATCGGCCGCCTGGGCATAACTCAGTATGTTCGGGACACCGTCTTCCGCATCCAGACTGATCAAGTGTTCGAAGGCCACGAGTTGCTGGAGCTCTTTCGCGAGTTTCTCGTACCGTGCCGAGTACATGAGGCAGCGCGGTCCGCAGTCCGCCAGGATCTGCTGCAGCTCCCGAGCCGTGCTGCGTGTCCCCAGAGGGACGAGGATGATTCCGGATTTACCGGCTGCCCAGAAGGCATCGACATATTCAACCCGATTCTCGGAAAGAATGCAGACGCGATCTCCTGGAACGAGAGAGCAGAGATCGGTCCAGACCCGCGCGCACTGCAAGGCCCGCCGATTGAGTTCCGCATAAGTGAACTGCCGGCGCGTGGGAACGTGGATCAATGCGACCGCGTCGGGGTTAAGACGGGTGCGCTCTCCGAGAATATCGCCAGTGATCACGAGTTCTCCTCAGCCCGCCGGGTGACAGATTGCGTAGTGGCGGACGCGCCGGACGTATCTGTCGCGAGGATTTGCAACAAAACTCGCGTCAACGCCTGGGGACGCTCGAACTGTGGCGCATGGCCGCAACGCTCAATGACTGCAAGGGTGCAATTCGGAAGCTTCAATTGGAACTGCTTCGCATAGTCCAGCGGCACGAGACGATCGGAGGCACCCCAGATAAGATCGACCGGCAGTTGGAAGCTCGCCAGTTTGTCTTCAAGCAGGTATTTCGATATATCTTCTACTCCGGCGCCCAGCAACCGCGAAATCGGACCCGTATTCGAGACGCGGACCAGATCGTCGAGGACGAAATTCGGCCGGCGAGGCGTGGAGGGATCGAGTATGGCATCGACCGTGCGCCGAGCCTCCTCGCGGTCCTTGGGCATGATGTTAACCTCCAGCCCCTCCTTGATTGGGCAGCCATCGATGAGGATCACCCGCGTCACCCTATGGGGATATTTCTGGGCATACAGCATCGCCATCCAGGCTCCGAGCGAGTTACCGGCAAGCACCATCGGCACGTCTCGCCATGGCATTGCATCAAGCACTTGCTCCAGTGCGGCGAGCAGGGTTCCCAGACTGAGCACACCCGCAACCGGGCCGCTTTCGCCATGGCCTGCGAGGTCCGGGATCACCAACTGGAAGTGGCGCTTCAGTTCGGGCGCCACTTTGTACCACGTTCCCGCTTGATCGCCAGCGCCATGCAGCAACACCAACAGCGGCCCGGAGCCCCCATACCACGTGATCTGCTCTCCCACCGTGGTTGTGAGTTGCGTTTTCCGAAAACCGGCTCGGCGAAGCGCGTTCCTCCGGAACCAGGCCATCGTGGCGATGGGTCGCAAAAAGAAAAGAATGAAGAAGACAATCAGGGCAGCAACTACGGCGAAAACCAGTGCCAGCACAATTTTCATTGCCAGGCCCATTCCGCTCCTCTCGGCCGACTCAGTTGGACGTCAACTCCGAAAGCAGTTTACGGCATACGAAACGCGCAGCCCGCCTGATTGTAGCCAACCCCGGAGCCTACCATCACGACCAGGTTACCGGATTTCACTTTACCCTGCTCGATAGCGTGGTCGAGCGCCATACCCACGCAGGCGGAGCCGGTATAGCCATACTGTTCCATGATGGTATGCGCGCGCTCCGCGGGTACACCGAGACGATCCATCACGCGTTCAATCGTCGGCTTCCGTACCTGGGTAAAGATGAAGCAATCGACATCGCGCAGAGCAAAACCTCCGTCCTTTGCCAGTCGTTGCACAATGATCGGCCACGTCTCCTCGTTCAACTCCGGAGGATAGCGGTTCTTGATCGTGCACGCAGTCCGCCCGGCCTTTACTGATTCTTCGCTCGCGGGCTCGAAGGTGCCGCCGGAATAGATTCCCCAATAGTCGTGATAGGAACCGTCGGCGCGAAAGGTGGAAGTGACAAAGCCCGGCGAAGCTGCAGGTTCGAGCACCGCCGCACCCGCACCATCACCATAGAAGAAGATCATGGGATCGGCGGCCGTCGTGAGTTTGTGCATGAGATAGACGCCGATGACGAGCACCGTCTTGATCCCTGGGTTAGCGGCGATGATTCCCGCCGCGGCAGAAAGACCCGTGGGAAACGAAGCACAGGCACAACCGACATCAAACGTTCCCGCATTCTTTGCGCCCAGCTTATACTGCAGCACGACCGAGGTAGCGGGGGTTATATAGTCGGGTGAATCGGTGCCGAGGATGATCAGATCGACATCTTCGGGTTTCTTGCCGGCACGCTCCAGTGCAAGCTTGGCCGCGGGCAGAGCGACATCGCTGGTAGCCCAGGTTTCGGGAGCATGCCAGCGCGTCTTGATGCCGCTGCTCGCTTCCATTTTGTCCACGAAATCCGGGATATGTTTGAAGCGCTCGCGCAGCATGTCATTGGTCACTTCTATCTCAGGCACATACCTCCCGGTAGCGACAATGGTTGCGTAACGCGTCATGAATGGACCCTCTTGAAATTGTTGGTTATGTCCCCAGTACGAATCCGCCGTCGACGGAGAGCACGGTGCCGGTAATGAACGATGCCGCATCGGAGGCTAACCAAACGTAGGTCTCGGCCACGTCCTCAGGCTTTCCCATGCGACCCAGAGGAGTGTGCGAAACCATGGCCTGGATGACCTTCTCCGGCATCTTCTGCACCATTTCGGTGGCGATGAAACCGGGAGCAACGGCGTTTACACGGATATTGTATTTTGCCAGTTCCCGCGACCACGTCCGGGCAAACGCGATGACTCCTGCCTTGGTAGCGGCGTAATTGGTCTGACCGAAATTGCCATACAGACCCACGACGGAAGAGGCATTGAGGATCACGCCTGAGCCCTGCCGGATCATGTGTGGCACGACGGCCCGCGAGCACAGGAAGACGCCTTTAAGGTTGACCGAGATGACCGAATCGAACGCTTCGTCGGTCATGGTTCCGGCAACCGCGCCATCCTTCCACTTCACGAATTGCGCGTCACGCGTGATGCCGGCGTTGTTGATCAGTACATCGACCGTATTCCAGCGGGCGACGATTTCCTGAACGCCAGCCTCGACGTCGCGGGAGTCGCACACGTTCGTCTTGCGGAAGAGCGGCTCTCCGCCGAGTGAGGACAGTTCGCGCAGCAACTCGTCCTGCCCAGCATCGTTGACGTCCCAAGCCGCGACCCGGCAACCTTCGCTGGCAAATCCCCGGGCCGTGGCGCGTCCGATCCCCGCCGCGGCACCGGTAAGGATGACGACCTTACCGCGCAGACCTGTATCTTTCATGCGCCCCCTAAAAGTTGTACTTCAGCGCAAACTGGATCACTCTGGGTCCCGTGGTGGTCGACGCGATCTGCCCAAAGTTGGCCGAAGAGACTACGTTGATGGGGTTGGCGAAATTCACGTTGTTGAATAGATTGAAGAACTCGCCCCGGAACTCTACCCGTTGGCTTTCCGTGACCCGGATGGACTTCATGATGGAGAAGTCTGTGTCGATCTGTTTCGGTCCCCGTAGGATGTTCCTTCCTAATTGTCCGTAGTCAAAAGTGGGCAGAGGCACGGGTGGAGGCAGGGGCGGAGGCACGGGTGCCGTGAAGGCGCTGGTGTCGAAATAGGCGTTCAAGCGGTCCTTCACGTCGCCGCTCTTGGTTGCGGACGCCACGGTTCGGCCGGGCGCCAGGTCGGCCCTGACTGCCTCAAACGCGGAATCCGAGCCGTAGATGGAGAAAGGAATACCGGACTGCAGGGTTACGATACCCGAGATGCTCCACGAGTTCAGCACCCCTTTCGCGAAAGCCGAGCCGCCATGATAAGCGTCCGGCAGGTTATACAAGTAACTCCCGACGAAGCGGTGCCGGCGGTCGAAATCCGAAGTGGCACGGTTTTGTTCGTTGACCATGTCGCCCGGAACCAGTGTGACATCGCTTACATCGCTACCGGAGTAGTCGTCCTGGGAGTGCGACCACGTGTAGCTCAATAGCATTTGCAGGCCGTGAGAGAAGCGCTTGTTGAGCGTTGCCTGGAGGGAGTTGTAATTGGAGTTGGAGTTGCTCCTCATCAGGAAGCTGCCCAACCCGGGGGCGGTCAAATTAGCAAAGCCGGGGAAGAGAGGTCCGCTATAGGAAGGTGGCAAGCCGTAAGATCCAGCGCGCCCTGGAGCTGCCTGGTTGAATGAGAACAAGCGGGGAAACTTGCGCCCTTCCGAGCCAACATATCCCAGGTCCAGCATCCAGTTATTGGCGAAACTGGTTTGCACTCCGAGGTTGAAGGTTTGCACGTAAGGGATGCTCCAGTCATGCAAGTCCGGATAGAGCCCGGTAGCGGGAACGGGAGTGACTGTTGAGAATGGAGCAGCCCCCGTCCATAACGTCACTGGCAAGAACGCCGGATATCCTCCAAGAGGAAAGATGCCGGTATTGCTGAGACTCAGCGGGAATGCGCTGGGCAGTGGAACTTGCACAAATGGAGTTTCGTTCTGTGTGCCCAGCGCGGTCGCCATCATTTCGTAAGGCATGTTGAACAATTGGCTGTTGAACAGCCGCATGTTCGGCCGGTCGTAGAAGATGCCGTAACCGCCACGCAAGACAATGTTGCCCTTGTCCGTCAGTAGGTAAGCGAAGCCCACCCTTGGCCCAAAGTTCTTGTAATTAGGATTTACCAACCCGTCGCTGACTTTGGGAAAACCAGGCAAGTTGCCATTCCCAGCCTGGACGAAGCCACCACTAACGACCTCGCCAAGTCCGGGCACGGTCGTAGTTGTGGCCTTCGATGGATCGAAGCCAACAAAATGGCCATGGATCTCTGTCGTGGGACCGAAATAGTCATAGCGCAACCCAAGGTTGAGCGTGAAGCGCGGAGTAACTTTCCAGTCGTCCTGGAAGAAGGCCGAAAAGTCGTTGGCCCGATTGTGGAGACTGTTGGTGCCCGAACCGATCACGGAGAGACCATTCAATCCGAGGAGAAAGTCTTTCATCACGCCGCAAGAGGCTTGACCAGGCCCCGTGGGGCACGAGAGAGCAGTGAAACCCAAATAGAACATCTCGCCGTTGGGGAATACATCGAAATAGGGAGCATCCAATTCCTGCCGCTTGTATTCGCCACCGAACTTCATCGTGTGCCGGCCCTTCGTCCAGGTCATCATGTCACTGACGGGATAGGTGTTAGTCGCCGCGTAGGTAATGCCAAGCGGAGACGGCCCCAGGGTGAACATGTTGGTGAAGGACATTGTCGGCATACTTGGGAACAAGCTGCTCAGCGGCGACGTAATGCCCAAATCCGCCGAGGTGACCGGTGTAGAAGGTTTGCCAGGACCGTAAATCGTGCTCCAGCCAAATCTGACCTCATTCACCAGATGGCTTGAGATCACTGACGATACACCGGCCGAGAGCACGCGTTGGTTGACGTCTGCCTCGGTCGGCCAGCCTGGTGCTTGCAGGGGGTTGCCATCGCCAAACTGATTGTAAAGGGCCTGATTGGCGCGGTTGAACGCATAGAAGTACTTGGCAAAAAATCGGTTTGCCTCCGTAAGTTTGACATCCAGATTGGTGTTGAACTGGTCTTCTTTGTAGGTCGAGTTGGAGGGAATCGTCTCAAGGACCGGAGTACCAGGGTCCGGATTCGAGAGCGCGCAGCCAGCGCCGGTGGTGACGCCGGGGGCGGAGGGAATCATATATTGCCCGTTGGGCAGCTTAGCTTGCAGAGCCGCTGCGGCTACGGGGTCGATGAATCCACCCAAGCCATAGCAAACCGAAAAGGCAGCAAGAGATGCGCTATCGCGCTGAGATCCCAGCCGAGCCGGCACAAATACGGTGGAGAGTGAGTTCGTCAGCGACGTGCCATTGGTTTCGCGGGTTCCTTGATAGGACATGAAGAACCACGCTCGATCTTTCATCAACGGACCGCCCAGCGTGCCGCCAAACTGATTGCGCCGGTAAGCGGGCCGCGGCGTGACTACTCCTTCCTCTCCGTTCAGGAAGAAATTGTTCGCATCGAGGACCGTATTCCGCAGGAACTCGTAGACATTGCCATGGATGTTGTTGGTGCCCGACTTCGTGACGGCGGCCACATTACCACCCGAGTTGCGGCCCGCGGAGGCGTCGTACATGCTGGTCTGCACAATGAATTCCTGGAGCGAATCGATGGACGGGACCGAAAGATTTGGGTTCTCGCCCGTGCCGATGGAATTCGCATCCACGCCGTTGATAATGACGTTGTTCGAAAGCGCGCGCTGACCGTTGACATACACAGCAACGTCGCCGCGCCCCAGTTCGGAGGAGTTCTGGAGGGGGCCCGAGGTTCCAGTCGTCAGAGTCAATAATTGCTGGAAGTTGCGGGTCGGCAATGGCAGCGAGGTGATCTCCTTCTCATCGATGACAGTGCCGCGGGCAGAGCTTTCCGTCTGCACCAGCGGCGATTCACCCGTGACCGAAACCGTGGTCGGCGCACCAGCCACCTTGAGGGCAACGTCAATGACCGAGCTTTCGGTGATCTTCACGACGATCCCTTGCAGTTTGACCGAGGCGAATCCGCTGTGGGTCACTTCGACCTGATAGGCGCCCGGGTCGAGCAGGGGAAACGTGTAGCGGCCATCGCCGCCGGTTGTGGTTTGGCGCCGCACGCCGGCATCGCTAGTCAGCGTGACATTTGCGCCAGCCACTACGGCCCCGCTGGGATCGGCCACCACACCCACGATTTGCCCGGTGGTAGCCGTTTGCGCTTGCGCGATCGGCGTCATGAAACAGAGAATGGCGACGGCCGCCAGCAGCGTTACCAGTGTTCGCGTTCGCATACTTCCTCCTTGTGTTTCCCAATTGCGGTGTCGCAATTACGGCTTCGCAACTCGATCCTTGCGGCTGCGGGTATACAGACGGACGAACTGATCGACAGCCTCTTCGTCACTCACGCCCAAATAGCGTTCGGCGCCGAAGAGTTTTTCCACCAGAAAATGGGTTACAAACTGCAAGTACAAACTGACATAGGCAAACCCGGGGTTCACGTCGCTGGGAAATGGAATCGGCGCCTTTTGAAACAAAGCCGTGGAATAGGTGCGCAGGCCTCCCGCAACTTCTCGATAGCTGTGAATGAAGTGCTTATGACGGAACTCGACGACGTCGACGTACATCAGCCGCCAGTAGTCCAGATTCTCCGAGACCACGCGGCCCACGGCCCTCCCCAGCTTCTTCAGCGACTCCGGATCGGGGGATTGCATCAAGGGAAAAATCTTTCTCTGCCGGAGGGCTTCCATCTTCTGCTCCATGTGCTGGACCAGGTCGATGAAGATGTCTTCCTTGGTTGGGTAGTAAAGGTAGAGCTTGCCCATGGAGACGCCGGCACTCCGGGCGATTTCGCGGACGGTCGTACCGTGAAATCCCTGTCGGGTGAAGAGCTTGAGCGCGGCGTGTTCGATCTTGAGCCGGTTCTTGGCGACAGTGTCGTCCAAAAGCTTTGGCATAGATTCATCCGCTCGTTGTGTTGTCAATACGAGCGCTCGCTCTAAGAGACCAATACGAGCGCTCGCTCTTGGAGCGAAATTCTAGAACTTCGCCCCTGGCGCTGTCAAGGGGGGCGCCTCAAAAAAGTGCGAATTTCATGAGATTCACGGTCGAACGGTTCCGCAAACGGAAATCGGGGTTCCGGACGTGGGGTTAGACGACCGTTTCTTTTTCCCTGGCCGCATAGTGCGACTCGACGTAGTCGTCGAGAATTTTGATGAATTCGGCGACGATCTTATCGCCTTTGAGCGTAGTAAACAGGCGGCCGTCCACGTACACCGGAGCCTTCGGTTCCTCGAAGGTTCCCGGCAGAGAAATCCCCAGGCTGGCGTGCTTCGACTCGCCGGGACCGTTGACAACACAGCCCATCACCGCGACTTTCATTTCTTCGACGCCCGTATAGCGGTCTTTCCATATGGGCATTTGCTCACGCAAGTAAGTCTGGATCTGCTCGGCCATTACCTGGAAGAAGGTACTGGTGGTGCGGCCGCAGCCGGGGCAGGCGGTGACCTGCGGGGTGAAGCTGCGAATGCCGAGCGACTGCAGAATCTGCTGCGCTACGCGAACCTCTTCGGTGCGATCGCCTCCGGGCGCTGGAGTTAACGAAACTCGAATGGTGTCGCCGATGCCTTCCTGCAGCAGCACCGCCATCGCCGCGCTTGACGCCACGATGCCCTTCGCTCCCATGCCGGCCTCGGTGAGTCCTAAATGCAGGGGGTATTCGCACCGCGACGCCAACATGCGATACACGTCGATCAGATCCTGCACGCCGCTGACTTTTGCGCTGAGGATGATCTGGTCCGGGCGCAGTCCGTACTGCTCGGCCAGCTTCGCCGAACTGAGCGCGCTGACCACGATCGCTTCCATGGTGACTTCGCGGGCGTCCTTTGGCTCGGGCAGGCGCGAGTTCTCGTCCATCATCTTCGTTAACAGCGACTGATCCAGAGATCCCCAGTTCACGCCTATGCGCACTGGCTTTTGGTGTTTCACGGCAACTTCGATCATGGTGCGGAAGTTGTCGTCGTTCTTGCGTCCGATGCTGGCGTTGCCAGGATTGATGCGGTACTTGGCCAGGCCCTCGGCGCAGCCGGGATACTTGGTCAGCAGGAGGTGTCCGTTGTAATGGAAGTCGCCGATGATGGGCACGCGCAAGCCCTGCTTCTCAAGGCCCTCGACAATGTAGGGGACGGCCTTGGCGGCATCGTCATTATTGACAGTGACGCGGACGACCTCGCTGCCGGCGCGCGCCAGGGCGGCGACCTGCTTGACGGTGCCGGGGATGTCCGCGGTATCGGTGTTAGTCATGGACTGCACCATAACCGGTGCATTGCTGCCCACTCGCACGCCGCCGATCGAGGCGGCAAAGGTTTTTCTACGATGAATTTCGGCCATGCTGGATATCTATTCTAACATTCAAATCGGAGGCGGTGCGGATCCAAAGATGCCGAAGTAATAAGGGCGGCGTTCCGGCAGCGCCGCTGGCATGCCAATCCCCAAATCCATCATGACGCACCGGTCCGCCAACCTTATTCCCTTGGATGTGGTAGCCTTCCAACAAGTTGAAGGAGATAAAATGAAACATCTGCTTGCTGCCATTCTTTGTATTGCTATCCCTCTGATGGCCTTCGCTGGAGACAATAGCTACAAGGTGACCTACGACGGCGGATCATTGCCCGACATTAAGGCTGGAACCGGAGTTTTGCTATTCATCGAGGCCAAGCAAGTTCGTCTGGTCAAAGACAAGACGGACATCACGACGATTCCGGTGTCATCCATAACCGAAATTAGCTATGGACAAGATGTGCATCGGCGAATTGGAGCGGCCATCGGTTTGGCTGTAGTGTCCCTTGGAATCGGCGCTCTTATGGCTCTGACGAAATCGAAAAAGCACTATGTCGGCTTAACTTGGGCTGACGGTGACAAAAAGGGTGGCTTCGCCATGCAATGCGACAAGAACGAATACCGCGGAGTTCTCGCGGGTCTAGAAGGAGTATCCGGCAAGAAAGCCGTTGACTCCGACGCGATGACGGTGAAGAACTGACGAGACAGAAGGGAGCACCGGAGTGCTCCCTTTTTTGCTTTGTTTTTCCTGGAAGTTAGTAAGTTACTTGCTCGACCCTCCGCTCATCTCGGCTTTTTCGGTCGGACCCAGGGCTAGGGCGAACTTCTTGCCGGCGAAGCGTACTTCGGAAACCGCTGCCTTGCCGCTGGCGTGGTCGATGACTGCGGAGTCGTAGCCGTAGGCTTTGTCGAGTGCGACGACTTTTGCCGAAGCTTTGGCGACTTCCTTCTTGCCCTGCATGAAGCTTACCTCGACGTTCGATCCCGTGCCGTCCCAGCGCAGTTGATAGTCACCGGCGGGGAGTTGCTGACCGTTGACTTCGAACGGCTCGTGCATCTGTAGCGAACCTTTGTTACTTGCGAACGCACTCGACGCGAGCAACACGGCCAGCCCGAGCACCAAAGTCTTTGCCAGATGGTTCCAATTCATTTGCTCCTTCGCTTTCTGCCCGGACTCGCCGGGACGTTAGGGGCGGCGGGTGATGGTTCGAGGACGCTCGACTGAGGGCTTGCCTTTTTCGTGCAAAGTCCTACAATGCGCAGGTCAGGGTGACGCAAAAAGACGCGGGCCTCACACTCGTGCTTTTTACCGGACCCGGCGCATCCAGGGCCGCCAAACCATGCCTGCGCCAGTCCCGTCACCCTGCAAACTCTTTAAGTGGAGCGAAGTTTACTTCGTCCACCCCACGTTGGTTCGCTGCAGGATACGAATCTCGCTTGGAGTAAGTTCCCGATTTCTTTTTTCTTTGCGAACCATGCTTTTGCGAACATGCATGTTGGACGCGCGGGCGCTGACTGCGTTAGCGACGCATTAGTCCATCGTGAGGGGAGTAACAGGGTGGGAGTGTTTTGTTTGGAAGCCGGCCCCTGAAGGGGCGCTGGTTTCGGAAAGGTCCGGGCATCGCTAAAGCGATGCCCGGATACGAAACCCGAGCGCGCTACCCGATCTTCAGCACAATCTTGCCGTAATTCTTGCCTTCCTGCATCAGCGTGTAGGCCTCACGCGCCTGCTCCAGCGGGAAAACTTTTCCGATCACGGGGCTGGAGCTTGCCGGCGGCCAGCCATTCGGAAAGCTGCTTCCACGCGGATTCCATGAGCGGGCGGTTGGCGCTCAGATACGACAGCCAGAGTCCGTGAACACTGGCGCCTTTCGCGTAGAGGACGCGGGTGTCTAGATTCGGTGTTTCTCCGGTGGCGGCGCCGTAGACGATGACGCGTCCGAAGTCGCGCACGCATTTGACGCTTCTTGCGACGTGCTCGCCGCCGAGCATTTCGAACACCGCGTCGACGCCTTCACCGCGCGTAAGATCCTTGATCGCTTCCACGTAATCGCGCTGCTTGTAGTTGATGCCGTGTTGCAGCCCGAGCTCGCGCACCCGGGCCAGCTTCTCTTCGGAGGAAGAAGTCCCGTACATTTCGATGCCGAGAATCTTTCCGATTTGCACGGCGGCGGTGCCGACTCCGCCGGCCACGGCGTGAATCAGGACGCGGGCACCAGGTCTATCGAGCAAACCGGCCTTCCAGTAGGCAAAGTAAGCGGTGAAGAAATTTACCGGGAAGGCGGCGGCCTGTTCGGCGGTCCAACTCTCAGGGACGGGCCAGAGGAGGTTGCGATGCGCGACTGTTTTTTCGGCGAAGGCAGCCCACTGCGTGTAGCCCATGACACGGCGCCCGGTGGCGTCGTTGTTGGCAAGCTCGCGTCCGGCGAATTCGCGACCGGCGGTGAGCGGCGGCTTGGGAGTGCCTGCGTATCCTCCGTGCGCGGTGAGCAAATCGGCGAAGTTCAAGCCGCCCGCTTCTACCTTCACCAGAAGCTGCTCGGGTGCGGGATGCGCGTCGGGAATCTGCTGCAATTCGAGAACCTCGGGACCGCCGAAACGAGTGATGACAAGTGCTTTCATGGGGAAAGTTTAGCAGGCCTGTGGAACGACGGGCGTCTCGCCCGTCCCGCCGGGGGGCTCGGCCCTCCCACAGACAGACGAGTCGCGGAGTTTGGATTCGTCATCTATAATGGCGACCGAGTTTCCGATCCCCGCAGCCTGAGCGATTCTCTGGCGGCGGGGGCGAGGGTTGCGCCGGTTCGAGGGGCGCGATCCGAGGGTGCGGATGGAAACGTCCGCGCCTCCCAGGTTCGGAAAGGAAACGCTCGCTGGGATGTTACCCGCCTGTTCGTTTCCTTGTGGTTAGGCAATTAGCACTTAGCAATTAGCCGAACCGGCCTGGCATTGTGCGAAGGCTAATGGCTAATTGCTAAGGGCTAAATGCTGCTCACTGACAATTTCGGGCGCACCATTCACGATCTGCGGATCTCGATCACCGACCGCTGCAACTACAGGTGTGTGTATTGCCGGACGGGGACCAACGGTGCGGCGTATGCGGAGCTTCCCTTCGAAGATTATCTGCGGATGGCGCGAATTCTGGTCGGGCTGGGAATCACGAAGATTCGCTTGACGGGCGGCGAGCCGCTGTTGCGCAAAGGCATTGTGGAGTTTGTGCGGGATCTCGCTAAGCTGCGCACGCTGGCCGGCCACAAGCCTGAAATTGCGCTGACCACGAACGGCCACCTGCTAGCTGAGATCGCACAGCCACTGAAAGACGCTGGACTCGATCGCGTGACCGTCAGCATGGATGCGGTGGATCCGGAGCGCTTTGCGCGCATCACGCGCGTACCGAATGGATACGAAAGCGTGCTGGCAGGAGTGCGCGCATCGCGGCAGGCGGGGCTCGATCCGGTGAAAATCAATTGCGTGCTGCTGCGCGGCTTCAATGAAGATCAGATTATTCCGTTTGGCATGTTCGCGCGGGAAGAGCGGGTTGCGGTGCGCTTTATTGAATTCATGCCGCTCGAAGAAGATCGCGTTTGGACACCGGAAATCGTAGTGCGCCTCGATGAGATCCTCTCCCGCATGGCGGAGTATCTGCCCTTGGAGGAGATGGCGCATGAGCGCAGCGAAACGGCGCGGCGGTATCGCTTCTCCGATGGCGTGGGCGAGATTGGCATCATCGCGCCGGTGTCGCACCCGTTCTGCGGACACTGCAGCCGGATCCGCATCACCTCGGACGGCAAGCTGCGTACGTGTCTATTCTCGGTGTGGGATCACGACCTGCATGAGCTGATGCGGCGGGGCGCGACCGACGAGAAGCTCACCGAGTTCATCATGAAGGTGGTAGAGAAGAAAGAAGAGCGGCACCACATCGGGGAGCCGGGATTTGTGCCGGCGTCTCGGACGATGGTGCATATCGGCGGGTAGTTCCAGCTATCAGCCGTCAGCCATCAGTAGAATCGTGTCACCGCCGAGACGCGGAGTGCGCCGAGGAACCCCTCAAGGCGGACCCCAGTAACCAGCAGGTAGTTACCCATGCTCAGTCGTTTGGGCCATCCCGACTGCTCTACTCTCGGACCTAAAGTCTATAGACTCTGGTGCCGATGGAAGCGTGTAGGGGGGATCTCACAAATGGTCAGTCCAGTAAGTCCTACCACGCAAGTCCAAGCCCAGGCTGCAGCTCAATCCTCGGGCGGGCGCCAACCAGCACCAGCACCAAGGCCACCGCAGCCCTCAGCCGCACCGCAGTCGCCGGTCACCGACACAGTTCAGATCAGCGCCGCTGCCCAAGCCCTGCAGGAAGTAACGGAGACACAGGTTCAGACCTCCAAGGAAGCCAGGTCTGGAGATGTGCAGGCTGTGAGGCTCCTGGCGAAAGAAACGGCTGCTCACCACATTACGAAGTAATGCACCGGCGAAGAAATTCGTCGAGGGGATGAGAGAACTGGGAAGCCGGCTCTCATTAACCTGCCTCCAAGCAGATGTTCGGCGAATCTTGCGGCAGAGAATATCAGTAAAACGAATCGTACTTCGTAACCGTCCAGCCGGAATCTTTCTTTTCCTCGGTCACTGAGAAAAGGTCTTTATAGGTTGCGTCCTGGCTGGGACTGCTGTAACGCTTGCCTTTGTAGTACAGAATCACCAGCGGTGGCGCGTCTTCCCATTGCACCAGGTTCCACGAAATCAGGGGATGCTGGGCTTCGGAGTTGCAGAGGAATTCGGCGCGTTTCCTGCGGTAATCTCTTTCCCACTGAGCGAGCAGTTTGCGGCAATTGCCGTCGCGCATCTGCGCGATGAAGGTGTAGGCGGTGTGTTCAATGGTGCGATCGCGGAACGGATTCATGGTGATGCTGACCGGCATCTGGGTCAAAGGGTCGCGTTCTTCGGAGCGTGACAGAACCGGCCCCTGGTTGCTAAGCCAGTTCAGATAGCCGAGAAACACGCCTACAAGCAGGACTGCGGAGCCCACTGCGATCGCTAGATGGGTGCGGGAGAACTTCATCAAGTGAAGTTTGGAGTACGGGCGCCGTGAGGGCAAGGTTACTTTGGATACTTTCGTAACTGACGGAAGCGCGCGAGCAGCGCCGTCCCCGCGTAGAACGAGAGGCGCGGCTCGACGCCGAATCTCTTGCTGCTATCTTTTCCCGCTGGGATCATCTGCCGGGTTGATGTAGTTAAACTTCACGGGTGACATCCCGTGGATTTGGATCACCGTTTCTCCGGAAGCCATGGCGTAGTGATGCATGCTGGGGTCGAGGTAAGCGAAACTGCCCGCCCCGAAACTCGCCATTTTGGCGGCGTCGAATTGGTCTCCCATCCCCACTTTCAGGGTGCCGGAGAGGACGGTTACGTTCTCCCGGTTGGGATGGGTGTGAGGAGCGATCTTGTAACCGTCGGGCATCTTGAGACGAATCGTGAAGTCGCCGGTCGAAGCCATCGGGTCGCCTTCCAGGACAGCCAACTGCGCGCCGGGAGGCAGAAAGGGCGGCGCAGGTCCAAATTTAACCTGGTCGGGAGTGAAAGCATTCTGAGCATAGGCCGGCTGGCCCGCGGAGAGCACTGCCGCCGCTGTAAGAGCAACAACGAGAATCATGAGTTTCACGAAAGCCTCCAAACGGCCCTGCGTAATCGTAGGACATCTCACAGCGGCGGGTAGTATAGCGCAAGCTGGTTTGTGTTTTCCATATTGGCGGCGTATAGTTAGCGATGAATACTGTTGTGTCGTAGTGCCAGATTGTCGAAGCACACCAGTGGGCGAAAGCCCACTTTTTAGTTTGGGCTGGTTTGCTGAAATAGTTGGCTCGGCGATTCGGACGCAGCTTGCTGAAAACATGGCTCTTGATCTGGATAAGGTCCGGCAGATTGCCGAGCGGGTGGCAGGCTCGAGCGGGTTGGAAGTGGTCGAAGTTGAGGTATGCGGGGCTGGCAAGCACCGCATGCTGCGCGTCTTTATTGACCGGCCGGGAGCGGCTCCGGCAGCGAATCGTCGGGATGGCGTGACCCACGAGGATTGCTCGAAGTTCAGCCGGGAGTTTGGAACGATCGTCGACGTTGAGGATGCGGTGCCCGGTGGATCGTATGTGCTGGAAGTTTCTTCTCCGGGGCTGGATCGCAAGCTGACGAAGGCGGCGGATTTTGAGCGTTTCCGCGGATGCCGCGTGAAGTTGACGACGCGAGAGCCGGTAAACGACAACCGGCATTTTGAAGGGAAGCTGGAAAGCTTCGAGAACGGAAAGCTGCTGCTCGATCTGAGCGCGGCGCGTAAGAAGAAGATGCGTCCGAAAGAAGGCGCGGCGCCGAAGGTTGAGATTGAGTTGGGGAACGTAGAGAAGGCGAATCTGGTACCGGAGATCTAAGGGTTTCAAGGTTTCAGAGTTTCAAGGTTTCAACGAACGAAGGAGTGGGCGCGGCAGCGATCGCGTCGATTCAACCTTGAAACATTGAAACCTTGAAACTCT
>CAWABC010000023.1:0-36659 GCA_963780105.1 uncultured Acidobacteriaceae bacterium
ACGGAGTGGAAGCGAATCCGCTGACCGCCAATCCGTCCACCGCCACCCATTCGCTGTCGAAGTTGTCGCAGCCGGCGGAACCGCCGTCGCCCGCTGAGATCAGCACCGTAATGCCCTGCGCCGCCGCCTGTTGCCAGAGCGCGTTGTAGAACGCGTTGCCGGCATTACCCAGAGTGGATTCGCACTCGCCATAGCTCTCGCTCATGACCGGGGCGAGGTCGTTGTCCACGATGTAGAGCGCGGAAAGATCGACGCCGAGCGCGGTCTCCGTGGAGGCCGAGACGACCAGGTCAATCGTGGCATTCTTGGCCACCGCGCCCGACCAGGAAACGTCGAGCAGGGCTTCGGTCTCATCTCCGACCACGCCTGGGTCTTGGCCGTTCAGGATGATCGTAGGATCGTTCGCGGGCAAGCCGAAAAGGCTGCGGAAGTTCTCGATGTCCGTGACATGGATGTTGGTCTCGCCCACGATGGCGATGGTTTGTCCGGAGCCGTCGATACCGGCGTTCCAAAGCGGGATCACGTTATAGATCGTCGCGAAGTCGGTGGGACCGAGACCGTAGTAAGTGGTTTGTTGCGGCTTGAAGGTGAACAGAGGTAAGGGCGCGTTTTGACGCGGAGTGGCGCGCCCCGGCGTGCCCAACAGTGTGGAATGAGAGCGCCTGGGGAAATTGTGTAGCGAGAGCACGCCTTTCACTGCCGGCGCGAGCGCGGCGGGAATGGACGGATCGCTGGCGTTGGCCCAATGCTGTTCACCATTCACTACATATTTATGGATCGGAGTGTGAAACGCTGTTTGCACCTGGCTGGCCGATCCGGAAAATTCGATCACGGTTCGGCCTTTAGAAAGCGCTGCGACTTGGAACCCGCGCGATTGCAACCACGCCACCACAGTCTGCAGGTCGCTGTCGGAGGGGCCGAACTGCTTGCCGAACTGCTCGGGAGTGAGCCACTTGTGGTAGTTAGGGGAAGTCTTGTCCTGCTGATCGTCAAGCAACTTGCGGAGCACGGATTCCTGTTCGGGGCTGCGTTTCAGTACCAATAGCATGCGTTGCATGGGCAGACTGGCGGGCGCTGTGCCTTGGTCAAACTCCGGGCGCGCCAAAGGATGCGTGTTGCCGTTGAGAACCGTGAGCCGTGCCGCATCAACCGGTTGCGTGATGAGTCGCCGCGGTGCTGTCGGGTCGGAAGAAACTCCACTGGCATCCTGCGCCGCTGCGGCACAGCAAGCAACGAGTAACAGAGTTAGAAGGGCAATAACAAGCAAGGACTTCGGAGAAAAAGTGGTGCGGATTCGCATCACCGGGACACACCTCCAACACGAGACTCCAGTATATGCCTCCTTTCACGGACGTAAGCTAGTTGACGCGATATCGTGTGGCTGTTGAAAAACTCGCTTAGCGGAGCAGTTTTTTGGGGCGAGTGTCCCGCTCCTCGCGCTTTCTTACTCCCCACAGCTACGCGGTGGCCGGCAGGACCAACACTCACTCGTGATTGCACTTATGGCCTCGCAATTTGCCGCCCGTACCCAACTCGCCACCCCGCCCCCTTTCCCGCATTGTGCGAACCGTCGCTTCTTGTCATAATTATTAAGCTCTGGCCACGCAATGACGCTGCGGGTGAGTTTTGCCCCGGCAACGCCGTCGCTGCCACATGACATTTTTCTCGAAGATTTTTTCGCCTACCCGGAACCGGCGTCTCAATGAGCTTGTCGGGATACTCTTGTGCGTCTCCGCGCTCCTTCTCTTCCTTGCGCTCGCGTCTTACTCGCCGCTCGATCCTTCGCTGAACAGCGCCTCCATCCTCACCAAATCGCATGCTGCCCGCAACTGGATTGGCATCTTCGGAGCCTATCTTTCCGACCTCATCCTGCAATTCTGGGGAGTCGGATCGTTTCTGCTGCCCATCTTCATGGGCATGCTCGGAGCGCGCTGGTTCCGCTCGCGGGCCGTGCAATCTCCGGTCGCGAAGACGCTGGGCGGAATCTGGCTGCTCCTGTTCGTGCCCGCGCTGCTCGCCATCCTGCCTGGTCATTTCCGTTGGATGGGATCGATCCCGGTCGAAGGACTGGCCGGACGCATCGTTGGCGACGTCTTAATCCGCTACCTGAATGTTGCCGGCGCCTACATTGTCTGCACCACGGTTCTGGCCGTCGCGCTCTACCTGACTACCGCCTTCTCGTTGACCGCAATCGAACTCTGGGCGCCCACCCGCTTCGCCTTCGTGGTGGCGCTGAGAGACCGCTTCAAAGACTGGCGGGATGCGCGCGCGCGCAAGCGACAACAAGAGGAACTCGAAAAACGCCGCGCCGAAAAACCAACCGTCACAACACAACTCGTGCCCGCGCGACCGGCGGCGCCGCGCCAGGAAGGCTCGCGTCATCAGCAAGAAGGCGGGCAGGAAATCGAGCAGAAAATCGGCCAGGAAATTCCGGGCGTACAGTCGGCGGATTCCGTTCCCCGCACTGGCATAGAACGCATGATGGCCGAGGAGCAAGATCATTCCGCCGGCACTGCGCCATCGCAGGATGCGCACGCGACCGCCGCCGGCATCGAGGTCGCAGTCAGTGATCGCGCCGACTCCGAGCACCAGGCGAAGACTACCCTTCCCAAAATCGCGGGCAGTTACAAGCTGCCGCCGTCGAGCCTGCTGCATCGTCCCGACGAGCAGCAATCGGTCAACGAAGATGAGCTCAAGATTGTCGCCCAGGTTCTGACCGCGAAATATGCGGAATTCGAAGTCTTCGGCCAAGTCACGCAGATCAACCCCGGGCCGGTAGTGACTACCTTCGAATTCAAACCCGAAGCCGGCATCAAGTACAGCCGCATCGTCAGCCTCACCGACGATCTCTGCCTCGCCTTGCGCGCGGAAAGCATCCTGGTCGAACGCATGCCGGGCAAGAGCACGGTTGGCGTCCAGGTGCCGAACCGCGAGCGCGAAATCATCTGGCTGCGCGAGAACATCGAATCGCAGGAATTTATCGGCTCGAAATCGAAGCTCACGGTCGCCATGGGCAAGGACATCAACGGACGCATTGCCGCCGCCGACTTGGCCGGCATGCCTCACCTGCTCATCGCCGGCTCTACCGGCACGGGCAAGAGCGTGGCCATCAACGCCATGATCATGTCGATTCTTTACAAATCGACACCCGAGGAAGTGCGGTTGGTGCTGGTCGACCCGAAGCGGCTTGAACTGGGCAACTACGAAGGCGTGCCGCACCTCTACACGCCCATCATCACCGAGCCGAAGCTGGCGGCCAACGCGCTGCGCAACGCGGTCCGCGAAATGGAGCGCCGCCTCAAACTGCTGGCATCGAAAGGCGTCCGCAATATAGACAGCTACAACCGGCTGTTCGACGACACGCCCAGCCTGTTCAGCGAGCAAGCAACTGCCGACGAAGGCCCCATTCCCAAAATCGTCATCATCATCGACGAGTTAGCTGATTTAATGATGCTCGACGGCCACAACGTGGAAGAGTCTATAACTCGCCTGGCGCAGATGGCCCGGGCTGTAGGTATTCACTTAGTGCTCGCCACGCAGCGGCCGTCGGTCGATGTAATTACGGGACTCATTAAGGCTAACTTCCCTGCTCGCGTCTCGTTCCGCGTGGCGACCAAAGTCGACTCGCGGACTATTCTTGACGCCAACGGGGCCGAATCGCTTCTCGGACGCGGCGACATGCTCTACCTGCCCGCCGGCTCGGCGCGCGTCCACCGCCTGCATGCTCCGTACGTAACTGAAAAGGAAATCGCGGCGGTTGTCGAATTCTGGAAGGCCCAGGGCCAGGCGCAGTATCAGGAGAAATTTCTCGAAACGCCTACAGAAGATCGCGAGAGCTCAGCCGAAGCCGGCGACGATTCCGGAGAGCTTTCCGCCGACGACAACGATCCGCTCTTCAACGATGCCGTTCGCCTGGTGATCGAGTTCGGCAAAGCTTCCACATCGCTCTTGCAGCGCCGTCTGCGGATCGGCTACGGACGCGCCGCCCACCTCATCGACCTCATGGAGCGCGACGGAATCGTCGGCGCCGCGGATGGACCCAAGCCCCGCGAAGTCCTGAAACGCCCTAGCTGGATCTCCGAAATCGAAGAGTCGATGCGGTAGCGCTTCGTCGCTTCGAAAACCCAATTCACCACAGAGTCACAGAGAAAGTCTTGGTCTTTGAAAGAACTTGGATCTTCTCTGCGTCTCTGTGACTCTGCGGTGAAGTCGTCGTGGTCAATCTGTGAAACCTCAACCACCAAGGGCAAAGTTTGCCATTTATAATCGCGGCGAGGTTCTTTCCATGATCAACCGCGTTCTCTTAGCGTTCGCACTTCTTCTTGCTTCCATCTTTTCGGTCGCGCAAACCCCAACGGTTGCATTTGACGGAGTTGAAAAGTGGAAGGGTTTATTGACGGAAACATCCATAACCTCGCTCAAGGGCTTGTACTCGACGGATCCGCCGGCGAAGTTCATCGCCAAAGGCCAAAAGCCGACACCTGACATCACTCCTGAAACCGATTTCTGGCAAAAGCTGGTTTCTTCCGGCATGAGCGGCTTCGAAGTCAACACCGTCGAAGAACAGGACCAAAAGGGGCTCCACGTCGTGACCCTGGCAGTTTCCATGAAGATGAAAACGGCGGACGGTCCGCGCACCCGCTACGTAAACGAGCAGCAGGCGTGGCAACTACAGGGCGGCGGGTGGCGCATCGTGGTGGCGACGCACTCCGATGTGGTCAAAATGCCGCCGGCTTTGAAGCCGAATCCGAATCTCTATCGCAAGGACGCGGACGCCCGAGTCGAAATTAAGGAAGCCGTGGACCAGGCGAAGAAAGATCGCCAGCGCGTAATTCTGGTCTTCGGCGCCAACTGGTGTTACGACTGTCACGTGCTTGACCAGGCATTTCATCAGCCGGATGTCGCTCTCCTTTTGCAAAAGAGTTTCCAGGTCGTGCATGTGGGTCTTGGCGACGACGGCAAGAAGAACAATGATGTGGCGGCGGAATACCAAGTTCCGCTCAACAAAGGTATCCCAGTGCTGGCCGTTCTTGACGCTGACGGCAAGGTGCTCTATTCGCAGAAAAATGGCGAGTGGGAGTCGGCGCGGTCGCTTGATCCCGACGACATAATCGCATTTCTGAACCGGTGGAAACCGTAGGCGGATCCTCTAAAAGGAACTTAGAGCGGAGCGTTTCCACTTGTTCGTCGCGACACAAACATAGACATACTTCGCATCCGCGCCAATCTGCCCGGCTGTGCAGGGGGCCGACGAACTGGAGGGCGTTGCCAAGTTTACGTGAAAGCTTCCCGTCGTATAAACGCCGCTTGCGTTGACTTGGAGGTTCCCGCCGGTTGCCGTATTGATCGTCAACTGGCCATTGGCATCGTTGATCATTCTCACATTATTTTGAGGAGTCCCAAAGCCGTTCAGGTCGATATACGGCGTGGCTGAGCTGTTTTGAAGGTTCCCGACATCAACCGAGCCATTTAACGCATCGCCATTCAGTTGAACACTTCCAAGGTTCAGACTGGATCCGGCGATATTACCCGCGCCATCGACCCAAAATAACGCATTCCCGTTATTCAGATATTTAATGGCGTATTGCCATGAGGCGCTTGGGCTACTATTTTGGATTTGAATTCCCGTAGCGAGGGCGCCGTAGTCCGCGGTATAAACAGCACCAATGTAGTCTCCGTTCAAATGATCTAGAACACCTTCCTGTACATCGATGCCGTAGGTGAGAACGTTCTTGACGGGATCGACAATGCTTGAAGCAAATTCCGTGGCGGAGAGAAATCCATTTCCCTGATTCTGAACATTCACCAGGATTCCCGACGAATCCGAGTGGGGAGCATTCTGGCGAACGAAGACGTCCAAGCCATCGACCTCGCCAACCTTCCCACCCGTCCACCAATTGTCCTTGGTCATATTGATCGTCATTCCAGTCTGGGCAGTTAGGGGACCATTGACCCCACTACCGAGCGCGTTTGCCGTTACCGTCGCGGCCGAGCAAGGCTTATCAATGCAATTCAGGCTGACCGGACCGACAACGAGAGGCGGGTGACTCTTGGGCTGAGATGTCTGAGAGTGCGCAAACAGACTTACCACCACCACAGCCAAAGTGAGGGAATGCTTCATAGGGTCTCCTGAGGAGCTTGATTATATTTCGGATCGAGTGATCGCATGATCGGGCCATCGGGTCATTGAAAATAAAAGGCCTTTGAAGAAAGTCAAAGGCCTTTGAACCTCGATGACCCGATGGTCAGATGGTCAGATGACCCGATCAGCTAGCGGCGTCCACCGTGGAATCCGCCGCGCGCGCTCGCGACCGGGCCGCGTTCATATCCATGTCCATAAAAGCCACGTCCATAGAAGCCGCGACCGTAGCCGCGTCCGTAATATGGATGTCCCCAGCCGTGGTACCAGGGGCCGGCGCCGATGAAGATTCCGTTGGTGAACCAGGTCGGACCGTAGTAGCCGTAGGGCGCGCACGCATACGGATAGTCCGGGTAATAGCCGTAAGCGCAAACCGGCGGGCCAGCCACATAGCCGCCGACGCCGATTCCCACTCCTACCCTGACCTCAGCCTGCGAGTACGCGAGCGGCAAGGCCAGTAAAGCGAGCAGTGCAACATATCTCAGGTATTTCATGGTGAACCTCCCTTTCGTCTCCTCAGCGATTCGCGGCTTCGATGCGAGGTTGCGATTCGCCGGAGCTTGAGGTCCTTCAGCTCTTTGGTTCTTCTGAAGCGCCTACTCACTTGAACTCGGATGCGGGCGAAAAGTTGCGGGAAGCGTTGTGGCTGATTTCAGCCATCCTGCGTGAAGTCAACCAGTTGGAGCGGAGCGGGTTAGGCGAAACGTAAAACGCTAAAGCCGTCGAACTTGGGCGGCGAGATCGCAGCGGTGAACCGCAGCGTCACCCAAAATCAAGGGCGCCGAGCTTACCTTCGACTTGGACCCTTCGGCTTCGCTCAGGGCAGGCTCGCGGGACGCCCGTCCCTCCACGAACCCCCATCGTTTACAATCCCCGTCGTTTACAATCAAGGATTCTCTTTCGATTGGAAACCATAACCATGCACCGCTGGTCGCAACTGTTTATTCCTACGCTTCGCGAGGCTCCGGCTGATGCCGAAGTCGCTAGTCACAAGCTGCTGGTCCGGGCTGGATACATCCGTCAACTGGGCGCTGGCATCTATTCGTTTCTGTTCATGGGCAATCGCACGACCCAGAAGATCATGGGCATTGTCCGCCAGGAGATGGACAAGATCGGGCAGGAATTTTATTTGCCCACGCTGCATCCGCGCGAACTCTGGGAAGAGAGCGGGCGCTGGTCGGTCATTGGCGAGAACATGTTTCGCCTCAAGGATCGCAAGGGCGCCGACCTTTGCCTGGGCTTCACCCACGAAGAAATCATGACCGACATCGCGCGCAAGGAACTGCGCAGCTACAAGCAACTGCCGCAGATCTGGTATCAGATTCAAACCAAGTTTCGCGACGAACCTCGTCCGAAGTCGGGACTGCTGCGGGTGCGCCAGTTCATCATGAAGGACGCTTACTCGTTTGACATCGATGCGGCGGGGCTCGACGTCTCGTATCAGAAGCATCACGACACCTACTGCCGCATCTTCGACCGCTGCGGGCTGAAGTACATGGTGATCGATGCGCACTCGGGCGCTATGGGCGGATCGCAGTCGCAGGAATTCATGGTGCGGACTCCGGCGGGCGAGGACCTGATCGTGAGCTGCGAGAAATGCAATTACGCGGCGAATATGGAGAAGGCGACGTCAAAGCTAGCTCCGGTCGAAGACCTGAAGCCCGAGGGAGACGGCGCGCCGCTGCTGGTGCATACGCCGGGGAAAGGCGCGATCGCCGATGTGGCGGAATTTCTGGGGATTTCCGCCAAGCAGGACATCAAGACCGTCGCCTATATGGCGCAGAAGCCGGACGAAAACGGCAAAACTTTGGAGCAGCCGGTGGTGGTCTTCCTGCGCGGCGACCACATGGTGAACGAAACCAAACTGCTCACGCTGGTGAAGGCGAGTCAGCTTCGTACGATGCAAACCGAAGAACTGGAACGATACTTCCAGGGTCCGGCTGGTTATATCGGACCGATTGGCATGGTGGTGAAGCCCAAAAACAAGCTTGGGGTGTGGGACGGGAAGGGACGCGCCGGCGATCTGCGTGCTGGCGAGGCACAGTCCGGCGATGCACGCGCTGTCCATGTCGTGCTCGATGAAGCGCTGGTGGGCCGGGTCAACATGATCTGCGGCGCCAACAAACTTGACTACCACTTCAAGAACGTGACTCCGGGGAGGGACTTTCAGTACACCATTGCCGCCGACGTGCGCAGCGTGACGGCGGGCGAAGATTGCCCGAATTGTGGCGCTCCGCTGCGCATCGATACCGCGGTTGAGATCGGACACATCTTCAAGCTGGGCTACAAGTATTCGGAATCGATGGGGGCGCGTGTGCTCGACCGGAATGGCAAGGAAGTGGCGCCGATCATGGGGAGCTACGGGATTGGGATCGAGCGCATCCTGACGGCGGCGGTCGAGCAAAGTAACGACGAAAACGGCTTCTGGCTGCCGTCTTCCATCGCGCCCTTCGAGGTGGTCGTGGTGTCGACTAACTCTAAAGACGAAACCATCCGCGCCACCGCCGAGCAGGTTGCCCGGCAACTGGAGGCCTGCGGATTCGACGTTTTGCTCGACGATCGCGACGAACGGCCGGGAGTGAAGTTCAAGGACGCCGACCTGGTGGGCATCCCCTTTCGTATCAACGTGGGAAAGAAGGTTACCGAAGGTACTGTGGAAGCCGTTCGGCGCTCGACTCGCCAAAGCGTGGACGTTAAGATTTCAGCCATAACGGAATATTTCCAGGAACTGCGTCCGGCCGCCCGCTAACCGACGGAATGGGCCGGCGCAGGATGGAAACGGCTGGCGGATGGAAACTCGCGGCATTAAAACTCGCAACCAGCGATTTGGCGATTGTTTCTTATGGCAACTCTGAAATTGATCTTCGGCGTGGCCATCTTTGGGGCGGTGATCCTGGTGGGTATCAAGGTGATCCCGCCGTATTTCTCGAACTACGAGTTCGAGGACGCGATCAAGAGCGAAGCCCTGCAGTCAACCTACAGCTCGCGCACGGAAGACGACATTCGCGCGACCGTCATCAAGCAGGCCCACGAGTACGATATTGAGTTGACAGCCAAGCAGGTCCATGTCGCGCGATCTGGTGGGAACGGCACTGGCACTCTCGCCATCGAATGCGACTACAGCGTTCCGATCGAACTACCCGGTTACTCGACCACCGTCGATTTCCACGTGTCGTCGAAGAATAAAGGCATATATTAGAAATCGCTGTTAGCTGTTAGCTTTTGGCTGTTAGCTTTTCAGCTTTCAGTCCTCTGCTTCTCGCCCACCCTCCGGAAACCTCGATTGACCCGCCCCGGTCGTGAAGGTGCACCTCTTCCACGGCCAATCATGAGACCGGCTCAGCGGGGCGCGCGTAGGGGTGGGGTGGGTGCGCTTCCCTTTCGGGCAGTGGTTTCGGACGTTGGGGCGCTGACCGCCAGGTCGGCGGACCAGCAATCGGCAAGAATCTTCCAGGTGCCGGTGGGCTGGCGAACGAGGACAATCAGGTATTTTCCGCGCTCTTCGCGGCGCTTGCCCATGGCGACGGGCACGAGCATCTTGCAGCGTCCGAGATCGAGAGCGATCTCACCCAGCACTTCGACGCGCAGCGATTCCATTTCGACGTCGCCCAATCCAGCTTCCAGCAGCGAGACCAGAAATTCACGGATCGCGGGCAGGCTGCGAACCGGCGGAACGCTGGAGCGGATGAGAGTCGCGTCGGGGGCATAGAGTTCGAGCAGGTCGTCGATGTGTTTGGTGTTGCAGGCCTGGGCCCAGTCCTGGACAACCTGGCGGGCGCTGGCTTCGGCGCGGCCGCCGGACGAATGGGACGCGGAGCCGCCCGCGGAACCCGGAGCTCGGCCTCGGGGAGCTGAGGATTGGGACTCGGCAGAGGGCGCACCGGATGCTACCCCTGGGCCGGGGACAAGATGATGATAGTGGTGGTGAACGTGATGTTGCGTGCCGGCGCGAGAGTGCGGAGGCGCGGTGGCATCACCAGCCCCAGGCTCGTTGGGGATACCGCACCAGACACAAAAGCGTGCGCCCGCCGGCAGCGAGCCTCCGCATTCGGAGCAGACGATACCGTTGGCCGCTTGCTCCGCTTGGCCAGCCGACGCCAGGCCCTGCGCCGCCTCGCTCCCCGACATGCGATGGATCGCTTCCACGGCCGCAGCCACGGCCTCGGCATTCGGCTTGGGCCAGCGAAAGCTGCCGGGCAGCCGCTGAAAAAACTCGTCGATCTCCTTGCCTTCGGCGAGTTGCTCCTTCTGCTCGTCCGGTTCTGGATCGGGGGCATTCGGATGGTGTGCGGTCACAGCAACCTCATCGTTGACATTGTAGGAGAATTCATGCACTAGCGGACGCTGAATCTTACACGCGCCTCGGAATCGGTGGGAACGCCGTTGCAGAGCGCGGGACGATAGCGCCAAAAGCGGAGGGTGCGCAGAACTATCTGGTCTTGGTCGAGGCCGAGGCCGCCGCTGTCGAGGACGAAGGCGCTATGCACGCGTCCGTCGGATCCAACGATGAAGCTGACGCGCACGTCCAGGTCGCCAGGTTGAACGTGCAGCAGCGGGTCTGGGGTGAGCAAGGCCTCCGGCGGGCGGACATCCGCACATTTCGGCAGGGCCAGCGGGGCCGACATCGGAGAGAACTCGGAGATGTGGGCGGGTACGCGGCGCAGGATTTTTTCCGATTGCGCGAGCGGGGCGCGATGCGGAATGGCGGGCGAGGGGGACGTGGCTGCACTCCAGGCGAGCACGACGCTGAGGCCGGCCAGCGGCACGACCGCCGTGAGAGCCCTCCTACTCGTCGTTGCTTTCGTGCTCGGCCAGACACACTGCATCGGGATGCAGTGGGCAATTCACCTGCCAGCCCGGGGCAAAGGCTACCACATTGATTAGCCATAGGTTAACCGCCCATCCCCGCCAACTTTTTCAGCGCCGGGTGCAATCCATTGCAAATGAGTCGAACCCGAAGGGCAGCCGCTGGAGGGGTAGAGAGCAGGTAACGGTTTCAGAGTTTCAAGGTTTCAGAGTCTTTCTGGGGGAAGGGCGCGACGCTAGCACTGAGGACGCCAGCAGCCTGCGGACGGGCGAGGTCGCCCGTCCCTACACGATCAATTTCTTCTACTGCTTCTTCTATTGCAAACCGCTCTGGGTGAATTTAAAGGCGGAATTTTGAGTTCCCGCCGTCAGGTAGATGCTGGCGGCCCCCGGGTACAAGGTGGGGTCGGCGTAGTTATCGACGACGATGCCACTCGACCCTCCAGGCACAGTCGCGGTGGTGATGGCGGTATCGCTGGTGCGCGCCGCCACACAACCGTGGGCGGCGCCCGTCCCGGTACAGTCCGCTGACAACCCGAAGAAAAAGAAATCGGTCGGGCCTGCAGTGGCGTTGGGATTGAAGAACTCTGTCCAACCCGTGCACCGCGCAGTGAGGGAAGTAAGAAGTTGCTTTGAGAACGAAGCGCCCGTGTTCATGACGGGCTGCGTGAGGGGCACAGTGAAGCCGAAGGCGTACTGCCAGGGAGTGGTATCGGCGGCGCCGGTTCCGCAAACTCGGATCAACCCAGCCGAGGGATCGTTGAAGTAATCGTTGCTGAAAGCGGGCTCGTAGAGGAGAAGCGCGGGGGCGGGGGTGCCTACGGTCGAGCCCTGGCCAATCGGGGCTCGCGCCATCTCAGCCATAGTGGCGGTGTTGGCTTCGACAAGAACGGCGGAAAAGCCGCTAGGGACAGTACTGCTGGCGCCATAGGCGCTGACGACGAAGGTTGTGCCGTTGGTGACATCGACAATCGGCGGGCCCACGATCTGGGGGGTGGTTTTTCCTTTTGTCCCAACCGCAAGCGATGCGACCCCAGAGGGCGTCTTGTTGAGATTGACCTGGTAGAGGCTGCCGTTTGCGCTCCCCACCATCAGCATGCCCAGACCCGAATCGAGAACCGGAGCAGTCAGGTGAAGGTTCTTACTCGACCGTGACCGGCCAACCAGAACCCACTACAAGAGTGGGCGTTCCCCTAAAGACGCCTGAAATTTGGTAAACAAAGCCGTTGTCTGCGCCCACGTAGGCAGTATCCGGGTCGTAATCCACCCACGGTGATGAGGCTGTGTCGTTGGACGGTCAGGGAGTAGGTCAGGGAAGTCATGGACGTGGGCGCGACGGCGGCGGCGATCGTGCCCGCCGGGAGCCCAGGTCAAGACATGGAAGATGGCTGAGGCTCCAGCAACGCTTTCCACGAAGGCGATCTTCGTTCCATCCTCGGAAAGAACCGGCGAAGTCGTAGATTTTGCCCCCGGCCACGGTGGTGATGTTATAGGCAAACAGCACCGTCGGAGCCGTGAGGGTTTTACAAAACCCGGTGCCGGTGCCGTTGACGTAGAGATTGTTGAAGGCGACAAGATTCGCCTGGCCACCGGTGGTACCGGCCGTATTCAGTCCGAACACGACGAAGTCCTTGTTGCAATCGGGTGCAGCGGCAGGATCGAAGGAATACTTGGCCGGAAACATATGAGGGGCAAGACGGCCTGTCCCCAAAACCACTTTCCAGTCGCGTTGGCCGGAGGTGTTCACCGAAGCCGGCAGCGGGGCGGCGCCGTGAAAGGCAACCGAATTCGGAGCCTGCCAACGCTGCATCGCCTGATGCAGAACACGCGGTTCCCGTGAGATCAGGTCCGGGTGCTGGGCGAGCCCATTGCGGGTGAACACGATATGGTGCTGAGACCAGTCTTGAGGAACTCCGGTGTGGCTGGGAGCCGCGGCTTCCTGAGCGCATAGCCTGGGCGCCATACTCGAAACGACAGCAAACAACACCGCTCCACATACAGCAATAGCACGATAAGGATCCGCTGGCTTCACAACTACCTCCGATTGCGATTGGATTGCCGCCATTGTAACCGCTTTGGGGGCCAGAGGGGGATAGCCGATTTTAGACGGATTGGCCCTTTCTTGCGAGGGACTTTCCGATCCCTTGCCCCACGAGGCGTTCATCTAGCGCCGAGCTAACCACGGAGGCACGGAGTCACGGAGAAAAGCGACTTCATGATTTTGTTCCGTTTGAAGCAACAAGGACTCGAGCAGGAGCCTAGGAAAAAGCCTTCCTCCGTGTCTCCGTGTCCCCGTGGTGGGTATGGCTCGGGATCGAGGCTTGTCGCCGATTTAGGGCACTGCCTGTTTCCGACGATTTCCGATTCTTGACGGCGTGTGGAACAATGAAAGCCTTGGGCTGAGACCCCACCTTCATCGATCATCCATGACCGTCACGCCGAACAGCCTTCAACTTGCGCTCCTCTCGGCGGCGATCCTTGGGTTTCGTCACGGGTTCGACTACGACCATATTGCCGCCATCTCCGACATCACCAGCGTGCAGACCAGCCGCTGGCGCGGTATGCGGCTCGGTTTGCTCTATGCCATGGGACACGCGGCTATGGTTATCCTACTGGGCAGTGCCGTTATCGTGTTTCAGCTCTCGCTGCCCCATGGCATGGATCGGATCGCCGAGCGGCTGGTGGGACTAACTTTGGTGATCCTGGGAGTTTATGTTCTTGGGTCGCTTATCCAAGGGAACTCCGCGCCGCGCAGCCGCTTTCACCTTATGGCCGGGGCGCTGCGCTGGATCCATTGGAAGATGAAAGGCTACGGGCACGATCACGACGTCCCACCTCCCACGGACAAGACCTGGAATTACAGTTCGAAAGCGGTGGTGATGATCGGCGTCGTACATGGGCTTGGGGCGGAGACGCCCAGTCAACTAATGATCTTCCTACTGGCGGCCAATCTTGGCGGAGTCGGCAAAGGCTTTGTCGGCCTGGGGATGTTTATCGCGGGACTGCTGGTAATGAATACGGTGATGACGGCGTCGGCCGTGGGACTTTTCGGATTCAGTTCGCGGCTGCCACGCTTGCAGTTTATCGTCACCTTGCTTACTGCGATCTATAGCCTGGGGGTGGGCGCGTTCTTCCTGTTCGGATCGACGGGACTGCTGCCACCGCTGGGATGAGTCTGTGGACGGGCCTTTTGGACGCTAGAATAGTTGTCCCCGGGTCATCCTCCGCAAGGCATCGTCCCTATCTCCCCGTGTTGGCAGGATGCCGGCTACGGGTAACGGCCAATCGGCCAGCAATAAATTCTGACAGAACCAGTGACTTAGTAATACAATGACCGACGGAAGTTACCCGAGGGGGTATTTGATGACAAACATTACTAAGGCACTGGTCCGGCTCCGCGAGGAACGCCGGGAGGCGCAGAACCAAGCCCAAAAGCTTGGGGAAGCTATTTCGGTTCTGGAAAAGCTGACCCGGGGAGCGGGCTCAATCGCACACGCGGGGACGCCGCATCGCGCCAAACGTGTTCTGTCGGCAGCAGGGCGCCGGAGAATTTCTCTGGCCCAGAAAGCACGTTGGGCGAAAATCAGACAGACCAAGAAAGCAGCCTAAACGCCGGGCGGGCCACAGTCTCGCCAACTTCCCCGGCGAGATTGAAGCCCGCCGGTTTTTGCCTTGCAATCGAGTCTTATGCAAGTACGGTTCGTATCAGGGCCTGTCTTCGCAGGCCGCGGCTAAAACCGATTCCAAAAAATAAGCCACTTATCGCTGCGGTAGACCGCTGCGCCACCCAAAATCAAGTGCAACACCGAGTTTTTCTAGCCGTGCCCTCCGCCGAGTTCGCGCACGATGCTGCCGACAAAGGCCTTAGCGTCTCCAAACAGCATCAGGGTGTTATCGAGATAGTAGAGCGGGTTATCAATGCCCGCGAACCCAGGGTTCATGCTGCGCTTGATGACCATTACGGTGTGAGCCTTGTCGACGTCGAGGATCGGCATTCCGTAGATGGGGCTCGTAGTATCGGTGCGGGCGGCAGGGTTGGTAACGTCGTTGGCGCCGATCACCAGGGCAACATCGGTCTGCGGGAAGTCGCCGTTGATCTCGTCCATCTCAATCAGGCGGTCGTAGGGAATATCGGCTTCGGCCAGCAGGACGTTCATGTGGCCCGGCATGCGTCCGGCAACGGGGTGGATGGCGAAGCGCACGTCCACGCCGCGCTTGGTCAGTCCATCGTAGAGTTCGCGGACTTTGTGCTGAGCCTGGGCGACGGCCATGCCGTATCCGGGAACCACGATGACGCGGTTCGCGGCCGATAGAATGGCCGCGGCTTCCTCCGGAGTCGCGCTGCGAACGGGTTTCGCTTCTTCCGCAGCGTGCGAAGTTTGCACTTGGCCAAAGGCTCCGAACAAAACGTTGGTGAAGGAGCGGTTCATGGCCTTCGACATGATGATGGAGAGGATGAGGCCCGACGATCCGTCGAGCGCTCCGGCAATGATGAGCAGCTTACTGTCGAGGACGAAGCCCATGGCCGCCGCCGACAGTCCCGCATAGCCGTTCAACAGCGAGATGACGGTCGGCATATCCGCGCCGCCGATGGGAATGATCAACAACACGCCGAAGGCCAGCGCGATCAGGATCATAAACGGAAACAGCGACCGCGAATCCGGATGCAGGACTAGAGTTACGGCGATCGCCACGGCGCAGGCGAGCAGGGCAAAGTTGACGAGGTTCTGTCCTTTGTAAGTCAGGGGCCGCTGCGGCAGAATTTCCTGCAGCTTACCGGCAGCCATCAAGCTACCGGTTACAGTCAAACCGCCGAGAATGACTTCGAGCGACAGCACGGACATCATGAAGCGCGAGATATTGGGGGAGCGCAGATAGAACTCGGCCGAGCCGACAAGCGTTACGCAGAGCGCGCCAAAGGCGTGACTGAGAGCGGTTCGCTGCGGAACTGCCGTCATCGCCACTCGGCCTAGCGGAATGCCGATGATGGTGCCGAGCACCAGGCCAATGGCGATCAGCCGGTAGTCCACAATGCCGTGGTGCAGCAGCGTGCCGCAGATCGCCAGCAGCATGCCAATCTCGCCCGCCCAGATGCCGTGGCGGGCGGTGGTCGGCGAACTCATCCACTTCAGCGAGAAAATGAACAGCACGCTGGCGATCAGGTATACAAGCTCGATGACGACTTGGCCTCCTGCGAGTTCGGGCGTCATTATTTGGCCACCGGTTTGGCCGCGGGACGGCTGGTTTTGAACATCTTCAACATGCGATCGGTGATGAAGAAGCCGCCGACGATGTTGCTGGTGGCGGCGATCACGGCGATGAATCCGAAGACAGCGGAGAGCGTGCTCTTGTGCTCGCCCACCAACACGATCGCGCCCACTACCGCGATCGCATCCAAGGCGTTGGTAAGCGACATCAACGGAGTGTGCAGCAGGGGCGAGACTCGCCGGATGACTTCAAATCCGATGAATCCAGCGAGCACAAAAATAAAAAGCGCGTTGATCAGGTTCGAGCTACTGTTCATCTTTCCTCCGTGGAAGCCGTCTCATCATCAACTGCCAGGACTAACCGCAGCATCCCTCAGGGGCTAAAGCCCGCGTCTTTATTGGTTCTGGGCGGCACGGCTAAAGCCGTGCCCTACCCAAACGACAATCAGCCTTCAAGCCGTGCCCTGCCCAAAACACTAGTCAGCTTGGTTTCACCAGCGCGGGCAAACTAAAAAACTCACGTACTCGAGCTTGCACGATCTCGCCGCCGCGGGTGAGCAGAGTCTCGCGAACAATTTCATCTTCGAGATTCAGATTCAACTTTTGATCTTTTATTAGATGAGTCAAAAAGGAAGTGATGTTGCGGGCGTACATCATGCTGGCGTGATAAGGCACGCCCGTAGCCAGGTTGATCGCTCCGATGATGGTCACGCCATGCTTGACGACGGTCTTGCCGGTTTCGGTGATCTCGCAGTTGCCACCGCGTTCGGAGGCGAGATCGAGGATGACCGAACCCGGCGCCATTCCCTTCACCATGTCTTCAGTCACCAGCACCGGCGATTTTTTTCCCGGAATCACTGCCGCCGTGATTACCACATCGCTTTCCTGCACCGCTTTTCCGAGCAACTCACGCTGGCGGCGATAGAAGTCTTCATCCTGCGCGCGAGCATAGCCGCGAGCGTCCTGCGCGTCTTTGGCCTCGATGGGAAGCTCAACAAAACGTCCGCCGAGACTATGCACCTGTTCCTTCGCCGCCGGCCTTAAATCGTACGCCGAGATCACCGCTCCCAGGCGGCGTGCGGTGGCGATCGCCTGCAGTCCGGCAACCCCGCAGCCGATCACGAAGACGCGAGCGGGTGTGATAGTCCCCGCGGCGGTAGTGAGCATAGGAAAGAAGCGCGGGTGGTGGTCGGCCGCCATCAGAACAGCCTTGTATCCGGCGACGGTTGCCATCGAGGAGAGCGCGTCCATACTTTGGGCACGGGTCGTCCGGGGCATCAACTCCACCGAGAACGCGGTGACGCCAGCGTGCGCGATCTCCTGCACCACGTCCGCCGAACCGAAGGGACGCAGAAATCCAATGAGGATCTGATCGCGGCGATAGAGTGGCACGTCCTGTTTGCCGGTAATGTCGTTGGAACCGTAGCAGAGAATCTGCACGATGATGTCCGCGGCGGCAAACACGGCGGCGCGGTCGGCAACGATTTTCGCGCCCTTCTCGGCATACAGGGAATCGGGATAGCCGGCTTCGATTCCAGCGCCGGATTGTACTTGGACTTCGAAACCAGCTTTGGTCAGCGTCGGGACGACGGCCGGTACGAGCGCAACCCGCCGCTCCCCCGGATAGATTTCTTTCGGCACACCAATGATCACAAGGCCCTGCCTGTCTGGCGATTCTGTATCGCGATTCCCAAGATTCGGAGACGCCCGGCTCGCGTCCAGCGCGCTCCTGCGGACAACTTCCCACGAACTGAGGATTCTAGTTGAGCGCGTGAGCGCGCGCAAATGTGTCAAGTGTCAGGTCTCAGGTATCAGGTGTCAGGTCCTGGTTCTCCTGAGACCTGCGGCCTGACACCTGACATCTAGCTGGAGGCCGTTGTCGTCATTGGACGCAACATTCGTCGCTTCAACAATGTCAGCACAGTTTTGAACGATCCAATCGGCGCCGGCGTCTTCGAGGTCGCGGCGGACCATGGTCGTCAAAAACGCAATCACTCGTGCGCCAGCAGCCTTTCCGGCACGAATTCCGGCTGGCACATCTTCCACCACGATGCAATCGGAGGCGGCAAACCCGAGTTTCGCCGCCGCCTTCAGGTAAGGCTCGGGATCGGGCTTGCCGATCTTCACGTCGCTCGACGTAATCATTGTGTTGGGGATGGGCAGGCCCGCGGCCCGCAAACGCACCTCGGCCAACGGGCGCGTGCATGAGGTCGCAATGGTCCAGCGTTCCGGAGGAAGGAGGTTCAGGAGTTCCCGGGCGCCTGGCAGCAGGACCACGCCATCGAGGTCTGCGATTTCACGGCGTTCGACTTCGCGATCTTCGCGGCCAACGTCAATATCGGTGCCGGGCAGAAGCTCACGGATGGTGGTTCGACTCGGGCGGCCGTGCGCCATGCGAACCACGGTCTCTGGATCGAAACCATGTTCAACCGCCCAGCCATGCCACACCCGCGCCACTGCGGGAGTGGAATCGATCAACACACCGTCCAAGTCAAACAGCAGGGCACTGCAGCGAATTGAAATCATCTCCTCTAATTTACATGGCCGCGGATTGTCGAAGAGGAATGAATCAGCGCAGTTCGCCGGTAGATTCAAAGCTGGCTCCGGCCACGGGCGTGCCCGACGCCAGCAGATGGCGTATCTTTTCGCGGTTTGGCCCGGCGCGGTGAATGGCTTCTGCGAGGCTGCCGAGCGCTTGCTCGATCGGAGTGCCCTCCGGCAGGCGGAATATCCACGGAATGTTGGTCGTAGTGAGCGCGCGGTCGGAAGAAATGGCGACCACGGGAATAAACGACTTCACCGCGATTTGTTCCGCCAGATGACTCGAGGGGCGGTCGAGGGCGATCAAGGCCAGAGCATGATCTTGATAGACCGCCTTTACCAGTTCGTCGGAGGCTTTTCCCCAGGAAAGCTGAGAGGGAATCGCAATCAGAGATATGGCGCCTCCTGATATAGCTCGCCCTTTGCTGTTGATCGTACTTAGGAAGTCGGCTATCTCAGCGGAGTGGACGATTTCATCGGCTCGCGGGCCGAAGACGCCGATTCGCAGGCTGCCAGTCTTTTCGTCGGCCAGCGCCGGTCCCGCATACTGAACCCCGTTCTCCCCGACACGAGCATACGGCTTCTCCATGGTGATGCGCCGGTACTCAATGCTTCCATTGTGCACGCGGGCAAGGAACAGCGGGGCAATGTTCTTGCAGTTTGGATCGAAGACCATGTCGCCGGTCACACCCTTATGGGTTTCGACGCCGGTCAGTGCGTCGCGAATCCGGCCCTTGTTTAATCCCGCGCGGCAGATCGCGTCCAGCAAGATCTGCATCGCATCGTAAGCCAGAGCGGCGAAGTGATCCGGTTTCTCGTGGAAGCGCGCCTGGTAGCGGGCATTGAAGTCGAGCCAGCGCGGGTCGGTACGAGTTGGATCGTAGGGAAAAACCGCCTCGAAGCCTTCCGCTGCCGGTCCGGCCAGCTTAACGAGTTCGTCGCCAATGGTGCGGTGGCTGCCCAAGACCCTCTGCTTCATTCCCAGTTCCCGCATCTGTTGCAGGATCGTCGCGGCGGGACCGATATCGCTCCAGAGCACGATCGCGTCTACGCGCGAATCTTCAATCACCTGGAGCTGGCGGCGGAAGTCGGTGTCGCCGGGCATAAACTTCTGCTCGATCACTACCGGGTGGCCAAGCCGGCGCGAAGCGTCGCGAAATTTGAGCACTCCGAAGCGGCCATAGCGATCGTTTACGCGCAGGATCGCGATTCGCTTCAATCCGAGCTCGGTGTAGATGTGCCGCGCGATTGTGTAACTCTGAACGCGATCGTCCTGAAGATCGGTAAAGTACCAGGGGATGCCGGTTTCCGGAATCGTGGGATCGGTGGACGCGCTGTTGACCAGCGGAGTTTCGGCTTTCAACATCAGGCGAAGAGCAATGTGGGTCGATTCCGAGCTAATGGAGCCGAACATTGCCCACACTTTGTCGTCATAGATCATCCTGACCGCATCGTTAGAGGCCGCGCCCCAGATGGCGGAACCTTTGGAAACGCCTTCAGCGGCAGCGCTGCTGTTCTGCCAGTTGTTATAGTCGTTGTGAGTGACGAGGCGGAACGGTTTGCCGCAGTAACCGCCGGCAGCGTTCGCTTCGTCAACCGCCATGTTTGCGCCGTTCAACATGCGATTCCCGAGCACTTGGTCGGGATGGTCGTAGAGCGGCGCTAGAACGCCAATACGAATCTCGTTCAGGTCCTTGAGGTCGGGATCGGGGATGTCGCGGGCGGCGCCGTTGTATTCGATCAGATCCTGATAGTACTCGTAGTAAGGAATTGTGAACCTCGAGAATGGGCGTAAGTCCTCGGGCGCAGTGGTGTAAGGTTTCAAGGAACGGGGCGCAGGCCGGCCCGGAGGATTGCTTCCGCAGGCACAGGGCGGCACCGACTGGGCCCACGCCGTGGACGCCAGTAGAGCCGCGGCGGCAACGAAATATACGACAACACGTCGCATAAGCGCTACTCCTTACTCCTTACTCATTACTCTGCCGACGATTCGCGGCGAAACATGGCAATCGCTTCGATTTCGACGAGTAAGTCCGGGCGGCAGAGAATCGCCTGGATTCCGGTCGAAGCCGGCAGAGGATTGAGAGCTTGCTCCTGGTAGAACGCAGTGCGCTCTTCGTTAAAGACCCTGTAGTCGCGCTCGATATCGCGGAGATAGCACGTTGTGCGCACGATGTCATGCCAGGTCGCACCTTCGGAAGCGAGCAGGCCTGTGATGTTCTCGAAGGTGCGGCGCGTCTGGGCGCGCAGGTCGCCTACGTGAACCGTCTTGCCTTCGTCGTCAATGCTGGCGGTGCCCGAAATCAGGAGAATAGTCAACCCGTTCAAGTCGATTCTCATGCCGCGCGAGAAGGCGCTGCCATAAGCGTAGGCTTCATTCAGCACTTTGTGGTTGGTGATGGCCCGTTTTGTGACCGGGCCCGTGGTAACTTCCGCGAGTAGCTCTGCGACGTTCATAAAGTTCACTCCTTAGAATTCACTTCTTCTCCTGCTTCAGCGTGCTTATAACTTGTGGTGATTGACTTGAACCATGTCGACGAATGCCGTGGCTCAGACCCTTGGCCGTTGCTACCCACAGGTCATCCCCCTGAAAGTCGACTCCGAGGATGTAGTTATGCGCGGGCGCGCTTTCTACTGCTACCTGCTTGACGACGCCTGCGGTGTCGCGGACCAGCATCTCGGGCTTGTGGGTGTCGAGCGCAGGCCGATAAACGGCCCAGTTTGCGCCATCGTAGTAAGCTAGTCCTTTGTCAGTGGAGAACCAGGCGCGATTGCCGTCCACGGCTTTGACCTGGTTCAGGAAGTTACTGGGCAGGCCGCTGTCTTTCTGCAGGAAGTTATGCCAGTATCGGCCATCGTAGCGGCTGGCGCCAAAGTAAGTCGCGACCCAGAGAATCTTGCCGACATAGCTCACCGATGTCGTGATCTCGTGGATGAGTCCCTGGTCTTTCATCAACACCAACTCGGTTTCCCCGTCGGGATCGTTGTAATCTTTCCAGTGCTCGGTCTTGACGTCGTATTCGAGCACTCCGCCGCCCCACACCGCGTAGTAAACCTTGTCTTCTGCGGGACTGACGCTATAGGTCCAGATCTCGTACATCGGAGTGTTGGTGTCGTTGAAGAGCGCCCATTGGCCGGTACGGGTATTCAGGCGACTCGCACCGGCGGCGGTCGCAGTCCAGACAAAATCTCCCTGCACTCCGACACCGTACACAATGTCGTTGCTCAAGCCGGAGTTTAGCTGCGTGAAGGTATCGATGCGACCGGCGGAGATGCGGCTCAGGCCGCCCATCGTGCCCGCCCACACGTCGCCGCTCCGTTTGTCGAGCGCGAGCGAGAGCACGGACTGGTGGGCTAGACCATTGGCTGGGCGAAACACTTTCCACGCGCCGTTTTCGTACCGGCCAAGGCCATTCTCGGTGCCCGCCCAGATGCGAGTCCCGTCCACGAGTACGCAGAAGACGTGGTTGTCGGGGAGGCCGTTGGCGGTCGAGAAGTTCTCCCAGCGGAAGCGGGGCATATCGACGTCCTGGGCAGCCGCAAGGAAAGGTGCGAGTAACACCATGAGGACCGCAGCCAGTGTTGCACCGAAGATTCGTGACTTCAATTTCATAACGTTTTCAAATACTCAATAAGATCGTTTAGTTCGTCTTTCGTAAGATCGTTGCTCACGCCGTGTGTATCCTTCGGATTGAACACGGTCCAGATTTCCTCGAGCGAACGCGCCGACCCGTCATGCAGATAGGGCGCGGAGTAAGCTACATTGCGGAGGTGCGGCACATCGAGGACGGGCGACCGATCGGTGGACTTACCAGTACCAACGCTGACCTGCTGCTGGTTGGTGAACTTGGGGCCGCTGTGGCAATAGGCGCACTGGTTGCTCTGAGGAATGGGCTTACCGTTCTTATCGATCGTCCTTTCGAAGATTGCCTTGCCGCGTTCCTGCGCGGGGGTCAGCTCTCCGTTTGCCAGGCGATAACGATTCGGGCGATACGGAAGCGAGTAAACAAAAGTGACCAGGTCGGTGAGATCCCGGTCGCCGAAACTCTGCGAACGGAAGAAGTACTTCTCGGTGCGTGGGCCGCATTCGGTCGGCATGTCTGGATTGCCGCCATTCCACTTGAAGGGCTCGGTGCCGGCGAGATCTTCGAGTGAGCGGTTGTCGACAATATCCTTGCCGAAGCCGTCCGGCTCCAGATCCCATTGCAGACCGTCAATGGTCGAATCCAAATGGCAATTCGAGCAGCCGAACTGCCCCTGGAAGGCGTAATTGGCCGTAAAGAAGACGCGCTCGCCACGCCGCAAAGGATTGATCGTCTTCGGACCGCCGAGGTCGATAGTCGAAACAACTTTGCCGGAGGACGTGTCGATGACGGCGATGTCGTCATCCAGCCGGTTCGCCACATAGAGCCGCCTGCCATCCTTCGACAGTAAAACGCCGCGGGGATTGTGACCGACGGGAATCCTTCCCACTACATAGTTGGCCGAGGCGGAGAGATCGTTGACGAAGGACTCGCGCCGGGAGTGCACGAAGTGGAGCAATCGCGCGACATCGATGACGGTTACACTCTGCGATGCGGCTGTCGTTACAAACATTTTCGATTTATCCGGCGTGATAACTACGTCCCAGGGCAGCGAGTAATAGCGGTCTAGTTCATCGATCGGGACCTGGACGGTCCCGCCTACGTCCTCGCCGAACAACGTAAGCGAATTGCCGAACACCCAGCCGTGCTCGACATGCGCCAGTGGAACCAGATTCTTGGGACGAAGCTGGGCTGCCACTCCGAGCTTTCCATCCGCTGACAACGCGACGTGAAACACGCCCGCCACGTTGTGCAGCGGCATGCGCTCGACCACCGTTTGCCGGCCAGTATCAATGACGGTGATTTCTGAATTCGGCGGGGTTCGAAACGCTCCCGGATTTGGATAAATGTGCGTGCCATAAATGAACTTGCCGTCGGGTGAGAGCGCCAAATAGCTTGCCCCGCGGCCGGCCAGGAGGCGCTTCTTCTCGTGCCCCGTTTTCACATCAATCACGGAAATGTCGCTGCTGAGGCGGTTGGCAACGTAGAGCGTTTCGCCCGTCCTGTCGGTGACGATGCCGGCGGGTTCGAATCCGGTGGTCAGCGTGCGCGCCACTTTCAGCGTGGCGGCGTCGACGACCGACACCGTATCGTCGGTGGAATTGGTGACGTAGATTTGAGTGCCGTCCGGCGACGACGTAATGCCGCGCGGCGCGCGGCCGAGAGGCACGACGGCTGCAACCTTGCCCGATTCGAGATCCACAACGCGCAGTTCATCACTGGCCTGGCAGACGACGTAGAGGGAGCGCCCGTCCGGCGATAGCGACATTTCCAACGGGGACAGGTAGCGTTCGCCGATTTCAGACTTAGACCGCGTTGATGCGGGCTTGGCTGTGGACGCGAGCACCGTTAGTGCGAGAGTTACAGCGAGAGTTATCGCCAACACTGGAGCGATACTCGCGACCAGCTTTGCCTTGCCGCGCACTGTAGTTGCCAGTCGCATCTACGGCTCCTCCACCGTAAGCACGCGATCCACCGCCAGATTCTCCAGAGCCTGCTCCTGCTCGCTGGGCCAGTGGATGGTAAGCTTATCGACCTTCGCCGCGCTACCCAGGCCAAAATGAACGCGACCGTCGTCCTGCGAGAGATAGCCGGAACCGGCGATGCGCTCGGCTATCTGCTTGCGTCCGCCGGAGAGTAACTCCAGGTGCGCGCCGATTCCATCGCGATTGCTCTTCTTCCCTTTTAACTTCACGGTCAGCCAATGATTACTGTTCTGGGTGACGTTGTGCAGCAACGTGCCGGGCGCGCCGAGGTTTACGACGAACGCGTCGATTTTGCCGTCATTGTCGTAGTCGGCAAAGCAGGCGCCACGCGAGACCGTCTTTACGTCCAGCGCCGGGCCGGCCTCGCGCGAAACATCGGCAAACTTGCCGTCTCCGAGGCCGCGAAACAGCGACTGCTCCTGCGGAACCATGTGAATCAAACCGCCGTGGAAAATCAGAATGTCGAGCCAGCCGTCATTATCGAAGTCGTAAACGCCCGAGCTCCAACTGGTGTATTGCGCCGTAGCCTGCGAAATTCCCGAACTCGGCCCGATATCTTCGAAGCCGTTCTTTCCCGTGTTGCGCATCAGGCGGTTGTACTTCGAGTCGGTGACCCAGAGATCCACGCGCCCGTCGCCGTCGATGTCGGCGAACACTGGACCCATGGCGGAAGTGTTCTCCCCGTTCTGACCGTAGGCGACGCCGAGATCGGCTGCGATCTCTTCAAAGGTGCCGTTGCGCTTGTTGTGGAAGAGGAAGTTCTCCGTCTTGTCGTTTGCCACGTAAATGTCGGGATAACCGTCGCCGTCGAAATCCGCAGCCGTAACACCCATCGTCCGGCCTTTGTAGGCGCCGATTCCCGACTTGTCGGTCACGTCGGTAAACGTGCCGTTACAGTTATTGTGATAAAGACGGTTTGTGTCCGCGGCGTAGTCGAGGGGACCGGGATAGTTATCGGCAGGATAGTAGTTGCGATACTTGGGATCGAACTTCACGTAGCGGCCGACGAATAAGTCGACGCAGCCGTCGCGATCGTAGTCGAGCCACGCGGAACTGATCGACCAGCCGTCAACCTTGATGCCGGCTTTTGCGGTTACGTCTTCGAAGGTGCCGTCACCTTTGTTGCGGATAGAGAATCGCGCGGCCGTAGCCGGTAACGAACAGATCGACGAAGCCGTCGTTGTCGAAGTCGGCGGCAATCGCGGCCATTCCGTAGATGTTGGCGGCAACGCCAGCCTGATCGGTGACATCGGTGAACGTGCCGTCGCCGTTATTTCTGTAGAGATGATTGTGCGGGGCAACGGCGGGGGGCTGCTTCAGGGGATAAGGATGCATTCCATCTTCGAGCGGTTTTCCGCTGACTACGTAGAGATCCGGCAGTCCGTCGTTGTTGTAGTCGAACCAGACGCAGCCCGCGCCGGTGCTCTCGAGCAGCGATCCCAGTTGCTGCGCGCCGAAGCTGTGCGTGAATTGAATGCCTGACTTCGCCGTGGCATCTTCAAAACGAATTGCGCCCGGAGCGATCGCCGGTGCCGATTGCGCCAGCAAAGCGGAAGATATCAGGAGGAAGGTGAAGACTCGAGTTATCAACTTAATGTCCTCCTGAAGAAGGACGCGCGCTCGTGCCCGTCATGTCGGCCGGAGTCGTGGACTTGAGCAGAATCATCGGCACGGCGTTTTCGGGCGCAGTTTCCGGGCCCGCGTGGCATCCGACGCATGCTCGTTGTTCGCCGCGGCGCATCCAGAACCAGCCAGCCTGCTGCTTCAAGGTTTTGCCGGAGTTGTCGAGCAGTTCAACCTGTAACGGCTGGTCCGCCGGGACTTGAAGAAAAAACGATCCGTCGCGCTCTACCGGCGCGGTCCCTAGCAGCTTTGCGGTTCCCTTGCCATCTCGCGTGTACAGGCGAACGGAGTGAAGCGATCCGGCGGCAAACTTGTATTTCGAGGTATAGGCATTCAGACAAAGAAGATTGGCATAGGGCCAGTCATGCAAGCCCGAGGGATGCCGCTTCGGCGCGGTACGCCCCACAATCAGCGCTGGCTGGATTACATCCGAATTCGAATCGGTATCGGACTCTGCCGCCGCTGACCGCAGAGCGCCGGTGCCCGGTCTCCACCACATCAATTGAAATGGAGTCATTCCATTCCGCCACGCCAGCAGCCAATCGCCCGACGAAGTCTCGGCGATATCTCCGGCGTATTCTCCAGCGGGAGCCGGGACGCGAACTGCCTCGGCGCGCGACGAGGTAAATCGCGCCAAGCCCGGCAAGGATGTAAAGACGATGTCGCCCGATGCAACCTGCTTGCCGGAGTGACGCGCTTGGCCATGATCGCAGCGATAGGACTCCACTCCACTGCCATCGGAATAGACGGTATAGAGTTCCGGCGTGCCCTTGGTTCCGAGCGGGTAGGTCGCTTCGAACAAAATGCGGCCGTCGCGGAGAACATCGGTGGGTAGGAAGTTTCCTGGGCCGTAGGTCAACTGGACGGTGTTCCCTTTCGACTTGTCGGCGGCCTCAATGACAAAGTGGCCGCTAGTCTTCTTCGCATATACGACGCGGTCGTCGGGCAAGTAGAAGGGGCGGACACAGTCATCGGCGCACGAGGTGACGCGGCGAGGCGAAGCGGTGGACATCGTTACGTCTAAGGCAACTTCCCAGATCTGCCAGTGATCCTCGTTCTTCTGCCTGCCGGCGAACAACACGCTCTTGCCATCGAATGAAACCGCGGGATCGGCGGAAGCCACAAAACCTGGGAGCAGCGGATGCCGGCCGCTTGTGTTTTGAAGAAATATGTTCGCGCCGGAACTGAACCGGTCGGCGCCTTGGATCCATGCCAGCGGCTCATACCGCTTCGCAGCGGTGAAAAGAAATGAGGGGGAATCCGGGCCCGAGGAGAGCACTGAGAACGGGGGCGCGAATCCAACGATCATGATAATGACTAGCAAGGAGAGCCCCACCGCGATGGGCCGCGTCCGCACTAGTCTGCCGCTCCCATCGCGACCAGTTGCGGACGCGTCTGCAGGGCAGCATCGCGAATCGCCAGATAGGGCTGCAGATCGTCCATCATGTCGCGGAAGTTGCGGAAGGTGAGCGACTGTTCCCCGTCGCTCAAGGCCTGGTCGGGCGATGGATGCACTTCGACCAGCAACCCATCGGCGCCCACGACCACAGCGGCCCGGGCCAGGACCGGGACCAGACAACGCACTCCAGCAGCATGACTGGGATCGACAATCACGGGCAGGTGCGAAACGGTCTTCAATACCGGCACGGCGGCGATGTCCAACGTATTGCGTGTTGCGGTCTCAAACGTGCGGATACCGCGCTCGCAGAGGACGATCTGCGAATTGCCATTCATTGCGATTATCTGCGCGGACTGCAGCAATTCTTCGAGCGTCGCCGTCATGCCCCGCTTCAGCAGCACGGGCCGCCCACATCCGCCCAGTTTTTCCAGCAGGGCGTAGTTCTGCATACTGCGCGTGCCCACCTGCATGAGATCGGCATACTCGGCGACCAGGTCGACGTCTTCCTCGCTCATGGCTTCGGTGACAATCGCCAGCCCAGTCTCTTCTCGCGCTTTGCGCAGAATCTTCAGACCTTCCAGACCCAGACCTTGAAACGAATACGGCGAGGAGCGCGGTTTGTAGGCGCCTCCACGCAGCATGCGCGCGCCCGCTTCGGCCACCGCTTCCGCCGTCCGCAGCAACTGGCGCTCGGATTCGACCGCACAGGGTCCAGCCATTACGACGAAATCGCCGCCACCGATCTCGACATCGCCGGCGCGAACGACACTCCGCAGGCCATCGCCGGTGCTGGCGACAAGATCGAAACGCGAAAACTGGCCATTCCACATTGGGTTCATAAGTTACGCAGGGCAATTCTACGAAGATACGAGCGCTCAATCACTACTGCGAAACTACTAAGCCTTGGGAAATCAGCAGTTTGTGACGTATGTCACAACTTGTTGTGATGGCCGGTCTTTGGGAGTCAGGTTTGCCGGCAACGCTGCGGACCGGAAGGCGGCCGTCTGGCGCGATGACAGGGGTAAGTTGACAAACTGCGGGGCGAGACCGTAACCTTTAAAAGCGAACAAAAGGCGAATATACCATGACATCCGCGGCAGCCCTCCGAGAGCAGATCGAATCAGTGTTGGCGATGCGGATTCCCGCCGCCCTCTCCGTATCTCCCCGCAGCGCTCCCGAATTACTGCCCACCGGCATCGTGGAAGTAGACGCGTTGCTGGAGGGAGGGTTGCCGCTGGGCGGCGTGACGGAAGTGATTGGCCGAGCCTCTTCCGGCAGAAGCACCCTCGTCCTTTCACTTCTCGCGGGCATCACCAGGCAAGGGGCGACTGCGGCGTACGTGGACGTTTCCGATGTTTTTGATCCGCTCTCTGCCGCCGCGATGGGAATTGATCTTGGCCGTCTGCTCTGGGTGCGTGTCGGAGGCTCGAAGGAAGTGTCGTCCATGAGTCTGCCCGTCACGGACAAGCGGCCACACGAAGGGAGAACGCCCTCCTCAAGACAAGACGTGAAATATGGCTGCGGAGGTTCGCATCCGCGCACGGAAATGCGTGGCATAGAGCACGCGGTGGAAAGACTGTTTCAGCCTACGACCAATTCTGAGAACGCTGAAGCTCCGCTGGTTGATTACACACCCCGCTGCTCCGAATCCCTTCGAGGAAGACGTGTTGCCCGGTCCCCTCTGGACCGTCAAAATGTGGATCGTCAAAATGCGCAGTTCACAGAACACGTGGTGCAAAAGAAGAACGCTGCCGCGGAGAGATCACCCGATCTCAGGCTTCGGCCATTTCACAAGTCCTCGCACCATTCGGCGGCGAAAGAGTTGTGGAATCGCCTGGACCAGGGTCTGCGTGCGACTGATCTGTTGCTCAATACTGGGGGCTTCCGCGCGATCGTGGTCGACATGGGCGATGTCCGCCCGGAACAGGCGCGCCGCGTGCCCTTGGCATCGTGGTATCGCTTTCGGCTGCAGGCGGAAAAATCGCAAGCCATTCTCATACTGGTTACGCAAATGGCGTGCGCCAGCAACTGCGCTTCGGTGGCGTTGCATTGCATCGAAGCGGAAGAACGTTGGCAATATGCGAATGACTCGCCGGCCGGCTGGCCGCTTCTGACCGGGCTCCGCTACCAGATCAGCGCCAACCGCAAGCGTGGAAGTACACAGGAGTCATTTCATCTCGGCAAGAAGAAACCAGTGTCCGTCTCCGAAACTTCATGGAACAGTACGACCTCATGGGCGCGATGAGCCATGTCTCGACCGTTGTATCTATGTCTGCACGTGCGCGATTTTCCGGTGCAGGCGGAGGTGCGAGTTTGTCCTGAACTGCGCGGACGTGCAGTTGCGATTCTCGATGGCGATCCACCGCTCGAAACCGTCTTCTCGCTGAACGGCCCAGCCCGCAGGCTCGGGCTTGAGTTTGGGATGAGCCGGCTGCAGGCGGAATCCTTCGATCGCATTTCACTCCGCGCGCGAGAGAAGCATCAGGAAGATTTGGGCTTCCGTGTCCTGATGCGGTGTGCGGAGCGGTTCTCGCCACGGATCGAGGTATTGGCGTCTCCTACAGAGAGCGTTTCCGGTGCCACGCTTGTCTTGGATATTTCGGTCTGCGAACGGCTTTTCGGAACACCGAAGCAGATTGCAGTGGCGCTGCGACGGGAGGCAGACGCTGCGGGGTTTGAGACCAGCATTGCTACTTCCATGAACGCTCATGCGGCGGTGGTGTCGGCGCGCGGATTTCCTGGAATCACGATCGTTCCCGCAGGCAACGAGGCCAGCGTCTTGGCCCCACTTTCGCTCACGGTGCTGGAACTCGAGCCGGAGCAGCGGGAGACATTTGCTTCCTGGGGAATTCGGACGCTTGGCCAGTTGGCGGGCTTGCCCCAGAAGGCGCTGATGGCACGAGTTGGGGAAATTGGGCGCCAGCTTCAAGCCCGGTCGCGCGGCGACTACGATCACTTACTAACTCCTGACGAGCCACCGGCAGATGCCGTTCTGAGCGAGAGCACGGAACTTGAGCATCCGGTCGATCTGCTGGAACCACTATTGTTTTTGATCAGCAGGATGCTTGAGCAGATTGTCAGACGCGCGGCGACGCGCGCTCTCGCGATTGCGCAAGTGGAAACGAAGCTTGTGCTGGATGGCGCGGTACGCAGAGAACATCGGCGCATCGTGCGCCCCGCGCTGCCGGAATGGAGTCATCCGACGCTGCTGAAGTTGATCCAACTGGACCTGGAGCTGCATCCGCCGGAAGCCGCAGTGATCGCCTTGCACCTGCGGGCACAACCGGCGCGCTCACAGACCGTGCAGCAAGGATTATTCGCACCGCAAACGCCAGAACCCGGACGACTAGAGGTCTTGCTGGCACGGCTTCGCAAACTGGTCGGGGAGGACCGTGTGGGCGCGGCAGAGTTGCTGGACAACCATCGCCCTGAAGCATTCCGAATGGCTCCTTTTGCCCCCGGTACCGGTACAGCTTCGCCAGCCTCGGTTGCTCGAACTCGCCCATCGGCACTGCGAATCCTGCGGCCACCTCGTGCGATTCGGGTGGAAGTACATAGAGCTGGTTTCACAAATGCCTTTCAGCCTGGAAGGCACGTCCCTCAGGGGCTAAAGCCCGCATTTTTCCAAGCCCTGAACGGCACGGCTGAAGCCGTGCCCTGCCCAAAACCTATTGATGAAACCAGCTCTACTTCGCATTTGGCCGTGCTCTTTCTGGAAGGTCAAAAGTTTGTGGTGCAGAAAGACTCGGGTCCGTGGAAGGCCAGTGGGGCATGGTGGACCCATCCGGATTGGTCTCGCGAAGAGTGGGATGTGGCGCTTGGCGGACAGGATAAGAAATGCTGCCGTGTAGCTCGTGACCCCGCCTCGAACTGCTGGTACCTGATCGGAATCTACGACTGAGATTTTGCGATGTACGTGGAACTCCATGCCCGCTCAGCTTTCAGCTTTCTGGAAGGCGCTTCTCTGCCGGAACTGCTGATGGCCCGCTGTGCCGAACTGCAAATGCCTGCGATGGCGTTGCTCGACCGCAACGGCCTCTACGGAGCGCCGCGCTTTCACATCACGGCGCAAAAGGCCGGCACACGCGCACACATTGGAGCCGAAATCGCCGTGCGCGATGCCGGGGAGCGGGTGCGTCCGCCGGAGTGGGTCCCCCATCGCATGCCGGTTGAGCCAGTACGCTTTCCGGTGCTCGTCGAGTCAGCCATTGGATATCAGAATCTCTGCCGCTTGATCACTCGCTACAAGTTGCGGGAAGCCACGAAAGCCGAAGGCGCCGCAACTCTTGCGGATATTGAAGAACACGCCGAGGGATTGATCTGCCTGACCGGAGGCGATGAAGGCCCGCTGGCATCCTCTCTCTCTCGTGGCGGATACGATGAGGCGCTGCGCGAAGTCGAGAGACTCGTGAACTTGTTCGGCCGCCGGAATGTTTATGTCGAATTGCAGCGCCACTTCGACCGTACGGAGGAACACCGCAACCAGGCAGCAGTCCGAATTGCGCGTGCCTTGAACTTGCCCCTTGTCGCTACCAATGGCGTCAACTACGCCACGGCCTACGAGCGGGAAGTCCTGGACGTGCTCACGAGCATCCGCCACCACTGCACGCTCGACACCGCGGGCCGCTTGCTTTCACGGAATGCCGAGCGCCACCTGCGATCTCCCCGTGAGATGCAGGAGTTGTTCCGCGATCTTCCGGATGCAGTTACTAACACAACAGAGCTTTCTGCACGCCTCACGTACACGATGAGCGATCTGGGATACCGCTTCCCGAGTTATCCCGTACCCGATGACGGCACCATGCAAGCGTTTCTGGAGAAGCGTGTGGAAGAAGGTGTCCGCGAACGTTACTTGCCGAAGCGGGACCCGAAGTTGTTTGAAAAAGCAAAGCAGCAAGCTCGTCACGAACTGGCGCTCATCGGGCAACTGGAACTCGCAGGCTATTTCTTGATCGTTTGGGACATCGTGCAGTTCTGCCGGCGTGAAGGCATTCTCGTCCAAGGCCGCGGATCGGCGGCGAACAGCGTGGTGTGCTATGCCCTCGGTATCACGGCGATTGATCCGGTGGGTATGGAGTTGCTCTTTGAGCGCTTCCTCTCCGCCGAACGTGGCGAGTGGCCGGATATCGATCTCGATCTGCCCAGCGGAGACCGCCGTGAGCGCGCCATTCAGTACGTGTATCAGCGCTATGGTGAACTCGGCGCGGCGATGACGGCCAACGTCATTACCTATCGCGGAAGGTCAGCCGCGCGCGAAGCGGGCAAGGCTCTCGGTTTCGATGCGGACACGTTAGGCCGCCTCACTAAGTTGGTGGGCGCATGGGAATGGAAGGGACCGACGGACACCTTGGACGCCAGCTTCCGCACGGCGGGCTTCGACATCCAACATCGCCGCATTGCCAAGTATTTGGAGATCTGCGAGCGCATGCAGGATCTTCCGCGCCACCTCGGGCAACATTCCGGCGGCATGGTGATTTGCGCGGGCCAGCTCAATGCCGTTGTTCCCATCGAACCGGCGTCCATGCCGGGGCGCACCGTCATTCAGTGGGACAAGGAAGACTGCGCCGACATGAAGATCATCAAGGTCGATCTGCTCGGTCTGGGGATGATGGCTGTCCTCGAAGACTGTCTCGACCTGGTACCCCGTCATTACAACGAGCCGCTCGATCTCGCCCAGCTTCCGCAAGATGATCCGGAGGTCTATCGCACTTTGCAACGGGCCGACACCGTGGGGATGTTCCAGGTCGAAAGCCGGGCGCAGATGTCAGCGTTACCTCGCAATCACCCGGTACGTTTTTACGACCTGGTGGTGCAGGTGGCGATCATCCGTCCCGGACCGATCGTGGGCAAGATGATGAACCCTTATATGAAGCGGCGGCAGGGGAAAGAGGCGGTGACGTATGCGCATCCGCTGCTGGAGCCGGTACTGAAACGCACGCTCGGAGTACCGCTCTTTCAAGAACAGTTGATTCGCATGTCGATGATCGTCGCTAACTTCAGCGGCGGAGAAGCGGAAGAACTGCGGCGAGCCATGGGAATGCGCCGTTCGCAGGTCCGAATGCGAGAGCTGGAGATAAAGCTGCGCCAGGGAATGACTGCCAACGGTATTCGGTCCGACGCGCAAGAGCAGATTATTCAGTCCATCGCGTCGTTCGCGCTGTACGGATTTCCCGAGTCGCATGCTGCCAGTTTCGCCCTGATTGCTTACGCCAGCGCTTATCTCAAGTGCCATTACTTGGCTGCGTTCACGGCGGCCATGCTGAACAACCAGCCAATGGGTTTCTACAGTTCTTCCACGCTGGTGAAAGACGCACAGCGCCATGGACTGAGAGTGAAGCCGATCGACGTGCAGCGCTCCGATTGGTTCTGCACGCTTGAACCGGAAGGCGGCGCCGAACGCTTCGCGCTGCGGCTCGGATTGCTCTATGCGCGAGGATTGCGGAAAGCAGCGGGGGAGGCTTTGGTTCACGCACGCCAACTTCGCCCCTTCGATTCCATTCACGATCTGGCGCTGCGCATGCCCGAGCTGCGCAAGAACGATCTCACGATGCTGGCGAAAATCGGAGCGCTGAATTCGTTGGGGGAAAACATCCATCGTCGCGATGCGCTCTGGCAAGTGGAATACGCCGGCCGTCCCACGGGGCCGCTATTGCGGGATTTGCCGGAGCAGGACGAAATTATGAGTGACGAATCGCCACTCGCACAAATGACCGTGGAAGAACGGCTGGCCGCCGACTTTCACGGCACGGGCGTCACCGTCGGGCCGCATCCCATGGCCTATCACCGGGATGCTCTATCCCGCATGGGCATCGTTTGTGCGCATGATCTCGAGAAGTTCGCGGACGGACGAAAGACTCGGATCGCGGGATGCGTGATTGCCCGGCAGAGGCCGGGAACGGCCAAAGGGTTCGTGTTCTTGAGCCTGGAGGATGAAACCGGGATCGCCAACGCAATCGTGACTCCCGCGGTCTATGAGCAGTACCGCCGCGTTGTCACTTATGGCAAATTTCTGCTGGTTGAGGGCAAACTTCAAAACCAGGAAAATGTGATCTCGGTGAAGGCGGATGTCGTTCGTCCACTGAAGATCAGCAACGTCGATGTTCGATCTCATGACTTCCACTGACCTGTCTGTCAGAACAAAAGAGGGTCCGGGACATATTCTTCGGAGCAGGCGGGATCGTCGTTCTTCACCGAATTCACGCGAGTGCTCACTCGATGGTGGCGCATGGCAGTCGGCCGGGAATGGCTGGAGCAAGTCGCGAAGATCCTCTACCTTCTTAAAACCTGGATCGAGCCAGAGGTCGTAGTTCTCACGCATCATGATGACCGGCATTCGGTCGTGAATGCCGGATAGCAGCTCATTCGCCGAAGTCGTGATGATGGAACAGGTCTCGATCCCAGTCCTTATTCGGGTTCTTCCATCGGTCCCAGATTCCGGCAAAGGCGAAGATCGAATTGTCGGCCATGGAAAAGCAGAAGGGAGATTTCTGCTTACCCAGCTTCGCCCACTCATAGAATCCGTCGGCAGGAACCAGGCAGCGGCGAGATCGAAAGGGATCACGGAACGCGGGCATCTCGGCAACCGTCTCCGCTCTGGCGTTGATCATTTTGTATCCCGCCTTGGCGTCTTTCGACCAGGACGGAATCAGCCCCCAGCGCATCAAAGAAAGCATCCGGACTGGACGGGTTGCATCCTGCCGGACCACCACCACGTCTTGTCCGGGTGCGACGTTATAGCGGGGGTTCCACTCAACATCATTGTCTACATCAAATGTCTCAGCCAGAATCTCTTTCTTCCGGGCGAGGCGATAACGGCCGCACATGGGGAGAGTATAGGGCGGCGGCGGCGAGTGTAGAAGGATTTCGAATTCGATACGTTTTGATTGGTGAGCGCGGCAGGATTCGAACCTGCGACCCACGCCTTAAAAGGGCGTTGCTCTACCACCTGAGCTACGCGCCCCACCAATTTCAATCTAACACATTTTCTGCGCGTATTTGCCCCGAGCTTCGGGCTTCGAGCAAGCCGCCGCGCAACGCAGTTCGCGGCTTGTTTGCTCGTCCTGCATCCCGCGTCCAGCCCGTCGTGACGTTGCCATCGCAAAAGCGATACACTCTGCATTCATGCCACGTCCGCGTTTCTTCCGGGCAAGACTTGTGCTTTTTGTCAGCGCCATTCTGTCTGGCACGATTCTGACGCCTACGCTTAGCCACGCGGAGAAGAAGCAGTTGCCGGCCGTGCGCTGGACGGCGGGCGCTCCCGGTTGCACATTTGAACGCGGCGATGACGGGCGTTACCGCTGGACCATGACCGGGAATGATCTCAAGGTAACGCTGCTGGTGGATTCGCAGGAGTTGAGCAAGAGCCGCCACCGCTTCTATCGCCTCCTCGGCGTGTACCTAAGTGTGACCTACAGCGGCCCGGACAAATTTGAGTTTCCCGCGGACTTGCGCATCGACTTCGTTCGTCATCACGACGTTCTGGAGGGGTACCAGGATCCTACGGAACTTTCCAATAAATTGCAGAACGACGTGGATACGCTGGTCTTCAAAACCGAGCGCCAGATCAAGAAGGATCCCAAAATCACCGAAGCAAAAACGGCGCGCCTGCGAACCTACGAAAAGGAGGCGGCCGAGTTCATCGAGTTTCTGAGCACGCAAAGCCTCGATCCCACCACGGTGACGTTGACCCCGGGCAATCCCGAAGCCCACGGCTGGGTCTTCTTCGCGACCAGTAACAAGTGGATCGGCCCGTGGAAAGACCGGGAGGATTTTATTCTCGGCGTGTGGATGAAAGACAAGGTCTGGCAATTTCCCTTCTCGCTGCCGCCGGCCGAAGGCGACCTGATCCTGCGGAAGCCGCCCGAGTGACCACCGCGGAGAGGCCGCGGAGTGAAGCTCACCGATTGCCGGAGAGAATTGTGTTACAGTTTCGTGCTCATGGAAATCGCTCCAAAAGCAGCGCCAGAAGCCAAGAAACCCTCAGTCATTTTCTACTGCCCGGCGTGCGCCGCCGAAGTAAGCGATCCGCTGACCTGCGGCGATTGTTCGTCCGTCATCTGCCGCCGCTGCGGCACGCCGCTGGAATCTTCGGATGAATTAGGGATGGGATAATTCAATTGCTCATGACGACCCCTCCCGCTTCCCTGCCCCCGGAAACCGAAACCTCCCCGCAGAAACCGAGCCTCGTCCGTGGGCTTGGCCTGATCGACTCCGTGCTGCTGCTGGTAAGCGGCATCATCGGCTCCTCGATTTTTCTCACCGCCAAGGATATTGCGGGACCTTTGCCGAATCCGAAGTTGTTTTTTCTGGTGTGGGTTCTGGGGGGAGTGATTTCGCTGTGCGCTTGCGTCGCCTTTGCCGAACTCGGCTCCATGT
>CAWABC010000024.1:0-25455 GCA_963780105.1 uncultured Acidobacteriaceae bacterium
GCTCTGGAAAAAACCAACGACCCTGTCCGCATGTATCTGCGCGAGATGGGGACTGTGCCCTTGCTTACGCGCGAGGGCGAAGTTGAAATCGCTAAGCGGATCGAGCGAGGGCAAAACCGCGTTCTGAAGGCGCTATCGCGCTCCCCGATTGTAATTCGTGAACTCCTCGCTTTGGGTGAGGACCTCGAGAAGGGCGTCCGCTCCATCAAAGAGCTGGTGACGTTCGACGAAGAGGAAATCACGGAAGAGATCGTCGACAACCGCCTGAAAGAATTTCTCGCCAAGATCGCCACGCTCGACAAGCTTTACAAAAAGGTGGCGCCGCTCCAGGAAAAGCTGGCGGCGGTGAACCTGAAGAAGCGGCCGCGCGACCATCGCCGGTACCGCTTCCACTTGGCGCACGCGATTGTGCGTACGTCGATCGCGGTGCGGAAACTCGGCTTCACCAACAACGAACGCAAGCGCCTGATCGACCGCGTGAACCGCACGGTCGACGGGATGCGCTCGCTCGACCGGCAAATCCAGAACCTGGAGAAGCGGGCCGAGGCGACGCGCAGCGAAGAACAGCGCAAGGAATACAAAAAGCAGTCGCGCGCGGTCCGCGGAGAGCTGGAAAAGCTCGAAGTGGAAGCGGGCCTGTTGTTCCAGGAGCTCAAGCGCACGCAGCGCGAGATCATCCAGGGCGACATGGACGCCGAGCATGCCAAGCGCGAGCTGATCGAAGCGAACTTGCGCCTGGTGGTCTCGATTGCGAAGAAGTATACCAATCGCGGCTTGCAGTTCCTCGACCTGATTCAGGAAGGCAACATCGGCCTGATGAAGGCGGTCGACAAGTTCGAATACCGCCGCGGGTATAAGTTTTCGACTTATGCCACGTGGTGGATTCGGCAGGCGATTACCCGCGCCATCGCCGATCAGGCGCGCACGATTCGCATCCCGGTGCACATGATCGAAACCATCAACAAGCTGATCCGAACTTCGCGGCAGCTGGTGCAGGAACTGGGGCGCGAGCCAACATCCGAAGAAATCGCCAAGCGGATGGACATTCCGGTAGCGAAGGTCCGCAAGGTCCTGAAGATTGCGCAGGAGCCGATCTCCCTCGAAACGCCAATTGGCGAAGAGGAAGATTCGCACCTGGGCGACTTCATCGAAGACCGCGCGGTGGTTTCGCCGGCCGAGGCCGTCATCAACGTCAACCTCAAAGACCAGACTTCGCAGGTGCTGCGCACGCTGACGCCGCGCGAGGAGAAGGTCATCAAGATGCGCTTTGGACTGGAAGACGGTTCGGAGCACACGCTGGAAGAAGTCGGCCAGTCGTTCGCGGTCACCCGCGAACGCATCCGGCAGATTGAGGCCAAAGCGCTGAGAAAGCTGCGGCACCCATCGCGCTCGCGGAAGCTGCGGGCGTTCATGGATGGGGTGAGGGACTAGGTCAGAGGTCAGATTGCAGAAGTGAGGGCGCGAAAGATCGCGCCCTCTTTTGTTAGGTGCGGGGAGTTAGCCGCGCCGAAATGGATTCCTGATCCTTACGCTGCCATACAACCGCCCATGTTCAAAGTCCTCGGAGACGATCTCCTCCAGCCCGTAGTGTTCGGCGTAGGCCCAGAGGTGCGCGTCGAACCAGGAAATCCGATATGCCGCCACGCCTAAGAGCGCTGAATGAACCACCGCGGCGTTCGGATAAAGGATGGGGAACTGCGCCATGAGTTCTTCCACTTCATGGCGCGCTTCGTCCAAGGATAACAGGGGATCGGAGCCGACTCTTGCGCGTGTCACTGCAGACACAAACTCGATCAGTGCTTGGTGGGGAATTCGGGCGGAGTCATCTCTGAGTCCCCGATGCAGAACAGCACGAGCAATTCGCTGCTTCTCCGGATAACGGGCATCAAAGCGGTAGACAAGCACATTTGTATCAACGAGGAAGGCCACGATCGTAAAGGTCCTCTCTTGTCCAACCGCGGTCTGAGGGTTGAGCTCCGAGCGCATGCTTCTTGCGGAATGCAGCGTTTCGCTTTTCCTGGCGGGCCGTCGCCTGCTCAAAAAGTCGGAGTCGTTGCTGGAGCGTGGCAGCGTCCGCTCTGCGGGACGCGGACCGCGACCGTTTAACCACCCGAATTGCCTCGCCAGCGGGTAGCCAATCCAGATCGTCCCCCGGACGAATCTTGTATTGGTCGGCGATCGCCTTCGGAAGCGTGAGCTGGAGTTTACTCGTGACCTTCGCCATGCTTAAAGCATAGCAAGGATCATGTCCTTGTTCAATCCTTGTTTTCGGGGGCACCACTCTAGATCTTCTGCAGCCTCTGCACGTCGTGGACGCCGGGAATCTGGCGGACTCCGTCCATGATTTTCTGTAAGTGTTTCAGGTCGGCGATTTCGAGGACTAAGTCGATGCAGGCTTCGCCGTTCTGGCTGCGGGACTCCATGTTGCGGATGTTGGTGTGGGTGTCGCTGATGACGGCGGTGATTTGTTTCAACATGCCGAAGCGGTCGTCGCAGAGCAGCGTGAGTTTGACGGGATAGGCAACAGGCTGGCCGTCTTTGTCGCCGGCCCACAGCACGTCGATGCGGCGGTCGGGTTCGTAGAGAAGATTGGTAACGTTGGGACAGTTGAGGGAGTGGACGGCAACTCCTTTGCCGCGGGTGACGTAGCCGATGATGGCCTCGCCGCGAATGGGGTTGCAACAGCGGGCGCGATAGACGAGCAAGTCGCCGTATCCGCGGACGACGATGGCGTTGGCGTCTCCGCCAAAGACGCGGCGAACGACGCTTGAAATGCCGCCGGTGAAGCCGTGGGCCGCGGCCTGTTCTTCGCTGTCGGACATCGGTTCAGCGCCGGCGGGCGCGAACTTCGCCAGCACCTGGCGGGCTGAGTACTTGCCGTAGCCGATGCCGGCCATCAGGTCGTCAGGCCGGCCCAGTCCGTATTCACTGGCCGCTCTTTGCAGGTCGGCTTCCTTGATTTCCTTGAGCGAGATGCGGTACTTGCGCGCTTCTTTTTCGATCAGCTTTTTTCCGATCTCAATGGCACGCTCGCGCTGGTGAACGTTGAGCCAGTGCTTGATTTTGTTGCGAGCGCGCGAGGACTTGACGATAGCCAGCCAGTCGCGGCTGGGCTTATGTCCGGGCTGGGTGATGACTTCGACGATATCGCCGGAATGGAGCTTGTGCCGGAGAGGAACCATGCGTCCGTTGACCTTGGCTCCGGTGCAACTGTGGCCAACCTCGGTGTGAATGGAATAGGCGAAGTCGATGGGCGTCGATTCGCGCGGCAGCACCAGGACTTTGCCCTTGGGCGTGAAAGTGTAAACCTCTTCGGGGTAGAGGTCGACTTTCAGCGTCGAGAGGAATTCATTGGGATCGGAGACGTCGCGCTGCCACTCAACCACCTGACGGAGCCAGGCGAGGCGCTGTTCGTCTTCGGCGGAGACGGCGCCGTCTTTATATTTCCAGTGAGCGGCAATGCCTTCCTCGCACATCTTGTGCATTTCTTCGGTGCGGATCTGGATTTCGAAGGTCTCGCCGGTCTCGGTGATCACGGAAGTGTGCAGCGACTGGTAGAGGTTGGGCCGCGGCATGGCGATGAAATCCTTAATGCGGCCGGGCACGGGGCGCCAGAGGTTGTGGATGATGCCGAGAACGGCGTAGCAATCTTGCACCGAGTTGGTAATCACGCGCATGGCGTAAAGATCGTAGACCTGGTCGACGCTGATGTGCTGGCGCTGCAGCTTTCGGTGGATACTGTAGAGGCGTTTGACGCGGCTCTCGACCCGGCCGGTGATGCCGGCTTCTTTGAGGCCGTCGCGCAGCACGCCTTCGACCCGCGTCATGAAAGCTTCACCGGCTTTGCGCCGCGACTCGACCGCCGCGCGAACCTGCTCGTATCCGATGGGATCGACAAACTTGAAACCGAGGTCCTCGAGTTCGCCGCGAATCTTGCCCATGCCGAGACGGTGCGCGATGGGGGCGTAGATTTCGAGCGTCTCGCGGGCAATTTTCTGGCGGCGCTCGGGATCCAGATGTTCGAGCGTGCGCATGTTGTGCAGGCGGTCGGCGAGCTTGATGAGGACGACGCGGATGTCGTCGACCATGGCCAGCATCATTTTACGGAGGTTCTCGGCTTGCGCTTCCTCCCTGGAAGAAAAATCGATCTTGCTGATCTTGGTGACGCCCTCGACGATGTGGGCAACCTGTTCGCCAAACTCCTGGCGGATTTCAACCGCGGTCACCGACGTGTCTTCGACCGAGTCGTGGAGCAGGCCGGCGGCGACGGATACGGAATCCATTTTCATGTCGGCGAGGACGTTGCCCACTTCGAGCGGGTGCACGAGGTAGGGTTCGCCGGAGGCGCGGGATTGCCCAGCGTGGTGCTTCTGCGAGAATTCGTAGGCTTTCTTGACCAAGTCGAGGTCGTCGTTGGGACGGTTCTCGCGCAGCTTCCGCATCAACTCGCGGAAGCGGGTAACCGTAAGCACGTTGGTCTTGATCTGTTCACGCAACGTCGCCATGATCGATTCTAACGCAGCCGAAAAGCTATTTCACCGCCGAGACGCCGAGGTCGCCGGGAAAGGCGTTTGGGCTGGTAGAGTACGCAAAGGAGATACCCCATGGACCGCATTCTAGTGAGCGGGGTTTCGGGACCGATTGGAACGGCGCTCCTGGCTTCGTTCGAAGCGCAGGGGACGCAGATTGTGCGGTTGGTGCGGATACGCGCTTCGAACGCGGGGCAGGTTTCGTGGAATCCTCTGGCTCCGCTGCCGCCGCCAAGTGTGTCGGGGTTCGATGCGGTCGTCCACCTGGCTGGGGAGAGCATAGTGGGACGCTGGACCGAAGAAAAGAAGCAGGCGATCCGCGAAAGCCGCGTGCAGGGAACCCGGAACCTGGCCGCGGCGTTGGCGCAGAGTGAGGCCAAGCCGCGCGTGTTGGTGTGCGCCTCAGCAGTCGGGTTCTACGGGGATCGGGGCGACGAACTCTTAGGAGAAGAAAGTCCGGCGGCGCAAGGATTTCTGTCCGAGGTTTGTCGCCAGTGGGAGGGTGCCACCCAGACTGCGGCCGAGGCAGGCATCCGCACGGTGAACATTCGGATTGGGCTGGTGCTAAGCGCGAAGGGCGGAGCGCTCGGGAATATGCTGAAGCCGTTCAAACTGGGGCTGGGCGGCCGGATTGGATCGGGGCGGCAGTGGTGGAGCTGGATTCATGTGGACGACATCGTGGGGGGAATCCAGCACGCGATGCGCGCCGAGTCGGTCGTTTCTCCGATGAGCGGGCCGGTGAACCTGGTGGCGCCGAATCCGGTGCGCAATGCGGAGTTTACAAAAGTGTTGGCGTCGGTGCTCGGACGCCCGGCATTCTTTCCGGTGCCGGAGTTTGCGCTTCGACTGGCTTTCGGCAAGATGGCCGCCGAGGAACTGTTGCTCGCGAGCCAGCGGGTTGAGCCGGGGAAACTTTTGGCCAGCGGATATACATTCCGTTTCCCCGATTTGCGGGCGGCGCTGGAGAATCTGGTGGGATAGTCCTTTGGCTCGTTTTGTTCGTTGCAATCACACTTGGACGTGAGTATCGTCACATAAGGGCTCCTCTTGATCTGCCACGCTGACAGCATGCTGAAGAAGTCCATTGCGACGGCGCTGCTTGTGGCCATAATGGCTTGGGCAGAGATGGCCATGGCGCCAATGATCCTCATGCATGCCGGCCATGCGCATCCGGTGCGTGAAATGGCTGAGCACAAGAGCGCTCACCACCACATCATGCCCGCAGGCCATCTGTGCTGTCCGGGGCTTGGCAAGACCGGGAATGCGGCTCCGCTCGAGTTTGCTGCCAGCAGTCTGCCGTGTCAGGATCCGCATCGCTGCTGCTTCCGGCAAGGGCCGCTGAGCGTACCCGCACCCGTGAGTGCCGGAGACAGACTTTCGCGAGACGTTGCCCCCGTGGAGACTGCCGACCTCAACCCGGCTCATGATGCAGAGTCGCACGTTTCTCCGGCGACTGCGGTCGCGCTTGGTCCTCCAGCAAACCTTTTTGGAATGGTTCTCCGGGTCTAGACTCTCTCCTTTGATACCTCTTTCTGCGGCCGTCATGCTGGCCGCATATCTCAACTGTCCTCATAACTTTGATAAGGAGATCTTATGAAATTCAGACTGACTGCTTTGATCTACATCCTCGCCCTGTCGCTGGTTGGCTGGGCACAGGAGACGCCGGCAGCTTCGGCGGCACCGAACTCGACGCCCACCCCGCAAGCCCAGGGGTGCTGTCATCACAACATGGCCGACATGAAAGACGGCAAAGGTTGCTGCCATCATGCCGCAGCCGATGCCAAGGATGCCGCCGCCTGTTGCAGCAAGGGCAAGTGTGAAATGAAAGATGGCAAGTCCTGCTGCGAAGGCAAAGACATGAAAGCGGCGATGAAGGAATGCAAGAAAAACGGCTGCTGCACAGACGGCAAGTGTTGCGCCGAAGGCAAGAGCTGCGGCGAGGCCAAGGGTGACAAAACCGCCATGAGCTGCTGCGGCAGTAAGTGCGAACGCCATCCGCACACACCAGCGGAGAGCTAGTTCAACCTGTACCGGTGGAGGGACGGGCGTTTCGTCCGTTCAGCCGGGCGGGGACGCCCGGCTCTCCACCGCCATTATTCTGCGAGACCTTCCGACCGGACGTGGGTGCGGGTGATGCGGTCGTGCCAGCACAATCCATCCTGGTCAAGAACACACCAGAAATATCCGAGTCCGGCGGAAAACGCGGAGAGAAACGACGCCAACACGCGCCAGCGGCGTGAGCGGCGATTGAGCGGTGAGCCGTCAAACCCTGTCAGCCGCAGCCGCGCGGCGCGCAGTCCGGGAGTCGAGCCCGTGTACACCACAAACAAGAATTCATAAACCGCCCAGAGCAGGAGTGCGACCACGCCGAACGCCGCGGCGGAAGTTGGTCCGGCAAGCATTGGGAGTGGTCCGCGAACGGGGTGCAGGCCGAAGTTCAGGCTAGGCTTCAGGCTGGGGTTGAAACGAAGAACAATTGCGCCAAAGGCCGCCAGAGCGGCTGCCAACACAACCCCATCCACCAGGGCAGCCAGCGCGCGCCGGGCGATGGATGCCGTCGCCGAGGAGAGGGGGAAGTTGGCGCCGGCTCGGTCATCGGCGGGTTCTTGCGGGGCGGGCTCCATCAGCATTCCACCCAATGCGGGTGGGGGTGGAAGAATTTCCGGGACTTCCACGATGCGCGGACGATCGTCATCGAAGACCGGATCGGCCAGTTCGCTGCGGCGAAAAACCGGAATGACGGCGGAGCGCGGGAACTCGATCACCTTTGCGGATGGCTCCGGCGCGGATGGTTCCGGGATCTGCTCCGGATACCGATCGGGGCTTGGGCTTGGCGCCTGCGTCTGACGAGGCTGGGCGACGCTTGTCGCCACGCCGGCCGCCGGTTCTTCCTGGATATGGAACGTGGAGTCTTGTTCGGTTCGCGCCGGCGCAGTCGCAACCACCGCCGATGCAGTTCCCGCCAATCCAGTTGGCGGCGCAGGACGGGGCCAGCTCTCGGGCGCGTCAAAAGGCAAAAGCAGTGATGGGTAGTGCGGAGTCCGGGGTTTGCGCCGCCTACGGTAGCGCTCCAGGCGAGCGGCAACCTCGACGCGCCAGGAATCCGCATTCGAAACAACGGTCACGTCCGAGGCTGCGGCGTCAGCTGCAGCCGCGCCGCGCCCTGGAACGGCGGGGTCCGCGCCGGTGGCATGGTTCGTCGCGCTGATGCTCGTCGAGCTAATGTTTATCCATCCAGTCGTCATCAATCCGGTCGTAGTAATCCAGTCGTAGTTATGAAGTCGTCGAAGAATGGCAGCAGCCAGAGCCAGGCCAAAGCGCGAATGCCGGAGACCACACGAATGCGGAGCTTTGCTTCGCCTGCCGCTTGCGTGCTAAGGTCAGTTGGTTCCCGTTAGCAGAGCGGCTGGCGGAGCGCACACGCGCTTGCAGTAATCGCTCGCTAACGATCGCTCGCTAACGATCGTCGCTGAATGATCACCCGCTATCGAATCTTTATCACGGCCGCATGGGTCTGTCATCTGCTTCTCGCTTCAGGGATAGTAACCAGCCAGACGCTGCCCCCGGCCGCAGCGGCGGTCTCTGCTGCTGCTGAGGCTCCTGCTGTGCCCCCAGCTCCAGCGGCCGCCCCTGCCAGCCAGACTCAGACCGAAGAGGTTACGATCCGCGCATTGCAACAGGAAAAGGATGGGTCCATCTACCACTTGCGGGGCGAAGTGGAAATTCGCTATCGCACTTACATCCTGCACGCCGATCAAGTCACGTATAACGCGGACACGGGAGATAGCGAACTCGAGGGCCATGTCGTGTTGGACGGCGGCCCTTACGACGAGCACGTCGAGGCCAGCCACGGCACGTACAATATCCGCACGGAAACCGGAACGTTCTACAGTGTGATCGGAACGGTGGGATTAGGACCGCGGAAGTCTGGCTACGTGCTTGCCACGTCCAATCCATTCGCTTTTACCGGAAAAATTGTCGAGAAACACGGACCCGATCACTACCTGGTACGGCAGGGCACGGTTACGACCTGCGATTTGCCGCATCCGAAGTGGCGATTCAACGCAGGACGCATTTCCGTGGATGTGGGCGGCACGGCCAAAATTTACAACAGCGACTTCCGGCTGATGGGCGTGCCCGTCTTCTATTTTCCGTTTGTGACCCATCCGGTGCAGAAAGAGCAGCGCCAGACCGGGCTGCTGATTCCGAGTTTCGGCAACTCCTCCACCAAGGGAAAAATTGCGGGCGAATCCGTGTACTGGGTCTTCAATCGCAGTATGGATGCCACGGTGGGCGCCGAGTACTTTTCAAAACGAGGCTGGTTTGAACGCGGAGAATTCCGCGCTCGTCCGAGCGACAGCTCCTTCGTGTACTTCAACTATCAGGGGATGGTGGATCGCGGCATCGGCGATCCACAGCACCGGCAGGACCAGGGCGGGGAGGACGCGAATTTTCTTGCCGAACATCCTTTTGGGACTTTCCGCGGCGTCGCGAATGTCGATTATTTGAGTTCGTTCGTTTTCCGACTTGCGTTCACCGACGTTTACACTCAGGCGATTGACTCGGAAGTGAGGTCGCAAATCTTCCTTTCCAATACAACCAACGGATTTCACTTCAATGTGCTGGCGGAACGCTACCAGAATTTCGAAGTCTGCCCTCAGGGGACCGGACCGAACCTTTGTCCCACGCTTACGCAAACAGAGTTGGTCCGGATTCTGCATACGCCGAGCTTCTTCCTTTCGGGTGAGGAGCGGCAGTTGGGAAATACACCGCTCTATTGGTCGTTCGAGAGTGCGGCAGAGGGGTTACAGCGCCGGCAGATTGGGTTTCGCACCGCTCCTATGGTGGGCAGATTCGATCTGGCGCCCTCGCTGGCGATGCCGATGCAATGGCGGGGATGGTCATTCCGTCCCGCACTTACGCTGCGGGAAACGTTCTATACGGAAGACGGGAGCCCGGCAAACTCCACGACCGCTGTCGACGACGTTCTGAATCGCAAATCACTGGAGGCTTCGGTCGAGTTGCGGCCGCCGGCATTGTCGCGGGTCTTCGACCGTCCCTGGCTCGGACGCAAATGGAAGCACGTCATCGAGCCGCGAATGCGGTACGACTACGTAACCGGCGTCGATAACTTCGCCAACTCTCTTCGCTTCGATTCGACCGACGTGCTGACCGACACCAATGAAGTCGAGTACTCGCTGGTGAATCGTCTTTACGCCAAGCACCTGGATCCGAACGTCACCGATTGCGACCTGCAGGGCATGAGCACCCTTACCATCGGCGGAGTCCCGCAGGTCGGCGCGGTTCCGTGGGAACCGCCGCCGAGCCCGGACGCTCTACCCTGTGCCTCGGGTCCGCGGGAGATCTTGAGTTGGGAGATTGGACAGAAGTATTTTTTCGATCCCACGTTTGGCAATGCCCTGGCCCCTGGGCTGCGCAACGTATTCACGACGACTGCTGATTTCACCGGCATCGCGTTTTTGGACGAAGCGCGGCGTTTTGCTCCCATCATTTCCCGCTTGCGCATCGAAACCAGTCCGCGCACCAACACCGAGTGGGATCTCGACTATGACCTCAAGGCCGGCCGCATCAATAACAGCACGGCTCTGGTGAACTACCACACCGGCCCGTTTACCGTCGGCGGAGGCGATACCTTCCTGCGAGTGATCGATAAGACGGGCGCGGGCGATTTTCACCAGTTCCGCGTGTTATTTGGTTACGGTCAACTCAACAAGCGTGGGTTCAGTGCCGCCAGCAGCTTCGGCTTTGACGCCAACCATGGGTCGCTGCAGTATGCCACGGCGCAGACGAGTTACAACTGGGACTGTTGCGGCCTGAGCCTGGAGTACCGGCGCTTTGCCCTGGGATCGGTGCGCAACGAGAATCAGTATCGCTTCTCTTTTACGCTGGCCAACGTCGGAGCATTCGGCAACCTAAGGCGGCAGGAACGGCTCTACTAGCGCCAAACCTGAAGGTGGAGCGCCGGGCGTCCCCGCCCGGCCCGGACGGACGAGACGCCCGTCCCTCCACAATCGTGGATAATGGAGATCGTGACGATGGCAACCACGCTCGACCAGAAAGCTGGGAGTTTGCGCCAGATCCTCGCGGGTCAGACTCGCTTGATCGTCGCCTACTCGGGCGGTGTGGACTCCGCTTTTCTTGCCTGGATGGCGCATCAAGTGCTTGGTGGGCAGATGCTCGCTGTGATCGCCGATTCCCCCAGCCTGGCGCGCACTCATCTCGAAGACGCGCTCGCCTTTGCGCGCGAACACAAAATCCCCGTCGAGGTAGCGGAAACGCAAGAACTGGAAAATCCCGCGTACATCCGCAACGATGCCATGCGCTGTTTTCACTGCAAAGACGAACTGTTCAGCGTCCTCGAACGCTACCGTGAGGCCCGCGGATTCTCCGCCATCGCCTACGGAATCAACGCCGATGACGAAGGCGATTTTCGCCCCGGGCAGCAAGCCGCGCGCCAGCATCGTGTTCTTGCCCCGCTGGTCGAGGCCGGTCTGACCAAAGCTGAAATCCGGGAACTGGCGCGGTGCGCGGACTTGCGAGTATGGGACAAGCCAGCGTCCGCTTGTCTTTCCTCGCGCATGGAATATGGACGCGCGGTTACGCCCGAGGCGCTCGGCGTGATCGAGCGCGGCGAGGACGCACTGCGGGCCCTGGGGTTCCGCCAATTTCGCGTGCGCCATCACGGTGAAATCGTCCGCATTGAGATCGCCCGTGAAGAACTTCCCCGCGCTTTGACGGCCGAGATGGCCCGCGAGTTCACCAGCGTGTTCAAGGCACTGGGATTCAAGTTCGTCACCCTCGATCTGGAAGGATTCCGGTCCGGGTCGATGAATCAACTGCTGACCGCCGATGACTTGCAGCGGGGACGCTCCTGAAAAGGAACATTTAATTCCCCGTAGAGACACGGCTCGCCGCGTCTCCCCGTTTCCCAAAAAGACGGGACAAGCCCCGTCTCTGCCGCGAGATCGCTCTTGCCATCGCGCAACGAGCCTTGCGGCCATGAGATAATCAAGCGTTTGCTCATGTTCAGGTGGTTTCGATTGATGATGCGGCGCGCGTTTGTGGTTCTTTTGCTGATCTGTCTCGGCTGCTCGGCCCAGTCCCCTTCTGCGGACATCGCGCGCGTTGTCGAGCGGCAAGTGCGGGCGCACTATTCCGTGTCACCCGACGTAAGGGTGATCCTGGGGCCACTCCGGTCGAGTGAGTTTGCGAACTACGATGCGCTGACCGTCACCTTTGCCAGTCCGGGTAAGAAGCAGGACTTCGAGTTCCTGCTCTCCCGCGACCATAAGACCTTGGTGCGCCTGACCAAGCTGGATCTGACTGCGGATCCGTACGCTGCCATCATGAAGAAGATTGACGTCAGCGGGCGTCCGACGCGCGGCAACAAAGATGCCAAGGTGACAGTCGTCAACTATGACGATTTCGAGTGTCCGTTCTGTTCGGCCATGCACACGGCACTTTTCCCTGGCCTCCTCAAGGAGTACGGCGACCGCGTCCTTTTCATCTACAAGGATTACCCGCTCGAAGAAATTCACCCCTGGGCTGTACATGCGGCGGTGAACGCCAATTGCCTGGGCGCGCAAAACGGCGACGCCTACTGGGATTATGCCGATTACCTGCACGGCAATCAGTCCGCGATCAGGGCCGAAAAAGGCCGCGACGGCCAGAATGCGGAACTCGACAAGTTGGCCACTCTGCAGGCTCAGAAGCATAACCTCGACGCTGCGAAGCTGCAGGCATGCGTCAAGGCCCAGGATGAAAAGGCCGTTCGCGCCTCGATGCACGAGGGAGATACCGTCGGAGTAGACGCAACTCCGACGATGTTCGTCAACGGACAGAAACTGGACGGAGCCGTGCCTGTAGAGGAAGTACGAGCCGCGCTCGACCAGGCGTTGAAAGATGCTGGCGTTGCGCCTCCGGAGCACAAGTCTGCCGCGCCGGAAGCCAAGAATCCGCCGGCGGCGCCATCTAAGTAACGGAATTTGCAATTTGTGATTTGTAAATTGTGATTGAAAACCGTGCGATTGCGGGCTCAACAATTATTGCGGGCTCAACAATTACCAATTACAAATTGCCAATCACAAATCTCCTTTAGACTGACTCGCCTTCGGGCGGAGGGAAGAACTTGAAAAATCGTAACTGCTTGGGTCGGGCGGGCCTGGTCATGGTGGGTGCGCTTTTGTTAGCCGGGCTCTCGGCTTGTAACCGTAACAGCAGCGGCGGCGACGTCATGGCTTCGGTCAATGGGAGGAAGATTTATCGCAGCGAGGTTGACAAGTATTACGCCAACCAGACGGCGGGCTCCGATCAGCAGCCCGTAGGCGAGCAGGCGGTGAGCTTGCGGCTAAGCATTCTGAACGAGCTGATGGAGACGGAAATCCTGATGCAGCGCGCGGAAAAGCTCGGGCTGCTGGCGAGCGACGAAGAAGTGGACCGCAAGCTCAACGAAATCAAGTCGCCTTACACCGCCGAGGAATTTACCAAGCGCCTTCAGGACAAAAAAATCACTCTCGATGACTTCAAGCGCGACCTGCGGCGCTCGCTCACCCGCGACAAGGTGCTGAACAAGGAAATCACCTCGCGCATCAATATCACCGACCAGGACGTTACCAGCTACTACAACGAGCATAAAGCCGAGTTCAACCTGATCGAAGCGCAGTACCATTTGGCCAAAATCATGGTTTCCGGAATGGGCAACGCCCAGGTGCACAACCTGCAGAACAGCAAGGCGCAAAACGCTGTAGAAGCGAGCAAGAAGATCCAGATGATCGCCAACCGTCTCGACAGTGGCGACGACTTCGCTACCTTGGCGATGAATTATTCCGAAGATCCGGAGACCAGCAACAACGGCGGCGATTTAGGGATGGCTCCGGAATCCGCGCTCAAAACCGCCGATCCGGCAACCCGCGATGCGGTGATGAAGCTCAAGCCGGGGCAATACACGCCAGTGATTCCGATGGTCAACCCGGCCAATCATCAGCCCTACGGCTACATGATTGTGAAACTGATTGCGAAGGAGCCGGCGGGCCAGCGGGATTTGAATGATCCGCGGGTGCAGCAGGCCATCCGCCAGCAATTGCGCGATCGCCGCGAGCAGTTACTGAAAGCGGCATACTACGAGAGCCTCCGCGACGACGCCAAAGTCAAGAATTACTACGCGGAAGAAGTGCTGAAGGACGCGGGAGCCGCGAAGTAAGCGATTCCTTGTAGAGACGGGGCTTGCCCCGTCTCCTCCGCCGCCGGAGACGCGGCAAGCCGCGTCTCTACTAAAAATCGGTCTACCCTTCCAGCTTCTTGGTCAAAACTTCATTCACCAACTGTGGATTGGCCTGCCCCTTCGAGGCTTTCATCACCTGGCCCACGAAGAACCCAATCATGGTTTTCTTGCCCGCGCGATATTGCTCCACCTGCTTTGGATTGGCCGCGATCAATTCATCGGCGAGTTTCTCCAGGGCCGAAGTGTCGCGCGACTGCTCGGGACGCCCTTCCGCTTCGTAAATGGCAGGAAAGTCCTGTTTGCGTTCGAAGCAGAGGTCGTAAAGATCCTTCAGCATCTTGCCCGAGATTGCGCCCGACTCGACCAGATCAGCCGAGGCCGTAACTCCCGCCATCGAAATTGGCGACTGCTCGAGTTCGAGGCCCTGCGCTTTCAGGCGCCCCAGCAGTTCGCTCTGCACGAGGTTCGCCACGCGCTTCGGATTTTTCGCGGTGCGAGCCGTGGACTCGAACTGATCGGCCATAGCGCGGGTCAGCGTGAGCGTGTGTGCGTCGCCTGCCGTGATGCCGTACTCCTTCATCATGCGCTGTCGGCGCGCTTCCGGAAGTTCGGGCAGGCTGGCGCGTATCGCGGCTTGCCACTTCTCATCCACCACCAGGGGAAGCAAATCCGGCTCGGGAAAATACCGGTAATCGTGCGCCTCCTCTTTCGAACGCATGCCGTACGTCCTGCCTTCATGCGCATTGTAGAGGCGCGTTTCCTGCGTGATCTTGCCGCCGGACTCGAGGACGCCGATGTGGCGCTCGATCTCGTACTCCAGCGCCTGCTTGATGAAGCGGAACGAGTTGACGTTCTTGACCTCGGTTTTCGTGCCGAATTCACTCTGTCCGCGAGGCCGCACGCTGATGTTGGCGTCGCAGCGCAGCGAGCCTTCCTCCATGTTGCAGTCGCTGACTCCGGTGTAGAGGATGATTTCTTTGAGCCGGGTGAGATACTCGTAAGCTTCCTCCGGCGAGCGCATATCCGGTTCGCTGACAATCTCGGCCAGGGGCACGCCGGTCCGGTTCAGATCGATGGCAGTCTTATGGGCAGCGTCGGCGAAGCCCTCGTGCAGGCTCTTGCCCGCGTCTTCTTCCAGGTGCAGGCGAGTAATGCCGATTTTCTTCTTGCGGCCGTTTAGATCGATCTCGATGAATCCAAATTCCGCCAGCGGCTTGTCATACTGCGAGATCTGGTAGCCCTTCGGCAGGTCGGGATAAAAATAGTTCTTGCGCGCAAAGATGGAAACTTCGTTGATCCGGCACTCCAGGGCCATAGCCGCCAGCGTCGCGAATTCCACGGCCTTCCGGTTCAGCACCGGCAAGGCTCCCGGAAGCCCCAGACACACGGGGCACACATTCGTGTTCGGCGGGTCGCCAAAACGCGTCGAGCACGAGCAAAAGATCTTCGACGCAGTCAGCAGTTGGACGTGGACTTCAAGTCCGATGACCGGCTCATATTTCGCGAGACAATCGTCGGAAACCGCTGGAGGGGTCGCCATATCCGGAGATTATAGCTGGCGTGGCGGCTTCATCACGCAATCAGTACTGGGGTCTCTTCACTTGCGGCGCGCTCAAATATTTCTCCATCGGGATTTCGAAGTACATCAACTCGTTGCCTTTCGCGTCGTGCACTCCCATCAGGTAAAAGTTCGCGCCGGCCAGCGGATTCGAAATACCGCCGACATCGAAAAACAGAAAACCGCGCGCGGTGGAGTGTGGTTCGACGGCCTTCGCCCCAAATTGAGCCTGCTCAATTTCGTCCCATGTCTTGCGGCTCACGCCTCCTTTGACCTCTTTCTTGGGCAACGGAATCGGCAGCGTATTCTGCCGGTCATTTCGCGTAGGATGCGAGAGCCTGCGCACCAGATCATCCGTGGTCGAGGGGAAGAGCTTGCTGCGATCTTTGGTATTCAACTGGGCCTTCATGCCGACGAGAGAGACGGGCTGATCGCCGTCATTCGTGATTACGAAGAAGACCGGCAGGTAGCCGTAGTTGCTGTAGTTGACGCTGAAGATCGAAGCTTTGTCCTCCACGTCATACGGATCGACTGCGACCACGACTCTTTCCGTGGAGTGGTCGTCGTGCGCCGGATAGGTGCGAGCGGGCCGCGCCGTGGGCATCACAAATTCTTTCGCCGCAACCGTGAAGAGACAGCAGAGCATTACGAAAACGCCGGCCCCCGTAAGACGCGCGACGCCCGCCAGGGTCGCATCAGATGATAGTTGCCGAACTGCGTTATGCATACGTGAATTATAGGATGCCGCAACCGGGCGCCGCGCTGTCTCGACGCGGTCGAATCAAATTTCGCCCCGCCATTTAGAATGAAACTTCCTTCATGTACGCGCTCTATAGTGCGCTGCTCGCTTTTTTGCTGGTGCTGACGCTCCCCTACTGGCTGCTGCAGATGTTGCGGCACGGAAAGTATAGAGCGGGCATACGCCAGAGGTTCGGCGCCGTTCCCCCCGTTCTCACTGGCCTCGGCGAGAAACCCGTAATTTGGGTTCACGCGGTTTCGGTGGGTGAGGTGGTGGCCTCGAGTGAAATCGTCAAAGCGCTGCAACCGAATTTCCCGGCCCATCGCGTACTGATTTCGACGACCACCAGCACGGGTCAGAAACTCGCGGCGCAGCGCTTCGGCGCCGAAAACGTGTTTTACTTCCCCTTGGACTTTGCCTTCGCCGTCCGTCCCTACCTCGACGCTTTGCATCCAGAACTCGTGGTGGTTGCCGAAACTGAGTTCTGGCCGAATTTTCTGCGGCTTGCCAAGCGCAGCGGAGCTCGCATCGCGGTGATCAACTGCCGCATTTCCGACCGCTCGTTTCCCGGCTACAAACGCCTCCGCTTGTGGCTCCCGCGACTGCTCGAGAAGACGCTCGAGAACGTCGATTTGTTCTTGGCTCAGACGGAAGAAGACCGGCAGCGGCTCTTGGAAATTGGCGCGCCCGAATCGCAAGTCACAGTGGTTGGCAACCTGAAATCCGACGTGGCGCCGCCACCGGCGCCGGCGATCGTTGCCAGTCTTCGGGAGAGCTTCAGCTACTCCGAAGCGGGACCGGTTCTGGTGTGTGGCAGCACGCTCGAGGGTGAAGAAGGCTCGCTGCTCTCGGCGTTTCGCAACATCCTGGCCAATCATCCCAAGGCCGTGATGATGCTCGCACCCCGCCATCCGGAGCGCTTTGCGGAGGTTGCCGAACTCGTCGAGAAACTCGGCTTCCGGATGTGGCGGCGTTCTCTGTGGAGCGGAGAATCGCTCACTGGCGGCGTGTTTCTGGTCGATAGTATCGGGGAGCTTGCATCGCTCTATTCGCTGGCCACCGTCGCCTTCGTCGGTGGCAGCCTGGTGCCGCGCGGAGGACACAACATTCTCGAGCCTGCACTCCACGGCGTTCCCATCGTCACCGGCAACTACTACGAGAATTTTCGCGGCGTCGTCAATTTCTTTGCCAGTCGCAATGCGGTCCGCATCGTTGGAGTGGCGGAGTTGCCCCTGGTCTTCATGGAGCTGATCGAAAACGGCGGCGAGCGAACGACGCTCGGCCGGAATGCGCGGGCGGCGTTCGAATCCCAGCGCGGCGCCACCGCCAAGACCATCGCGGCGCTGCTCCATCTGATGGGCGCCGAAACGACGATCGGGCAGCACCGGGGCGAGGGTTCCGCATGAATCCGCTCACCGGGCTCTACACCGCCGCCACCGCTCTGCGAAACATGCTGTTCGATCGCGGTGCGCTGCGTTCGCGGCGGCTGGAACACCCGGTGGTAAGCGTCGGAAATCTGTCGGTGGGCGGTTCAGGCAAGACTCCGTTCGTGATCGCGCTGGGCGAACTATTAAAAGCGCGCGGCATTCGGTTCGACGTGCTCTCACGCGGATACGGCCGCAAGACTCGCGGCGTTCTAGTAGTCGAACCCGATGGCAACGCCGCCGACTTCGGCGATGAGCCGCTGCTGATCGCCCGGCGGCTGGGCGTTCCTGTAGTCGTCGGTGAAAGCCGCTATAACGCGGGCCGAACCGCCGAGCGGAAATTCCAGCCGCGACTGCACCTCCTCGACGACGGCTTTCAGCACCGTTCTCTGGTTCGCGACTTCGATATTGTACTGATGACCGAGCGCGACTTCGACGACCGGTTGCTGCCCTCGGGGCGCCTGCGCGAGCCGCTCTCCTCTCTCGCACGCGCAGACGCAGTCGTGCTGCCGGCGGGCTTGGCGGCGGATCATCCGGCACTACAGCAAAAGCCGATCTGGCGAATCGAGCGGGCGCTCGTTTTCCCGAGCATGTCTTCCGCTCCCGTTGTCTTTTGCGGCATCGCCCGCCCCGAGCAGTTCTTCGCCCAGGTACGCGCCGCCGGAATCACGCCCGCGGCGGAAGTCGCGTTTCGCGACCACCACGCCTACGACAGAATCGACGTCGAGCGCCTGCTGGCCATGCGCACCAAGCTCGGCGCCGGCGGATTCCTGGCCACGGAAAAAGATGCGGTCAATCTGGGGTCATTGCAGGCGGATCTCAAGCAGCTCGCGGTCGCGGTGCTCAGCCTTACGCTCGACCATCCCGCTGGCATTGTAGATGTCATTTTGACAAGAATCGAAGACCGGAAGCCCCGCTCGTGAGAAAATCTTGAGTTGCACTTGATGAGAGTATTGTGCCCCGGCACATTTGATGACAAAACATAGTAAAGAAAACGACCGCCTACGGAAGATCGTCGAATCTTTTCCCAAGCTCACGGTAACCGTTCTAGCCGATCTGGTCGCCGACGAGTTTGTGTTCGGCGAGATTTCTCGCGTCTCGCGTGAAGCGCCCGTGCTGATTCTGAAGCACCAGGATCGCCAGGTGGTTCCCGGCGGCGGCGCCAATGCCATCTACAACCTTGCCGACCTCGGAGTCAACGTTTTGCCGGTTGGCGTCGTGGGCGACGACGAACCGGGAAAGCTGCTGCTGCGCGCATTTCGCCACAAGCGCATCCCGGTCAGCGGGGTTTTCAAAGACAAGAGCTACACCACGGTGACCAAAACGCGCATCCTGGCCGGATTCGCGCACACCGCCGGACAACAAGTCGTGCGCCTCGACCGCGAGCCCACCGAAGGCCCCAATTCGCATTTGCGCCGCGAGCTTGTTCTCGCAGCCCGCGAGTATGCGCGAGCCTCCGATGCGCTGCTCATTTCCGACTACGGATACGGTGCGGCAACCCCAACCCTGCTGAATGTGATTCGAGAAAAGCGCGGGCTGGACAAGGTTCCCGTGACGCTCGATTCTCGCCATCGCCTGCTCGAATTTACCGGCGTCACCGCGGCCACGCCGAATGAGTCTGAGGTGGAAGAAGTTCTCGGCATCCGCATTGGCAACGACTGGGAACGCCTCCTGGCCGCCGGTGACCAGATCACAGGCACGATGAACTTGGAATCGCTGCTGATCACGCGCGGCAAAGATGGCCTGGTGGTTTTTCCAAGACGCCACAAGCCAGTGGATATTCCGATCTATGGCAGCGATGAAGTCGCCGACGTAACCGGCGCGGGCGATACCGTCATCGCGACTTTTACCGCTGCTCTGGCTGGGGGCGCAACCGCCGAAGAGGCCGCCCACTTGGCAAATTACGCGGGTGGCATCGTGGTGATGAAGCGCGGGACGGCCACCGTCAGCCAGCAGGAATTGCTGGAGGCGCTGGACAAGACGCCGCCGATTGCGCGAGAGCACTAGAGTGTGGGGACGGGCTCTGCCCCGCTTCCACACAGTCAGTATTGCAGATCAAGATCATTGACCACATCACTCCATCGGAAGATTGTTTCGCGCGACGAACTTCAGAAGCGTGTGGCCGATTGGCGGCGCACCGGCGAGCGCGTCACGCTGGCCAACGGATGTTTCGATCTGCTGCATGTCGGCCATGTCCGCTACCTGCACGCCGCGCGCGAGCTCGGTGGCAAACTGATTGTCGCGGTGAACGCCGATGCTTCCGTGCGCGCGCTGAAGGGTGAAGGGCGGCCTGTGATGCCAGCCGAAGAGCGCGCGGAAATTCTAGCGTCGATCGAGGATGTGGACGCGGTCGTAATCTTCCCAGAAAAAGACGTGCGCGCCATCATTCGCGAAGTCCGCCCTGATTTCCATGCCAAGGGCACGGACTACACGGCGGAGAGCGTCCCCGAGCGCGACGAGGTCGAAGCCTGCGGAGGCCGCGTCGTAATCGTCGGCGATCCTAAGGATCATTCGGCCACCGAGATCATCCGTTCGCGCCTGGGACCGCGAAAATCGTGAGGGCCGATACTCCCCGATTCAGGAGCCTGCTCGTCGTGCGCCTCAGCGCCATGGGAGACCTCATTCACACGCTGCCCGCCGCAGCCGCGCTGCGCCAGGCTTTTCCTCATGTCACCTTGGGATGGCTCGTCGAAGAGCGCTGGGCGGAACTGCTGTGCACGCTGCGCCATCCGCGTTCGGGTCGGCGCTCTCCGCAGCGCCCGCTGGTCGATCGCGTACATTCCGTGAACACGGCGGAATGGCGCCACGCGCCGTTCTCCTTCAACACCTGGCAGCAGATGGCTGCGGGCTTGAGCGAATTGCGCGGAATTCACTACGACGCGGTAATTGATTTTCAGGGCGCGGTCCGTTCGGCGCTGCTGGCACGCTGGTCGGGCGCGTCCGTTGTCTATGGCAGCACACAGCCGCGCGAGAATGCCGCCAGCATGTTTTACACGCGAAAAGTACTTTTGAATACGAACGGCACGCATGTCGTCGAACAGGCGCTGGCGCTGGCGGGGGCGGTCATTTCAACGGCGAGCATTTCGACCCCGGTAGTAGCCCAGGCAGAGTTTCCCATGGACCCGGATGCGGAGAACAAAATTGCTGCCTTGATGACAGATGGGAACGCCTTCGCGATTCTCAATCCCGGCGCGGGCTGGGGAGCGAAGAGGTGGCCAGCCGAGCGCTACGGACAGGTTGCCAAGGAACTCGCGAAAGACGGACTATGTTCGCTCGTAAACTACGGGCCCGGAGAACAAGAATTGGCCGAGGCGGTGGAAGCCGCCAGCGAAGGAGCGGCCAGAAAAATCTCCTGCTCGCTCTCGGAGTTGATCGCACTCACGCGCCGGGCTCGCCTCTTCATCGGCGGCGATACCGGACCGATGCATCTGGCGGCCGCTTTGAAGATTCCGGTGGTGGCAATTTTCGGCCCAACCAATCCGGCGCGTAACGGCCCGTTCGGGACCCGATCGATTGTGCTGCGAAGCACGAGCAGTATCACCGATCACTCCCGCCGCCGCGAACCCGAACCAGGGCTGCTCGAGATCACGGTCGCCGAAGTCGTCGCCGCAACCCGGAAGCTGTTGCAGAATTAATTGCAGAACCAAGTGAATGACGTTTCACAATCCGGATCCCAGCCCTCGCCAGTCGATGTCGGCGCCTGGGCACGCGTGGCCCGCCGCATTCGCGTGCCCGTTGGATTCATTTTTGCGGTTGTCTTCGTGTGGCTGGCGCAACCAACCGGGATTTCGCTCATCGTGGGAGCGCTAGCGATGCTTCCCGGACTTCTCTTGCGCGGACTTGCTTCCGGCCACGTGCAAAAAGACAAGCAGCTCACGACCAGCGGCCCCTACGCCTACACTCGCAACCCTCTGTACCTCGGGTCGCTGGTGTTGGCGGCGGGCTTCGCCATCGCAGCGCGCAGCTGGTGGATCGTCGCGGTCATGCTCCTGATGTTTGCTGTGATTTACGTTCCGGTCATTGCCGGCGAGGAGCGCTACCTGCGCCAGACGTTCCCCGAGTACGACGACTACGCCCGTCACGTGCCCCGCATCTTGCCCCGGCTTACACGCTACGGCAGCCAGCAGAGTGCGTACTCTTCCGCACGCTACTGGAAGCACCGCGAATACGAGGCCAGCGTTGGCTGCGTGGTTGTGCTGGCCATCCTCGCTGTCAAGCTTATCTTTGGCCGTTAGATTCGTGGGTCGCTAAGCGGGTGTGGTAGAACTGATCTCATAAATGGTTTTTGGGTAGGGCACGGCTTCAGCATGCCGTTCAGGATCAGTGAAAGTGTGGGCTGTAGCCCCTGAGGGCGGACAGCCTGCCCGGAAAACCAGGTTTCTCTAAACTTAGGGACCGCAGAAATAGTGCCGAACATCCGCCGCGCAGCCCCTAAAGGGGCATCCGATTTCGAAGAATTTGCGACATCGCTCAAGCGATGCCCGGATACGAAGCGGAACTGTTCTCGCCGCCTGTCGGCGCTCTTTGTGCGACTCTTCCCGATTCTCCTGAGCGCGGCCTTGTCGGCGCAGCAATCCCCGCCCACAGCAATAACAACCATCGGCCCCGCTCCCACCCAGATCGCGCCGCCGCGTCCCAACTACCCTTTCCCCGATGGACGGAGCTATGTGTATTTGGCGGAGTGGCATCTGATCACGGCCGGGACCGCCGTCGTGAGAATGGAAGCCGCCGGGGACGAACGCAAAGTCACCGCTTCCGCCGAATCTTCCGGAGTCGTCAACATCATCTTTCCTGTGCACGACCGCTTCGAAGCGCGCTTCGCCCCCCGGACGTTCTGCTCTCTCTCGATCTTCAAGCACAGCGAGGAAGGCTCCCACAAACGCGAGACTTCAATTCACTTCGATTACGCGCACAAGAAGAGTGCACTCGATGAAAAGAACCTGAAGACGGGTGAGACCAAGCACGTCGAAAACGATCTTGCCGCCTGCGCAACCGACGTCATTACCGGTTTTTACTACCTTCAGTCGCTGCCGCTGCGACCGGGTGCCAGTTACGAGTTCCCGATCAGCGACGGGAAGACGACGGTCGTCCGCGCCACCGTGGAAAAGCGCGAGCAGATCAAAGTGCCGGCCGGAACCTTCCCCGCCGTGCTGGTCACCGCCGAAGCCATCTCCGGCTCGCTGCAGTCCAAAGGCAAAGTGTGGGTATGGTATTCGGAGGATGCCAGTCACACGCCGGTGCAGATGCGCGCCAAGCTAGGGTGGGGCACGCTGCTGTTTCGCTTGCAGCGGATCGAGAAGTAGAACCTCACTTCATAGCGGCCACGAGCGCCTCTGCCACCAGTTTCTTCGTCTGCTCATCCATCTCCGGCGGCCCAGCCTTTAGTCCGGCCTCGTTGTTTAGATGCTTGTTCTTGATCCCGATGTAGACGGCGTTGTACGCAGTCCCGCCCAGGTTTTCCACCTTGTGCTTGAAGGGTGGGAACCACCGGGACTCGCCCGGCTTGGCAAACACCTCTTGTGTTTTGCCATTCTCATCGGTGAACTTGAGGTGCCCGGCGGTAAGAACGACGACCACGCCTCCAGGATGCGCGTGCAGGCTCGACTTCTCATGCGGCCCATAGTGGACGTTCACCACCTGCACGTACTCATTCTCAAAAGCCAGCTTATAATGCGTCGGCTCGACTTTGGTGGGATCTTGGGCGAATGCGACGGCGCAGAATAACAAAACCAGCAACGCGACCCAGAACGACCTGCTGCACACCAGTTTCCTCATGAGGCGACCTCGGGGCTCCCCGTTTTTGAGCTGTCCCCCAGCTTATCCCGCCCCGAGCCACTGTCAACGACGGATGTGCGGGTTAGGACCAAACTGGTAAGCGTGTAACCGCGCTACGAAGTTCCTACTGCAGCCGGAAGCGTTCATTGATCAGCCGCTGCAATCGCGGCCGGTAGATAAGATCGTAGGCGAGTTCTTTGTCGGGGAACATGGTGAGAGCGGCGCGGCGGGCGTTCGCGGCCATTTCCGCCGCCTCGTCCACCGTCAGGCCGGGATCCTGGCTGAGCACGGACATCACCATGCTCATCATCACCTGCAGTCGCCGCAGTCTTCGAGCCTCCTCCATGCGTTCACTGTGTTCTCCGTCTGGTTGCTTGGCCCGTTGCACGTCCATACTGCCCCCGTCTTCTTTGGATTTGGATGTTGGCCAAGCCCCTCGCGTTGCGCCCCAGATGCCATTGTGCCAGCTTCCGCCGGCGAATCAAGCTTCCCTCGGGCGCACACCTTCGTGACCTGTAACGACACCCGCAAGACAGGGATATGGTGACTGCCGTAATCTGTTGACAGACAATTTTACGGAGGACGCATGCCCGAGCCGACTAGCTCCTCGCCTCAACCCGAGCCTAACGAAAAACTAGTCAAGATTTTCGACACCGAGCAGGAAAACGAAGCCATCGTTGTGCAAGGCTTGCTCGAATCTGCCGGCATTGACTCGGACCTGAAATCCATTGACGCGGTCCAGGACGCGTTTCCCGGCGTTGGTGGATCGGTCATCCTGGTGCGCGAAGAAGACGCGCCCGAAGCGGAGAAGATTATCGATGCCTATCGAAAATTGCCGCCCCTCGATGACGAGACCGCCGATATCGGTGGATGAGCTGAACTGAAAGCTGAGAACCGAGAACTGGGAACTGCGGCTTCAGTCTCCCGCAGATTCAACTGCGGGAAGTTCTTCCACCGCACTTCGAGTCGAGACCTTAGCGCTCGTCACCAGCACCACCGAAGCCACAATGATCGCGCTTCCCATGAGAATGTAGCGGTCGATGCGCTCGTGCAGAACCAGCCATCCCAGAAACACCGCGACCACGGGATTAACGTAGGCGTAGGTAGAAACCTTCGAGGTCGGAACGTGCTGCAGCAGCCAGATGTAGGCCGTGTAGCCGATCCAGGAACCGAACACCACCAGAAACAGAATCGCGCCCACTCCGCGGAGGGTCCACACTACGTGGGCAGGTTTCTCGACGAGGAGCGCGAAAATCAAATTCCCGATCCCCGCGAAGGTCACCTGCCACGCCGTGGCGCTGAACGGATCGGTCGCCGCGGTCTGCCACTTTTTCGAAAGCACCGAACCGAGTGCCCAACTGAACGATCCAAGCTGCAACCCGAGCGACCACCAGAGTTCGCGATGGCCAAGGGAATTGGAGTGCTGAAGGTCAGGCCAGATGAGCACAACCACGCCGGCGATACCGATAACGAGGCCGATCTTGCCGCGTTGCGAGATGTGATGGTCGCCCAGCAACAGGCTGTCGAGCACCAGAAACCAGAGCGGGGTAACCGCAACCAGCAGCGCCGCCAGACCGGTGGGAACAATCTGTTCTGCATAAGAAAGCGTGAGATTGCCGCCCATCAACAGCAGAATGCCGACCGCCGCCAGATGGCCAAGCTGCCGCGTCGAAAAACGAATGCGGCGTCCAGTGAGCGCGCAGTAAGCGAGCATAACGATGCCGGCGGTCGAGAAGCGCGCGGCACACATGACGCCCGGAGGAATCTGCTCCACCGCAATGCCGATGCCGAGATACGTCGACCCCCAGAAGACGTAGACCAGCCCAAAGGCAACAATGATCTTCCATCGGCTCGCGGACGCAGCAGTGCTCATAGGAGTCAGAGTCAGGAAAATTCAGAATATCAGAGCGAGCGCGGGAGAATCTGGCGATCGGGTCATCGGGTGATCGAATCATAGGCTCATCTAAGGTCAACTGCCTTTGAATTGCGATGGCCCGATCATGAGATCACCCGATTTCATTGTGAAGCGCCGTTCAGCAGATTCCGCAGCACCGCAACTTCCGCTTTGATGCCCGTGCGCAGCGCCGGATCAACGTCCGGTGCGAAATAAGGGGAGTGATTGGATGGCAGCATCGCGCCACCTTCCTTGCTCTGAGCATACTTCTGCGGGTTAGCGCCTCCCAGGCTCA
>CAWABC010000025.1:0-14481 GCA_963780105.1 uncultured Acidobacteriaceae bacterium
ACATGGCCAGATCGCTCGACAGGGCATCGAGAATGCGCTGCTGGATGGTGGGACGTCCGGGAACGATCATCTCGAATACCGGCAGCGTCGAAGTGACCGCGACGTGGTGTTGAACGAGGTCGATGATCGTGTCGTGCAGCGGGCCGCTTTGCACATCGAGCTTGGAGATGAGCTCATAGTCGAGTCTTTTCGGGGCACTCGCCGGGCTTCTTCCAGGGAAAGAACTCTGTGTCCACGAGCAAACCGTGTTCCAGGTCGTCAATGCCAATGGAAGCAGCTTCCCGAAAGCCGATGGAGCAGAGATGTCCGGTGACTTTGGCGCCTGCGCTTGTGTGCCGCAGCCACGGCAGCGGAAAGTTCCGCCGGAGTAATGAACATGTACGCCTTGAAATTGTCGACACCCTGATCCAGCCAGAAGTTGACGGTCTTGGTTGCGTCGTCGGGCCCGGTGAGCTGATGCATCTGCAGCGCCCAACTGCCAGCGCCCTCAAGATAAGGTCCGGTGACATGAATTTTCGGGCCGGGCGTTTCGCCCTTATCGATCTGCTTCTTGAGTTCGAGATCGGTGTAGGGCTCGAGCGAACCTGTGGTGCGGATGGTCGTCACTCCGCCCGCCAGGTACAAGCGCGGAAAGCTGAACGCCATCTCGCCGAAGATGCCGTTACCCATGGGATAAAACAAATGGTCGTGCATGCCAACCAGGCCGGGGATGACACTGTAGCCGCGCAAATCGAGGACCTGGGCATCCTTGGGGACATTCGCCGACGAGGCGTCGGAAACCGACTCGATCTTCCCCTTGGAGATCACGACTGTCTGGTCTTCGCGCGCCGCCGCACCGGTGCCGTCAATCACGCGCACGTGGGTCAGGGCCACCGTGGGCGCGTCCACCTTCACAAAGCCGCGCACCTGGGGCGAGAGGACTTGGGACGAACGAGCCTGGGCCGCCACTGCGAGGGAGCAAGCAACCATCAAAACGATGGCGACCATCAATTTGCGCATGGTTCCTCCTTCCAAAACCACCGGGCAGGATTCTACCGAAGAAAGCACAAATCCGTACGGAAGGTTAGAAATTAGTGGACAAGAACAAAAAAGCCCTCGGTCGCCGCAACCAATGTCGCGACCGAGAGCCAACCGCTAAGACCTAAGACCTGTCCTTCTACATCTTCTCCGTCTTGCCGTTGTGTTTCACCGTGCCGTTGGCGTCATTCTGGCGCGTGACGTCTTCGTTGGTATAGAGGTGAGCGGCTTTCCTGACGCCTTTCGCTTCACTCGCTACCAGCGCCGCGTCGGAGGTGTGCTCCCGTCCCGTGAAGTACATCCAGCCGCCGCGCGCTGTTTCTGCGCGTGGGCCGCGTTCTTCCCGTGAACGGTCTTCACGGAAATGCTCTTCGCGCATCCCGCCGTGCATGGGGTGGCCTTCGCGCCCAATGGTTTCCGGCCACAGGTGGATTTGCGGAGAAATAAGCGGAGCGCCGCCGCCCTGGTACCACACCGCCACGGTGTCGTCCGAACTCGTCGATCCCTGAGTCTCGGAGAGCGTCGAGTTGGTTGCCCCGGCGATCAATCCCCAGGTGGCGTTGCTCGCTCCCACCGGATTCGGAGAAATGGTTTGCAGGGAAATCTCTGGTGTGGTCACAAGCGGGACATAGGGGCCGCATCCATAAAAGCAAGAGCCGGGGTAAGGAAAGGGCGCTTGCCCAAAAGCCGAAACTGCCATCAAAACTGCCGCGATCAGAAACAAATAGGGTCGCATACTGCCTCCGCTGGGGACGTACAAATCCAAGGTAGAGACGGGGCTGGCCCCGTCTCCCTCGGCGTTGCAAGTGCAGTTTGCTGGCCAGTTCCACCCGCGCCGAAGAGAGGCAGGATGCCCGGAGATTTGCGGAGTTGTCGGCCAAATAACTGAAATTCAGCCAAGGCTGTTAACGGGGCTGGTGAAAACTACTGCGCAGAACCTGCAATCAATTGGTGCCAGCGACAGCCCTGGTGGAGCGCCGGGCGTCCCCGCCCGGCTATCTCGAAACTGGACGGGCGAGACGCCCGTCGCTCCATTCTCAACTACCAACGAACCGAGCATACAGACTGCGTGCAACTGCTGTGTCAGTCGTTCCCTTAATGATGGCGCGGCCGTCGGGAAACAGGGTCATTTCGTACGGTTCACACCAGAACTTCAACACAAATTCGTTGTGCCGAACCTTGCCGTGAGGCTCGAGGCGAGTGCTCAACTCGGCAAAGTCCACCGGCCGCTCGCGTTCGTGGATCTGCACGGAATTCCTGCCGCACAGCGTAAGGTGAGGCCGCCCTTCACCGGCGAGGTGGACGAAGTTTCCCGAGCAGGCCCGGCACGCCGCCCGCCGCTCGCCCGCCGACATCTCCGCCCGTTCGTTGCTCCAGACATCCCAGGAAAGGAGCGTTCGTCGCATCTTTGAGCGGGCGCCCACCAGAAACTTCAACGCCTCGGTCGCCGCGATCGACGACACCAGATTCACGGCAGAATTCAAAATGCCGGCGGTTTCGCAGGTCTCGACGGTGCCCCGCGGAGACTCCGGAAAGATACAGGCCAGGCACGCGGTTTCGCCGGGCAGGATGTTCATGGTCACGGCATAACTCGCGACCGCTGCGGAGTAAATCCAAGCCACCGAAGTTTTCAACGCATAGTCGTTGATGAGATAGCGGGTCTCGAAATTGTCAGTACCATCCAGAATCAGGTCGCAGCCGCCGAGCAGGGAATCGACATTCGCCGGCGTCAAGTCGGCGACGTGGGGCTCGACGATGATTTGCGAGTTGAAGCGCGCGATTTGCCGCGCTGCCGCGATCGCTTTGGGCACGGATTCGCGCGCATCATTTTCGTCAAACAAAGCCTGCCGTTGCAGATTGCTCGACTCGACATAGTCGCGGTCGAGAATCCGCAGCGTCCCGATGCCCGAACGCGCCAGCAACGAGGCCAACGCGGAACCGGTGGCGCCGCATCCCACGATGACGATGCGCGACTCGGCCAGCTTCTTCTGGCCCTCCGCTGCGATCTCCTTGAACAACACTTGGCGCGAGTAACGGTCGTTGGTTTCCAAAGCTGTTTCTAAAGCGTTCATTTCGAGGGCGATTACCTTAGCGATTACCTTTCCAGGGCCTTCCACCCAGTATTATAGGTTCCGGTCGTCAAACTTCGTCTTTGCGAGCAACGTGTGCCGTTTCGCGATTCATCGAACCCGAAAGGTTTCATGGCTGACCAGCCTGAATTTCGGGGGAGAGTTTTGCGGCTAAGCGGCGCCGCCCGGGTTGCGCTGGCGTTTCTTCTGGTGCTGGTGCTGACGCAGGGGCCAAGTTGGGCGGCTGGTTCGCGCTCCGCCGGACAGCAAGCCCGCCGAATCGCCTCCATCGTCAGACCAGTTCGGAGCGCAGTTCGGAGCCATCACGTCCCTATCTCGGCTTGCCGATCGATGAGATCGAATTGCCGGGCATTCCTCCGGAGGAAGCGGCCTCGCTGCTGGCGGCCACGCCGCTCAAGATCGGCGCACCCCTCACGCGCGAAGCGCTGCACGACGCGATGCAGACCCTCTTCGCCACCGGACGGTTCTCCGATATTCAGGCCGAGGCGGAGCGTACCGAAACCACCGGCGTCCGGCTGCGCTTTCTGACGGTCGCCAATTTTTTTGTGGGCATGGTGGTGATCGAAGGCGTCTCCACGAGCCCGTCCGCGAACCAACTGGCCAGCGCCAGCCGCTTACAACTCGGCGAACTCTACTCTCCGGAGAAATTGGAGCGCGCGCTCGCAGGCATCCGGCGAGTGCTGGAAGAAAACGGATTTCACAAGTCGAGAGTGACCATCTCCGACCAACGCGACGAGCGGCAACACCAGGTCAACCTGACCTTCCATGTCGTCCGCGGGCCGCGGGCCGCGGTCGGAGAGATCACGCTGGAAGGCGATGCCGGTTATTCCATCGAAGAAATCAAGGAGATTGCCAACCTGCATCCGAGCGACCCGGTTGTCTCGAATCGCATTACGCACGCTCTGCAGCGAATTCGCGCCCGCTACCAGAAGCAGGACCGTCTGCTCGCCCAGGTCGAGGTGGCCAGCCGGACCTACCGTTCCGAACGCAACACGGTCGACTACGCCTTCAAAGTCGATCGCGGTCCGGTGGTGCAGATCGTGGCCGAGGGATTCAAACTCAGCCACCACGTGCTGCGGAAGCTGGTGCCAGTCTATGAAGAAGGCGCGCTCGACGACGACCTGCTCAACGAAGGCCGGCGCAACATCCAGAACCACCTTCAAACTCTAGGTTACTTCGAGGCCACGGTTAGCGTGAGCCAGCACGGCGCGCAGGAGGGAAAGAACTTGCAGGTGGTTTACGCCGTCAATCCCGGCGACCGCCACAAACTCGCCGCTATTCGCATTTCCGGCAATCGTTTTTTCCCCGGCGATTTAATTCGCTCACGCATGCAGAACCAAGCCGCCGGACGCCTGTTCAGTCATGGGCGCTACAGCGAAGTGTTGCTCGAAGAAGATGTGCGCGGTATCCAGGATCTGTATCGGGCCAGTGGTTACCGGCAAGCCGAAGTCTCGAGCAAACTGGTTACCAACTACCAGAACGATCCCTCTCTGCTCGCCATTCAGATCGCTATCAAGGAGGGCCCGCAGACGCGCGTTGCCTGGGTCCGCATCGAGGGAGGTTACACGCTTCCGCAAGAACAACTCCCGGAACTGTCCACGGCCGAAGGGCAGGGCTTTGATGAATCGAGCCTGGCGGATGACCGCGACTCGATCCTGGGAAAGTATTTTGACAGCGGCTTTCCCAATGCCACCGTCGACGTCTCCTATGTTCCTGTTCCGTCGGCCACCAATCTGCCGCTCGTAGGTGTGAACTTCACGATTCACGAAGGCGAACAATTTTTTGTCAATCAAGTCTTTCTCGATGGTTTGCACTACACCCGCGCCGGAGTCGCTCGGCGGGAAATGCAGGTGCAGCCGGGCGCGCCCTTGAGCCAGCAGGACATGCTGGAGAGCCAGCGGAGGCTCTACGACCTCGGCCTTTTCAAGCAGGTGGACACGGCTATCCAGAACCCAGAGGGCACCGAAGCGCGCAAGAACGTGCTGGTCACAGCGCGCGAGGCGGATCGTTACACCTTCGATTACGGCGGCGGTTTCGAGTTCCAGACCGGCCAGCCCTCCTACGGGACCAACCAACCACTCGGGCAAACCGGCGTCAGCCCCATGGTCTCTCTCGGTGTCAGCCGCATCAACGTGGGTGGCCGCCATCAGACCATCACCGCGAAGGGTAACCTCGGCTACCTGCAGCAGAGAGCGCTTATCAGTTACGACATCCCTAAACTACTCAACCGGGACAACCTTCGTTTTACCTCCACAGGACTTTACGACAACACCGTCGACGTCTCCACCTTTACCTCGAAACGTCTGGAGCAAACTTTTCAGGTATTGCAAGTGCTGTACAAAAGAGAGGACCGCGAACTGACGACCTTTGCCTACCGTTTCAGCTACCGCCGCGTGGAGGCCAGCAATATTGAGGTCACCGGCAACCTCATTCCGCTGCTCTCACAGCCCACGCGGGTAGGGATGCCCAACTTTCTCTACATTCGCAACCGGCGCGATAACGACTTGGAAAGTACTCGCGGCAGCTACACCACGGTCGAAGGCGGTGTTGCCGCCGGCTATTTTGGATCCGAGGCCGACTTCAGCCGGCTGCTGGTCAAGAACTCCACCTATCACACGTTCTTTCGCAATCGCAGCACGGGACAGGGATTCGTCTTCGCCCGCTCCACCAGCGTGGGAGTTGAGAACCGTTTTGGAAGCACGGTCCTGCTGGATCCGGCGCAAGCCGCAACCGCCGGCGAAACTCTGGTTCCGCTGCCGGAACGTTTCTACAGCGGCGGGGGCAACTCTCATCGCGGATTCGGGTTAAATCAGGCGGGACCACGCGATCCGTTCACCGGTTTTCCCGTCGGTGGCAGCGCCGTGTTCCTCAACAATCTGGAGATGCGTTTTCCGAACGTTACTGTGCCTTACCTTCTTGAGAGCGTCGGCTTTACGATTTTTCACGATATGGGCAATGTGTTTGCGCGGCCGCAGGAAATGCTTCCCAGCCTGGGGCGCTTTCACCAGCCCGACCAACAGTTCTGTTTTCAGGAGGCCACGCACCTGAAGTGCAATTACAACTATGCTTCACACGCGGTTGGTGTGGGGGTGCGCTATCAGACGCCGATCGGACCGTTACGCTTTGACTTCGGATACAATTTGAATCCGCCGGCCTTTCCCAGCTACACCAACATCGTGACCAATACCAAGACCGGGCAACAGAACGGGCAGTTTGGGTTCCAACGCGCCGGGCATTTTAACTTTTCATTCAGCGTCGGGCAGTCCTTCTGATGAGACTCCGGCTAATCCAATTCGGAATGACCAAACTCGGGAACCATGGCGCAGTGGCGATGGCACTGAGCGTGGCACTGGCGCTCCCCGCCCTGGCGGGACAGGTCGTCGATCGGGTGGTCAGCAAGGTTAACGGGCATGTGGTTTTTGAGAGCGATTGGGAGCAGGAAGTAGCCTTCGAGGCCCTGTCGAATGGTCGCGCTCCAGACTCGTTCACCGCGGCCGAGCGCAACGCAGCCCTCGAGCGTCTGATCGATCAGGAACTGCTGCGGGAACAGGTTCGGCCATCTCAACCAGCCGCTGCCGACGAGGTCGCTGCCCGCCTCGCCGAAGTCCGCAAGCTCCAGCCGGATTGTGCCACCGACGACGCATGGCGCGCCAAGTTGCAACGTTATGGACTCACCCAAAGCTGGCTGGAGAAACGCCTGGGCGACCAGATCCAGCTGATGAAACTCGTGGAAGACCGGTTGCGGCCCTCGATCCAGATCGATCGCCAGGCGGTGGAGACTTACTACCAGGATCAGTTGCTGCCGGAGATGAAGCGAGCCGGCAATCCCGCCACACCGTTGAAGGAAGTCTTTGGCCGAATCAGAGATTTGCTGGCCGAGCAAAAAATGAACGAACTGCTCTCGGGATGGCTGGCGAGTCTGCGTTCTGGGAGCCATATCCTGACTCCTGAATCCAGTAGCGGAGAGCGCAACCGTTGACCGAACCATCGTCCGAGCCATCGACCGAACCGTCGACCGAACCATCGACCGAGCCTGTTCCTCCCGAACGCCGGCGCATCCTGTGGAAACTCTTTCTGGCGTTCTGCGTTTTCAGCTTGATTGGTTTCGGCCTGCTCAGCTGGTATGTCACGACCGATTCCTTTCAACGGATGGTCCGCCGCCGGGTGGTCGCGTCGCTGGAGAAAATCACGGGCGGACGCGTCGAACTCGGCGCATTGCACACCATCCCGTTTCGCCTGCGTGTGGACGCCCGCGACCTCACCATCCACGGCCGCGAAGCTTCGGACCAGGTTCCCTTTCTGCGCGTCGACCGCCTGCAGGCGGAGATCAAAATCATTTCGCTCCTCAGCACGACCATCGCATTGCACTCTGTGGTCCTCGAGCATCCTGTGGCCCACATCCTGGTCTATCCCGATGGCTCGACCAACATTCCCGCGCCGCCAGGTGAGCCGTTTCTCAAGTCATTTATCCGGGGGGGCGGCCTCCGAGGGGCCAGTGGAGCAACTGTTCGCGCTTTCGGTTGCGCACATCGAAGTGCAGCGCGGCGAGCTTTTGTGGGAAGACAAGAAGATACCGTTTGATTTCGCCGCCCACGACCTGGCTCTGCTGATGAACTACTCCTTGCTGCGGCGGCAATACGAAGCCCATCTGTCCGCGGGAAACGTCGCCACGCGCCTGCAACCCTATCCCTCGTTGGTTTGGGGGGCGGATGCTTCGCTGGTTCTGTCCCGCGGACACGCCGACATCGGCAGTTTGAGAGTAACCTCCGGAAAATCTGAAATTCACTTTGCGGGCCGCTTGCAGGACTTTCACAATCCTCAGGTGAGCGGCGACTATCATGGCGTCGCCGATCTCGCTGAACTCGCATCCCTGGCACGGCAAGCGCAAGTTCCGACCGGCGCCGTCCGGAAGGGGATGGTCCAGTTTGAGGGCAAAGGTGTCTGGAGCCTGCAGAGTTTTTCCACCCAGGGAACGGCGCAGGCCAAGGACATCGAGTGGTCGAACGGGAAGCTCGCGATGCGGAATGGCCGCATCAGCGCAGCGTTCTCCGTCACTCCGGAGCGTTTCCGCGTCTCCTCGATCAAGGCGAACCTGTTCGGAGGCGACCTGCTGGGAGATGTTGATGTGACAAATTGGCAGAGTTCGCTCCCGCTCGCTCCAGCGCGTTATGGGACCAGACCAGTCCCTCCGGGCAGCCTGCAGCGCGGCTCGGTGCGCCTGCAATTGGCGGGCTTCCCGCTGCTTCCGGGTCTGGAACTGCTGAGTTCAACCCAACTCCCGCTGGATCACCTCGATCTTTCCGGAGGTGCCAGCGGCAAGGTTGAGATGGATTGGGTGGGCTCGATCCGCGAGGCCGAGACTCGTCTGAACCTTGGTGTAGCGCCGCCGCAGAAGCCGGCCCCGAATGAGATTTCCGTGCGCGGCCAGATTGCCGCCATCTATAGCGGAGCGCGCGATGAACTGGAAGTGAGCCAACTTCACCTGACCACGCCCGCCTCTGAAATCAACGCCACCGGCAACCTGTCCGCGACTTCGTCCCTGCGCTTCTCGTTTACCAGCCACAACCTGAAGGAGTGGACGCCGCTGCTGCAGGCGGCTTACGGGTCGCCGGATTTGCCCTTTGCCGTTCACGGCTGGGCAAGCTTTACCGGGAACGCCAGCGGCAGACTCTCCGCGCTTGCCGTCAGCGGAAATCTCGAGGTCTACGACTTTGACACGACCTTGCCTGCGACCGAACGAGTCCGCGCGCGAGTGGTTCACTGGGACGCACTCTCCACCGCCCTTCAGTACTCCTCCGACAATTTCGCCGCGCGCAATGCTTCCCTCATTCGCGGCCACGCCACGGCGCACTTCGACGCCAGCACCGCGCTGGCGGGAGGCGAACTGCGGGAAGGCGCGCCTTTTACTCTGCGCCTTGACGTGCGCAACGCCGACGTGGCCGAACTGGCGCAATGGGCCGGATTGGATCAGCCGCTCACCGGCACGCTGAATCTATCGGCCAGCGTCGCGGGCACGCGCGCCCATCCCCACGGGGATGGACACCTCGAACTTCACGATGGCACAGCCTACGGAGTGGCAGTTCCGCTGTTGAAGAGCGACCTTCGCCTCGCTGGGGGTGAGCTTCAGTTCAACAACATCGACGCTAGTGCTTACGGCGCTCCACTTTCCGGCAGCGCGGCCGTCAGGATGTCGAGCGTTGATCTATCGAACTTCGGTACGTCGAAACAGGCGTTTCGCCTGAATCTTTCCGGACGCAACCTCGATCTCGCGCGGTTCCCGCGCTTGCAGACGAGCCGGTTCACGGCGGATGGCATCGCCGATTTCACGGTGCGAGCGAGCGGAACCGTCGAGCAGCCTGCGCTCGAAGCGCACGTTCATTTCAAGGACCTCACCCTGGACAGGGAGCGCGCAGGAGATTTCTACGTCGATGCGGTCACGCATGGCCGTGAGCTCGATCTCAAGGCGCACTCAGACTTCGTTGGCTCGGGCTCCGATAAACCTGACTTGGCCATTGCGGGGAGCATCGGGTTAGAACACAACCTTCCCGCGGATCTGAATCTGGTCTTCCGTCATCTCGACGCCGATTCGCTGCTTCGTGCTTACCTGCCGGGAAAAATCACGGGGCACTCGTCTCTGGAGGGGACGCTCCAAGTTCGTGGTCCGCTGCGCACTCCGCGCGATTTGAAAGCGGTCGCCGAAATCCAGTCGTTCAGCGCCGAGGTCGGTCACGTGCAGGTGCAAAATGTCGAACCCATCCGCTTCGAAGTCGCCGATCAAGCCTTGCTGCTCGAAAGCCTCCACCTGGCGGGAAGCGGGACCGATTTCACTGCCCACGGACGGGCGCATTTGACCGGCGAGCAAGAGCTCGACCTTCGTCTGGAGGGTTCGGTCAATATGACGCTGCTGCAATCCCTGAACCCCAAAATTCTGGCGCGGGGCACTTTGGACGTCAATCTCAACGCCCATGGTTCGCTGGCGCAGCCCGTGCTACTGGGGCGCTTGGAGGTGAAAAACACCTTCGTCAGTCACAACGACTTTCCCAGCGGCTTAAGCGACTTGAACGGCGTGCTGCGCTTCGACCGCAACCGCATCGAGATCGAGAAGCTGAGCGGCACCACGGGCGGAGGCACGATAGCCCTCAGCGGTTCCGCAACCTACCAAAGCGGCGCGCTCCTGCTCGATTTGGGCGCGACGGCGCATGATGTTCGCCTGCGTTATCCCCCGGGAGTAAGCTCGACCGCGAACGCCGATCTCCGGCTGACCGGCGGCACGAATTCCGCCGTGCTGAGCGGCTATGTGCTGGTTACCAAGCTGGCCGTTACTCCAGGATTCGACTTCGGCGCCTACATTGAAAAGAGCAAGCAGACGGTCGTGTTGACCGAGAGCGATAGTCTGCAGAGCCGCCTTAAGCTCGACGTTCACGTGGTGACGACTCCCGAGCTGCAGATGCAATCGGCCATCGCCAGGCTCTCTGGTAACGCGGACCTCAGGGTGCGGGGCACCGCCGACCGTCCAGCGATTCTGGGAAGGGTGGAGGTTCTGGAAGGAGATATCTCTTTCAACGGAACCAAGTATCGCCTGGAGCGCGGCGATGTTACTTTCGCGAATCCGGCCAAGAGTCAACCGATCATCGATCTGCAGGCGACCACGCGAGTGCGCGATTACGACATCACCGTACAAATCCGCGGTGACGCCAGCGTTGCCAACGGTTTGAAAGTCACCTGGCAGTCCGAGCCTCAGCTGCCCGAAGCCGACGTGATCGCCCTGTTGGCCCTGGGCCGCACGCAAGAAGAGTCGGCGGCCGCGACGTCGGGCGGATCTTTTGGATTTGGAGGAGAGGCCTCGAACCTGCTGATCAACCAGGCTCTCAACAGCACCGTCAACAGCCGCCTGCAGCGCTTGTTCGGTGCCAGCCGGGTCAAGATCGATCCCCAGGGTTTGGCCAGTGAAACCAACGTGGTTCGCGGGCCGCAGGTCACCGTCGAGCAGCAAGTGGCGCGCAATCTCACCCTCACCTACAGCACCAACGTCTCGGTTTCGAACCAGCAGATCATCCAGGTGGAGTACAACGTAACGCGGAATATTTCGATCGTGGCGCTGCGCGACCAGAACGGAGTGGTCAGTTTCGACTTCAAAATCAGGCGCCGGAAGAAATGACCACGGTCGCGTTTGTGGCGATGGAACGGCGCGGGTATCAAATCCTCCTTGACATAAATCTCCAAACCAGTAACTCTATTTGTTTTTCACTACACGCCGGAAGAAACGGGTAAGGAAGCGAAATTTTGCGAGTGCGCGTCTTTTATCACGACAAGTGTTTTGACGGGGCATGCTCGGCCGCCCTGTTCTGCCGTTTCTACCGGGAACGAGTCCGCGGCGACGTGGAGTTCGTATACTCCGGCCTGCTGCATCGCGCGGGCGCTCTGTTCGACGAGCGGCAGTTCGACGGCGACGAGAATGCCATCGTCGATTTCAAGTATTCGAGTTCGCCCCGGATCACGTGGTGGTTCGATCACCACGAAAGCGCTTTTCTTTCACCGGCCGATGCCACGCACTTCGAGCAGGATCAGAGCAATCGCAAGTTCTACGATCCGGCTTTCAAGTCCTGCACGAGTTTTATTGCCATGATCGCGGAAGAACATTTCGGCTTCGATCCACGCCCGGTCGCGGAACTGCTCCACTGGACCGACATCGTGGACGGCGCCATGTATGACGACGCAAAGTCGGCGGTGGAAATGAAAGCGCCGGCCATGAAGCTGACCATGGCCATCGAAGCTTCCAGCGACCGGACCTTCGTCAAGCAGATGATTCCTCTGCTCGCCTACCGCCCTCTGGCCCAGATTCTGGAGGAGCCTTTCGTTGCCGCGGTCTTGCCGCCGCTGCTCGAACGCCACCAGCGTTCCGTCGAAATTTTGCGGCAGCGCGCGGAAGAAAAAGACGGCACGATTTTTTTCGACATCACCGACCTGGAACTCGAAGGCTACAACAAATTCATCCCGTATTATCTGCATCCCGATTCGGTCTACAGCATTGGCCTGAGTAGGAGTTCGTTCCGGGTGAAGGTTTCGGTGGGGTCGAACCCCTGGTCGAAACGCGAGCCCACGGTCAATCTCGCCAAGGTCTGCGAGCGCTATGGTGGCGGCGGCCACGCTCGCGTTGGAGCGATCTCGTTCGACGTTACCCAGGATGACGCCGCCCGCAAGGCCGCCATGGAGATCGTCGAGGAGTTGCGCGCCAGCGTTCGTCAGCAGAGCTAACGGCCGCGCCGGCTCCGGCCTTTCGAATGATGTTCCGAATGACGTTCCATATGCATCCCAGAATCGACGATCCCGGACACATCAAAGGCGTGCGCACGGTCGCCACCGTTGAGTTCACGAAAGGGATCATCGTCGTTCTTGCCGGCCTCGGTGTGTTCTCCATGCGGCACAAAGATCTGTTTGGGGTGGCGGAGAGCCTGCTGGAATTTCTTCACGTTAATGCTCGTCATCACCACCATTTCTTTGGAGTCTTCATCGACCTGGTGCATCGGCTCAGCGACGTGCGCCTGTGGAAGATCGCCACGGTGGCGGCAATTTACGTGACCCTTCGATTCATTGAAGCCTACGGATTGTGGTACGTCCGTCCCTGGGCGGAATGGCTGGCGTTTGCCTCGGGGGCGATCTACATCCCGTTTGAGGCGGCCGATCTCTGGCGGCATCCCACCTGGTTTCGAGTTCTGGTGATCGTGGTCAACGTCGGAATCGTGCTCTACATGCTGATGCTGCGGCTGGAAGCGGCTAAGAAACACCATGCGGCGCGGGTGCACCCATAGCCATTTTGCCCCCTAGGGCCGCTCTTCAGAATAGACTAGACGCCCCTAAGCACGGCCACCACCTGACGCATCATTTCCGATTGTGCGAAGCAGCAGGTAGCTCAACTTGGACCTGGCGTGCAGCGGCATAATGCCGCACTTCTTGAATTGTCTTCTGCGGCGGAAACCCCATAATCTTGCCAGCTTGTGAGTGCGAACTTGTGCCCGATATTCGATCAAGCCAGAAAATGGTCGCCCCGTTGGGCAGCTCGGATATCCTTCGCTTGAGATCCTTTACACCGAGCAGTCGGACCTTCTTGTCAAATACCTGCTCTGCCGAGATATTCGGGCCGCTCGGGCTGGCCAAGAGACAGAACCGCCATCTTCCATCCAATTCCTGCCAACTGTAGAGTTCGTAGGCCCTTGGAGGGTACTGTGCCTTGCTAGTGGCCGGCCCCAAGACGCAAAGCACCATCGCCAGCCAACCTATTGCCACCAGCGTCATTTGCCTGATAAACACAACAACCCTCAATTACTGGTTCAGCGAGCAACTGCAATCCGCCGGTGGGACATGCGCTTTCAGAAAGTCAGCCACGCGCTTGTACGCATCAATCTGATTTTCGACTTTCGCGAAGCCGTGGCCTTCGTTTTCATAGACCTTGTATTCGACCACTCCGCCGCGCTTCTTGACAGCATCGACCACCTGTTGCGCTTCCGTCTTGGGGCAGCGAGGATCGTTCCCGCCCGCCAATAGATAGAGCGGGGCCTTGATCTTGCCCACGAAGTTGATGGGCGACCGATCTTCGTATAGCGCTTTGTTCTTTTCGGGATCGCCCATGGTGGCAAGGTCACTTTGCTGCAACACGGGGTCTTCGTTCTGGATCTCTGTGAACCAGTTCACAAACGGCACAATCGGAACCCCCGCCGCCCACAACTCGGGAGCCTTGGTTACTCCCATCATCGTCATATAACCGCCATAACTGCCGCCCATCAGAATCAGTTTCTTGGGATCGACGTAGCCCGTCTGCTTGATCCAGTCAGCGGCCGCCAGTACATCCTGCAAATCGCCGCCCCCCATGTCGAAAAGATTCGCGCGTTGGAATTCCTTTCCGTATCCCGTCGATCCGCGGTAGTTGGGCGCGATCACAAGGTAACCCTGGTTGGCCATGTACTGGACAAAGCGATTGAACGTGTTCATGGTCTGCGCCGTCGGGCCGCCGTGAACGTAGACAATCGCGGGGTGCTCGCCGTTGCGCGGCAAGTTATAGGGCACATAAACAAATGCGGAAATCGTCCACTTACCATCTTTGCTGGGATAGTGAACAAGGTGAGGTTCAACCATATCGTCGGCTCGCACGCCGCCGACCAGCGAATGTGTAAGTTGACGCGATTTGCCATCAGCTATGTTATAGACCCATAAGTCGCCGGGAGCGGTTGGGCCTGTATGGTAATAAAGCATCCGGGAAGAGTCGCGAGTGAAGGGCGAAGGCCCGCCTGCGGCATAGTTCACCCCTTTGGGCAGCGGAAGGGCGCGCGCTTTTCCGGATGCGACGTCATACAGGTAGACGTCGGTGTTGCCGTCCACG
>CAWABC010000026.1:0-6101 GCA_963780105.1 uncultured Acidobacteriaceae bacterium
GTGATGCCGATCCTGAAAGCCGCAGTTCCGCGCTTCCAGAACAACCAGCATGTGCAAGGGTATGCGGTGGAAATTTCACATCACATCATGGGAAAAGTGATGGGAGTTTCCATGGAACGTCCGGAAAACCTGATGGTGTTTCTGCCGCGGAACGGCGCTCTCAAACTGGTGGCCGCGAAGGACGAGACCGCACAGCAGGCGGCGCTCTTGCAGGGGCAGGTGTTTCTCAATGCCCAGCCTATCTCAATCTGGCTTAACGATGCGGTGCTCCCGAAGGTTGCGACCGCTGACGATCCCACCGATGATGCCGCCGCCACTGCTCAATCGGATACCGGGGGAAGCGGATCGCAACCGGGCGCGACACCCGCTCCTTCGATCCCGTTGAAACCGAAAGAACCACCACCGCCACCGCCCCGCGATACTTCGACGCAGGCGTTGGCTGCAGTGCAACTCTCCAACCAGCCATGGGTTGATTCGATTGTCAAAGAACTGGAGCCGCAGGCCCACTTCGTTTCCTATGCGCCGCCGAAATTTGTGGCCTTTCGTCAGGGAATCTATCTGGAGCTCTCGCTGAATTCCACGTTACCAGCGTCTGCGGCGGGATCGCGGTACAAACTGGCGGCCTCGGCTTTCGACGATCATGTTGCCCACCTCGTCCGTCCGCTGATGGCGTATTTCAAGGATTCGAAGGATTTCGATGGCATCGGCTTCAGCACGAACATCCACCTTGCCGGCAAGTCAGCGCCCGCGGTATCCGAAGCCGTGGAATTCTTTTTCTCCCTTTCGTCGCTGCGCTGCTACGAGAAGTACGATTGCACCGGGCAGCAACTCCTGGACGCGGGAACGGTGCTCATCAACGGCGAACGCGTGGCCCTCGATCTGCAAATCGCCGAGGGCGGCTCCAGCCATTGAGATGGTTTTCGCTTAACGCTTGTCAGCTATACTATCGAGCACAAGAACTAACGCGAAAAAAGAGGCTCTTCTAGCATGCTGGCTGAGGCGTCGATCCTCGACGCCCAGCCCCTGAAGGGGCGTTTGAGCACGGGACTTGCGGCATCGCTGAAGCAATGCCCCAATACGAGGCGTACGCTTTTCTTCGGTGCGTAACTCGACATACGAATCGCGTTTCTTCGATGGGTAACTCGACAGAAGATGTTGCGAAGGGACAGGAATGGTGAATTGGTCGCAGGAATCGATACTGGTAACAGGTGGAACCGGATCGTTCGGGAAGAAGTTCGTGGAGATTATGCTGCGCGACTACAAGCCACATAGGCTGGTGGTGTTCAGCCGGGACGAGTTGAAGCAGCATGAAATGAGGACGTCGGGCTTCGAGCATCCCAGCATGCGGTATTTCATTGGGGACGTGCGCGACGTCGAGCGGTTGAAGCGGGCGCTCGCGGGCGTGACGGTGGTGGTGCACGCGGCGGCGCTCAAGCAGGTGCCGGCTTGCGAGTACAACCCGTTCGAAGCGATCCAGACGAACATCATGGGCGGGCGCAACGTGATTGATGCGGCCATCGATCAAGGCGTGCACCGCATTCTGGCGCTCAGCACCGACAAGGCGGTGAATCCGATTAATCTGTACGGGGCCACCAAGCTGTGCGCGGAAAAAGTGTTTGTGCAGGCCAACGCCTATGCGGGCGCGAAGAATACGCGCTTCAGTTGCGCGCGTTACGGGAACGTGGTGGGCAGCCACGGCAGCGTGATCCCGGTTTTTCTGGAACAGCGGCGGCGCGGGAAGATCACGATCACCGATCCTCGCATGACCCGATTCTGGCTGACGCTGGAGCAGGGCGTGAAGTTTGTGATCCGTTGCCTGGAGCAGATGCACGGCGGCGAGATTTTTGTTCCCAAGATTCCCAGCATGAAGCTGCTGGACCTGGCGGAGACTATCGCCCCCGGGTGCGAGGTGGAGACCATTGGGATTCGTCCCGGAGAGAAGCTGCATGAAGTGCTGGTTTCGGAAGACGAGTCGCGGCAAACGCTCGAAACCGAAGACATGTACGTAATTCAGCCGTCGCATCCGTGGTGGAAATCGGAAAACTGGGTGAATGCCAAGGCTCTGCCGGAAGGCTTCCGATATTCGAGCGACACGAACGAACGCTGGCTGACGCGGCGGGAACTGGAAGAACTGGTGACGCCGGAAACTGCGGAGACGATTCCGACGTCCGCCTAGCGCGCAGCCCCTAAAGGGGCGGGTGAATTCGAGCGGGTTGCGGCATTGCTGAAGCGATGCCCTGATACGAAGCCTAAGTTTTTCCGCATCGGGTGAAGGCACGCCTGGCATCAGATCGCACTTGCATCACGGACTGCTGACATGAACGCCTTGTCCACAAAACTGGAAACGCTCGCCATGCATGGGGGTACACCCGTGCGTGGGAAATTGTTGCCTTATGGGCGGCAAAGCCTGGATGACGCGGACATTCAGGCGGTGGTTGAGGTTCTGAAGTCGGACTGGCTGACGACAGGACCGAAGATCGGCGAGTTCGAAGAGCGGTTTGCGGCGTGGATCGGGGCACGGCACGCGGTCAGCTTCAGTTCGGGTACGGCCGCCTTACACGGTGCGGCGTTTGCCGCGGGACTGGGGCCTGGGGACGAGGCAATCACCACCCCCATGACTTTCTGCGCGACCGCCAACTGCATTTTGTATCAGGGCGCGACGCCGGTGTTTGCCGACGTTTCACCCGACACGCTGAACCTTGATCCCGACGAAGTCTACAAGAAAGTTTCTTCACGCACGAAGGCCATTTTCGCCGTCGATTATGCGGGTCATCCCGCTGCGTTGGATGAACTGGGGCAACTGGCGAAGGCGCGGTCCCAAAGCTCGCAAGGACAAAGCCCACTCCTGATTGAAGATGCCAGTCATGCGCTGGGCGCGGAATACCATGGGAAACGCGTCGGCGGCATTGCCGACATGACCGTGTTCAGCTTTCATCCGGTGAAGCACTTGACTACCGGGGAAGGCGGCATGGTTGCGACCAACGACGCGCGGCTGGCCGAGACGCTGCGGCGTTTTCGCAATCACGGCATCAGCAGCGAAGCACGGCAGCGGCAGGAGTCTGGACAGTGGTTTTACGAGATGGTGCTGCTGGGCTTCAATTACCGATTGACGGATATTGCCTGCGCGCTGGGACTGTCACAACTGGAAAGGTTGGATGCGAACCTGACGCGGCGCCGGGAAATTGCGGCGCAATACAAGGCGGCCTTCCGGGATTTTGCCGCGATCGTTGTCCCCGCCGTGCGTGAGGACGTCAATCCGGCGTGGCACCTATATCCAATCCGACTCAACCTGGGAGCGCTTTCAGTGGGGCGAGGCGAGATCTTTCGGGCGCTGCGCGCGGAGAATATCGGCGTGAATGTTCACTACATTCCAGTCCATCAACATCCGTACTATCGCGAGTGTTTCAAGTCCAAAGAAAGCTGTCCCGTGGCGGAAGACGCTTATGAGCGGCTGATCAGCCTGCCCATGTTCCATTCCATGACGGCGCAGGATGTGGAAGACGTGATCCATGCGCTCGGTAAAGTTCTGATCCACTACGAAGAGAAAGGCACGCACTCGCGTTCGCTCGGGACCTGGCCATGAAAATAACTCCATGTCCAGAACTCCTGACTGGGACATCGGCGCACGATCCGCTGGCGATTGAACAGACGCTGCCAGCCTATGCGGAAGTGTGCAAGACAGTATCGAAATGGCTGAACGAAGTACATCTGGAAGAGCATCTTGCAGGCGAAATGATTCAGCCGCGTTTCAAGGTTCGCTGATCCGCCAACTTGGCGAATCAGGAGCGGTCGTTGGGCGTAACTTCGGTTAGATGCAACTTCATTGGAGTCGATGAAACCAGGCATACTTCTGATTCGGGCCGATGCCAGTCTTGCGATAGGAACTGGACATGTCATGCGCTGCCTGGCCCTGGCCCAAGCCTGGCAGGACGCCGGCGGTACGGTAAGTATCGCTGTGGCAGAGTTGCCGGATGCGCTTTTGCCACGTGTGACTGCAGAAGGGGTCTCGCTGAGCCGTGTTCATGCAACCCCCGGCAGTCCCGAGGATGCTGGCGAAACTGTTGCGCAGGCCCATCGACTGAGAGCCGATTGGGTCGTGATCGACGGCGATCGCTTCGGCAGCGATTTTGTGAAGACGGTTCGGGCCGCGAGCTTTCGAGTACTGCTCATCGATGACTTCGCCGACCGGGAATCGTTTCCCGCCGATCTGATCGTGAATCCGAATCTTGGCGACGATGGGGAGCCGTATCGAAAACGAGGCGCAACCGCACGACTGTTGATGGGCCCCTCTTACGTTTTGCTGCGCCGCGAGTTCAGACAAGGAGCGGAAAAAAGAGAGATTCGCCAAACGGGCAACAGGATCCTCGTAACTCTGGGCGGAAGCGATCCGGAAAATCTGACGCCGAAAATTGCGGACGCTCTTGCGTACTGTTCCGATCTTGACGTTACAGTGGTCGCGGGAGCCGGCTACAACAAAGCAAATGAGCTACGAAAGCTGAAGGCGAGCAGTGTCCGAGTCGTATTCAACCCTCCCAACATGGCGCAGTTCATGAAGGACTCCGATCAGGCGATCATTGCCGCGGGTGGAACGCTCTGGGAGCTTCTTTCCATGGGTTGTGCGGTACTGAGCTATTCTAGAAACATTGTGCAAACGCGCGTAGTGCAGGCTTTGTCGCATCGCGGGGTGGTGGTAGACATGGGTGAGACTCGCCACTTCGACCCGGTAAAGCTTGCAGTTTCAGTGAAAGAGTTGGTCGATTCTTGCATGGCGCGTGAGCGCATGACAAACCTGGGCCGCACACTCGTCGACGGCTTGGGAACAATGCGGGTTGTCGAAGCGGCACAGCAATCAGAAGTGCAATGATGGTTGGCACGCTGCCCCATCGCTTCGGAGCAGGACGAGTTTCTGCAGATGGCTGCGAAGCGCCTGAAAGTCCCTGCGTACGCTTGCCGGAAATCCCACGTCTGTACCTAGCACGGAATCGAATACGAGAAGAGGAGCCCGGAAGTAACCACGAATGGCAAGAAGCGATTGACGGAGAAAGCCTTTCGAATTACCATCACTCAAAGTCATCTCCAGAGGGTGAAAGTGCTTGCAATGATGAGAGCTCTACACTTGAAGGTCCTGAGCTGCATGATGCTCGTGATTTTTCCGGCTGCCTTGTTTGCAGCGGACCAGACCTGCCGCCATGCTCTACAGCCATGGAACTGCATTGCTCAATGGCAACAGCATCGCAAGGTCGTCGGCCATCTTTTCCGGCGACTTGGTGCAGACCAGCGCGGACTCGGCTGCCAACATAAACGCTTCAGGCTCCAGTCGTCTTGGTTCTGAATGACTCGCTGGTTAAGTATCAAGGCAACGCGGTCAAGTTGGAGCACGGAGGCGTAACCATATCGACCTCGAAATTGCTGGCGACTCGCGCTGGCGACGTCACCGTGTCACCGGCCGCTAGTGTTTGGACCGAATTTGAAGTCAGAGACGTGGATGGTACGGTCCAGATCGCGGCGCGAAAGGGCGACCTGACCATCAGCGATGACACCGGGACCACCACCACACTGGCGCAAGGTCAGCAGACCACTCGAGACGATTCGCAGTCGCAGAACGACGATAAGAAAAAGAAAAAAAAGAGGAGAGCAGGTGGAGCCGCTCCTGCTGCAGGGGGGGGGATCCTCAACTCTCCCTGGGCAATCGGAATTGGCGGGGGCGCAATTGCCGGTGCGACAGCATGGGTGTTAATCCGGGGCGATGAACCGGTGAGTCCATCGAAGTAGCCCGACAAACTCAGGTGGGTCGCATGAACTCCTCGAGTGGGTTTTGTGCGCGCGTTAACTGCGCTGAGAATTCCACCGATCCCAGGTACAGTGTGTCCATTAAAGAAAATCATTCTTAAGTGGCGAGGCCGCTGTGCTGGCCCAGGTGCAAAGCTGTCTGCACGTCAACCTCGTCGTTGTAGCGACTTTTCAGACATTTCGGGCAGAAAACGCAATGCGGACCGCCGGGAATCCGGGTACACTCTTCCGTTCAGAAATGCCAGACAATGCCGCCGCCGGCGAAAATATTGTGTTGGCGGCTCTTGCCCGTATTCACATTGAGTTGCGGC
>CAWABC010000027.1:0-13597 GCA_963780105.1 uncultured Acidobacteriaceae bacterium
GACCGAGACGCGCTTCTGTCCACGCAGAAATGGGGACTCCTGCTCCGCTTCCAGATCGACGAGCCGTGCGTCATCGAAAGGCTCACGCTCGCGAGCCTGGGGCTGAGAAACGCCGGGAAGCGGATACAACTCTTCTTGTACCGCGGTAGAACTTGATGTCCGCGCCACTCTTTGGAGTCAGTTGTCGACAGAAAACCGCTGAGCAGAATTACTATAACTGGTTTTCGCGAATTGAGACATTGCCAAGTTGGTTCGGAGGCGAGTGGCGATGTTCGTGTGGGGACAGGCGCCTCGCCCGTCCAGGAGCGAAGCTTGGCAGCTGCCAGCAAATTTCTTCGTAGAGACGGCACCTGCTCCGTCTCACTTGCGCCCAACTCTAGAAGTTGTCCTTAACCTCGACATCCGGAGAAACATCCGGGACTCCCCGCCCGCGTCCACAACAATCCGCGCCCCCGTCTTCGGGCAGACCACCACTCGTCGATCCGCCGTGCGGGCCAATCTGAATTCCGACCGAGTTTGCAAACGAAGCTGCTCGATTTCAGCGCGCCGCATTCCGGCTTGCGCCCGCAGGACCTCTCTCGGCGCCAGAATCTCGTTCCGGACCTGTTCGCGAACGAGCTCGGCTTGCGCACGGGCCTGCTCTCGAATCATTCCGGCCTGTTCCCGCGCCATTTCCCCCCGGTCGGCGACGGCGAGCACGTTGTCCGCCAGCATGGCCCGGCGACTTGTGACACCAGTTGCCAGCAGCACCGACTCTTCGGCCCGTGTCGAAAGCCGACACAATTCCGCCCCGGCACGATCCGCAACCCGATGCAGTGCCACAAATCTTCCACTCTGGTATTCGCTGTTCAGTCCCAGCGCCAATACGCCCAGTGCAATCCAATATGCGGCTTTATTCGTGTCCATGGGGGCAATCCTCACTTCTTGGTCCTTGGACGAGCAGGGGCAAGAAAGGTCAACCAGGATGGAAAGAGGGTCTGCGTGGGGGCGGACGCATTCGTCCGTCCCAGCCGAGTGAAGTTCGGCTCAAGACAGATTGGGAGCTGCCGCAGTCTCCAGCTTCTTCAGAACCATCGGTCCCAACTGCGAGACACTTCCCGCGCCCAACGTCAGCACCATATCGCCCCGCTGCACAAGAGAGGCAACCGTGGCCACCGCATCGATAAACGACGGAGCATACGCGACGCTCCTCTTCCCTGCCCCGATGATGCGGGTCGCAAGCGCTTCCGCCGTGATGCCTTCGATCGGCTTCTCGCTGGCCGGGTAAATGTCGAGCAGGCACAGCGTGTCGGCGTCGGCGAAGGCGGTCGTAAACTCATCCATCAGATCGCGAGTGCGGGTGAAGCGGTGCGGCTGGAAGATCACATGCACGCGGCGAAATCCGCACTGGCGGGCGGCGGCCAGCGTGGCCCGGATTTCCGTTGGATGATGCCCGTAATCGTCAATCACGCTGACGCCCGCCGCCTTGCCTTTGAGCTGGAAGCGGCGATCCACGCCTCGAAAACCATCCAGGGCGGAACGGATCTGCTCCGCGGAAATGTCGAGCGCGATGCCCACCGCAATCGCCGCCGTCGCGTTCAGCACGTTGTGCGTGCCCGGAACGTGCAGCGTGAACTCGCCGAGATTCTTCTCTTTGTAAGCTACTTGGAAATGGATGAGCGGGCCGTGCTCTCCAGCGCCTTGCGACGCCCCCATGCGAATCAGGAAATCCGACCCCGGGCAGGTTCCGTACGCCGTCACGCGGCGATGGACGCGCGGCAGCAAACGCCGGAGCACCGGGTCGTCATTGCAGCCGACGACCAGGCCGTAAAACGGCACGCGCTCCATGAATTCCAGAAACGTCCGGCGGACGTCGTGCATGTCGCGGTAGCAGTCCATGTGCTCGCGGTCAATATTCGTGACCACCGACAGAATCGGCGACAGCTTCAGAAACGACCGGTCGCTCTCGTCCGCCTCGGCGACCAGATATTGCGACTTGCCGAGGCGCGCATTCGAACCCATCGCCCCCACGCGCCCTCCGACCACAACCGTGGGATCGAGGCCGCCAGCCGCCAGCACCGCCGCGACCATCGAAGTCGTGGTGGTCTTTCCATGCATCCCGGCAATCGCGATGCCGTACTTCAGCCGCATCAGTTCAGCCAGCATCTCGGCGCGCTGAATTACCGGAATATGCAACCGTCGCGCTTCGGCAACCTCGGGATTGTCGACCGAGATGGCGGAACTGGTGACCACAACATCCGCGCCCGAAGCGTTGGCGGCAGTGTGTCCTTCAAGAATGACCGCGCCCAGAGCGGCCAGTCGCCCGGTGACCGCCGAATTCTTCAGGTCGGAACCGGAAATCCGGTAGCCGAGATTCAGCAACACCTCGGCAATCCCACTCATGCCGATGCCCCCGATGCCTACGAAATGTATGCGCTGAATCTTGGCGAACATGAAAACTAATACCTGGACGAACGCTGATGATAGACCATTCACCACCGAGACGCCGAGTGCGCAGAGAAGATTCGGGATTCCCGGTGCCCACTGTGACCTCTGTGGTTAAGTTCTTTCTCGGCGAACTCAGCGTCCTCTGCGGTTAAAGGGTTTGGTCGCGGTCGGCAAGCTGTCTGACCATCTCCGCAATTTCTTCGACCGCCTTCGGGTGCGCCAGCGACTTCGCCGCCACGGACATGTTCCGCAGCCGCCCCGGATCGCCAATCAGCGCCGCAATCGTGTCGACCAGGTAAGCTGCGCCCAGGTTACTTTCTTCGACCACAACCGCGGCGCCCGCGCGCTCCAGCGCCCGCGCGTTCACGTTCTGGTGGTCATCGGCAGCGGCCGGAAACGGCACGAAAATCGCCGGCTTCCCTGCCGCGGTAATCTCACCGACCGTGCTCGCACCCGAACGGCACACCAGCAAGTCGGCGCGCCCGAACGTGCCCGGCATATCGTCGATAAACTTGTGCACTTCTCCCGAAATTCCAGACTGCTGATAAGCGGCCAACACATGGTCATAGTCGCGCTGCCCGGTCTGGTGGATGATGTGAACCCCCGGAATCCTCGCGCGCAAACCAGCCAGCGACTCAATCATCGCCTGATTGATAGCCCGCGCGCCCTGGCTGCCTCCAAAAACCAGCAGGGTGGGCGCGCCGTCAGTTTTAGGAAAAATCGAAAAAAACGCCGAGCGCACCGGCACGCCCGTCACCCGGCAGTGGGAAAAATACCGGCAAGTCTCTTCAAAGTGCACCGCGGCGGCGGAAACCCAGCGCGCGATCATTCTGTTTGCAAATCCCGGCACCACGTTCGGTTCGAAGGCAAGCGTCGGAAGACGGCGGCGAATCGCGGCCACCATGGCAGGTCCGGAGGCATAGCCTCCGACCCCAATCACTACTTCAGGATCGAAATCCGTGAGCATGCGGGAAGAAGCTGCGATGGCGCGCGGCAAGTCAAACATCGTCTTCGCGCGAGTCATCAAGCTGACGTTTTTCAACGCGCCGACCTGAATCAACTCCAGCGGAAACCCAGCTTGGGGCACGAGTCGCGTCTCGATGCCGCGAGCCGTCCCGATGAAAAGAATCTCGGCGCCGAACTGCTGCTTGAGTTGTTGGGCAATGGCCAGCGCTGGAATAACGTGTCCGCCCGTACCGCCGCCTGCGATGATGATGCGCATGAAGTTACATGTTACCGACAACTATCCGCCTGAAGCGAGCAACTGTTCGACGCGACTCAGGTCACCTTGGATAGTTTGAAGGTGAGAAGGAATCTTCATCTTCGATTTCTGACTTGACGAGATCCTCCGTACAGGTTTGAGCTTGTTGCCATGCTTTTCGATAAAACTCTCCACCAAAACCTCGTGGTCCCCATATATTGAAACCAACGAAAAGTCCGTGTTGGGAAACTTTGCTGAAGGATAGAAGTCCTGTCCCGATACGAAGACAATCCGATGATCGTTCAGCTGAAAAGCGTAACAAGCCCCCTCATCCTCTTCTTCCTCAAATTCAACCATAGCCTGTGATCGAATTCGAATCTCGCGAGCCTCATTCCGCCGCAATGCGCTCTCAAACTGGCGAACATTCGCGACTAGCTTCGGCCTCAAACTCAGGTACGACCACAACGAAATTGGAAGGGCAATGCCAAAACCGATTAACAGGGACACGTACCAAGTCGGCCCCTTCTTGTCCAGAACTGCCGCGATCATCATGAAACCCCACAGAGCGCCAAACAGGGCCAGCCCTATCGCGAACATTCTGCGGCGAAGCGCTGCAAGGCGGTGTTGACATCGGACGAGGCCACGATTCAACAACCGGCGTTCTTTTCCCGCGACCGGTCGGATGACAGTCTCCAACAGTGCCATACCGTCTCTTCGATGCCTCAAATTCCGGATTACGCCAAATCCCTTCGCAGCTTACTCTGTCAACTTCGCGTACTTCCCTCTCGCCTCTTGTAGCATCAAGAGCACCGATCCTTTCTCCGCCTCCGTATTCCACGAAGTGTTACTCTGCACCGCCGCAATCAGACGGTCAACCCACGCCACAAAGTAAGCCGCATCTGCTGCGTTGCGGATCGGCACACCCGCCACGCTTACATACACCGGACTGGTCGTCGCGTAAGGATACAAGTCAAGAATCGGATACTCCGCCTTATCGCTGAAAGCGCGCAGAACGCACCACCCGCTCGCGTCAAGAGGGATCGAGCCATCGACATGCGCCGATCTGCGACCGCTCTCGAGAGCAAGTTCGTGCGCCACCTTCCCGTTACAAACGATTTGAAGATGATCGACCGGAACGATCGAACTCATCTCCGCCGTAAAATGAACCTCCTGTTTTTTCTCCAGCCGCGCTTCCCCGCCAATCCCCTGCCCTCCCAGCGAGAAATGGAGCAGCGGCCCGTTCGTGGCAAACGTCCGGCCCGCCTTGATCGCCGCGAGGAACGGTTCAATCTTCAGCGGACCCGGCTTCACTTCGGCATAGACGCGATTCAACCCTACCGGGCCGCGCAACGACGCGTAGTTGCCCATGAAATCCGTGCCGGAAGCGGTGGGCAATCGAAAGCCGCAATTCAGCAGCTTGTACCAAACTTCCGCGGTCGACTTATGATCGGAAAAACCAACCACTTCGATGTAATCGACTTTGCCCAGCGCTACATCCGCGGGTAACTCGTTCGTAAGAGAAGCATCTTTCGCCGGTTCGGGAAAGGTGTCGAAAGGATGCACATATCCGACCAGCGCGCCCTGCGCATGCGCCATGTCGGCGACGTTCGCGTTCGCCGGATACAGGCTGGCCGCCGCCGTATTGGGGTAACCTGCATATCCCGGAAGAATAAGGTTATGGGTCAGGTTCAGCAATCCCAGATGTCCCCAATAACTGGTGTGATACTCCTGCCCGTGCAGCAGCAGATGATCCAGAGTGGAGGCCGCATCGAGTTTCGGCGAAAAGTAGGCGATGTCGGGAATGCGCTGTTCCTTGTTGACAATGAGATTCTCGACGATGGCCACATTTTCCGCATCCGCCTGCTCCACCAGGTGGGCCGGCGTGTTCCGATACGTCCCCGCATAGTTCATGTGCGTGTGAACGTCGCCGCTTACCCATTCCGCGGGCTCGTACGGAATCTTTGACCGCAGACGAACGGTGAGGCCGGCGCTCGCATCGGGCTTGACTTCCACCTTGTTTTGTTCGAAGCCATATTCGAAACCGCGCATTACGTCGACTTGAACCGTTCCGGATGGGACCGTCACTTCGGATGTACCCGCAGTGTCAAAGTAGTGGGCCTCGAACGGGCGCTCCGCGCGGTCAAAGCTGTCATCCGCATGCATCCAGGCATCGTCAGGGGCATACGCACGACCATCCGCGCCAGTAACGAAAACCCGCGCCGCCACGGGCTTCCCACGCGAGTCGACGACGCGCAACGCCACCCGCCCCATCGGCTTTAAGTATTTCCGTTCACGCGCGACGACCTCGGTCTGCTCTCCCCCCGGAATCGTCTGCACCCACAGCGACGTATTCCCGCTTCGATTGGAGATGAACGCGATTTTCGAGCCATCCGGCGACCACCGCGGATTCACGTTGTCAAAAGCGCCATAAGAGATCGGAAACGCATCCCCGCCCGCCGCCGGCATCACCCACAGCTGATGCCAACTCTGCCCCATGTAGGAGGCATAGACCATGCGCTTTCCGTCCGGCGAAAAATCCGGACGAGCCTTCCAGTTGGTTTCTTCGTAGTGAATTTCGCGCGCCTCGGCGCCTGGTTCCGCCTTGATCTTCCAGAATCCGCCCGTGCCGTGAATGTGTCCCCGATTCGAAACAAACAGAATTTCCGAGCCATCCCGTGTCCACACCGGGTTGATCTCGTGATCCGCCTGGCTGTAGTAATAACGGGGTAGCGAGCTGATAGTCTCGCCAGTTAGTTGCCGCGTGTCACCGAGTAATCCGTCTTCGAAGTGACCTACAAAGACATGAAAGTGTCCCTTATAGGACGTGGACACAAACGCCAACCGCTTTCCATCCGGTGAAAATCGCGGCTCCAGGTTCACCGCCCCGCCGGACGTCATTTTCCGCGTTCGCCCATCCCGCATATCCAGCGACCACAACTCAATGGCATCGTGATCGTAGCGCGCAAACACCACCCACTGTTCATTGGCGGACCAGTCTGGCTGGTAGTCGTAGCCCGGCCCTGCGGTAAGCTGCTCCGCCTTCGTGCTGCCCAGTTCCTGCCGCCACAATGAGCCCGCCATCGAGTACACCAGGCTGCGCGAGTCCGGCGACCAGGCCGCCGCACTAGGACCCGTCGTCAATTGCGGCAAATACATTTCCCTGTAGTAATAAGAGTGCGGCAGGTCAATTTGCTTGAGCACCGGCTCCCGCTGCGCGAGACAGCCAAGAACAGAGATGAACAAGAATAGTCCGGCACGATGAAACTTGAACAAGATGCCTCCACTTCCTTACCGATATCAACCCACAGCCCCTAGAGGGGCATTTGATTTCGCAGGACCTTAGGTATCGCTCAAGCGATACCCTGACGAAACCGATTCTTTCAAACCCGATCCGATCGCCGCGCCCATGCCCAGTTCAAGACCGCCGCCCCAACCGTTGCCGCCAGGATCAGCGACTTACTCAAATCCACCTGCGTTGCCAGCACTACCGTAATCCCGATCCCCAGCACAGCCAGCACCGGCCCTCCGGGCAGGCGCAAACCGGCGGCCATCGGTTGTTTCCCCCGCAAAGCGATCAGCGCCGCGCAAACTACTGCGTAGTAGAACAGCCGGGCGACCACCGACAAAGTCACATTCCAGACAAAACTCCCAACCATTGCCAAACCCCACACGGCGGTCGCATAGAACAGAATTGAAAACCAGGGCGTGTGAAATCTGGGGCCGACTCTGGCAAACAATTGCGGCAGATCGCCGCCTTTAGCGAGCGCAAATGTGACTCGCGGCATCCCCAGCAGCTTGGCGCTCAAGTAACCATACACCGAAACCAGCGCCCCGATTGCCACCAGCGCCGCTCCGCGATTGCCCATGGTGATGCGCGCCACCTCGGCCAGCGGACGATCCGTAATCGCCCCAGGCCGCGGCACCCCCACCACCACCCATTGCACTAACGCGTAAATCACGGTGCAGGCGATCAGCGCCATGAACAGTGCAAAGGCGGCGTCCCGCCCCGGGTTCTTCGCTTCGCTCATGGGCGCGAGCGCGGATTCGAATCCACCGTAGGCGAAGACCAGCAGTACCATGGCTTTCATCCAGGCGCTTGCCGGCAGCGTCGCAGCCGCACCCGCCGCCGGTTGGAAGATCGCCGGATGAACGATCGTAAACACTGCTCCCGCCGAAATCACCATCAGCAGGGGCAGAATTTTCGCCACCGTGAACAGATTGCTCACCGCCGTGCCCTGCCGTGCACCCCGAACGTTGATCAGCGCCAGGACTCCGACCAGCGCTGTCAGGATCGCAAAACGCGGCCACGGTTCTTTCGCCGCCGGCCAGAATTCCGCCAGATAAATGACAAACAGATTGGCATTCGCCGCCGGAGCCGCCGTTTGCGCCAGGTACAGCATCCAGCCCACTAGAATTCCCATCAGACGACCGAACGCCGTGCGCGCGTACAGGTAAGGTCCACCCGCCTCGGAAAATTGTGAGGCCACCTCGGCAAAGCAGGCCATAATCACGCCCATGGCAGCTCCCGCAATCAACACAGCCACCACGCTGCGTTTGCCAAGGAGCCCAGCCACCGTGGCCGGCAGGCCAAAGATGCCACTCCCGATCACCGAGTTCACCGCCAGCGCCGCCAGGCTCCAACGGCCAATGGCCCGCACCAGACTAGTTTGCCCCAGGCCAGTTTGCGCTGATGTCATTGCGAAACCGTTTGTACCACACCCAAAGCTTCCCTTGGATTAAACTTCTTCACGGACGATAACGGTGACCATCCAAAACGATCCCAGGGAGCGTACCAACGCTGTGGCCGCATCCATCTCCGATATCCGGCTCTTGCTGAAAGTCAAGTCCTTACCCAAGTCGTCCGAATCCCGGCGCGTCTTCATTACGGGAGGAACCGGCTATATCGGCAGCAGCCTGATTCCAGTTCTTATCGAGCGGGGCCATCGGGTTCGCATATTGGTGCGCCCCGGCTCGAAGGCCAAGCTTCCCGCCGAATGCGAAGTCGTCTCCGGCAATGCGCTCGACGCCAACACTTACCGCCAACTCATTCGCCCGGCCGACACCTTCATCCACTTGGTTGGAGTCCCTCATCCGTCGCCTGCGAAAGCCGCCGAGTTCCGCGCCGTTGATCTGGTCTCCGCCCGCGAGGCCATCGCCGTTTGCGCCGAACTCGACATGCGTCATTTCATCTATCTCAGCGTCGCCCACCCCGCGCCACTTTCCATCATGAAGGACTACATCGCCGTGCGCGCCGAGTGCGAACAGAGCATTCAGGAACAGCACCTCAACTCCACCATCCTCCGCCCCTGGTATGTGCTGGGCCCGGGACACCGCTGGCCCTACCTGCTGCTGCCCATCTACAAGGTGTGCGAGTGGCTCCCGTTCACCCGCGCTGCCGCGCTCCGCCTCGGTCTGGTTACTCTGGACCAACTGATCCTCGCACTGGTCGAGGCCGTGGAATCGCCCGTCCAGGGCGCCCGCATCGTCGGTGTCCCCGAAATCCGCTCCGCCGGAGTGAGGCCGTTCCTTGAAGGCGCCCGCAAGACTGCCTGAGAAATTACCGCCTGAAATCGCCCGCCCCGTGCGCTTTTCGACCTAAAGTAACTTCAATTACCGAAGCTCATGCACACGGGGAACCTTCCCTATCCATGCTCCGGGTGCGATCTTGGTTTGAACAGATTGCGCAGGAAAGCATGGTCGGGACGGAAAGGGACTCCATGGATCGCGAGAACCGGGAAAGCATGGAAGAGATTCATCTTCGCATTTTGCGGGTTACCGAGGACCTGCGCGTGATCCAGCGCGAACTCAACTGCGCCGCCATGCAGGCCCCTACCGACCCCGAACTCATGGAAGCCCTCGCCGATCCGCCCGAGATGGAAGCTATCCAGGTTCTCAAGTCCGCCCTCGACCAGATGCGCCACTTCCTTTGGTTCTATATGCAGGTGGTCACCAGCGATTCCGAAATGGGTGAGAAATTCCGCCAGACCGTGCGCCAGGAAACCCGCGTGCGAGCGCCCGAAATGGAGCAGCAATTCCAGAGCGCCACCGACGCCATCATGCTCCGCTATCTCGCCGACAGTAAGTTCCGAAAACCCAACTAGTACCATGGCCGCGTAATGAGTCGCACGCAATAAGTCACACATGGAGCAACGGGCGTCTCGCCCGTCAGCCGGGCGGGGACGCCCGGCGCTCCACCAGCAACCCGGCCTGCTTGTCAGACCCGCTTCTAAAGTAGAATCAGCCATAATCCAAGCTCCCAGGACTCCCGATGCGCATATTCTCGCGTTTCTCCTTCGCTGCAATGGCATTGTTTTTTCTTCTACCACTCAGCGCGTTCCCACAGGCTTCCGATTCCTCCACCACACCGTCTTCCGGCGAGCCCCCCGCCACGAAGAGGAGGCTGAAGATCGGCGTCGCACTCGAAGGCGGCGGCGCACTGGGCCTGGCACACATCGGCGTGCTCGAATGGTTTGAAGACCACAAGATTCCCATCGACTACATCGCCGGCACCAGCATGGGCGGGCTGGTAGGCGGACTCTACGCCACCGGGAAGTCTCCCGCCGAGTTGAAAGCGATCGTCGAGAAGCAGGACTGGGACACCATCATCGACGGGCAAACCAGGTACCAAGACTTGTCCTTCCGCCACAAGGAAGACCAGCGCGCCCTTCCCAACCGGGTTGAGTTCGGTCTGCGGAAAGGGCTCTCCCTGCCCTCGGGCCTAAACTCAGGTCAGGGGGTCAGCTTGCTGATTGATCGGGAAACGCTCGCCTACACCCACAACGGATCCTTCGATGACTTTCCCATTCCGTTCCGATGCGTCGCCACTAATCTCGTAACTGGAAAGACCGTTGTCTTCGATCACGGGTCAATCGCCGAGGCTATGCGCTCAACCATGTCCATTCCCGGCGTCTTCGCCCCTGTCCGCGATGGCGACAACGTTTATGTGGATGGGGGACTGTTAGGCAACTTGCCCACCGACGTGGTCAGAAAAATGGGCGCGGATGTGGTTATCGCCGTTCATCTCGAAATCGCGCCAGCCAATGCCTCCAAGCTTCAAAACCTGTTCAGCGTCCTCGGACGCTCCGTGGAAGTAATGATCCACCAAAACGAACTTGCAGGCCTTGCGGGTGCGGACCTGGTGGTCAATGTCGATCTCAATGCCTTCGATTCCCTGGACTACAAACAGGCGGGGGCCATTATCGACCGCGGCTCGGAAGCGGCCGCCGGCAAAGCGAACATCCTGGCTCCCTATACCCTCGACGATGCAGCGTGGAGCGCATATTTGAATCGCCGAAAGGAGCGGCTGAAGAGTGAGGTCCCGGCGCCCCAATTCATTGAGGTCAGAGGCACCGGCCCAAAAGCGTCCCAGGAAGTGGCGCGCTTCTTACAGCCACTGAAAGGGAAGCCGATCGATATTCACGCGATGGAGGATAGGTTCAACCAGTTAACCGGAATTGGCAATTTTGATTCCGTCGATTATTGGCTCGCGGAAAAAGATGGCCAGACGGGGCTGATTGTTTCCGTCCACGAAAAGGGCTACGCACCCCCGAGTCTTCAACTCGGCTTCGAGGCCGACGGCTCTGAGGCGAAGGACGTGACTTTCACGCAAGCGGGGCGTCTGACCTTTCAGAATGTCGCTGGGTACCGATCCGAATGGCGAACCGACTTCGCATTCGGGAATACCTACAGCATTTCCACCGAACTCTATCGGCCTTTTAATTCGTTCAGCAAGTGGTTCTTCGCGCCTCATACCGGCGCCAGCAATGCCGGATTCAAGTTCTTCAAGGTTAATGACCCGGTCGCACTCTATCGCTTCCACCAGGAAAACGCCGGCATTGATATAGGCTACGGATTCGACCGGTTCACCGAACTTCGTGTGGGATACCAAATCGGATATGCCAACGCCCATCTCAATCTGGGCGCGGCAGAATTCGTTTCCGTCAGTGGCCGAATTGGCGACACCCACATCCATTTCCGCACCGACCACACTGACGATCCGATAGTTCCCCGCCGCGGCTACAACACCGAAGCCACGTTTCATTGGTATGACGCGTATCCCGGGGCGGTCGAACCGCTTCCCGCCCTGGAAGCCCGCCTCGAAGGCTTCAAAACGGTCAGTGTCAAAGGTTCTGTTTTCGCATCCGCCGATGGTGGAAGCACGTTTGGCGTCCGCAACACCGGCATGCCGCTCTTCTTCCTCGGTGCGCCGCTCCGCTTAAGTGCTTACGGCACCAACGAACTCTTTGGCGAACAGTATTACCTGTTCCGCGCCGGCTACATTCATGAACTCGCGACTCTGCCTCCATTCCTCGGCAAGAAGGTCTATATCGTCAGCTCGTACGAAATTGCCAAAATGTACAAGGTGCCCTCGGAGGCGAAGTTCCCGACTGACGTCGAGTCGGGCGTGGTCGCCGAAACCGCTCTCGGTCCACTTTTCATTGGCGGTAGTGTCGGCGATTCCGGCCACCAGAAATGGTTCTTCCAACTGGGAAGAGTCTTCTAGTCCGACTATTAGTCAGGCGGTGGGAATGACGCTGCACGCAAAAAAAGCCGGAGCCTGAAGGCCCCGGCTGTCCAGTTGGTTGTGTGCCCGGATAAAACTCTAGTAGAGACGCGGCTTGCCGCGTCTGCCGCTTACGCGCTCCGCCGCGGCCGCACGGTCAAGTCTCGCACCTGCGCCAGAATGCTCGACATCTGCATCCCGTTCAGCTGTGACAGATACGGCAAAACCTCGGCCACGAACTGATCTTCCATCAACTCGCGAACTTCTTCCTGGCGATTCCTTTCTCCGCCGGAGAGCAGATCCGGAATGCTGACCTCAAGCGCCCTCGCCAGTCGTTCCAGCGAAGACAGGGTTGGGGTCGCCTTCTCGTTTTCGATCTTCGACACGTACGTCCGCGGCACTGCCATGCGCAACGCCAGCTGCCGTTGGCTCAAGCCATTGCGCAGCCGCAGCGATCGGATCGAGTACGCCAGCTTCAGATGCCCTCGCCCACTGGTATGGACATTGATGGGCACCACTTCTGGCGCGGGAGTCATAGCGGCAAGTTCCGCCTCGTCCTCGTCCAAGGACAGATGGCAACGACGGCACAGACTATTGGATGTGCGGAATTGCACCAAGAGACAACGGTCGCACCGAACAACTTCCCGTGAGTCCACGGGGGTTAGTGTGGTAGCCATTCAGGTTTTGCGAGTGCCAGAGCGGGCTACTCTCAAAGCCAACTAGAGCGTAATCTGCTGGATTGGACCTGTGGATGTCAAGACAAAAATAGGAGAAACCAAAGCGTTTACGGAACAAAGGTATAATCAGGCGGCGAAAATCGGCGAAAAACGGGTACAAACCATGACTCAACGCGATACATCATGGTGTTTACTAACTGTATTCGCTCTTCCTCAGTCTTACCCCAGCTTTCGCCCCAGAGCACGCAATACGAAACGCATACGATCAGGCCAAGGCAAACGGCCCAGATTTGTGCGCACCACGCCGCGCGTGAAGTATGTCTTCTGGGAATAGTCGATTGCGACCTCGACGACGACGGGGTGACCGGACCTAGTCACGGTGAGTGCCTGCTTGAGAATCGCCTCCGCATCCGGGTTGCGACGCAATGCGAGGTACTCTACGCCAACACCGCGGCAAATGGCGGCTAAGTCATAGTCAGGAAGTTCACTGCAGGTCTTCCGTCCAAGCGCGATTTGCTGAAACTGCGCAATCTGCGCTAACTCGCGGTCGCGCAAGACCAACACCATGACTGGCAGATTTAGCTGACGCGCGGTGAGCAGTTCCAAGCCGGTCATCAGGAATGCACCATCGCCCGCCAGGGAAATCACTTGGCGATCGGGACAGGCAAGTGCAGCTCCGAGTGCAGCAGGCACTGCGTAACCCATGGAGGAATAGTCAACTGGCGCCAGGAACGAACGGGGCTGTTGAAGGCGCAAGCACTCCATGGCCAGGAAGGTCCCGTTGCCGCT
>CAWABC010000028.1:0-11265 GCA_963780105.1 uncultured Acidobacteriaceae bacterium
CAGGGACGCGCCACTGTGAAAACAGTGCACACAGGCTGCCACATACCTGAAAGGAATTAAGTGGTTGTCACGTCACGGCTTTCGGATGGTTGGAACGAAGAGCCCGCGAAAGGCCATGCCGTGGCGCTGACGCGGCTGCCGACAATTGGGCAGGTGTTGGCCTCGGAGCATCAAATCCAGATAATCCTGGGCCAGGGATTCTCATCCAGCGCAGCGGAGGCCTGCTGCAACTCGTGGCAATGCAGCGACTTGATGCTTTCTTGCGCCAGAAAAACAAACTCTCGCGCAAAACCAGGAAACCCTCCGCGCCATCCTTCCCTGTGACGACGCGGAGGATTGCATTGGAAGCCGGAGTCTCGACGCAAGTGATGCGAGTTTCGGACTCTTGTGCCTGGTTGGACGCAAGCACATCGCCGAGGGGGCAGGCGCTGAATCCACTCCAAGTTGGCTTCCAATTCCCTAAAACGCGAACCCCTCCAATCTCCCGCTCGCCGCCAAAGAACCACTTGCAACTCCCGCGGCTGCGGGTAGGGGCTGAATTTGGCTGTTCTTCGACAACCCCCTCCTAACGCAGATAATCCATGCGCGAGATTCCCAGCCGCTGCATCTTGTACTGTAGGGTGGTGCGCTTGAGTCCAAGCCGGGCCGCCGCGCCTGCTGGACCCGACAGCGCACCCCTGGTCTGGCGCAGAATCTCGATGATGTGCGCGCGCTCTTTTTCGTGCAGCGTAGTATCGGATTCGGACGGCTGCCGCACGATGTCCGCCCGTAACTCGCCGAGCGGCGGGGCCAACTGGGCGCCCTCCGTCAGAATCACCGAGCGTTCGATAAAATTCTCCAGCTCACGGATGTTTCCCGGCCATGCCCAGTGCATCATGGCGTCGATGGCCTCATCGGGGATGACGTCGATCCGCTTGTGCAGCCGGGCCGCGCATTTTTCGACGAAATGGCGGGCCAGCAGGGGGATGTCCTCGCGCCGTTCGCGCAAGGCCGGGAGATGCAGGGGAAACACGTGCAAGCGGTAGAACAAATCGCCGCGGAATTCCTTATCCTCGACGGCACGAGCCAGATCGCGATTGGTGGCGGCGATCAGGCGCACGTCCACATGGATCGTCTTCGTTCCTCCCAACCGCTCGAACTCCTGGTCCTGCAGTACGCGCAGCAACTTGGGCTGCACCTCCAGGGGAATTTCCCCAATCTCGTCGAGTAACAATGTGCCTTTGTCCGCTAACTCCAGTCGCCCGATCTTCTGGCTTACCGCCCCAGTGAACGCCCCTTTCTCGTGGCCGAACAGTTCACTCTCCAGCAGTCCGGTAGGAATGGCGGCGCAGTTCACCTTGATGAAGTTCCGGTCCTTGCGCTGGCTCATGCCGTGAATCAAGCGCGCGATGCGTTCTTTGCCGGTCCCGGTTTCGCCGGTGATGAGGACAGTAGAGTCGGTGTCAGCCACGATGGCAGCGTAGTCCAGCACACGTTTCAAGGCCGGGCTGGTGCCGATGATGTCGTCGTGCCGGTTCGCGCTCCGGATCTCAAACTCCAGATAGCGCTTTTCCTGAGCCAGGCGGTCCTTGAGTTGCGCGATCTCGCGATAGGCGTGCGCATTCTGGAGCGCAGCCGCAATCTGGTTGGCGACTTGCTGCAGGTTTTCAACCTCCCACGGGTCGAAAGCGTTCTCGACCGTGCGGCTCACGTCCAATGTTCCCCACATCCGATCTCCCGCCATGAGCGGCACACTGCAAAGCGACCGAATCCCTACTTCGTACATGGCTTTCGACAGGGGTACTTTCATGTCACGCAAATCGCCCCCGGTGAAGTACGCGACGTTGCGCGTCTGGACTGCCCGCGCCGAGATGGAATGATCGAGCGGAACCGTATTGCCGTGGTTGACGAAAGGCGCCCACTCCAGAGCATCTCCATAGAGGTATACGTTCTTGCCCTCCTCGTCGAGCAGGGACAAGACAGCTCGTTCGTAACGCGCAATGCTCCGAAGGCTGGAAAGAATGGCTGGCAACAGCTTTTCTAACTCGAGGTTGGAACTCAGTTCACGACTGATCGCGACCAGGCTCTGTTGTTCCTCCAAGGCGCGGGAAGCTTTCTCCTTCTCCAGCGCCAGCGCTGCCATGAGCGCGACGCGAGAGAGAAACTCCACGTCCTCGGTCCTTAGGACCTCGGGTACGCTCTTGCCCAGGCCCAGGGCCCCAAAACGGCTGGAAGGCGTGCTCATGGGAAGGACGGTGTACGACCGGACGCCGTGATTGAGCCACACCGGCATGCAGCCGGGAAAGCGCTGCTCGCGCTCGGTATCGGGAATGGCGATCGGCTGCTGATGTTCCCATGCCCAGCCCGCTACCGCTTTGTCCACGGGGAAAGCCTCGAACTCTCCACTCTCCTGATTCTTTTTCCAGTAGCGATTCAACATGCAATCCCGGCGCGCGTCGTGGAGGGAGAGACTCAGCAATTCGCCTCCTGTCAGTTCCAGCACCGGGGGGCAAGTTCTTTGAAGGCGTCGGGCACGCTGTTGGCCTTCGCTACTAAGTCGGTGATCTCGAGGAGCAGTCGATATCGACTGTGTTCGGGTGACGCAGCTCCCTCGGGTGCAACTCTGCTTTCTGACATGGACACATCTCCTGCACCTGCCACGGCGCAATATTTCGGACAGTTTGTATTGAGCAGGATCGGGGGTTATCGCAGCGTGCCAAGCTGCGAACTCTCTCACGATTGCGTCGCAGGCGTCGATTCCTTTACTTGGGAACCAATCTCATACTCCCCAGTCAGGGAGACCCTCAGGTTCTGCGACACCGTTTTCCCGGATTTGTGCCCTCCGGGGAAAGACAATTCCTACTCCATTTCCAGGTCATGGCAAAACAGCGGATCTTTCTGTTACGAAAACCGAACAGACGCTTACAGGGACCTGGCCCGCTTGGCGCGACCGGCGGCGGCGTCTGCATCCATTCGGATCGAATTGTGCTGTAACCACGCACCCTCCTCTGTTCCAAAAACCGGAAATCCAGTGGGAAGTTAGTGTGCTTCGCGCCCTGGCTACCGATGTTAGAATAACTCCCGTTGGGGGTTAGGGTTGTGCAACTGAATGGTGGCCAGAGGCTGCGGGCGCTGAGAGAAACCCTCGGATATCGCATGAGGGACGTGGAACTAGCCAGTAATCAGATCGCGCAGAGATTTGAGAGTGAGGAGTTCTCGATTCCGCCCAGTCGCTTGTCCGACATCGAAACCAAAGGAATAATTCCGAGTATTTTTCGATTCTATTCGTTTGCCGCTATTTATCGGCGGGATTATCGGGAGTTGCTCTCGTTCTATGGCCTCGAATTGGATGGCATCTCAGCGGACATCAGCTTTGGGCATCCGCAGAAGTCTCATGTGTCCGAAGCTTTGAGCAACGTCACCCAAGTGCGCATGCCGACCCGGCTCGATCCAGGATTCTCGCTCCAGAAAACGACGGACTTGAAACGTGCCATCGAGCAATGGGGTACCGTGCCCATGGCTTACCTGGGGCTGTTTGCAGATGATCGATACACCTATGGTTATATCGGGTTGGAAGATCTCACCATGTATCCCATTCTTCCGCCAGGCAGTTTCGTCCAAGTGGACGAAGCCAAGAACAAGGTAGCAGAAGGACTATGGCGCGTGGAGCTCGAGCGTCCGATTTACTTTGTGGAAATGCGCGATGGACATACGTGCTGCTGGTGCTCGATCAAGCGGGACTCCATTGTCCTGCAGCCTCATCCCCTGTCTCCCGTTTCGGTGCGGGTTCTTAAATACCCACAGGAGGCTGAGATTCTTGGACAGGTTGTCGGGGTTGCTATGCGCCTGGGAGATTGGCACTATCCCGGCTTTCAACCAACGCCGAAAGTGCGCTCAGCACTGACCTCAGATGTGCCCGGGCAGCTCGGGAAAGGGGCTTAGGTGGAGACTGCTCCAGCGAACCCAGAAACTCCCTTTCTGTTAAATGCTCGCGCGAGCATGACACTGGCACGTCCTTGAGCAGGACAGCCAAAGGCTTCTTCAAGACCTCGGAGAGTAGCCCCCGATGCGACGCACGGATTGCCCCTTGTGCGGCGTCCTCGCCATACACCTTCGCCAAACCCCAGTGGACATACCTTCCATTGCCCGTTCCCATGCCGTCATGCAATCGGCCAACGTAGGAAAGTCTGCCCAGCAACCCCGGGACAGCGCCTAGGGTATTCGCTTCAAAGTCCTCAACAGCGGATTTCAGTCTCATCGAATTTACGATTTCCGAAATGACATCGGAAGTGAACTAGATACAGAAAACCTCTCTGCCGCCTGCAATGTATCACGGTGCGAGTTCCTTCGCAAAGGAGAACTACCGTGAAACGACTCATGCTGGCTTTGGCTGCAATCGCTTTGTTCCTGACAACCGCGGCGCTTCCAAGTATGGCCGATGGCAATCCCACGCCCCGTACCATTTGCACCCTCCTGGGCTGCACGCCGGCGCAATAGCCTGCGGGGCGGCGCAGTTGAAAAAGGGGCAATGTCAGGGCTATAGTGCTCTGCAATGCTCCCGATGAATTGGCACAAGGCGCTGTCGCTTTTCCTGTGGATCACGCCGCACGCGCTCCTCGGGGTGCTGGCGGTCGTTCTTTGCAGGCGGCGCCTGTACCGGCAATTCCCGGTCTTTTTCGCCTATGTGCTTTACGAAATTGCTGAATTTGTTCTGCTGTTCGGGTTGTATTCCATGCTGGGCGTCGGAAAGCAGTATGGGTACGCTTATTGCGCCACGCTGTTGCTTAGCATCGCTTTGCGTTTCGGGGTGATTGACGAAGTTTCTAAAAGTTTGTTTCGTGAATCCCAGCTTCTGAAGGTGGCGGCAAGGCGTTCGCTGCAATGTGTGGGAGGTTTGCTTCTGGTAGTTGGTGTTTTGCTCGGCGTCTATGCACCCGGGGACAACAGCGCCAGGTGGTATGCCGGCGTATTGGTCGTCAACCGGGGAGCGGCTATGATTCAATGTGGATTGCTCCTTACCTTGTTGCTCTTTTCCCGCTTCCTGGGTCTGTCCTGGCGTCGCTCCGCATTCGGGATCGCGCTTGGTCTTGGAGTCCTGACCAGCGTTGATCTTGCTATGTTTGCTCTTCGCGCGGAGTTCACCAGCGAGGCAGGAGCGGATTTTTTGGACTTACTGATAACCGGCACCTACCTGGTTTGTGTTTCGATCTGGATCGGGTATTTGAGGGCGCCCGAACTTGAACCCGCTGCATCCCTCACGGTTGTTCCCCATGATGAGGTGGAGACTTGGAATACGGAGTTTCAACACTTACTCAAGGACTGATCTCCGCTTGGATTCTCGCCGCGGTGGCGTTCTTCGCGCTGGCGATCCTGGTCGGTATTGCCATCCGCAACCGTACGCGCCCGGTTGATTTGGAGGGAACCGTCCAGGCGTTCCGGTCTCTCGACATTGAGGCCTTCAGAAACCTCGTCGACTCCGCCGAGGAAGCGTTCCTTCGCGATAATTTGCCGCCCAAGAAGTTCCGGGAAATTAAGCGACAGCGTGCGTGGGCAGCGCTCCTCTACGCTTGGGAAGCGGGAAGGGCAGCGACGGCGCTGGCCAGGGTTGGTCAAGCCGCGCAACGGAGCTTGGACCCTGAGATCGCAGCGTCAGGCGTTCAGGTTACCGAGAACGCCTTTCGGCTGCGATTGCAAACCGTGAGAGTTAGCCTCAGCCTGCTGACCGAAGTCCTATTGCCTGGCCTGTCGAGCCCATCGCTTCCGTCCTTGGTGGATCAGTACGAGCGAACGGCAGAAACGCTGTTTCGTCTCGGCAGATTTCCATCTGGAGTGCAGAGGCTAGTGCGCTCCAAAAACGCGTGATGCCGCCGAAATAGTTGGAGCAAGTGCCGTACGGTGTGGATTGAGATGGCACGCGGCTGGGAGAGCAAGTCGGTAGAACAACAGCAAGAGGAAATGGCGGAGCAGCGGAGGAGCGCCCGCGCACCGATCTCGCCCTCGCCAAAACAGCAGCAACGCAACCGGAAACGCGACGGCCTGATGCTTTCCCGTGGACACCTCATGCAACAACTTCAGGCCGCCACTCATCCTCATCACCGCCAGATGCTGGAGCAGGCGATCGCGGAACTAGACCGTCAACTATCGTCTTATGAACAGATTACGGACGCGACCTCACGAAAGTGAGTGGTCTGGCTGCATACCTCCTATAACGAAAACCTCGATCCGGTTCGCTGCCACCTGACGTATAATCCAAGAGCTGATGAAAGCCTACGTCTACGTATCCCTGAAGAAGAGCGTTCTGGATCCCCAAGGCAAAACCATCCACGGCGCGCTTACGAAAATCGGTTACAAAAGCCTGCAGGAAGTACGGCAAGGAAAGTATTTCGAAATTACTCTCAACGGCGGCATTTCCAAGGATGAGGCGCAAGCGGAAGTGGAGCGGATCGCGCGCGAAGTTCTGACGAACCCGGTCATTGAAGAGTTTCGTTTCTCCCTCGAAGAATAGCGCTTTGCCTGTGGGAGACGCGGCAAGCCGCGTCTCTACGCTGACCATCATCGGTTCCCCCACCGAAACATCGTCAAGGAGCCAATTCGCCAATGTGCGGAATCGTTGGATATGTGGGCAAGAAGCAGGTCGTCCCGGTCATCATTGAGGGCCTCAGAAAGCTGGAGTATCGCGGCTATGACTCGGCCGGAATCGCGGTAGCCGGCAACGGCGAAGGCCTGCAAATCCGCCGCGCCGAGGGCAAGCTTCGCAATCTGGAAGAAGTCATCCGCCTCAAGCCGCTTGACGGCACCTACGGCATCGGACACACCCGTTGGGCCACGCATGGCCGCCCCACCGAAGAAAACGCCCATCCCCATCGCGACTGCACCGGCAGGATCGTGGTGGTGCACAACGGCATCGTCGAGAATTATCTTTCGCTCAAGAAGAAGTTGATTGCTGAAGGGCACAAGTTCACCACCGAAACCGACACGGAAATCATCGCGCACCTGATCGAGAAGCGCTACCTGCAAACGGGAAACGGTCACCGGCCTGCGCTCGAAGAAGCCGTGCGCAAAGCTGTAAAGGAACTCACCGGAGTGTTCGCGCTGGTGGTAATCGCGGTTGACGATCCGAACAAGATCGTCGCGGCGCGCAATGGACCGCCCGCCGTCATCGGCCTTGGCAAGGACGAATACTTTGTCGCCAGCGACGTGCCCGCGCTCCTCGATCACACCCGCGACCTTTTCTTTCTCGCCGATGGCGATCTGGCCGTGATCACCCAGGCAGGCGTGCGCGTTACCGATTTCGACGGCAATCCGCTGGAGCGGAAGGCGCAGCGCATCACCTGGGATCCGATCATGGCGGAAAAGGGCGGCTTCAAGCACTTCATGCTCAAGGAAATTTATGAGCAGCCACGCACCGTCCGCGACACTACGCTCGGCCGCGTCTCGCAGGATACCGGCGCCATCTTCCTCAACGAAATGCAAGTCGGAGAAGCCGAGTTCAAGGCGCTGCAGAAAATCAACATCGCCGCCTGCGGCACCAGTTGGCATGCCGGACTCGCGGGCAAGTTCATGATCGAGAATCTCGCCCGCGTTCCGGTCGAAGTCGATTATGCCAGCGAATGGCGCTATCGCGACCCCATCCTCGGGCCGGACACGATGACGCTGCTGATTTCGCAGTCTGGTGAAACAGCCGATACCATCGCAGCCCAGCGTGAAGCCAAGGCCAAGGGCTCGAAAACGCTGGCCATCTGCAACGTAGTCGGCTCCATGATCACGCGCGAGGCCGCCGGAACCGTCTACACCCACGCCGGACCTGAAATTGGAGTAGCTTCGACCAAGGCGTTCACCGGACAACTCACCGCTCTATATTTATTCGCGTTGTATCTGGCGCAGGTGCGCGGCGCCATGACATCCGAACAGGCCAAGGCCGCCGTGCAAGAGCTCATGCGCATCCCCGGCAAGCTGGAGCAGATTCTCACCCACGATGAAGCTTGCGACGAACTGGCGAAGACCTATGTCCGCGCCCAAGACTTTCTCTTCCTCGGGCGCGGCATCCACTATCCCATCGCCCTCGAAGGCGCGCTCAAGCTCAAGGAAATTTCCTACATCCACGCCGAAGGTTATCCGGCGGGCGAGATGAAGCACGGCCCCAATGCGCTCATTGATGAAAATCTGCCCGTGGTCATCATCGCCACCCGCGACGTGAATAGTCCACAGTCGATGGTCCGCTACGAAAAAACCATGTCGAACCTGAAGGAAGTGAAGGCTCGTTCCGGCATCGTCATCGCCCTCGCCACCGAAGGCGACCGGGAAATCGCCGAAGAAGCGGATCACGTGCTCTTCGTTCCGCCCGCGCCGGATGAATTGTCGGCGATTCTGGAGATAGTCCCGCTGCAACTGCTGGCCTACCACATCGCCGTCCGCCGCGGCTGCGACGTCGATCAGCCGAGGAATCTGGCGAAGTCGGTGACGGTGGAGTAAAAAGCGGCAGTTAGCTATCAGCTGTCAGAAGAATCCAGCCCCGGAGGGGCGACCGAGCTTAGCCCAGCGCTTCAGCGCTGGCTAGGTCGACAAGTTTGAGACTAAGTCCCGGAGGGACGGCCGAGTCCATCAGACTCTTCAGCGCTGGCGCGGCGGAGCGTCGTTTCAAACGGTTCCAGGTTTTTTCAGCAACGCAGCTTGGCTGCGGCGGATCACCGGGCGATCCGTCACTTCCAGACCTGCCGCAGCGGCGTCCTGCAATTCGGCGTCGAATGCCGCCTTCGTCACGTGTCCGGAGGGCTCTGCCAGCAGGAGCGATGCGCCTGGTTTCATCGCTGCCGAAACTTCAGCGAAGAAGCGGCTCGAGCTGGGCATCTCGTGCACCACGGCCATCGCGAGCGCGAAATCGACCTTGTTAGACAAATCCTGCAAGCCCAGCGAATCGGAAGGAGCCAGGCGCGCATCGGTGCGTTCGAGCAGTCCGGCTTTCGCCAGCCGGCGTTTCAGTCCGGCGATCATGCGCGGCTGAACCTCAACGGCAACCACTCGGCCGCTTGCGCCTACTTGGCGGGCCATTGCCAGGGTGAAGAACCCCATGCCCGGCCCGGGTTCGAGGACAGTCATTCCTTCTCGGACATAGGGCTTGATCATCGCGGCCGGGTCCTGTAACAAACGACGCAACGGGCTGGCCAGTACGTAGCCAAGCCACCAGGGGCAAATGCGGTGTTCCATTTTTTCTCCTCGAAGTCACACCACTATTGTCTCAGCGCCTCGTCCATCTACCATGTAGACGAACGAACGACAGAAATATTTTAGTGGGGTCGCTTCCGAGACTTGCGGGCGCCTCGGGATTGGATTCAGTGGACACCGCGCAACACGGGTGCATGCGAATCGAAGCGTCCGGCGCCCGGCAAGAATCATCTACATGAATAATGGCTCAGTTCAAGACGTTTGAAGCACGGCTGCTGCGTTCCGTTCCGCTCTCCGAGTTTACCAAGCATCTCGAACTCGAAGTAAGCGGAGTAACCCGGTTCGGCTTCGCCCCTGGGCAATGGCTCTCGGTAAAGGCCAACACGCCCGACGGCGGGGAGATGACGCGCCCTTATTCCATCGCGTCGCCACCGTCCGAGAATGGGCGCTTCGCCTTCTGCCTGAATCGCGTGCAGGATGGATTCATGTCGAACTATCTCTGCAATCTCGACGAAGGCGCGAACGTCGCGTTTCAAGGACCGTTCGGCGATTTCATTCTGCGCCCACCGTTGCGTGATACCGTGTTCATTGCCACTGGAACCGGGATCGCGCCCATCCGCTCCATGCTGTACTGGCTCCTGGCGGAAGGCGACCGGCATCAGGGACGCGAGTTCTGGCTGCTGTTCGGGGCGCGCCGCGAGCGGGATATCTACTATCGCGAGGAGTTTGAACGTCTGGCTGCCGAGCACGCCACCTTTCATTTCCTGCCGACGTTGAGCCGTGGTGCTCCAGAGTGGAAAGGGCTGCGAGGCTACGTGCAGGAACATCTGGCCGAAATCGTCGGAACCCGCACTGACATGCAGGCCTGCATCTGCGGCCTCGAAAAGATGGTCAAGGCCAACCGCGAGTGGCTGAAGAGTCTCGGTTGGGATCGCGCTTCTATCCGTTACGAAAAGTATGACTGAACGCCCGCGGTACCCGTTGGCTCCCGTTCGAGCTGGACTAGAGTTTCTCACAGATGGTGCAAGATTTTGCGTGGTCTCGGATAACAAGTAACTTAGACTGTATATTTTCCGCTACGCGGTGGAACGCTGATTGCTCGTGAATCGTCCATGGGGAGAGATTGGCGCGTAGACACGCTGCGCGGTTACTTTCTGGTGGCGATGACATTGGGGCACTTTTCCAACCCCCTGGCCCCATTTACCGAGTACACGTTCGGCTATGCCTCGGCTCCGGACGGCTTCGTTTTCCTATCGGGACTAGTTTCCACATGGGTTTATCTTCCGCTGTGGCAGAAACGCGGAAACTCCGCAATGTTGTCGAAAGTCTTCCGCCGCGCCGGGACGATCTACCTGACCCACGTCGCGCTGCTGGGGCTGGCGACTCTGGTTGCCCTCTACCACCTCACCGGGGGGCACCGGGCGGCGCACCCGTTGCACACTTTCATCTCCGGAACCTTGCTCTGGAATCAAGCCGGGTTTGACCGGATTCTGCCGATGTATTGCGTGTTCCTGGCGTGCACCCCCATCGTCCTGAAGCAATTCACCGAGGGGCGAGCGTGGCTCATCGGAGTCGTCAGCGCCGGTCTGTGGGTGGGCGCGCAGTTCGGATTGGGAGACTCCAGACTAACCTCAGACGGATTCGGCCTGCTCGGCTTTAATCTGTGCGCATGGCAGGCCTACTTCGTTGCCGGGCAATACATCGGTTATCGCGGGTTGCGCTCGCAAGCCTCCGGCGTTGGGAAGTCGCGGATCGCCCTGGCCGCGTGCGTGGTGATCTCTTTGCTGCTCATGGTGGACCGTCACTTACTCTCGCTCTGGGGAATGAGTCCGCTGCTGGGGTTCAATGGGCGTCCGGATCACAACCCGATCCGGTTTCTCGACGCGGCTTGCCTCGGGTATCTTATCTGGTGGATCCCGCGCGCGGCGGACGTCGCTGCGATGAAGCTGCGTTTCTTCCAATTCCTGAACCTGTTGGGCGGCCACTCGCTGCAGGTGTTTGCGTTCTCCATGCTCGTTACGCGGTTCGAGGCCAATACCATCAAGGCGTTTTCGCCGGGAGCCAAACTGATCGTGGCCCTGCTCACGGTGTTGAGCCTCGGCCTGCCCGCATGGCTCCATCAGC
>CAWABC010000029.1:0-5296 GCA_963780105.1 uncultured Acidobacteriaceae bacterium
AGAACTCGTCGCATAACGTTTTGGGAAGGGCACGGCTTCAGTCCTGCCGCTGCCGGCCAACCAAAACGCGGGCTTTAGCCCCTGAGGGCCGGGCCGCTTGCTCTGATTATGAGACCAGCTGCTAGCGTCTATGACGCGAGTTGAAACTCGATGTGCAGCACCGCCTCGGAATCGGCAGGGTGACCATCTCTCAGGGCGGGTTTGAACTGAATTTTTTCCGCGGCACGAACCGCCGATTCGTCCAGCCCATGGCCGAGACCGCGCATTACTTTCACGATCCGAATCTGCCCGCTTGCCGAAAACACAACATCGAGCAGAACCTCGCCCTCTATCTTAAGCCGTCTCCCCTCATCTGTGTAAACCGGACGGGGCTTGAATGTGATCTCAGCCGGCAAGGTCTTTACGACGGGTTCGGCGGATCTCGCCTTGGGCTGAGAATTAGTCACGACATCGGCGTCTCCGAAGCCGGCCTGGCGAACCACACCGCGTGAACCGGAAACCGGGCCGGAACTGTTGCCGGTAGCGACGCCGCTCCCAAATCCCGTGCTCGCCACCACCCCGCGCGCGCCATGCGATCCCCCGGTACCGTTGCCATAGCCTGGGCCCGAAGGCATATCGAACGAGCCCGCCTGCGCGATCGTAACCGCACGACCGCGATTCTCCGCCGCGGGTACGCCGTTGGGCTCGCCGAATCCGCCAGTTTGTACTTTCTGCGGCGCTCCCGCCATGGTTGGCGTCGCCGAGCTTCCCGCGGAGAACACATTCGTTTTGACCGGCGGCCGCGGGATCAGCGGCTTCATGTCGGGCAGAAGTTCCTTGCTCGCAGCCAGCGTCACCTTGGGAGCCTGCTCCTCGAGAGCCGGCGTCTTCTTCCGCACCAATTCGGCCGGAACCCGCAGAGCTTCGGGTCGCGGTGTTACCGGCTCGACGATCTTGGGAAGAGAAACGGGAAAATGCTTGACCGGCGCCGGAGTCTGCGGAACCGGCGGCGGGATGTTGACCAGGCCGACGAAGTGGTAGTCGCGCACCGGCAACACCAGAACTTCGGGGTACGCGATAGCAGCAATCACGAAGAACGCCATCACCGCCGACTGCATGCCATAACCGAGAACGAACTTCCCCCAACGTGTGCGAGGCTCGGGGAGCAGGCCTAGGGTCATTTGTGAAGCCTGGGAATCCATGTCCGGCACCTCATCCAGCTACTGCTCAGCGCTTGCCAAAAGAAGAAGTGGTCTATCCCCGGACGACCACTCTCACTCTAAAGACCGCGGGAGACGGGCCCAAGGACGACACTTCATTCTATGAAGTGCACGCCGAAGGCCATTTTCGACGAACGCTCTCCACTCTTAAGATGCTGCTAAGCAGCTACTTACATGAGGAAATATCTATCCTACCAGACCGCAAGACCCCGCCTGCAAGGTTTTTCCTATTAGGGGAAGGGAAAATTTTCCACGTAGGCATGAGTCACGTAGGGACACCGGCCCCCGGCTTTCCAGCCGAGCGAAGCTCGGCAGCCGCGAGCCGAGAACTGACAACTGACAACTGACAACTGCCCCCTACTCGTCCTCGGCGTCGTCGATCTTAATCCGCAGCGATTTCAGAAACTTCAAATCCTGATCGCTGATCTTGAGTTCGGAATTGGTGCTGAGAGTGGAGACCAGGGAAGTCTTGTCGCTGGCGTGTTCGCCTTGTTTGCTGACGCCGATGGTGGCTTCGAGAACGAGGAAAATATCGTACCCGCCTTCCTTAATGCGGGAAACGACATCGGCGATCTGCTCGGAATCGGACAGCGACCCGTTGATCGCTTCTCCGAGTTCCTTCATGAGCTGCTTCAGTTGCTGATCCACGAGTCCCCCTGGAATCGGACGCCGCTGACGGCGGCATCACAAGGAATCGTGATGTCACCCATGGTCATTGTACGCCCCGCCACTGCTAAAATCGACTGATGTGACCGGCCAATGCTGACCAACCAATGCTAACTTAAGATGCTAACGAATTTAATCGACGGCCCGGCGGCGAGAAAAATCAAGCTGGCTTTCCGTGTGGCCGCCCAGTTGGTGGAGCGCAGCCGGACAGGTAGGGCGGTGCTGGCCGCGATCCGCGCCACCGCGCGTTCTTTCGGGCGGGTCCTGCACCAACTCTGGTTGGAAGTGACCGGCTTTATATTCTTGGCGATGGCCGGGATCGGGGCGATGGCTGGCCTGCGCGAGTATGGAAAATATCAGTCCCGCCACGCGACGGGGCCGGCTAGGTTGGCCCTAGCCGTATGCTTCACGGTTTCGTTTACCTGGTTCGGCCTAAGCTCGTTCTGGCGGGTAAAGCGTAAAGCCAAAAGCTAGGCTGTGTGCGTGAGAACTCGTTTTGGTGCAATCGGGTGGCATGGGGTGTCCGGGAATCCAGCCCCGGAGGGGCGACCTAACTTAGCCCAGCGCTTCAGCGCTGGGAAAGGTAGACTCAACGGTTCAAGTCCCGGAGGGACGACCGAGTTCTTACCTACGTTCTAAAAGGCCGCAGGCTGCGAGCCAAACCGCCCGCGGAGACCCCGAGAGCGCCAAGACGTTGCGAACGAAGAAGGGCAGGGATACGTGACGCAAACCAAAACCTCCGACCCCGCAACCAAGCGGGCAGCCTTCGTCTCCAGCGAAGAGACGTCTTCTCACATCCCCGTACGCTCCCTCTACCAGCCCGCCGACCTTGCTGCCTGGAACTACGACCGCGATGTCGGCTATCCCGGAGACTTTCCCTACACGCGCGGCGTCCAGGCCACGATGTACCGCGGCCGCCTCTGGACCATGCGCCAGTACGCCGGTATGGGCGATGCCGAGGAGTCGAACAAGCGCTACAAGTATCTGCTCGCGAACGGCACGACGGGCCTATCGGTGGCTTTCGATTTGCCGACGCAGATTGGACTCGATTCGGACAGCCCGCTGGCCACGGGCGAAGTCGGCAAAGTGGGCGTGGCCATTGATTCCGTCGAAGACATGCAGCGCCTCTTCGATGGCATCGACCTGACCAAGATTTCCACATCGATGACCATCAATGCGACGGCATCGATTTTGCTGGCGTTATACGTGGCCGTAGCGCGGCGGCAGGGCAGGGATACGCGCAAGCTCTCCGGCACCGTGCAGAACGATGTGCTCAAGGAGTACATCGCCCGCGGAACCTACATTTATCCACCGCAGCAGGCCATGCGCATCATCACCGACCTCTTTGCCTGGACGAACGAAAATGTGCCGGAGTGGAATACGATCTCCATCTCGGGCTATCACATGCGCGAGGCGGGATCGACGGCGGTGCAGGAAGTAGCCTTCACCCTGGGCAACGGCATTGCCTACGTGGAAGCGGCGATTCGCGCCGGCCTCGATGTGGACAAGTTCGCGCCAAGGCTTTCGTTTTTCTTCAACGCCCACAGCAATTTCCTGGAAGAGGTCGCGAAGTTTCGCGCCGCCCGCCGCATGTGGGCGAAGATCATGCGCGACAAGTTCAAAGCGAAGAATCCAAAATCGTGGATGCTCCGCTTCCACGCGCAGACCGCCGGTTCCACCCTGACCGCGCAGCAACCGGAGAACAACATCGTCCGCACCGCCATCCAGGCCATGGCGGCCGTGTTAGGCGGAACCCAGTCTCTGCACACCAATTCCTATGATGAAGCGCTGGCCCTGCCCACCGAAGCCTCAGCTCGCATAGCGCTGCGCACCCAGCAAGTGATCGCCTTCGAGTCGGGCGCGCCGCAAACGGTCGATCCGCTCGCCGGGTCGTATTACGTAGAATCGCTGACCAGCGAAATCGAGAAGCGAGCCGCCGACTATCTGGAAAAAATCGAAGCCATGGGCGGCATGCTCAAGGCCATCGAACGCGGATACGTGCAACAGGAAATCCAGAACGCCGCCTACGAATATCAGCAGGCGGTCGATCGGCAGCAAGCGGTAGTGGTAGGCGTGAACCGCTTCCAGATAGAACAAGAGCACGCGGTGCCGATCCAGCGGATCGATCCAGATCTGGAACGAAAGCAAGTGGAGCGCCTGCGAGCGCTGCGCGCCAAGCGCAATGCCCAAACCTGGCAAGCCGCGATCCGCGCGGTCGAAGATACGGCCCGCGGGGGCGACAATCTAATGCCGCGCATCCTGGCGGCCGTCGAAGCAAATGCCACGGTGGGCGAGATTTCAGACGCAATGCGCAGGGTCTACGGAGAATACAAGGAAGCCGTAGTCATCTAGAGCAGTTCTCGATTTGCTGTACAGGTGACAGGCTGCGGAAAGACTCTGATTCACGCAGGCTCTCGGGAAGGGCACGACTTCAGTCGTGCCGCAAGTCGTTAACAATGTGTCGCGCTTTAGCGCCTGAGGGCAGCTTCTTGCGCCCTTAGTCACTTTTTCCAAAGCCTCCTAAGTCTTCGCCCGCCTCCCGTCCCGGTTCCAACCCACCGCGCCTACGGAACACACTGCAGAGTCCGGCCGTCACGCAGGCATGACGGCAAGTTGGCCCTTGCTTGATGGGTAGCTTGTTCCTTTGGGATAGAGAGATCGCTCGTTGCCGTTTCCCCGGAGTAGGTGACTGCCGGTATTGTCGGTGCGTGCAAAGTCAGGGGATGCTGCAGGACCATCTCGACCCTCGTGCCCACCGGCAGCGAAATTTCATCGCCGCGGGTGAACAGGACCTTGGCAAGGCCAAGCCCGCCGCCAATCAGAGCGCCATAGCCTATGCCCGCGGGGCCGGCAAGGCTGACCGCTCCGGCAAAGACGCCCGCACCGGTTGTCTTGGCCACGGTGTAGACGTCGGCGTCGATTTGGTCCACCGGCTCAATCGTCCCTTCGTTGTTGACGCTTCGATTCTTGCTTGATCCCGGCAGGCTCTGCAGGTTTCCGGCGATTGCAAGTTCGTGGTCATCGGGGAGAATCAACTGCGTGAATCTGAGGCGCATCCGGCCGCGACCCCTCACGCGGCCCGGTCTGCGCTCGTCCGCGACTACACCCATCACCCGAGTATGTTCGGGAATCGCTACCCGGTCACCCGCGACCACGGGAAACACAGTCTCCAGATAGACCCCCGAGCCCGGAGTCGAGGAGGTGGTGTGCAGCGGACTGGTCAGTCTCATGAGCAGGTGCGTGCCGGCGGGAATTGTGACTAGTTCTGGCTTGGGCTCGCTCGTGCCGCTCGTATCCGGGGGAAGCCCGCTCTGGGCCGCACTCCAGTGCGCAAGAACGATAAGGCAACAGCTCAAAAGCAGAGCGCGAGTTGGATGGATCTGTTTCATGGAGGCAGCGTACCGACGCCACGCTGTCAACGCCTGCCCGGT